>CAJQIZ010000012.1 GCA_905478555.1 uncultured Flavobacteriales bacterium
GTGTTTGATACTGTTAATACGAATTCCTTATCTTTAACTACTTTAAATTCTGGTGCGACACATAAATGGAGAGTTTATTCACTTTGTACTTCTTCTGGTTCTAGTGTATCATCATGGTCTTCAATGAATACTTTTAGTACTTTGGTATTTGTTCCTTCTTGTACTCCATCTGTTCCCTCTTCTTTATCTACATCTAATATTCAGACTGATGAAGCAACATTATCTTGGTCTTCTGTCTTGAATATCGATCATTATGATGTTCGTTATAGAGTTCAGGGATCTTCTTGGACTTTGGTACAGAATTTAACGACTTTATCGACGATTTTAAATGGCTTGAGTGTTGGATCTTCTTATGATTGGGAAGTACGTTCTGCTTGTAGTTCAGATAGTAGTTCAGTATCTTCATGGTCATCAACAGAGACTTTTACTACTCCTTATCCTTGTACAATACCTCAAAATTTAACAGAGAGTGGTATTACATCTACTACAGCAACTTTATCTTGGGATTTAGTTCCTGGTAGTTGGGGTTATGTAGTGATGCATAGACAAGTAGGATCTGCTTGGGTGTTTGATACTGTTAATACGAATTCCTTATCTTTAACTACTTTAAATTCTGGTGCGACACATAAATGGAGAGTTTATTCTGTTTGTGATGCTTCAGGTTCCAGTGTATCATCATGGTCTTCTATGAATACTTTTTTAACTACTACTATTGTGACTCCAGGACCAATAGCTTGTACATCTCCTCAAAATTTAGAAGAGGAAAACATAACTTCTTCATCTGTAGAATTAGAATGGGATGCTTTAGCAGGTAGTTGGGGTTATAAAGTAATGTGGAGACAATTAGGTTCTGGATGGAATTATACATTAGTAAATACAAATGAGTTAATATTAAGTTCTTTAAATCCAAATAAGACTCATAAATGGAGGGTTTATTCGGTTTGTGATTCTTTACAGAGTAATGTGTCAGCTTGGTCTTCTATGCAGATATTTAATACTTTATCTTCTATCAGGATTGCTTCCGGAGATACGGAGCAGTCGAATAGCTTAAATATTTATCCGAATCCAACAAAAGGAATGTTTAATATTTCTTTTATAACTGAGGAAATGGTAGGTTTTAAATTAATGATTGTAGACGCTTACGGTAAAACAATTTTGATTGAAAATAATGATATTTTTATTGGAGAATTTACAAAACAAGTAGATTTATCTGAATATCCCAAAGGAATTTATATGGTTCAAATCAGAACAAACAATAGCTTTATTACTAAAAGAATTGTAGTTCAGTAAATAAATTTGATTATTCTGTAAAAAATTAGTATTTTTGCAGAGAATTTAAGTGAAGAAAGATGGAAGGGGCGAGTAGCCCCTTCTTTTATTATACAATATGATATCAAAAGAAAGAGTAACAGAATTAGCTTTAGAAAAGATTTTAGAACTAGATTATTTTTTGGTGGATGTAGCGATTAGCTCTTCTAATGAGATAACAGTTTTGTTTGATAAAGAAGGAGGTGTTATTGTGAGAGATTGTTTACATGTTAGTAGACATATTGAAGGAAACCTAGAGAGAGAGATTGAGGATTATCAACTTACAGTTTGTTCTCCTGGTATTGACAGAGCGTTTATGGTAGATGAACAATATGTTAAAAATATCGGTAGAGATGTAAAGATAAAAACTAATGATGGTGACAAAGTAAAAGGTAAACTACTTTCGTTTAATGATGATGTTGTAGTAATTGAAACTACTAAGAAAGAAAAAAAGAAAAAAGAGGTGTTGGTGGAGCAAGTTAGCATTTCCTTGGATAAGATTAAAGAAACTAAACTGATAATAAAATTTAAATAATTAATAAAATGAATGTTGAAAATCTAATTGATTCGTTTTCGGAGTTTAAAGAAGTAAAGAATATTGATAGAGAAACAATGATGAGCATCTTAGAAGATGTATTCAAAACTGTTTTAGAGAAAAAATATGATGGTGCTGAAATCTTTGATGTAATTATTAATGTTGATAAAGGAGATCTAGAAATTTGGAGAAATAGAGTAGTAGTATCGGATGATGAATTAGAAGATTCTAATATTCAAATTACTCTTACTGAAGCATTAAAAATTGAAGATGATTATGAGGTAGGTGAAGATGTTTCTGAACAAGTAAGTTTTGAGGAAGAGTTTGGTAGAAGACAAGTTTTGTCTATTAGACAGAACTTAGTAGGTAGAATTAACGATTTACACAGAGATGAGATATTAAAACAATATCAAAACAGAATTGGTGAAATTGTAAATGCTGAAGTTTATCAAATTTGGAAAAATGAAATTTTATTACAAGATGATGATGGTAACGATTTAATCTTACCAAAAACAGAACAAATTCCTAGAGACTTTTTCCGTAAGGGAGATAGCGTAAGAGCAGTTGTGAAGTCTGCAGATTTAAGAAATAATAAATCTCATATTGAACTTTCTAGAATTGCTCCTGAATTTATTGAAAGATTATTTGAGATGGAAGTTCCGGAGGTATTTGATGGAATTATCACTATTAAAAAAGTAGTAAGAATACCAGGAGAAAGAGCTAAAGTAATGGTAGAGTCTTATGATGATAGAATTGACCCTGTTGGTGCTTGTGTTGGGGTAAAAGGAAGTAGAATTCATGGTATTGTTCGTGAACTTAGAAATGAGAATATTGATGTAATTAATTTTACAGAAAATATTAATTTACTTATTACCAGATCGTTAAGTCCTGCAAAAGTTACTACAATTGAATTGAATGATGAAACTAAAAGAGCATCTGTATATATGGTGCCAGATCAGGTTTCTTTAGCAATTGGTAAAAGAGGTTATAATATTAAATTAGCTGGAGAACTTACAGGTTATGAAATTGATGTGTTTAGAGATTTAGATGGATTAGAGGACGATGTTTCTTTATCAGAATTTTCTGATGAAATCGATTCTTGGGTAATTGAAACACTTCAAGGTATAGGTTGTGATTCTGCTAGAAGTGTATTGGATATTAATGCGGAAGACCTTGTTAAAAGAACAGATTTAGAGCAAGAAACTGTAGAAAATGTATTAGAAATTCTAAGATTAGAGTTTGAAGATTAAATAGATAGATAAAATATGTCTGAACAAAAAAGTGTTAGGTTAAATAAATTAGCCAAAGAGTTTAATGTTAGTATGGAGAGAATTGTTTCCTTTCTTGAAGAAAAGGGAGTAGACGGAATGAATCCATCTTCAAAAGTGTCACATAATATTTATATGGACCTTCTGGGAGAGTTCGATTCTGAGAAGAAAGCAAAACTTTCTGCAGATATTGCGGCTTTAGAAAGAGAAGAGAAGAGAGAGCATCAAAGGCTTGAAGAGGAGCAATCTAAATTAAAAGCAGAGGAAGATAAGAAGATAGCGGCTGATTTATCTGCTAAATTAAAAGCAGAGAAAGAACAGGCTGAAAAAGAAACGGAATTAGTTAAAATAGCAGTTGCTAAAGAAGTGGAAGAGAGTATAGAGGAGAAAGTAGAAAAGTCTCCCAAAAAGAAAGAAGTAAAGATTTTAGGGAAAATTGATTTAGAACCTAAAAAGAAAGAAGAAAAAGAAGAAGCTCCTAAAGAAGAATCTCCAAGCGAGAAAGTTGTTTTAGAACAAGTAAAGGAAGAGAAAAAGGATGGTGTAATTAGAGCTTCTGCTCAGAAGTTAACAGGTCCCAAAATTACAGGTCAGAAAATTGATTTGTCTAAATTACAACCTAAACAGAAAAAACCAGCTGCTTCCTCTTCTGGAGATGCTTCACAAAAGAAGAAAAGAAAAAGAATTACCACTAAGAAGGTGAATCCTAAGAAATTTAATAAGGCTCAAGCTAAGGGTAGAGCTTCTAGGACTCCTGTTGAGATTTCTCCAGAGGAGACTCAGAAAAGAATTAGAGAAACATTAGCGAAATTACAAGGTGGTGGTAAAAAGAAATCTGTAAGAAACAGAAAAGATAAGAGACAAACTCATAGAGATATAGCGGATCAGGAAATGCAAGCACAATCTGCAGAAAATAAGCTGATTAAAATTGCAGAATTTGCTACTGCAAATGAGTTGTCTGCAATGATGGATGTTCCTGTAACAGAAATTATTACATCTTTATTTTCTTTAGGTTTAATGGTAACTATGAACCAAAGACTTGATGCGGAAACTCTTCAGATTATTGTAGAAGAATTTGGTCATGAATTAGAATTTGTTGGTGCTGATGTTCAAGAAAGTATTAACACTTCAGACGAGGATTCTGAAGAGGATTTAATAGATAGGTCACCTATTGTTACTATTATGGGGCATGTTGATCACGGTAAAACCTCCTTATTAGATTATATTAGAGAAGAAAATGTAATTGCTGGTGAAGCTGGGGGAATTACTCAGCATATTGGTGCTTATGAGGTGACTTTACCTAGTGGAAAAAATATTTCATTCTTAGATACTCCTGGTCATGAGGCTTTTACTGCCATGAGAGCTAGAGGTGCAAAAGTTACAGATATTGTTGTAGTAGTGGTAGCGGCAGATGATAGAGTGATGCCTCAAACAAAAGAGGCTATTAGTCACGCTAGAGCGGCGGATGTGCCAATTATATTTGCAATTAATAAAGTAGATAAAGATACATCTGATCCTGAGAAAATTAAAGGGGAGTTAGCAGAAATGAATTTACTAGTTGAAGATTGGGGAGGGAAAGTACAGTCTCAAGATATTTCAGCAAAAACGGGATTAGGAGTTCCTGAAATTTTAGAAAAAATATTATTAGAAGCGGAAATGTTAGAGTTAAAGGCAAATCCGAATAGAAATGCTGTTGGATCAGTTATTGAAGCTTCTTTAGATAAAGGTAAGGGTTATGTAACTACAATTTTAGTTCAGAAAGGAACTTTAAATGTTGGTGACTATGTGTTGGCTGGTTCTTACTCTGGTAAGGTGAAGGCTTTATTAAATGAAAGAGGCCAAACAGTGGAGTCTGCAGGTCCTTCTACTCCAGTAACATTATTAGGACTTAATGGAGCTCCTACAGCAGGAGATGAGTTTCATGTAATGGATAGCGAACAAGAATCAAAGAAAATAGCATCTAAAAGAATGCAGTTACAAAGAGAGCAATCTGTAAGAACTACTAAGCATATTACTTTAGATGAAATTGGAAGAAGAATTGCTTTAGGTGATTTCCAGGAGTTAAATATTATTGTAAAAGGGGATGTTGATGGTTCTATTGAAGCGCTTTCTGATTCTCTTGAGAAACTTTCTACTGAGGAAATTAAAGTTAATATCCTCCAAAAAGCAGTAGGTCAGATTACAGAATCAGATGTTATGTTAGCTTCTGCTTCTGACGCGATTATTATTGGTTTCCAAGTACGACCTTCTTTACAAGCAAGAAAATTAGCTGAATCTGAACAAATTGATATTAGATTATATTCTATTATTTACAAAGCAATTGAAGAAATTACTCTTGCAATGGAAGGAATGCTTTCTCCTGATGTAGAGGAAAAAATTGTATGTAATATTGAAATAAGAGAAACATTTAAGATTTCTAAAGTAGGTACAATTGCTGGTTGTATGGTGTTAGATGGAAAACTGAATCGTAATACTGGAATTAGAATTATCCGTAATGGAGTGGTAGTTTACACAGGTAAATTATCGTCATTAAAACGATTTAAAGATGATGTTCAAGAGGTTCAAAAAGGATTTGAATGTGGTCTTTCTATTGAAAACTTTAATGATATTAAAGTTGGAGATATTGTAGAGGGGTATGAAGAGGTGGAAGTAAAAAGAACTCTTTAGTTGAACTCTCCTGTTCTAACAGTTACATTAATAATAAAGGTATTCGGGTATACGGAACTAATAGTGTTTTGAAGTTTTTGAGCTTCTAATTTTGTTCTGAATTTCCCCACTTTTACTACCCAATTAGGGTTTACTCGTTCGTAACTCACTGTAGTTATTTTAGGGAATTTTTTCATGAATTTATATTTTGTTTTTTGAGCAATTTCCCTGCTAGTTCCTGTATATATCTTTACAGAAAACCCTTCTATACCTTTCTTTTCTTTATTCAAACGGATACTTTTTTGTAATAATTTATTTATGCCTTCCTCCATGTTTATTTCTGCCTGGGTATTTGGTGTTATTTCAGGAGTACTATAAGAATTATTTTGAGAAAATAATAAATTTGGAGCAAGTAAAATTAAAAATAGAATTTGTTTTTTCATAAATCAAAAGTATAAAAAATAAATTAATATTTTCTTAGGTAAGATGTTTATTAATGCAAGTACTATTTAGAATAAATATAAATTACACAAACACTGTTATTCCTCATATATTAAAAATATTAAAACACTAAATTTGCAGTCGAAAAAATTGAATATTTAAAAAATATGATTCTATTAAATAAATTGAAAAAACGATTATTATTCTTAACCGTATTATTCACTATCTCTTTACAGTCATTTGCTCAAATTGATGGGGAAGCTCTTTACAAAACCAATTGTACTGCTTGCCATAATATTGGTGGAGGTAGATTAATTGGGCCAGATTTACAGGGAATAACTGAAAGAAGAGATGCAGAATGGTTAAAAAGTTGGATTAATGACAATGCTGCATTCAGAAAGTCGGGTGATAAAGATGCTATCGCAATTTTTGAAGAGTATAAAGGATCTGTAATGGCAGCATTTTATTTTGAGGATGAAGAGATAGAAGCTTTATTATCATATCTAGCTAATCCTCCGTTAGAAGAGGTATCTGTTTCAAAATCAAATGATTTTCTATCCTCTGAAGAGGAAGGTATGAGCAATAATACTCAATTAGTTATTTTTCTAATTCTATTATTTGTTGTTATTACAGTATTAGTTTCTGTAAAAAATAGTTTGAAAGAAAGTTTAAGTCAAGATACTGAAACAGTTCCAGAGTCTATTCTTAGGTTTGTTAGTAAAAATAGAAACAAATTTATCATTGGATTAGGACTATTTATTTTTATTTTATATATTATTTTCAATCTTTTAATGGGGATAGGTGTTGTCGAAAAGTACCAACCAGATCAGCCTATTGCTTTCTCTCATACTATCCATGCTGGTGATAATGGAATCGATTGTAACTATTGTCATTCTTCAGCGAGAGATAGTAAGCATTCTGGAATCCCATCAGTAAATGTATGTATGAACTGTCACGCGAATATTGTTGAGGGAACAAATACTGGTAAAGAAGAACTCCAGAAGATTTATGATGCTGTTGGATATAATCCTGAGACTAGAGAATATATTAAAGATTATAAACAAAAACCAATTGAGTGGATTAGAGTACATAATTTACCAGATTTAAGTTATTTTAATCATTCACAACATGTTACAGTTGGAGGTTTAGAATGTCAACAGTGTCATGGTAATATGCAAGAAAAAACTGTAGGTCAGGTCGCTACTATGGAAGAGTTAAATAATCAAGAAAATAATATTAAAGATGGAATTGAATTTGACCATCCTACTTTAACTATGGGGTGGTGTATCGATTGTCATAGACAAAAAGAAGTAAACATGGAAAATAACGATTACTATACTGAAATGCACGATAAGTTAAAGGCCAAAAATGATAATGGTAAAATTACTGTTGAGATGATTGGTGGTTTAGAATGTGGTAAGTGCCACTATTAATAAATTAGATTATAACTTCTATATAACATGACAAAAGCAAAAAAATATTGGAAAGGTTTAGCAGAGCTAAATAACGATCCTATTGTAGAAAAATTAGCTCAGAAAGAATTTGTTGATGAAATTCCTGTAAATGAATTTTTAGGAGATTCAGAGTTAGATTCTTCCTCTACATCTCGTAGAGATTTCTTAAAGTTTTTAGGATTCACGACAGCTGCTGCAACTTTAGCAGCTTGTGAAGCTCCGGTAAATAAAGTAATTCCTTATGTTGTTAAGCCAGAAGAAATTAATCCTGGAATTGCTAATTATTATGCCTCTACCATTTATGATGGTCATGATTTTGCATCTGTATTAGTAAAAACAAGAGAGGGAAGACCTATTAAAATTGATGCTAATAAATCTGCAGTAAATGCCAGAATTCAGTCTTCAGTTTTATCTTTATACGATTCAGCTAGATTAAGAAACCCTATGAAAGATAGTGTCGAATCAGACTGGGCAACAGTTGATTCTGAGATTAGTACTCAATTAGAGGCAATTTCTAATAAAGGTGGAAATATAGCGCTTTTAACCTCTACTATTATAAGTCCTACTACAGAGAAATTAATTGAAGATTTTTCTGCAAAATATGGAAATGTAAAACATGTACAGGTAGATGCAGTTTCTTATAATGGAATGTTAGAGGCTAATTTATCTTCTTTCGGACTAAGAGCATTGCCAACTTATAGTTTTGATAAAGCAAATGTTATTGTTTCTTTTGGAGCTGACTTTTTAGGAAATTGGGGAAATACAGATTTAGAATCTCAATGGGCTCTTGGTAGAAAACCTGAAGATGGGAAAATGTCGAAACATTATCAGATTGAATCTACATTAACTCTTTCTGGATCGAATGCCGATAATAGATTACAAATAAAACCTTCTGAACAAGCGGGATTATTATCTAATTTATACAATGCTTTAAATGGATCTACGGCAGATAGTAGAATTCAAAAAATAACAACCGATTTATTAAATAATAAAGGTAAATCGTTGGTAGTTTGTAATAGTAATAATCCAGATGTTCAACTTATAGTTAACGCTATTAATGATATTTTAGGAAATTACGAAAATACATTAACTTTAAGTCATCCTTCTTATTTAAAGAAAGGAAACGATACGGATGTTGCAACTTTAATTTCTGATATGAATGCAGGAAATATTGATGCCTTGATTACTTATAATGTCAATCCATCTTATTCGTTAGTTGATTCATCTGACTTTAATGCAGGACTTGCAAAAGTTAGTCTGAAGGTTTCTACTTCATTATACATGGATGAAACAGCAATAAATATGGATTATGTTTGTCCGGATAACCACAACCTAGAGAGCTGGGGAGATGCAAATCCATCTCATGGAGAATTTACTTTAATGCAACCAACCATAAACCCTTTATTTAACGGAAGACAATTTCAAGATTCTTTACTTTCTTGGTCTGGTTCTAATACAAAATATTACGATTATTTAAAAAATTACCATTCTTATGATTGGGAAGAGAATCTTCATAATGGATACTATAGTGTAATATGTAATGAGATTCCAATATTTAAATGGTATCTAAAATCTGAATGGGATACATTGGTACCTTCTTTCCAATTAATAAAATCAGTAGGAATTGAGTTTGAGATTGCTGAGAAGATTGCAATGGGAGATGGTTCACAATCGAATAACCCATGGTTACAAGAATTACCAGATCCACTTTCTAGAGCTTGTTGGGATAACTATCTTACAATGTCGGCTACTACAGCAAGAGATTTAGGAGTTAAAAACTGGAATGTTTCTAATGGTGCATTAAATGGTAGTATGGTAAATATTACTGTTGGTGAAAAAACTCTAGAAAATGTTCCTGTAATGATTCAACCAGGACAAGCTAAAGATACTGTTTCTTTAGCAGTTGGTTACGGTAGAACATTATCTGGTAAATGTGGTAATGAGGTAGGAGTAAACGCTTACCCTCTTTCAAATGGTGGTGGTGCTACTATTACTTTAGTAGAAGGAACTCATGAGTTTGCTGCTGTACAATTACACCATACAATGATGGGGAGAGAAATTGTAAAAGAAGCTTCTTTATCAGATTACATAAAAGATAATAAATCAGGAAATGAAACTGTATTATACGCTACTCATGATGGGAATAAAAAAGCATCTGAGGTAAGTTTATGGGATGAATTTGATCATTCTACAGGTCATTTCTGGAATATGTCAATTGATTTAACACTTTGTACAGGTTGTTCATCTTGTGTTATTTCTTGTCATGCAGAAAATAATGTGCCAGTTGTTGGAAAAGAAGAGGTTAGAAAATCAAGAGATATGCATTGGTTAAGAATCGATAGATATTTCTCTTCAGATATGACGAGAGAATTATCAGAAGAAGAAAAAATATCAGCTATCCAGATGTATGCTGAAATGGAAGATCCTTCAGAAAATCCTGAAGTAGTTTATCAACCAGTAATGTGTCAACATTGTAATCACGCTCCGTGTGAAACTGTTTGTCCTGTTGCGGCAACCTCTCATGGTGCGGAAGGTCAAAATCATATGGCTTATAACAGATGTGTAGGTACAAGATATTGTGCTAACAACTGTCCTTATAAGGTAAGAAGATTTAACTGGTTCCAGTATTCAGATAATGATAAATTTGATTATAACATGAATGATGATTACGGTAAAATGGTATTAAACCCTGATGTAGTTGTTCGTTCAAGAGGAGTTATTGAAAAATGTAGTATGTGTATTCAGAAGATACAAGAGATTAAGTTAGATGCTAAAAAATCAGGAACAAAAGTTGCTGATAAAGATGCACAAACAGCTTGTTCATTAGCTTGTTCTACAAATGCAATTGTATTTGGAGATTCTAATGACGAATCACATGTAATTTCAAAATTAAAAGATAATTCTAGAAAGTACGATTTATTAGAGCATTTAAATACTGCTCCATCAGTATTTTATCAAACAAAAATTAGAAATAAAGCTTAAACTATAACTATGCAAAAAGAAGCAGAAATTAGAGATCCGTTAATTCTAGGTAATAAAACTTACCATGATATTACAAAAGATATCTCTCGGCCATTAGAAGGTAAAGCAAATAAATATTGGTGGATTTTATTTTCTCTATCATTTGTACTTTTCATTTGGGGAGTATGTTCAATGGCTTATACAATTGGTACAGGTATTGGTTCTTGGGGATTAAATAAAACTGTAAATTGGGCTTGGGATATTACTAACTTTGTATGGTGGATTGGTATTGGTCATGCTGGAACCTTAATCTCTGCTGTACTTTTATTATTCCGTCAGAAATGGAGAATGTCTATTAACCGCTCTGCTGAAGCTATGACTATTTTTGGTGTTGCTCAAGCAGCACTTTTCCCTCTTATTCATATGGGTCGACCCTGGTTAGCTTACTGGGTATTCCCTATTCCAAATCAATTTGGTTCACTTTGGGTAAACTTTAACTCTCCCTTATTATGGGATGTATTTGCAATTTCAACTTATTTTTCTGTATCTGTTGTATTTTGGTATATTGGTCTTATACCTGATTTCGCAATGATAAGAGATAGAATGAGTGTTAAAACTGCACCAATGAAAAAACAACTTTATAGTTTTCTTTCATTCGGATGGAGTGGTAAAGCAAAGCATTGGCAAAGATTTGAAGAAGTTTCTTTAGTCCTTGCAGGTCTAGCAACTCCACTTGTATTCTCAGTCCACTCTATTGTATCAATGGATTTTGCAACGGCAGTAATACCTGGATGGCATACTACAATTTTCCCTCCTTACTTTGTGTTAGGTGCTCTTTTTTCAGGTTTTGCAATGGTGGAGACTCTACTTATTATAGTAAGAAAAGTAGTTAGTTTAGAGTCTTATATAACAATAAAACATATTGAATACATGAATGTAATTATTTTACTAACAGGTTCGTTAGTTGGTACTGCATATATTACTGAACTATTCATGTCTTGGTACTCTGGAGTTGAGTTTGAACAGTACGCTTTCTTAAATAGAGCAACTGGTCCTTACTGGTGGGCATATGCTATTATGATGACTTGTAATGTGCTAACTCCTCAATTATACTGGTTTGGATTTATCAGGAGAAGTTTCCTATGGACTTTTATCTTGTCTATTTTTGTAAATATTGGAATGTGGTTTGAAAGGTTTGTAATTATTGTAACTTCTCTTCATAGAGATTTCTTACCATCTTCATGGACAATGTTCTCTCCATCTTTCATTGATATAGGTATTTATTTAGGAACTATCGGATTCTTCTTTGTGTTATTTCTACTATATGCAAGAACTTTTCCTGTAATTGCACAGGCAGAATTAAAATCTATTTTAAAATCTTCAGGATCTGAATATAAAAAGAAAAAATAATGAGTAAAAATACTATATACGGAATTTTTGATTGTGAGGAAGTGTTACTTTCTTCAGTAAAAGAGATCCGTGAAAACAAGATAAAAATCATAGAGGTTTATAGTCCATTCCCAGTTCATGGTTTGGATAAAGCTTTAGGATTAAAAGAAACAAGAATGGCAATTACAGCATTTATTTATGGTTGTATTGGTATTAGTTTAGCGTCTCTTATGATTTACAATATAATGATTATAGACTGGGCTCAAAATATTGGTGGTAAGCCAAATTTCTCATTTTACCATAATATGCCATCATTTATTCCAGTTATGTTTGAATGTACCGTATTATTTGCAGCTCACTTAATGTCTATTACTTATTTAGTAAGAAATGGTTTGTATCCTGGCGGAACTTCTGACTCTCCTGATGACAGAACTACAGATGATAAATTTCTAATGGTAATTGATGTAGATGGTGACACTAAATTAGTTAAGGATTTGTTATTGAAAACAGGTGCTTCAGAAATTAATGAAAAAGACGCTTAATTATGAATAAATTATTTTTAAAAATTGGATTGTTTGCAGCTATTATTTCTTTAGCTTCTTGTGGTAATGATTCATCTCCAGGATATGAATATATGCCTAACATGTACCGTTCTCCTTCTATTGAAACATATGAAGAACATAACATTGAGGAATATAATGGACTACCTGTTAAAGGAACTATCTCTCAAGGTAATTTATCTACTTTTAATTTTGAGGATAATCTTGATGGTTACCTTCTAGCTGGTGGTAATTACAATGATAAGGATAACATTATTAAGGGAAAATCTACTTTTCCATCAGATTTTATCAAGAGTTCTAAAATGATTAAGGATGGAGAAGATTTATATGTCAAAATGTGTGCGCATTGCCATGGTACTAAAGGAGACGGAAAAGGTACAATAACTCATCCTATATATTCAGCAGTTCCTTCTTATTCTAACACAAAAATGATTAGAAGAAGTGGTTCAACTATGAGTGAACTTAATGAAGGTCATATCTTTCATGCTATAACTTATGGTTTGGGTGCTATGGGACCTCATGCCTCTCAAGTTTCTGAAGAGGAAAGATGGAAAATAGTATACTATATACAAGAAAATTTACAAAATAATTTAGAAATAAAATAATATAAAATGTTTACAATTACTAAAAATGCAAAAACCTTGTCAATGGCACTTATGGTTGTTGGTTTAATTGCTTTAATTTTCGGATTTTACACGGACGCACATGCTGCATGGCCATCTTTATTATTTAACACTTATTTCTATTTAGGGATATCTGTTTTTGCAGTGTTCTTTATTGCTATGCAATATGTTTCTGAAGCTGCATGGTCTATTGTAATAAAAAGAATTCCTGAAGCAATAATGTCATTCCTACCAGTTACAGGTATTATTATGTTAATTATTTTAATTTCTGCTGCTATGCATTTTGGAGGAAATCATATTTATCACTGGATGGAAGTGGGAATAATGACTGAAGGTACTGAAAATTATGATGAAATTATTGCTGGTAAAGAAGCTTTTTTAAATACTACGTTCTTTCTAGCTAGATCAGTGATTTATATTTTAGGTTGGATTTACTTTAGTAGAAAATTAAAAAAATTATCCTTAGATGAAGATAAACATGGTGGGCTTTCGTATTACAAAAGTGGTATAAAAACTTCAGCTTGGTTTATGGTTTTCTTTGCTGTTACTTCAGCAATTGCATCTTGGGATTGGATTATGTCAATTGACGCGCATTGGTTCAGTACCTTATTTGGTTGGTATGTATTTGCAGAATGGGCAGCAATTGGTTTTGCTACTATTTTACTAATTACTTTATATCTAAAGAGATTAGGTCATTTAGAAAATGTAAATGAAAGTCATATTCATGATTTAGGAAAGTGGGTTTTCGCTTTTTCTTTAGTTTGGACTTATATGTGGTTTTCTCAATTTATGTTAATATGGTATGCTAATATACCAGAGGAAGTTACTTATTTTAACGCTCGATTACAAGATTATAATATTGATGGTGATATTATCCCAAATAATTATAAATTTCTATTTTGGTTCTCTATGATTATAAACTTTATATTTCCTATTATTTTACTTATGAGTAGAGACGCAAAAAGACATAATAGTAGATTAATTTTAGTTTGTATTATAGTTTTAATAGGCCACTGGATAAATGCTTATCTTCTAGTTGCTCCAGGCACCTTGGGGCCACATGGACATATAGGGTTTACTGAAATTGGTATGGGATTAGGATATTTTGGACTCTTTTTGTATATTGTATTTAATGCACTTACAAAAGTTCCGTTAGAAGTAAAAAACCATCCGTTTTTAGAAGAAAGTAAACAACTACATACATAGTATTGTATTGTTAATATAATTTGAAGGGTCAGTTAATTCTGACCTTTTTTTATTTACATTTGTATTATGAATGAGGAGTTAGATCATGAGGAAAATGAATCAGAAGATTTTGAACAGGTTTTAAGACCGAAAGGGTTTATTGATTTTCAGGGACAACATAAAATTGTAGAAAATTTAAAGGTCTTTATTCAAGCAGCTAGAGAAAGAGAAGACGCTTTAGATCATGTATTATTGCATGGACCTCCAGGATTAGGGAAGACTACTTTGTCGTATATTATTGCGAACGAATTAGATGTAAATATTTTCACTACTTCTGGACCTGTGTTGGATAAACCTGCTGATCTTGCAGGATTATTAACAAATTTAGATGATAGAGATGTATTGTTTATTGATGAAATACATAGGTTAAATCCTATTGTAGAAGAGTACCTATATTCTGCTATGGAAGATTATCAAATAGATATTATGATTGAATCTGGCCCCAATGCACGTTCAGTACAAATTAAAATAAATCCTTTTACATTAATTGGAGCAACAACTCGTTCCGGATTGCTTACAGCCCCTTTAAGAGCGCGTTTTGGTATTACATCTCGCTTAGAATATTATAAAAAACCTCTACTATCAGAAATTATTAATAGATCATCTTCTATTCTAGATGTTAGCATTACCAAAGATTCATCATTAGAAATTGCAGGAAGAAGTAGAGGAACTCCCAGAATTGCAAACGCACTTTTAAGAAGAGTAAGAGATTTTGCACAAGTTAAAGGTAATGGAAATATTGATCAAAAAATAACGAAATATTCTTTGGATGCTTTAAATGTAGATGAAAATGGTTTAGATGAAATGGATAATAGAATTCTATCTGCTATTATTGATAAATTTAAAGGTGGTCCTGTAGGTTTAACAACTATATCAACTGCAGTTGGAGAGCAATCGGGGACTATTGAAGAGGTTTATGAACCTTATTTGATACAAGAAGGTTATTTAATGAGAACATCAAGAGGAAGACAAGCTACTGACAAAGCTTTTTTGCATTTAGGCAGATTAAAATCTCCAGATCAGAATAGTCTCTTTTAAGAGATATTGTCAAAAACTTCTAAAATAATATTTTTATATTGAGAGAAGGAAGTAAGTGCCCATATTTTCAGGACAATTATATCATTCCTGCTCATCCAACTAGCGTTTTTCTGTAATTCCTTTTTAAATAAATCTTTATCGAAACTTACCTTTAATAGGATTTTTTTACTGAATTCTAACATAGTTTATTGTTTTATAATTTAGATAACACAATAAAAAATACTTTATTGTTTATCTCCCCAACTATATGAGATATTTTCTAAATCAGCAAGTGTTATTACCCTATCTATTACCGTTTCAGCTAATTCTTCAAAGGTTTTAGGATTGCTATAAAAAGAAGGTGTAGCAGGGCAGATGATTCCACCGGCTTTAGTTATTGTTTTCATATTATTTATATGAATTAGACTGAGTGGAGTTTCTCTTGCTACAATAATTAGTTTTCTTCTTTCTTTTAGTATTACATCTGCAGCTCTTGTTGTTAGGTCGTTAGAAATGCCAGTTGCAATTCTCCCCATAATTCCCATAGAGCAGGGGCAAATAATCATTGTATTATAGTTTGCAGAACCACTTGCAAATGGTGCCATAAAATCCATTTTATCATAAAAAGTAAAAGGGAGTTTATTGTAATTTTTATTTCCTAATTCTGTTTCCCATACGAATTTTGCATTATCAGACATCAGTATTCCAACCTCCTCAATTTGAGAATTTAATTTCATTAATTTATCAAATAGTACTTTGGCATATATGGAGCCGCTTGCTCCGCTAATTGCTATAATTATTTTATGTTTTTTCATTTATATATTATAATGTATTGTAAAACTTAATAGGGAGTTATATTGACCTCTGTTTAGATAATAAGTAATGTTTGATTGATGTGGTCGTATTGGAATAATAGAATTACTCATTCTGCTATTTAAAATAATCTTATCGCTTAGATGATAGTTCATTCCAATAAAAGCTCCAATATCTACTTTATTAAAAGGGTTTATTAATTCGGAAGATACCGATCCGTATATGTCGTTATCGGTAGATGTTAGTAGAAATGCAATTTGTCCTCCTATTTCAAATGAAGTAATCTCATTCTGATAATAATGAGTGGATATAGGAACTTCTAAGTAGGAAGTGGAAATATCAGATATTCCATTTTTCATCATTTTAGGGTTATTACTTCCTTTTTGTATAAAGTTCATTTCCATTTTTAAATTAGAAATGGGACTAATAGATAGTTGTGTAAACACTCCTAAAAATAATCCTGCTTTATGATACCCTCCTAAATTGTCACCTGATACCTGTGATGTGGAGATACCTCCAATTAAACCTCCAGTAAAATTTTGAGAAAATAAATTTAAACTCATTATAACAAAAGATATAATTAGAACTTTTTTCATTTTTATCTTAAACTAATTCCTGCTCCTATTGTTGTTACAGGGTATTTTGAAAAGGTATGATTTACTTGTAATGCGACTACCGTAATATTAAATCGAATACCAATATTAGTTCTGTAATCATTTACAGATTGAAAATCCATATTTAAGGGTACATTAAACTCATTATTCCCTTCTAATTCTGCAATACTAAATGTTGTACTAGAAGAAAAGGTAGTTTGAGATGCATTATAACCTAACCCAGCATAAGCGGTAAGTATTAATATCTTTTTAGATGCAATTAAATTTATTGTTGTTGCTTTTACATTGAAATTAACTTCTTGACTCGCATTATTATCTCCGTCTTCTAAATGAAATGAAGTATTCAATTGAGTGTACCCTGTTTGTAAAGATATACTGACAGGAATTGCGTTTCCTATTACAGGGATCCACTGTAGTAAATCATGTTTTACTCCAATACCCCATAATGCAACGGTACCTTTTCCAGTAAAACCTAAATCATAATTATAAGTTGGAATATATCTGAAATCTAACTCTGTTTTTTTAACTAATCCAATTCCAGCATTTAAAATTGGAATGGGAATTAAACTCTTTTTCAATGTTCCTTGATTTGGCATGTTAAACGTCATGCTGTTTCCATTATTATAAGTAATTTCTGAACCTTCTCCTGCCCCTAAAATAGTGGGAGTGGTAGAATTAGAGGAAAAATTATCAATATTATTTGGATCAAAATATTGCATGTTGTTTGGAATAGATACAGCATTTAAGGTGAGAGTGAGATCAAATCCACCTAGTTTGTGAGGTTTTGCCGTGTTGTACCATCCGTTATTTAATCCTGCACCAAAGCTTTCTCCTAAAGGAGTAAAATAAGCTTCTAAAAAATTAGAAGCGTCTTCTCCAAGTACTGAAACTTGAGATTTAGATTGTAAGCTTACTAAAGTAACAAATAAGAATAGGAGTATCTTTTTCAATATTAATGATTAGTTAAATGTTTTTCTTCTACTTGAACAATTTCATAATTAGATGTATTATATATGTAAACGACAATTTCCATATTATCTTCATTCCATTCTTTACAATTTCCGTTACCCATAAACAATGTGTTTAGAGAATGGTTTTCATTTGTATTTTCTAAAGTTGTAATGTCAACAGAATAATCTTTTTCCCAAATATCTCCATCAACAAAAGAATTTCCGATCGACTCTCCAAATGTTGTATTTATCATTGTTCTTAACACATGATTATGCTCATAGTCTTCAATATCACCAGCTGTATTATCTTTTTGCCACTGAACAATATTTTTTTCTGTTAGACATATAACAATATTATAATCTTCTATTTTTTCTTTTTTATCTAGGTTTATATTAGTAAGAGCTTCAGCAGTAATTGAAATAGTACCATTGCCGTTACTTACATTAGAAGAAAGAGTAATTCCAAAAATAGGATCTTTCTCAAGTTCTGTTTGAACTATAGAAGACCATTCATCTTTACCTAATTGGTGTTGAGTATCAAATCCAGTTCTATTTACCATTCCTCTTGGAAGTCCTACAGTAGTTAACTCAAAAATATTATCAATATCATCTCCAAATTGGGTTCTGAAATCATAGGTGTAAGAACTAGCAGTTAAGGGTGATGGAGTAGAAAAAGCTGGTGAGGAAGGATGTATGGCAATTCCTATAACTCTATCACCATAAAAATCTTGCAAAGAGACTAATTCTTCAGCTGCTGCCGGACAATTTGGACATCTATGTCCAGTGAAATCTTCAATTAAGACCTTTTTTACAAAAGTATTGGTATCAACAGGATTTGTATTATTATCTATTAAATAAGGTCCTTCTATAATATCACAAGAGGTAATGTTAAATAATAATATTCCGAATAGTGTTGCAATTATATATTTTATTTTTTTCATAATATTTTAAAAACTTGATGATATATTTAAACTAAATCCATTTGATGAAGGAACTTCTTTACATACACCCCCAACACAGAAAATCCCCGCTCTTTTCTTTCCGTATCCAATTGCAAATCGGTTTGCCCCTTTTAAAAATCCTACAGATGTATTTACATAATGTAGTTGTTTCTCTTCATTATAATTTCCGTAATTATACATGTCTTGTATGGCAAAAAACCAATTAGGAGAGATAGTGTATTCCGCAAGTATCATATGCCAATCTCCATCTGCATGATTTTCAGCAGTCGCATCATCTATTGATATCATTTCTTGTAATTCTAACCTAATTGTATGTCCTTTCTTTATTTTATAACTGATATCTGCTATTGCAATTGTAGAACTAACTATTCCATATTCTCCAATTGTTTTTCCTTCCAAAATATCTTTGTTGTATTTTTGTTTTGCTACTACTAAATTAAGTTTTACTTTCTTATTTATCTTCTTATTTATCTCCAAGTTAAAATCAGAAAAATATAATGTTTCATTCTTTATAAAGATAGACTTTAAAGGTCTAGATGTATGAGAAGAGCTGTCATCTAAGTAAGAAGTACCACCTTCAATACTATTTGTTCTGGCAAAATTCAGATTCAAATTTGTTCCATATTTTCCTCCTAAAAGGGTGTTTTTAGGAATTTTATAAAAGATATTTGTATTAAATCCAAACTCTCCTTCTGGTTGTGTTGCACATGGGTACAATGCCAATAAAGTGTAAGTATGTTGTTTACTTAGTGTAGGAATATAATTGATTATAAATTCTTTTTCTTTCGCTCGTTCCGATCGGAATTCCATATGATCTACAAAATGACTTTCGAAAGTTACTCCTAAACCTTTTTGAGAATAAGTAAGATTGTTGACAATTGCTCTTCCTGTTGCGTAGTTATTTTCATCAAATGAAAAAGACCCTATTGGATCATTTATTTTATGAGCATATTCTCCATAATAACTAAATCCACCATGCATAATATTTAATCTAGTTGCCATGGATCCTACATTTTCTGGAAGATTAAATTTAGGATTATTATCTTTCTGAAATCTACTTACAAAACTACCTCCTAAAATATAAGATGTTTTTCCTTCTATCTTTAATGCTTCATTTACATTAAACTCAGCATCTACTCCTCTAACAATTCCTTCTGAATATTCAAAATAGGTTCTACTTTGTCCTATAAAAGATTTTAAATATAATCCTGAAATTGGACTGTATTTTAATCTTACACCATCCATAGCGTTATCTACCCCTAATCCCTTATCTTCATAAGTTCGAAAGATTATTCCACTACCAAATTGCTCGTAATAATTACCAACTGTCACTTCTAATCCGTCAGAGTAGTAAGTAGCAAATCTGTAGGGTATTCCGTTTCCTTTGTATTTAGGATCATAATCCATCAAGGCATTTAAGTAACTTTCAAATCTTAATCCTCCTGTAAAATTTCCTTTAGTATAAAGGATATTTAGATATGCATTATGTAAAATAACTTCCTCTGCAGCTGTTGCTCCAATAGTAGGGTCATCTCTATAACTTTGTAAGTTGCTTTCAAAATTTCCATGGATTTCTCCTGTATTATTTTGTGAAAAGAGTAGAAAAGGTGATAAGAGAATTAATATAAATAGATTTTTTTTCATCTTATTTTGAAATGTGTTCAATTTGTTCTAACAATTCATCTTCATCTCCATCAATATATCCTTTATGTTCCCAAACAATAATTCCATTTCCGTCTAATAAAAATGTATGAGGAACGGTAGATACTCCCATAGCTCTTGATAATTCTCTGTTAGAGTCAATATATATATCGTATTCCCATCCAGAAGCATTTACATAAGGCTTTACCTTAGATGCAGAACGGCTATCATCAATTGATATGGCTATTAGTTTTACTCCTGTATCATCTTGCCAATCTTCATATACTTCCGCAATTGTATTTAGTTCTTTTTTGCAAGGTTTACACCATGTAGCCCAAAATGAAATCACAATAGGATTGCCATCATTTTCTACAGATTGTATATTTATCATTTTATTTTTTAAATCTTTTACCTTTACAGAAGGGAGTGTTTTATCTTGAGAGAAAGAAAACGAGATGAACAGCACGGACATACAAATACTTAAGATTATTTTATTTTTCATTTCTAGTTATTTTTTATATTAGCATACAAATATAAAGATTTTATATCTGAAATATTGTAATAATAGGTTACAATTTACCCATCTCATCTTTTTAGAAAAAAGAAAAGCCTAACGTCAGTTAGGCTTTTCAAGAGTTATATGTTTTTTAAAGATTACTTAGAAACAGTAATTCTTTTTGTGATAATAGAATTGTTTGTATTGATGTTTAATACATATATACCATTAGATAAATTAGAGGTGTTAATTGTATTTTTATTAGATGTTAGAACTAGTTTACCAAATACATCATAAATTTCTACTAACTCAAAAGTTCCAGAAATATTCAATATATTTTTCACTGGATTTGGGAATATTGAGATATTATTTAAATCAGCATCATTTACCGAAACATTATTACATGATGTTTGGCAATTAGATAGATCAGTGTATTGTCCACTTCCATTTCCAGGATCTTGACAGTTACCTTGACCATCACAATCCCATGAAGGTGTTACACCAGAGTTAGATTCAAAATAAGTTGATTCTTCAGATGTGAAGTTTCCATTTGGAGAATTTGTCCCTCCCCAAACTATTGTCGATCCATTAGCGTCTTTTACTTTATAGCTACCAGGACTTAGCATTCCGTCACCATAACTATCTTCCATGATGAATATATAACAACTACCCGGTGTAACTCCAGCAGCTATAATCGCTGGTGTCTGAGCTGATCCAGCAGTAGTATATGGACCTCCTGAAGCAATTACAGTTCCATTTTCTTTAAGTTTCCAAGTTGTTTCACTTGGGTAGTTATCTGTTGTTACTTCAATTGTAATGTCACCTGAAGGTGCATCATACATTCCATTAAATGTACATTGAGTATTATTATTGGAGAGGTTTTGATCGGTATTTCCGTTAGGACTTACTAGTGTTATGTCAACTGTATTAGATACATTTGGACTTACACTTATATTAGAAATGACAACTGTTTCACTAGCTCCCGGAGTTAGATTTCCATTCCATGGATATATTGTTGTTGTTCCTCCATTTATAGAATATTCTATATTAACGGAAGTTAAATTTGTATTTCCATAGTTTTTAAAATCAACTGTAAGGTCGGTTGTTGGTGTACACATTATATCTGTAGCGGAGGATGCTACTAAATTAGCGTCATACGCATTAGCGAAAATCAAATCTGGATAAAGTTCTGTACCGCTTAATATTTCTTGGTTACCTTCACTAACAAAAGCAACTATAGCTAAGTTTGTTGCGTCTATTACAGGAGATAAAGAGAATCCACTCAATTGATTTGGAATTGTCCATGTATATGAATTTGTATATAATGTACCTTGACTAATGTTTGAGATTGTTTCACCCCATTGTCCAGTTAGCATATGTCTTAACATATGATTATGAGTGTATAGTCCTGTAGCCGGATCTATAGCTGTTGGATTGTATGAAGCTCCACCAGTTTGAGGTCCTAGTATACCATTTTGAACAATCGCAATATTTAACTGATTGGAGGTTATAGTTTGTGTCCCTGTATAGTAAACTTCTACATCTACAGTCATAGTGTTAGTAGCCATATCTATACTGGATTGAATTCCAACATTTACTGGAGAAACTACATTCATAATAGTATTTGCAGAAGCAACCCAGGCAGATCTACTTTGTGCTGTTGTAGTGCTACCACTAAATGTATGTCTATTTACTGTTCCAGAAGGATATCCAGTAAGACCTGTTTGACCTGCAAGTGCAGAACCAAAAGAGGTGTTAAAATCCGTGTCTGGTCCTTGAGGATTTGCATAACCACCAGTATGTACGTTTATAAGAAACACATCATTTGGGTTTGCATTGTGTAAATCTTGTGCAATCTTGTGTCCATCAGGACAGTAAACACAGCTAATACCTGTATATTCTTCAAGAATTACATTTTTGTTTTCAATAGATGTACTTACAAATGTTTGAGCTGACGCAATAAATGAGAATAATGCAATAGTTGGAAAGAGAATTTTTTTCATTGTTTTTTATTTTAGACTACAAATATACACATTAATGCAATAAGGACTGTAAAAAAATATACTTTTTTAAATTAGTATCTTTCAGATTTAAAAAATTTATAACACTTTTTTTTATCCCTATGAAATAAGTTCGAACTTAGCAGATGGATGTCCAATAAAAATTAACCCCATTCTAGTTTGTTTAATGGGTTTTCATCTGTTTTAAAATGATTATATTATCTATTATTATAATTTTTCCTTATTTATAATTTACTCACTAAAATTAAAACACTAAATAAGTTATGGATTTGGTTATTCCGAATAAAAATTCTATATTTGTAAAAATATTTATTTATGAAAAAAATATCCCTTTTAGTTATAGTTAGCTTTCAAACATTAGTTTTGTTTTCTCAAAGTTTAGTTGTTACCGGAGACACTATAGTTTTTGGAGATCCTTCTGATTTTCAATTAGAATCTCACTTATATGTAAAGAATGTTTCATCTTCTACCGCCCTAGTTTATTGTGAAAAAAATGTAATTATACAGAATCAAACAGGAACAAATAATTATTGTTGGGGAGGGACTTGTTATGGAGAAAATATAATTATATCTACAAAAATAGACACTATTTTATCTGGAGATCAAAGCTCAGGGTTTTCTGGGTATTATCAACCTTGGGAGGTGTCTTCAACAGCACGTGTTGAATACTGTTTTTTTCTTGATAGTGATGTAAATGATAGATCTTGTATTACAGTTACTTATGAAGCAAATAAAATTACTGATGTTGAAAGTTTATCTCTAAACCAGAAAATAGGATCATTTTTCCCAAACCCTACAAAAGAGTATACTAATTTTAGTTATAATGTTAATCGTTTATGTTTATTACAAATTACTGATATATTAGGTAATGTGGTAAAAACATTTGAATTAGAAGGTGATGGAGAGAAAACAATTTATGTAGCAGATTTACATAAAGGTATCTATTTTGGAAATTTAATTGAGAATGGAGAAATCGTGAAAATTAGAAAATTAATTATTAACAAATAGTTTGTTTATTGTATATGTAAACCCCCTTATTTCTAAGGGGGTTTTTTTATATACAAGCAGTATATTTGTAAAGTAAAATTAAATAATATGGCTAAAAAAACAACTAAAAAAGCAGCTCTTGAATACCATTCAAAAGGAAGGCCAGGAAAAATAGAGGTAGTTCCTACAAAAGAATATAATTCACAAAGAGATTTATCTTTAGCGTATTCCCCTGGTGTTGCAGAACCATGTATTCAGATTGAGAAGAATAAAGAGGATGTATATAAGTATACCGCAAAAGGAAATTTGGTAGCAGTAATATCTAATGGTACTGCTGTTTTAGGATTAGGAAATATTGGTCCAGAAGCTTCAAAACCTGTAATGGAAGGAAAGGGTCTTTTGTTTAAGATTTTTGCAGATATTGATGTTTTTGATATTGAATTAGATGCCACTGATGTAGATAAATTTGTAGAAACCGTAAAAGCTATTTCTCCAACTTTTGGTGGAATTAACCTAGAAGATATAAAATCTCCTGAATGTTTTGAAATTGAAAGAAGATTAAAGGAAGAGTTAAATATTCCTATTATGCATGACGACCAGCATGGTACGGCAATCATTTCCTCTGCAGCTCTTTTAAATGCTTTAGAAATTTCGGAAAAGAAAATTGAAAAAGTGAAGATTGTGATAAACGGAGCTGGTGCAGCTGCAATTTCTTGTGCAAAGCTATACTTATCGTTAGGTGCTAAAAAAGAAAACCTTGTGATGTTAGATAGTAAGGGGGTTTTAAACTACAAAAGAGAAAATTTAACTATAGAAAAAGAATTCTTTGTCACTAATAGAAAAATAGAAACATTGGAAGAAGCAATGAAGAATGCAGATGTTTTTCTAGGTCTTTCGAAAGGAGATATTGTTAATAAAGAGATGATTGTAAGTATGGCAAAGCGTCCAATTGTTTTTGCACTTGCTAATCCAGATCCTGAAATTTCTTATAAAGAAGCAATGGAATCAAGAGATGATATTATTATGGCTACTGGTCGTTCTGATCATCCTAATCAGGTGAATAATGTTTTAGGTTTTCCGTATATTTTTAGAGGTGCTTTAGATGTAAGAGCTACAGAAATAAATGAAAGCATGAAACTTGCTGCAGTAAAAGCTATTGCTAAATTAGCAAAAGAAACTGTGGTAGATGAGGTGAATCTAGCTTATGATGACAATGCAATTTCTTTCGGGAAAGACTATATAATTCCTAAGCCATTAGATCCTAGATTAATAACATCTGTTGCTCCAGCCGTTGCAAAGTCAGCTGTAAGAAGTGGTGTGGCTCAATTAGTAATTGAAGACTGGAAAAAATACGAACAGCAATTAGATAAACGATTAGGTAACGACAATAAATTAATTCGTCAGTTAACAAATAAGGCGAAAAGAAAACCAAAAAAAATTGTATTTGCTGAAGCGGAACATTATAAAGTTTTAAAAGCAGTAGAACAATGTGTAGATGATGGAATTATCCAACCTGTCCTATTAGGAAGAAAAGAAGTTATCTTGTCTTTAATTGAGGAATATTCTATAGAATTAGATGGAGTAGAAATTATTGACCCTAAAGATAAAAAATTAAAAAACAAAAGAGAAGAGTTTGGTTTTCTACTTTGGGAGAAAAGAAGAAGAAAGGGGCTTACAAAGTTTGAGGCGGTAAAGCTAATGAGAGAGAGAAATTATTTTGGATCAATGATGGTAGATGTCGGAGAGGCAGATGCTCTAATCTCAGGTATCACCAGAAATTATCCGAACACAATTAAACCTGCTTTGGAAGTAATTGGAAAAAGGGAAGAGGTGAAAAATGTCCTAGGTATGTATATTATGAATACTAAAAAAGGAACTTTATTTTTAGCAGATACTACTATAAATATTGACCCGACAGAAGATGAGATTGTTGAGATTACTGAAATGGTAGCAAAGGCTATTAAGTCTTTACGATTAACTCCTAGAATAGCACTTTTAAGTTATTCTAATTTTGGAAGTAGTCGTACGGAAGGTTCTGGAAAAATGGCAAGAGCTGCTGATAGAATTAAGAAGAAAAATCCTAATTTAATTGTAGATGGTGAAATACAAGCAGACTTTGCTTTGAATAAAGAGAAAATGGAACATCTATTTGACTTTTCTGAACTATCTGAAAAATCTGCAAACACATTAATTTTCCCCAACTTAGAGTCTGGGAATATAGCTTATAAATTAATTCAGGAATTAGAAGATACCGATTCTATTGGCCCAATTTTGGTGGGTATGAAAAAACCAGTACATATATTACAGTTAGGAAGTTCAGTACGAGAAATAGTAAATATGATTACATTAGCGGCTGTTGACGCTCAAATAATAAATAAATGATAGCACATATAAAAGGAAAACTTGTAGAAAAAACTCCAACTTATGTAGTAATTGATTGCAATGGGGTAGGATATAAATTAAACATTTCATTACAAACTTACACTTCTATTGAAGATGAGAATTGTAAGCTTCTTACACATCTTTCGGTAAAGGAAGATTCTCATACATTATATGGTTTTTTTACAGCAGATGAAAGAGAACTCTTCAGGCAATTAATATCCGTATCTGGGGTTGGACCTAATACTGCTCGTATGATATTGTCTACCTATAGTGCCTTGGAAATTATTAGTTATATTATCTCTGCAGATGTGTCCGCTATTCAGAATGTAAAAGGAATTGGTGCAAAAACAGCACAAAGAATAATTATTGATTTAAAAGATAAGGTGGGAAAAGGCTTAGAAACTTCAGATTTATTATTTACACAAGACAATACTGTAAGGGATGAAGCGTTATCTGCCTTACTTGCTTTAGGATTTACTAAAAAAGTTGCAGAAAAGAAATTAGAACAGGTATTAAAAAACTATGTTGGTGATGTTACTGTAGAAGATTTAGTTAGAAAATCCTTAGGATAGAATTTTTTAAAATTGGATAAAGAAAAGAAGTTTATTTATTTTGGAATAGTATTGTTTTTACTTTCATTTAGTAAAGATGTACAGTCCTTTTCTTATTTTTCTGACACCTCTATCACAGATACTACTTTAACATACCAATTTAACCCTAGTGAGTATGGAGGGTTATTTATGAATACTCCGTCTAATTTTAAAACAAAGTTAGTTTATGATGAGAATACAGATAAATATATTCTTTATCAGAGAATTGGTACAACAGATTTGTTCTCTCAAAAAATCATGTCTTTTCAGGAATATTTAGATTTTCAGCTAGAAAAAATGATGTCTGAACATTGGGATTTCAGAACCGGAGATAGAAAAAGTTCCGTTCAACAATCTTACGGACTTCCAAAACTTTATGTTGGAGGAGAGACATTTGATAGGGTATTTGGTGGAAACGCAGTGGATATCCGTCCTCAAGGGTCAGCAGAGTTGATATTTGCTTTAAGAATAAATAGACTAGACAACCCTAATTATACTGTTAAACAAAGAAAAACTACATCATTTGATTTTCAGGAGAAAATACAGATGAATGTTATTGGTAAGATTGGAGAAAAATTAAAACTTACTACGAATTTTAATACAGAAGCAACCTTCAATTTTGAGAATGATATGAAGTTGGAGTACACTGGTTTTGAAGATGAAATAATAAAGAAGATTGAAGTTGGAAATGTTAGTCTGCCGTTAAACGGAACTTTAATTACTGGTAGTCAGAGTTTGTTTGGATTAAAAACTCAACTTCAATTTGGTAGAACTACTATTACGGGAATTCTTTCTCAACAAAAATCTACTACTTCAGAAGTAGAAGTTACTGGAGGAGCTCAAACAACCGAATTCGATATTTATGCCGATCAATATGAAGCAAATAAACATTTTTTCCTCTCACATTATTTTAAACAAAATTATAATACTGCATTAGAGGATCTACCTTTTGTTAATTCTCCAATAAATATTACAAAAGTAGAAGTTTGGGTAACTAATAAAACAGGAGAAACTATTGATAGTAGAAACATAATTTCCTTTTTAGATTTAGGGGAAACAGCAGGAAATTTACAGAACTCTGCTTTCACTATCTCTAATGGAGGTAATTTTCCTGATAATGATCAAGCGAATGATATGTATCAACATCTATTATCACAATATTCTGGGATAAGGAATGTAAATCAGGTTAATAATCAGTTAGCTACTCCTTCTAATTTGGCTATTAATTTTTTAGGTGGTCAGGATTATGAAAAGTTAGAAAGAGCAAGAAAGTTAAAACCATCAGAATATACGGTACACCCTCAATTAGGATATATCTCTTTAAACCAAGCTTTAAATAATGATGAGGTTTTAGCAGTTGCTTTTCAGTATACTATTGGTAATGAAACCTATCAAGTAGGGGAACTTACTACTACAGGTCCGAATGCTCCGGATGCACTTATTGTAAAATTATTAAAAGGAACAACTCTTTCTCCCTCGTTAAAAAATTGGGAGTTAATGATGAAAAATATTTATGCTTTAGGTGCTTATCAAATGAGTTCTAATGAATTTGTTTTAAATATTATTTATGAAAATACAGAAGAATCGGGTGGTTTAACTAACTATATCCCTGAAGGAAATGTTAATGGTACACCAATAATTAGTTTATTAAATTTAGATAATTTAAACCAACAACAAGCTCAGATTTCTGATGGGATATTTGATTTTATTGAAGGTTTAACAGTTCGTTCTTCAAACGGTAGAATTATATTTCCAGTATTAAAACCTTTTGGTGCTGATTTGAGAAGTAATTTCACAGATCAGGATATTGCAAATAAATATGTTTACGATTATATTTATGATTCTACTTTAACAGTTGCACAAAAATACCCTGAACTAAATAAATTTAGGTTGAAAGGTTCTTATAAATCTTCCTCTGGAGCCGAAATTTCTTTAAATGCTATGAATGTTCCAGAAGGTTCGGTAACGGTAACTGCTGGTTCTCAGAAATTAGTAGAAAACCAACATTATACTGTGGACTATATGTTGGGTAGGGTAACTATTATTGATGAGGGAATTCTAAATTCAGGCGTCCCAATAAAAATCAAATTAGAGAACAATTCCATGTTTGGTGTTCAAGATAAAACGCTTATCGGTTTTCATGCAGATTATGAGATAAATAGAGATTTTATTATTGGAGGTACACTTCTGAAACTTTCTGAAGCACCATATGTAAATAAAATTAATGCGGGGGATGAACCTATCTCTAATATTATATTAGGTTTAGATGGTACCTATCAAACAGAGTCTTCTTTTGTTACTCGTATGGTAGATATGTTTCCTTTTTTAGAAACCAAAGCAAAATCTCGGATTATTGCCACTGCTGAAATTGCAAAATTAATCCCTGGACACCACCGTCGAATTGATAATGGAGATGGAGGTACATCTTATATTGATGATTTTGAAGCGAGTAGAAGTTCTATAGATATTAAAAATGTTAGATCATGGAATTTAGCTTCTATTCCGCAAGGACAAAATGATGTGTTTGAAAATTCTAGTTTAAATAATGACCTATCTCTAGGTTTCAGAAGAGCTAAATTGGCTTGGTATACTATTGATCCTTCTGTATTTTTCCGTACTTCTTCTAACACACCACCAGGTGTAGATAATAAAATTCAACTCCCAAATGGAAGTCAAATCTCTCAACAATCCTATCATTATTCCAGAGAGATCTTAGAGAAAGAGGTATTCCCTAATAAGGATCCTCAATATGGTAGTCAGATTACCAATATGTCTATTTTAGATTTAGCCTATTATCCATCTGAAAGAGGTCCGTATAATTATTCTGTAAATGGACTAAATACAGACGGAACTTTAATGAACCCTCAAAAGAATTGGGCAGCAATCATGAGAAAGATAGAAACAAATGATTTTGAAGCTGCTAATATTGAATTTGTGGAATTTTGGATGATGGACCCATTTAACATGGAAGATGGAGATATTAATCATGATGGTGGAGATTTATATATTCAATTGGGTAATGTTTCGGAAGATGTGTTGAAAGATGGGTATAAGAGTTTTGAAAATGGGTTGCCAATAAATTCTACTATTACAGATGTAGATACCACTGCATGGGGTAGAGTGCCTACTTCCTATTCTATAGTAGAAGCGTTTGATAACGACCCTCTTTCTAGAGAATATCAGGATGTTGGTTTGGATGGACTAAGTGATGAGGATGAAGTTTTATTCTTTGACTCAGTGTATGTACAGGAAATTGCAAATAATCCTGCTCTTGGAACTTTGTCTATTGCATATCAAAATGCATTAAAAGATCCTTCAGGAGATAATTTTCAATATTTTAGAGGAACAGATTTTGATAATAATGAAACTCCACTTTTAAAAAGATACAAGAGTTTTAATAATGTAGATGGGAATTCTTCTACCACCGAACAGGCCATAGAATCTTACTCTACTTCCGCATCTTCTACTCCAAATTCGGAAGATATTAATAGAGATAATACTTTAGGGGAATCAGAAAGTTATTTTCAATATAAAGTCAGGCTATCTCCGCAAACTATGAATATTTCTAACCCTTATATTTCAGATGTTTTAGAGACTACAGTTGATACTAAAAATGGAGACGAGAGAGTGATAAAATGGTATCAATTTAGGGTGCCAGTATATAACCCAGAAAAGGTAATAGGTTCTATTCAAGATTTTAAATCTATTCGTTTTATGAGGATGGTATTATCTGACTTTTCGGAACCTATTGTTTGTCGTTTTGCTACATTAGAGTTGGTGAGAGGAGAATGGAGGAGATATAATTTAGATTTAACTGAGGGTGGAGAATATATTCCTAATGATATTGATGATGAAACTTTATTTGATGTCTCAGCAGTGAATATTGAAGAAAATGGACAGAGAGATCCTATTAATTATGTCCTTCCTCCTGGTATTGAACAGAATATTGATAATACAACAACTACTATCAGAAGAGATAATGAGCAATCGTTAGTATTAAAAATCTGTAATCTGAAAGATGGAGATAGTAGAGCTGCTTATAAAACTTCTGATTTAGATGTAAGAGCATATAAAAGATTAAAAATGTTTGTTCATGCAGAAGGGAAAGATGATGATTTATTAGATGGAGAACTTTCATGTTTTATCAGGTTGGGTACAGATTTTACTTCTAATTATTACGAATATGAAATTCCATTGCAATCTACTAACCATGGTGATAATGGAAGAGAGGAAGTTTGGCCATTAGATAATAATATAGATATCCGTTTTGAAGATTTTCAACTTGCAAAACAAGAAAGAAATTTCACTTTAGATGATGTTAATTCACCTTATATTATGTTTTTAGGTGGAGGTAAGAAGATAACTGTTGTTGGTAATCCTAATTTAAGTAGGGTGAAAACTATAATGATTGGAGTTAGAAACCCAAAGAAGACTTCATTAGATTCTGAAGATGATGGTTTGCCAAAATGTGGAGAAATCTGGGTAAATGAGTTGAGGTTAACTGATTTTGATGAATATGGAGGTTGGGCCGCAAATGCGCGCTTCACTTCTCGTTTAGCAGATTTTGGAACTGTTACTGTTGCGGGTAATATGAGTACAATTGGTTTTGGTTCTATTGAGAAAAAAATAAATGAAAGACAAAAATCAGATGACTACCAATATGACTTATCTTCAAATTTAGAGTTAGGAAAATTCTTCCCTGAAAAATATGGATTTAAAATCCCTTTACATGTTAGTAGTTCTGAACAGTTTTCTAATCCTCAATATAATCCTTTAGATCCAGATATATTATTTAAAACTACACTAGAGACTATGGGGTCTAAATACGAACAAGATAGTTTGAAACATATTGCTCAGGATTATGTGAGTAGAAATGCTGTAAATTTCACTAATATTAGAAAATTACCTACGCAAAATAAGGGAGATAACGGAAAAACAAAAACTCCAAAAGTATATGATTTAGAGAATTTCACACTTTCATATTCTAAAAATGAGTTATTCTTGAGAAATATAAATACAGAAAAGAATAGAACTAAAAATTATAGAGGAGCTCTTACTTATAATTTTAATACTCGTCCAAAAAATATTAAGCCGTTTTCAAAGCTTAAAATCGGTAAAGGTCCTTATGCTCGTTTAATTAAAGATATTAATTTTTATACCATGCCCAAATCGTTTTCTTACCGATCAGATATGGATAGAATGTATAATGAAACAAAATTAAGGAATGTAAATAACTCTTATATGATTATTGAACCTACTTATAACAAGTACTTCAATTGGAATAAATCGTATGAGTTTAAATATGATTTAACTAGAACTTTTAAGATTGACTTTTCTGCAAGAAGTCAAGCGAGTGTTGATGAACCAGAAGGAAGAATGGATAATGACTATGTTTATTTTAAACAGAATAGAGATACGGTTTGGCAGAATTTCTGGGATGGAGGAAGACCTACAATGTACCATCATGATATATCTGTCAATTATCAATTACCATTAAATAAAATACCTCTTACTAATTTTTTAAGTTTAAATACTAGGTATAATGCTAATTACGACTGGACTGCTGCTCCTTTGGCACTTTCTGAATTAGGAAATAATATTCAGAATTCGAATAACATACAGTATAACGGACAGATTAATTTGAGTACACTTTATAATAAAGTTCCATATTTTAAAAAGGTATTAAATTCTGGGAAAAGAAAACAAAGAGGTAGAGGCAGGACTTCCAGAAATAATGATGAAAATAAAAAAGAAGAGGAAGAGGAGAAAAAGGATCGATATAAAGCATTTCGATATGCTACTAAATTTGTTTTAGGAGTAAAAAATATTTCTGTAAATCTTACTCAAAATAAGGGGACTTTCATTCCTGGATTCTTACCAGAAGCTCACTTCTTTGGGCAGCATTGGGGAGAAGTTGCTCCAGGTATTCCATTTGTTTTAGGGAGTCAGAGAGACATCAGATTTCTTGCTGGTCAAAATGGTTGGCTTACTCAAAATGAGAATATGAATACTTTATTTAAGAAGAATGCTTCGACAAATTTAGTACTTAGAAGTACAGTGGAACCTTTCCATAAATTTAGAATTGAATTTACTGCAAATAAAATGCAATCTTTAAATGAGCAGGAGTTCTATAGATGGTCTGATGATGATAATATGTTTGCTCACTTCTCTGAAACTCAAAATGGAACTTTCTCTATGTCGTTTATTTCTTTTGGTACTGCATTTGTCGTTAACAATAAGGAGGATGAGTCTAAGGTGTTTCAGCAATTTAGAAATTACAGAAATGAGATAGCTAAAAGACTAGCGGTTCAAAACCCAAATTATAATGGTATTATTGATTCTACTGGTTTCCCTACAGGTTATGGTTCTACTTCACAAGATGTATTGATACCTGCATTTTTAGCAGCTTATTCTGGACAAGATGCATTGGGTGTTTCTTTAAATACCATGCCTAAGATTCCATTACCTAATTGGAGGATTAATTATGATGGATTAATGCAAATAAAGTTTATAAAGAAAAGATTTCAGACCTTTACAATAGGTCATGCGTATAGAAGTACTTATTCAGTTGGTTCTTTTGTAAGTAGTTTGGACTATGATGATAATAGTTCTGGATGGTCTTCTTCTATCAATCCGAATACAGGAAACTTCTTCTCAGAGTTTGAAATTGGTCAGGTTACAATTAACGAGATGTTTACTCCGTTAATTAAAATAGATATGACTTGGAAAAATAGTTTAATAACAAAGTTAGAGATTAAGAAAAATAGAACTTTAAATTTATCTTTATCTAATAATCAGATTACTGAAATTAATGGTAGTGAATATGTAATTGGTACAGGATATAGAATAAAAGATTTAGAATTTAAATTTAAATCAGCTGGCAGAAGTAAGAAAATTTCATCAGATTTAGATTTGAAATTAGACCTAAATATACGAAATAACAAAACGGTAATTAGGAAAATTGTAGAAAATGAGGAGCAAACTACAATGGGTCAACAAACAATTAGTATTAAATTTTCTGCAGATTATGTAGTTAATTCAAGACTAAATTTAAAGATGTTCTATGATAAGGTAATTACAAATCCGTTTATTGATATAACATATCCAGGGTCTATTACCAATGCCGGATTTAGCCTAAGATTTACTTTAGCAGGATAATTTTGACAACAAATTTAAAAGTGTATTTTTGTAAAAAATTTAAAAAATGAATATTCCAGAAAATTTAAAATATACAAAGAACCATGAATGGTTAAAAGTGGAGGATAATATAGCTACTATTGGTATTTCTGAATTCGCTCAAGGAGAACTAGGCGATATCGTATTTGTTGAGGTAGATACTGAAGGAGAGTCTTTAGACATGGAAGAGGTTTTTGGAACTATTGAAGCAGTGAAGACTGTTTCTGATTTGTTTATGCCTATAACTGGAGAAGTAACAGAATTTAATGAGACTCTAGAAGATGAACCAGAATTAATTAATTCTTCTCCTTATGATAAGGGTTGGATTGTTAAAGTAGAAATGTCAGAAATGTCAGAATTAGATAACTTGCTTTCTGCTGAAGAATATAAAAATTTAATATCATAATATTATGGAACTTAAGAAGAACCCTAAATCTGATTTAGAATCTAAGAGAGGAATTTTCCTTCCAATAGGACTTATCATAGCTTTATCGGTGACAATACTTGCTTATGAATATAAGTCGTATGGTGATCATGAAATTAACTCTTTAGGTGATGTGAATATGGATGCATTAGATGAAGAAGACATTGAAATTACTAGGCCAGAGGAAATAAAGCCTCCTCCTCCACCAGAAGCTCCACCAGAAGTTCCAGAAGAAATTGAGATTAAAGATAATGAAGAAGATTTAGATGTAGAACTGGATGTAGAAGATGCAGATACAGATCAAGATGAAATGATTGAAATAGAAGAGGAAGAGTTTTCGGAGCCATTTATTTCAGTAGAACAAATGCCAATGCTTGGTGATTGCAAGGATGAAACTTGTACTCAGACTGAAATAATGAAATTTATCGCAAGAAACTTTAAATATCCTGAAATTGCGAAAGCGAATGGAGTAGAAGGAAGAGTTATATTAGAATTTGTAGTTGAAAAAAATGGGAAGATAGGAAGAGTTAAAATCCTTAAAGGTTTGGATAAACATATAGATAAAGCTGCTATAAATGTAGTGGAAAAACTACCTGTGTTTACACCTGGGAAACAAATTGGTAAAGCAGTACCAGTCAAATATACTGTGCCAATTAAATGTTCTTTAGGCTAAAATAAACAAAAGAAAACACTCAATAAGTGGTTTTTTTTTATTCTAAATTTTTTTTAGGAATTAAATAATCATTCCAGCAGCAACTGTCTCATTTGTTGCTTCGTCTACTAAAACTATACTTCCTGTATTTCTATTTCTTGTATAACTATCAAAGAATAATGGTTTTGTAGTTCTTATTGTAATTCTACCAATATCATTTAATCCAATTTCTCTATCTTCTTCATTTCTATGTAAACTGTTAATGTCCATTTTATACTTTACTTCTTTTATGATACATCTTGCAGTTTGGCTCGTGTGTCTGACAGTGTATTTCCCTCCTACAATCATCTTCTTTTCATTCATCCAACAAATCATTACATCAATATCTTGCTCTACAGTTGGTTTATTGTTTTCTCTTACCAACATATCTCCTCTACTAATGTCAATATTGTCTTCTAAAGTAATACAAACTGACATAGGTGAAAAGGCTTCCGTAACTTCTCCATTAAAAGTGTCAATTGATTTTATTTTAGATATAAATCCTGAAGGGAGTACAGTTACTTGATCTCCAGGTTTAAATACTCCTCCTTCAATTCTACCAGCATACCCTCTATAGTCAGGGAATTCAGGTGATTGAGGACGAACGACATATTGTATTGGAAATCTGCAATCTACATGATTTTGATCCGAACCAATATGAATATTTTCTAACAGGTGCATTAATGTTGAACCTTCATACCAATTCATATTTTTAGAACGATCTACTACATTATCTCCATTAAGTGCAGAAATAGGAATAAAATGAACATCTTTAATTTCTAATTTAGAGGCAAATCCTTCAAACTCAGATTTAATTTTCTCGAATGCTTTTTGGCTATGACCTACTAAATCCATTTTATTAATACAAACTGCAATATGAGGAATCTGTAAAAGGGAAGCAATAAATGCATGTCTTTTAGTCTGCTCAATCACACCGTGTCTTGCGTCTACTAATAGTAGCGCTAGGTTAGCTGTAGATGCTCCTGTCACCATATTTCTTGTATACTGAATATGTCCTGGAGTATCCGCAATAATAAATTTCCTTTTTGGTGTAGCAAAGTATCTGTATGCTACATCAATTGTAATTCCTTGTTCTCTTTCTGCTCTTAGTCCATCTGTTAAAAGTGCAAGGTTTACTCCTTCCTCACCTCTCTGGTTTGATGTTTCTTCTAGTAATTCCATCTGATCTTCAAATATAGCTTTACTGTCGTAAAGTAATCTTCCAATTAATGTACTCTTCCCATCATCTACACTACCTGCAGTTGTGAAACGTAAAAGCTCCATATCTAAATATCCTTTTGTTTCTCTCATAATTTTCGTTTTTTAAAAGTAACCTTCTTTTTTTCTGTCTTCCATAGCAGCTTCCGATCTTTTATCATCCGCTCTACCTCCTCTTTCTGTAAATCTAGTTGTTGCAACTTCTTCAATAATCTTTTCTAAAGTATCTGCATCTGATTCAGCAACACCTGTACAGGTCATATCTCCAATCGTTCTACATCTAATAGTTCTTTCTTCCCATTTTTCAGTATCTTTTAATGCAATATAATCACATTTCCCAAGAAGTACTCCGTCTCTATTTATAACCTCTCTTTTGTGAGAGAAATATAAAGAAGGTAGTTCAATATTTTCTTGAAGGATATATTGCCACACATCCATTTCAGTCCAGTTCGAAATTGGAAAAATTCTAAAATGTTCTCCCATTTTTTTTCTTCCATTGAAGAGATTCCATAACTCAGGTCTTTGGTTTTTTGGGTCCCATTGTCCAAATTCGTCTCTGTGTGAAAAGAATCTTTCTTTTGCTCTAGCTTTTTCTTCATCTCTTCTAGCTCCTCCCATTGCACAGTCGTATTTTCCTTCTTCTAATCCTTCTAAAAGAGTTACGGTTTGCAATCCGTTTCTAGATGCATTAATTCCTGTTTCCTCTACAGCAGTTCCCTTGTCAATGGAGTCCTTAACGTATTTTACGATTAGTGTCTCTCCTGTTTCTACCATTAACTTATCTCTAAATTCAATAGTTTCTGGGAAGTTGTGCCCAGTATCTACATGCATTAAAGGAAATGGAATTTTTCCAGGATGAAATGCTTTTCTTGCAAGGTGGAACATGATAATAGAATCTTTCCCTCCAGAAAATAACATTACAGGTTTTTCAAACTGTGCTGCCACTTCTCTTAGGATGAAAATTGCTTCCGATTCTAATTCTTTTAAGTGTGTTAAATTGTACGAACTCATTTTTACTTGTTTTTTATTTTTGGTAATATATAATCTAGAACTTTCTGTACAGATTCTTCTATTGAAAGTTCAGAAGTGTTTATCTCTAATTCAGGATTTTCTGGAGCTTCAAATGGAGCGCTTATTCCTGTAAAATCTTTTATTTCTCCTTTTCTGGCTTTTTTGTATAGTCCTTTTACATCTCTCTTTTCACAAGTAGATATAGATGCATTTATAAAAACTTCTACAAAGTTCTTCTCTCCAATTATATCTTTTGCAACTTGTCTAACTTTTTTAGTAGGGCTTACAAAACAATTTAAGGTAACTATTCCGCAATTTATAAATAATTTAGAAACTTCAGCAATTCTTCTTATGTTTTCTCCTCTATCTTCAGAAGAAAAATTAAGATTATTACTAATTCCAATTCTTATATTATCTCCATCTAATAATTGATTTAAAACCCCTTGTGAATGTAAGTATCGTTCCACACCTTTTGCTACAGTAGTTTTCCCAGAACCAGAAAGTCCTGTCATCCAAATAACCATTGATCTCTGATTTAGAAGGGCTTCTTTATCTTCTCTTTGTAAAATATCATCAAAAATGGTGAATATATTTTCTTTTGATTCTTTCATAATTTAAGTTTACAAATTTAGTAAAAATATCGGAATTAGAATTTATTAATAATATCAGATAAAATTAGTAGATTTGTGAGAAATTTAGACCTAATGAAAACGGAAGAATATCTAGACTCTACCTATCTGAAAACAGCTGAGCAATCATCAATATCTGAAGAAAAAAATAAAGAGAATATTGTAGATTTAGTAAATGAAGCTATTGAACATAATTTTAAGTTAGTGATGATTCGTCCTGAATTTGTTGCTATGGCAAAAAAAATGACAATGGATTCGGAAGTATTAGTTGGTACTGTTATTGATTTCCCAATGGGAGACGGAACGACAGAAGAAAAATTAAAACAAGCTAAAGAAGTAATTGATCTTGATGCTGACGAATTAGACTATGTCTGTGATTATAATTTTTTTAAACAGAAAAGATTTGAGAAATTTGATGTAGATATATTAGAGGGTACTAAACTTGCTGTAAATTATAATAAGACTGTAAAGTGGATTATTGAAACGGGAGCTCTTTCAAAAGAAGAAATAAGAAGTATTACAGAAAGAATATCTAATATTGTATCAAAAAATTTCCCTGATTTCTCAGAGAGAGTATTTATTAAAACATCTACTGGCTGTTATGGAGGATTTGGAGCAACAGTAAAGGATGTAAAGATGATGAAATCTGTTTCAGGAAATCTTCCAATAAAAGCTTCAGGTGGTGTGTCTAACTTTTCCGATTTTGAGAAAATTGTAGAAGCGGGAGCTGTAAGAGTTGGAACATCTAAAGCTTTACAAATTTATTTACAAAAATAAAAAACCTAAAAAAACCTATAAAACGAAAAATGGATTTTCATAAATTATTAAAGGTAGCTATAAATGCCTCTGTAAGAGGAGGAGATGCAATCATGGAGATTTATGCTACCGATTTTGCAGTAGAACATAAAGATGATAAATCTCCTTTAACTTTAGCGGATAAAAATTGTAATGATGTAATTGAAGAATATTTATTAAATACAAATATTCCGATTTTGAGTGAGGAAGGTGCTAAAATGTCTTTTCAGGAAAGAAAAAAATGGAAGTATTTTTGGTTAGTAGACCCCTTAGATGGTACTAAAGAATTTGTAAAGAGAAATGGAGAATTTACAGTAAATATAGCTATGATTCATGAAGGAAATCCTATTATGGGAGTGATATATGTTCCTGTGAAGAAAGAATTGTATTTTGCTTTGGAGGGATTAGGTTCTTTTAAAACATTAAATTTTACTGGTGAAATTACAGATTTAGAAAAGTTAATTTCTGTGTCAGATACCTTGCCAATTAAACAAGAGAGAGATACTTATATTATTGTTGGTTCTCGTTCTCATTTGTCAGCAGAAACGGAGAAATTCTTCAATGAAAAGAGAAAAGAAAATGATAAGGTAGATGTATTGGCAGTCGGTTCTTCATTAAAACTTTGTATGGTTGCAGAAGGAAAAGCAGATGCTTACCCAAGGTACGCGCCAACTATGGAATGGGATACAGGAGCTGGGGATGCTATTTGTAGAATGGCAGGATTTCAGGTTTTACAATATAATACAGAAAATCCAGTGGAATATAATAAGGAAAACCTGCTAAATCCTTGGTTTTTGGTAAAATAAACCAATGAAAAAAAAGATGAAAAACGCATTAAAAGATAAGGATTTTTCAGAAATTATAAAGGGAAGTGGTATTTCTTTTTTTTTAAGATTTGGAGGATTAGCTGTTGGTTATCTGCTTACTTTATTAATCGCTAATTTGTTTGGAGCTAATGGATTAGGTGATTATGTATTAGCGATTACTATTTTGAGACTTTTCACTTTGTTAGCTAAACTTGGTTTGGACACCACGTCTATTCGTTTTATTGCTGCTTTCGCATCACAAGATAAATGGACTAGTATTTTTAGATTTAGAAAACAAATTATTTCTATTTTATCTATTTCTTCTATAGTAGCTTCTTTATTGATGTATTTTTTAGCAGAACCTATTGCAGATTTAATAAATGCAAATTATAAGTACATTCAGTTAAGTGCTTTTTTTGTTTTACCGATGGCTTTCTTTATGTTACATTATGAAAGTTTAAGAGGATTAAAAAGAATTGCTGCATTTTCATTTTTTTACATGATGGCTCAGGGGTTATTTACTATTGTATCTGTATTAATAATACATCAATTTACCATTAGTGCAAATGTTCCTATTTACGCATACTTAGTTAGTGTTTTTATAGTTTCTATTTTATCTTTTTTATCATTTAAATATTCGTTGAAGGAATCAGCAAAAGGTAAGGACAGTGCAGAAAAAGAATTAAGAAGTTATTCTGAAATTTTAAAAATATCAGTACCTTTAATGTTTGCTCAATCTGTTCAATTTATTATGGCTTGGACGGATAAATTAATGTTAGGCGCTATTGACACTCCGAATGTGTTATTAGGGTTAACTACAAATTCTTCTGAAGTTGGAATATATCATACCGCATTTAAACTTTCTATGTTTGCTGCGGTTGCTTTAATGTCTATTAATAGTATTGCCTCTCCTAAATTTGCTGAAATGTATGCCTCAAAAAACAAGGAAGGCCTCAAGAAAATAGTACATCAATCTACAAAAATGATATTTTGGGTTACACTTCCTCTAGTTGTAATTTTCTTTTCTATTCCAGATTTTTTATTAGGTTTATTTGGAGAAGAATTCAAAATAGGGATGTTTGCTTTTATCCTTCTCTCTTGTGGGAAAATGATTAGTGCATTTTCTGGTTCTGTGGGAAATATTTTACAGATGACAGGAAATCAGAATATTCTTGCTAGAATACTATTTTTAGGTGCAATAATTAATGTGTTACTTAATCTGATTTTAATTCCAAAGTATGGTATTAATGGTGCTGCGATTGCTTCAACAATTAGTACTGTTTTTTGGAACATTACTATGGTGTTTGCTGTTAAGAAAAAATTAGGGTTTTATTCATTTTATTTACCTTTTATAAGATGAAGATAAATAAGATGCCAAACTTCCTTATTGTGGGAGCTGCTAAATCAGGAACTTCTTCTTTACATGAATACCTTATTCAGCATGAAGATATATTTATGCCCACAATAAATAAAGAAGGAAGAAGTGTAAAAGAACCTCAATTCCTAATTAAGGAAAAATTGATGCATAGACTTCATTCTGGAATTTGGGACTGGAATGAGTACCAATCATTATTTAATGATGTGAAAGAAGAAAGCTGCATTGGAGAAGCTTCTGTGTTTTATTTATATTATTATAAACAAGCAATAAAAAACATAAAATATAGATTAGGAGAAAGTACAAAAATTATTATTATTTTAAGAAACCCTATTCATAGAGCGTATTCAGCATTTAATCATGTTTCTAAAAGTGGTGTAGAGAACTTGTCCTTTAAAGACTCTTTAGATCAAGAAGATAATAGGTTAGAAAAAGACGTAACCTTAACTCCAATGGTAATGTATAAGGACATGGGTTTGTATTATAGTATGGTGAAGGCTTATAAAGCGGAGTTTAAAGATGTTCACGTTATTTTGTTTGATGATTTTAAACAGAATACAGATAAGGTAATGCACGATGTGTTTAAATTTTTAAATGTAAAAACAGAGATTAAAATAAATAGTACTGTACAACACAATGTTGGAGGAAAAAAGTGGAAAAATCAATGGCTCAGAAAACTGTTTTATAATAGAAGTTTTTTTAAATTAGTTTATCAGAAATTAATTCCCCAAAAGGTAAAATTAATGATACAAGAAAAATTAGTATTTTTGTCTACCAATCCTATAAAACCTATGAGCAAGGAAGTTCATAACGATTTGCTTTTATTTTTCAGGGAAGATATTAAGAAATTATCACAATTATTAGAATTAAATTTAGAAAAATGGATGAAATAATATTGCCAAATTTTTTATGTCTTGGTGCTCCAAAATCAGCAACAACCTCATTGTTTGAAATACTTAAACAACATCCAGAAATAGGTCTTTCTTCTTTTAAAGAGACTCATTTTTTTGATACTGACATAAATTGGAATAAAGGAAAAAAATGGTATTCTGACAGTTATTTTTCTAATTTAACGACAAAAAAGAGGATAGGTGAATTTACACCTTCCTATCTAAGTAAGGAGATATGTGCACAAAGAATTAAGGATACTTTAGAAGATAAGGTGAAGTTTGTTGTTATTTTAAGAAATCCTATTGATAGAGCTTTTTCTCATTATTTACATACAAGTAGAGATGAGTATGAAAAATTATCTTTTATAGAATCTTTAAGCAAAGAAACGGAAAGGTTAGAAAGTTTTGTGAAGGAAAAAGATGATTTATCGTACGCTAGGTTCTGCTATAAAGATTCAAGTATGTACTCGTCTCATCTGAAAAATTATTTTAATGTTTTTAATAAAGAACAGTTTTGTATTATTCTTTTTAATGATTTTGTAAAAAATAGATCATCAACAATTAATAAGATTTTAAGGTTTTTAGATTTATCTACAGAGTTTAAAATGAATATTGATTTAAAGATTAATCCTGCTAGTGAAGCTAGGTCAGTAAATTTAAAAAAGATAATGACAAAAAAATCTATCATAAGAACATTATTAAAATATCTAATTCCATCTTTATCTTTAAGACAAAAAATTAAGAATAAGATTCATGAAAGAAATAATAGAGCGGCTGTTAAGCCAATTTTAACAACTGAAGAAAGACTTTTTTGTTATAATAATTATTTTAAGAATGATATTATAAACTTAGAAGAATTACTTAATATTGATTTAAAAGATTGGAAAGAATGATTGAATTAATACAAAAAATAAAATTAAAAATTCAGAAAATATTTTTCATTATTTTTTATACTTCAAGTTTTAAGAGTTTTGGAAAAAGATCTACTTTCGTTTTCCCCTTTCGAATTAATGGAGCAAAATTTATTTCTGTTGCAGAAAAAGTTCATATAAATGAAGGGGCTTGGTTGATGGCTTTAAAGAATTCTAAGAAAGACCCAGTCATTAGTATTGGAAGTGGATCATACATAGGAAGATCTGTACATATTGTTGCTGTGAATAGAATTGATATTAAAGATAATGTTGCCATGGCCGATAAGGTCTATATAACAGATAATGCACATAATTATGAAGATATTAATACTCTGATGAAGGAACAAGAGATTCTAGATTTTGGACCAGTTGTAATTGGAGAAAATACTTGGTTAGGAGAAAATTCTTGTATAATGGGGGCTTCAATTGGGAAGCATTGTGTAATAGGTGTTAATTCTGTTGTAAAATCTGATATACCTGATTATTCTATTGCAGTTGGTTCACCAGCTCGTGTTATTAAACAATATAATTTTGAAACCAAGAAATGGGAGAAGAGATAGTAAATGAGGATATCAATTAAATATAAATTTTTTAATTCAATATTATTATTATTATTAATATTTAGTTCCGGTGGTTTATTATTTGTTTTTCATAGAAACATAATGTCATTAGTATTATTTTTTCTATCGATTTTTTTATTAGTATTTACTGGAAAACAAATTAAAAAAAATATTTTCAATAACCATTTTTTTATTTTTTTATTTCTACTATTATTATTCGGAATAAATTATTTTTTTTCTGTTGGTAGTCAGAGTATTATTAAATATGCGTTCCATTTATTAAATATTGTTTCCTGTATCTTTGTTTTAATTCACTTTTCAAATAATAGAGATTTAAGATATTTTCAAAAAAGAATTAGGTTTGTACTGAAAGTCATATTGTATTTTTCATTAGTTAACTTCTTTTCATATATTTTCTTAAAGAATTTTCTAACCACACTTTATCCTTTTCCTGATAGGCCTCTACAAACCTTTTATAATTTATTTTTTTATGATACTGATCGATCCATCTTATCCTTTTTAGGTATTGATTTTGTGAGAAATCAAGGGTGGTTTTGGGAGCCAGGAATTAATCAGATTTATTTGAATATTCTATTGTACTTAGAAGGTTTTGTTTTTAAACAAAATAAAAAAGTGATAATTTTGATTATACTTGCAATACTAACTACTTATTCTACAACGGGTATTCTTATTATGTTAATTCTATTGTTTTTCATGTTTCAGAAATTGATTAAGAAAAGTCCTATTTTAATGATACTTGCATTTAGTACTTTAATTCCCTTCTATTATATTGCAAAAAATAATGTGGAAGAGAAAATTGAAACCTTTTCTTTCCAAAAGAGATATTTTGATTTAATACAGACTATCTCAATTGCTAAAGATTATCCCATTACAGGAATTGGTCTTGATGATACTTATTTTAGTGAGTTCAGAACAGATTATTTTATAGATAATAATTTTAGAGAATCTTTTGAGGAGTCTACTAATTTAGAATTAATAGCTAAATCTACAGATAAAGGAAGTTCCAATTCAGTTACTTTTTTAATGGCTGCTATGGGGATTCCAATTGCTTTTTTGTTGTTGTTATGTTTATTTAAACAGCAATTGTTTACTCATAGAAAAGGGATATTTATGATAATTGTTATGATGTCAGTTATATCAGAACCACTTCTGTTGAGGCCATTTTTCCTGTTATTGATAATATCAGGTTTAGGCACTTTAATAAAAAGGTTTATAAAATAGAAAATATTAAAATGAAAAATATATTAATAACAGGAGGAGCGGGATTTATAGGGTCCAGGTTGTGTGAAAAATTACATAATAAAGGTTATCATATTACCATTTTAGATAATTTATCTGAGCAAATTCATGGCAAGGAAGAGTCTTCTCTTTTAAAAAAAATAAAAGGTAAGTGTACTTTTATAAAAGGTGATGTTAGGAATAAAGAAGATTGGAAAATAGCAATAAAAAGACAAGATATCGTAGTTCATTTGGCTGCTGAAACGGGTACAGGTCAATCTATGTATGAGTTAGAAAAATATAATGATGTCAATATAATGGGAACAGCACATTTGTTAGAATTATTAGCAAATACAAAACATTCTGTTAAAAAAATGATTGTTGCTTCTTCCAGAGCTATTTATGGTGAGGGAAAATATAATTGTGAAATTCATGGAGATCAATATCCTTTACAAAGAAAAGAGATAGATATGGAAAAAAGAGAATTTAATCTGAAATGTGATATTTGTAATTCAGAATTAGATTTAGTTGCAACAGATGAAAAGTCTAAAATTCACCCTTCTTCTATTTATGGAATAAACAAACAACATCAAGAGCAAATGATAATGTTGATGGGAGATTCATTAGGAATCCCATCAGTAGCTTTCCGATATCAAAATGTATATGGTCCCGGGCAATCTTTGTCCAATCCTTATACTGGCATTTTATCTATTTTCTCTACCAGAATTCTAAATGGTAATAATCTTGATATTTATGAAGATGGATTGCAAAGTAGAGATTTTATATATATTGATGATGTTGTAGACGCAACCATTTTAGGTATTGAGAAAAATCAGGCAAATGGAAAGGTATTTAATGTTGGATCGGGAGTTGCAACAACCGTTAAAGAGGTTGCTGAATCTTTAAAGAAATTTTATAATTCTGATATTAGTATATCTATAAGTGGGAAATATAGATTAGGAGATATTAGACATAATTATGCTGATTTAGAAAAGGCAAAAACTATTTTAGGGTTTTCTCCAAAATATAATTTTCAGAAAGGTATTTCCGAATTTGTGAATTGGGTAAAAACACAGGAGGTAATGGAAGATAAATACGAAAAATCGGAACAAGAATTGAAAGATAAAGGTTTAATGAAATGAAAAATATCCTACTAATATTTATCCTATCCTTTTTTGCTTATCTATTACCAGCGCAGGAAATAAACCCTGATATATATGGATTTGCAACTTCTAATACTTTTACTTATTGTGATATAAACGACACTTCTTTTACCAATAAAGTGCTAAAAATAAACCCGCAAGTTTTAAGATTTCCTGGAGGTGCTATGGGTAATTTCTATCATTTCAATAAAAATGGCTATGGTTTTGATTTTGTAGAAATTGAAAAATTTGCAAAAGGAAGTAGATTTATCCAAAGGTCAGAAGCTCTGAATAGAGCAAATATTAAAAAAGGACATACTCAAGACTATATTGATGATTTTATAAAACTAGTAAAACTAACAGATGCAAAAGTAGTTTTAGTGGCAAATATGTTTGTGGATAATGACGATATCATAAAGATGATTTCAAAAATGAAATCTCATAATCTAGCGATTATTGGAGTAGAATTAGGAAGTGAACTTTCCAATAGAACCTTTTACTTAAATGGATATACAATAGATGAATACATAGAAGATGCGGAAGATTGTTCTGATAAAATAAAAAAATATTACCCACAATTAAGGACTGCAATTGTTGCTGCTCCACTACATTCTAATCCTACTCACCGACATTCTGTCTGGAATGAAAAACTTTCTGAAATGGATTTTTATAATGACATTATTGTTCATTCGTACGCTAAGGTCATCAAGGGTAAAAAAGAATATGGACAAATGCTGACTGTGGAGCCAGAAGGGGATAGTCAGGAAGAAGCATTTGAAATTTATAAAGAACGAACTTTAAAGTTTTTGAATGAGGATTTTCCAAATGAGATTGCAGAATATAATAAGATATTTAATAAACCAATTTGGATTACAGAGTGGAACTTGCAAATTTCCAAAACAACAGGAAATACCTTGTTACAATCTTTTTTTGTTGCTCAGTATTTTTTAGAGTTAATGAGTAATTCTGATTTGAAGAATGTAACTTTAACTACTTATCATAATATGGGAGGTAGAGATTATGGTGGATCTATTTTCAGAAATAATAAAGAGGTATTGGAAATACAAAGCACCTATTACCCACTCACCTTTTTAGGAGAGATATTTAAGAATAATATTGTAAGAGTTGAAAAGAATCAATTTAATAATATATTCACTTATCATTGTTTTGATGAAAGTGATAATATAATCATTTCTTACGATATAGATTGGGATTTCCGTCACTTTAGACTTAATTTTAAAGATATAACTAAAATATATAGTAGTAATAATTTCTATGATAAAGTAAATCTGAATGGAGTATTCAACTTAAAAACAGATTTAAAAATTAAATATTAATTGAATAATTCTAAACAAATATTTGTAGTTGGTAATAGTAGAAGTGGAACTACTATGATGGGGAGAATATTAAATAATCATCAGGATATCTTTACTTTTAAGGAACTTCATTTTTTTGGTCAGTTATGGTCTGAAAAGGATAAAGAGCAAAAAATAAATAAAATTGAATCAATAAAATTATTTTCAAAATTACTTTGTATCCAGAAATTTGGCATTTTTCAACAAGATAATCCAAGTCAATTTGATGAGATTTCAAAATCTGTTTTAGAACAAGATACCTATACTAGAATTAAAATATTTAATCTATTCTTAAAGTATTCTGTGGGACAAAATAATTCAAGTATTTCTTGTAATCAGACTCCAAGAGATGTTTCTTATATTAATGAGATATTAGAAAATTTTCCTGATGCAAAAATCATAAATATGATGAGGGATCCAAGAGATATATTGCTTTCTCAAAAGAATAAATGGAAGAGAAGATATTTAGGGGCTTCTTCCATTCCATTTAGAGAAGCGGTTCGGTCTTATTTTAATTACCACCCCATTACAATTTCAAAAATTTGGAACACTTCAGTTTCAGCGGCTCTAAGTAAAAATAGTAATAATATTATTTCTATTCAATTTGAGAATTTAGTTGAAAATTCGGAAAATGAAATTAAAAAATTATGTTTGTTTTTAGGAATTCTTTTTTCGGAAGATTTATTGCAAGTTCCAAATATTGGGTCTTCTAATAATGCAGACAAATCAAATATTTTAGGTTTAGATAATCAGAATACTTCTAAATGGAAAAAGGGAGGATTAATGAATGCTGAAATCTATATATGTCAGAAAATGTGTGAAAATAACATGAGAGATTTAAATTATGAATTTAAGAGATTTAGTTTCTTTCCGTTGTTTACAATTGTTTTAATTTTAACTTTTCCTGTTAAGATTTTCATCTCATTTCTTCTTAATTTGCACCGTATAAAAAACTTTAAGGAGCTAATACAAAAACGAATTTTAAATAAATGAATGTAAAAATATTTATAGTAGGAGCTCCAAAAGCGGGAACTACTTCTTTGCATCATTATTTAAATGAGCATCCTGATGTATTGATGAGTGAAGAGAAAGAACCAGATTATTTTTCGAATAAGGAATTGTCTGATCAAGGATTATATTATGGCACTTCCCAAATTGACAATGAGGAAAAATATCATAATCTATTTAAAAATAAGAAAAACGAACAGATATTAGGTGAAGCTTCTGTTTCTTATTTATTTTATCCTGAAGTTCCTCAACGAATTAAAAATTATAATCCTGAAGCAAAGATTATTATAATGCTCCGAAACCCAGTAGATAGAGCTTTCTCCCATTATTTAATGGATTACAGGCTAGGATTAACTTCAGAAAGTTTTGATGATATCTTCAAGAAAAAATCAGAGTTAAAATTTCAACAATATTTTGTGTTAGGAAATTATTCTTCTCAAATTATTAATTATTTCAATGTTTTTGGAAAGGAAAATATTCATATAATATTGTATTCTGATTTCAAGAAAAACACTCCACTTGAATTAGAAAAGGTGTTTGATTTTTTAAGTTTAAACACTAATTACTCCATAGATTTTAATAAGGTTCATAATAGTTTTTCTATGCCAAAAAATAATATAGTCCGAAAAATATATTCTATCATTTGGTTAAGGAAAGTATTAGTTACTTTAGTTCCATTTTCCTTTATTTCTTTAATTAAATCAATATTATTTAATAAAGAGAATAAACCCAAATTATCAGTAGAAGTTAGAAATAGTGTTTCCTTGTACTTTGAAAAAGATATTGAGATATTAGAAAAGTTGTTGTCCATTAATTTAGAGAAATGGAAAAAATAGGACTAGTTACAATTACATATAATTCAGCTCATGTTTTAAGAGGTTTTTTAGATTCTGTTTTAAACCAAACCTTTCAGAATTTTGTTATTTATATTATTGATAATAATTCGGAAGATGAAACTTTTAATATTTTGAAAGAGTATTCGGATGATAGAATAGTGATAATAAAAAATACAGAAAATGTTGGTGTTGCAAAAGCGAATAATCAAGGAATTAAACTAGCTTTAAAAGATAATTGTTCTCAAGTTTTAATAATAAATAACGATATAGAATTTGAAGAGAAATTATTTCAGAAAATGTTAAATATTCAGAAAGAGAATAGATGTTCTTTAGTAGTTCCTAAAATGATGTATTACGATAATCCTGATCATATTTGGTATGCTGGAAGTAATTTTATAAAAAGAAAAGGTTACTTACCGATACATATAGGGACTAAAGAAAAAGATCTTGGTCAGTTTGATGGAGTTTCTCTTGTTGAGTACGCTCCAACTTGTTGTTTAATGGTAAAGAAAGAGGTTTTTAAAGATATTGGATTTATGGATGAAAAGTACTTTGTTTATTTTGATGATACTGATTTTTTATATCGTGTTTTAAAAAATGGGAAACATAAATTATTTTACTTTTCAGATGTTAAATTTTTCCATAAGTTAGGAAGTTTAACAAAATCGGTAGAGAAAGATAAGAAGAAAGAATATAGAGGAGATTTTTTTATAAAACAAAATACTAGAAATCATGTTTACTTCTTAAAGAAAATTGGAGGTGTATTTTCGTATTCCTTTATCGTATTTTTATTTTTTAAAAATAATATTAGAATTTTTACTAACCCTAATTTCCGTACCAACTTTCACACTTGGAAATTAATTAATAAATCTTATTTTGAAGGATTATTCATGTGATATGAAAGAAAAAGTAGCTATAATTGATTCCTTAGGAGCTCATGGTAGTTCTCATCATTTCTATCTATTTGGACAAGCGGATGGATTGTCTAAATGTAATCTTGATGTAAGTATTTATACGAATAATGTAACCCCCAACCTAAATTATGAAAATGTAAAATTCTTTCAATTTTATATAAATATTTTTAAAAGTAAGTTAAAAATTGTTTCAGGTGTTAGGTATATTTTAGGTTCTGTTTTTTCTTTGTTTCATGCGAGATTTTCTGGAGTAAAAATATGTCACTATCACTTATTCCATGTCAATATATTAGTTTTTTTTGATTTTATTCTGACAAAATTACTAGGCATGAAAGTCGTATATACTATTCATGATGTTGTTAGTTTTAAGAATTCAAATCCAAATGAAAAACTTGCTAAGTGGATTTACAAAAGAGTAGATAAATTATTAACTCATAATGATTTCTCTATGCGTGTTTTTAAAGAACATTACACTTCTATAGGTACTGAGATAGATGTAATTCCTCATGGTAATTATATTCCATTTTTAAATATTCAAACGGATATTATTACCTCCAAAATTCTTCTAGGTATTCCTCAAGATAAAAAAATATTATTATTCTTTGGGATAATAAAAAAAGTAAAAGGACTAGAGTTATTATTAAATTCTCTGAAAGTAGTTGTAGAGAATAATCCAGATGTTATTTTAGTTATAGCGGGAAGAGTTTGGGAGAATAATTTTTCGGTATATCAAAAAATAATAGACGAAAATAATTTAGCTGATCATTGTATTATTCATAATAAATTTATCCCAAATGAAGATGTTGACCATTATTATGCTTCTTCAGATTTAATTGTATTACCGTATAAACAAATTTATCAGAGTGGAGTTTTAATGATGAGTATGAGTTATGAAAAAGCAGTATTAGTTTCTAACTTACCCCCATTTATTGATGTGGTTCAAGACATGGAGACTGGTTTTGTTTTTGAATCTGAGAACCCCACTTCACTTGCCAATAAATTAAATTTAATCCTTTTAGATATGAATAATTTAGAAAGAGTTAGGATAAACGGTTCTAATTTAATGAAAAAAAAATATGATTGGTCTGCAATTGCTTTACTTACTAAGAAAAGTTATCAATCTATTTTATAGTATATTAGCCAATAATATAAAACAAAATGAAAAGTACAATTTTAAAATGTATTGAAGAATCAATTGAGTTGAAAAGGCTAGTTCTCTCAAATGATAAAATAATCAATAATATAGAATCTATAGTAATTAAATCAGCTGCAGCGTTTTCGGAGGATAAAAAGATGTTATTATGTGGTAACGGTGGTTCTTGTTCAGATGCTCAACATATTGCTGCAGAGTTAAGTGGAAGATTCTACAAAGATAGAAAACCATTATTTGCTGAAGCATTGCATGTAAATTCTTCTTTTGTTACTGCTGTTGCAAATGATTATGGTTTTGATAATGTTTATTCCAGAATGGTGGAAGCAGCTGGAAGAAATGGAGATATTTTTATTGGTATTTCTACTTCTGGTAATTCACCAAATGTAGTAAATGCAATAGATAAGGCAAATAAAATTGGAATGACAACTATTGGTTTTACAGGAAAAGATGGAGGTGAAATGAAAGACATGTGTGATATTATGATTCAAATTCCTTCAACAGATACTCCCAGAATTCAGGAATCTCACATTCTAGTTGGACATATTATTTGCCAGCTAATTGAAGAAAAATTATTTTAATGTCAGTTAAGAAATATACTACTTTATTTTTAGATAGAGATGGAGTTATTAATAATAAGATTGATGGTTATGTTAAGAGTTTCGATAAATTCAATTTTATTGATGGAGTTCTAGACTCTATAAGAAACTTGTCAGATTATTTTGATAGAATAATAATAGTGACGAATCAACAAGGCATAGGAAAGGGAATCATGTCTATAGAAGAACTTGATCTTTTACATCAGAAAATGATGGGAGATATTAAATTGAACGGAGGAGATATTGATCAAATTTATTATTGTCCGCATTTAGAATCTATAAATTGCGCCTGTAGAAAACCTAAATCAGGTATGTTAATAAAGGCACAATCTGATTTCCCAGAGATATCTTTTGATAATTCAATATTAATAGGAGATTCAGATACTGATATATTAGCTGCTGAAAATATAGGAGTCAAGGCAATAAAAGTATCTCCTTCTTATACTCTCTCCAATTGGGAGAATTCTTTTTTATCTGATTAATTTATTATCAGTATATTTACAAACTTAAAAACCACTAAAATAGAAAAGTTAATTTTGAACTCTTTATTACATATAGTCTTTCCCTTATTGACATCATTTGTTGTTACTTATTTTGCTATTCCGAAAATTATTCATTTTGCTAATAAAAATAATTTTTTTGCAAAAGGAGGAAGAAGGCATTCTCATGAGAAAAAAACTCCTATATTTGGTGGGATAGCTATATCTGCTGGATTATTATTTTCATTATTATTTTGGGCTAAATTAGAAGAAATCCAGTTCATATTAGTTAGTTTAATTATAGTTCATTTTATTGGATTACTGGATGATTTACTTTCTTTAACTCCTATTAAGAAATTAATAGGGTTATTTTTTGCTATTTTTATTTTAATGTTTTTAGGAGATTTACAAATTAAAAGTTTTCATAATTTATTTGGAATACAAGAAATCCCAGAGTTAGTCGCAATTCTATTTACTCTTTTTGTAGCAGTTATAATAACTAATGCTTATAATCTTATTGATGGTATTGATGGTTTAGCGGGAGGATTAGGAGTGATTGCTTCTTTCGTATTTGGTTTAATTTTTCTTTTTAATTGTGATATTCAATATGTTATATTGTCTTTTACTCTATTCGGTGCTTTATTAGCATATCTAAAATATAATTTTAATCCCGCATCTATTTTTATGGGAGATACTGGATCTTTAGTAATAGGTCTATTTTTTTCTATTTTATCTATTAGATTAATAAATGAGGGAGTAAACATTCCTAATGATCATCAATATATTAATAAAGGTCCATTTATAACTATTGTAATCTTAGCAATTCCTTTATTCGACACTTTTAGAGTATTCTTTATTCGTATTTTTTCTGGATACCATCCATTAAGGCCAGATAGAAATCACATTCATCATGCTTTATTAGATTTAGGTTTAGGTCATAAAATGTCTACATTTATTCTTTATATTTATAGTGTTGTCATTGTTTTTCTTTCTTATTTTATGATTGACATGAGTCTAGGACTTTCTATATTTTTATTATCTATCATTGTATTAGGATCTATGTCTATTCCCTTTATTTTAATAAGGATAAAAAAGACAAAGAGTGAAAAATAAAATTCTATTCTTTTTATTTTTTACTTGTGCACCTTCTCTTCATTCTCAACAATCAAACTCTACTTTTTCTCGTAATTATAATATTTTTTCAGAATCTAAAAATCATGTTATTTCAAATATTTTACATTCTGGAGTAAAACCATTCCTGCTAATAAATATAGATTCTAATATTCAGAATAATGAAGGTAGTTGGCTTTTCAGAAAATGGAATAAAGAACATTTTATACAAGAACAAACTGATGATTTTTCATTAATTATTAACCCTATTCTTAATTTAGAAATTGGAAAAGAAAAGGGTAACAGTAAATTAATTTGGACCAATACTAGAGGTATAATTGCAGATGGTAAGTTAGGAAAGAAATTCTCCTTTTACTCCTCCTTCCTCGAAAATCAATCTGTTTTCCCAAGATATATTACAAATAATATATTTTCAAAATCTTCATGGATAGTGCCTGGTCAGGGAGAAGCTCATTGGACTATTGATAGTATTTTTGATTACGCTATTGCATCTGGACACTTTTCATATCAAATATCAAAATATAGCAAAATACAATTCGGAACAGCTAAGAATTTTATTGGTGATGGTTATAGATCTTTAATTTTATCAGATAATTCTTTTAATTACCCTTTCTTAAAAGTGAATACTGCCGTAGGTATTTTCCAATATACTAACTTATATATGCAGCATATGGATTTATCTTCTAACTACCCTTCACAGGAATTTTCTTATGATAAAAAATACATGAGTTTACATTATTTGAGTGCGAATATTTCTGATAGATGGAATCTTGCAATTTTTGAAACTGTAGTTTGGGGGGAGACTAGAACTCCTGAATATTCTGGTTTTGATATTGCTTATTTAAATCCTATTATATTTTTAAGGCCTGTTGAGTTTTCTTTAAATTCACCGGATAATGTGTTAATGGGTATGAACTCTAAATTTAAACTTTCTAACTCATCTCATTTGTATGCTCAGTTTGTATTAGATGAGTTTTCTGGTCCATCTTTAAATGGAGAGGGGTACTGGGGAAATAAGTACGCCTATCAGATAGGAGTGAAATATTATGATGTATTTGGCCTGAATAATCTTGTTATTCAATTAGAAAATAATTTATCTCGACCTTATACTTATTCCCATTTTAATAGTTCTCAAAATTATGGGCATTATTTTCAAAGTTTAGCGCATCCGTTAGGCTCTAATTTCAATGAAATTATATTTTTTACCGACTATAAATATAAAAAATGGGAGCTACATTTACAGTTATTAAAAGCTAAGTATGGTGGTAAAATAATAGGAGATCCTACTAGCTATGGTAATGATATTTTTATGTCTAATAGTGATAGACCTTCAGATTACGGAATTGAGATGTTTCAAGGTAATTTATCAGATTTAAACTATTCTAAATTTACAATTTCGTATTTGTTTAATAGTAAAACTAACTTAAAAGTTGAAAGTGGTTATATCTATAGAAAATTGGAAGATGATACTTCTGTAAACACAACAAATTTCTTTTTCTTTGCATTAAAATCGGATTTGTTTAATCGTTATTATGACTACTAATTTACCACTAATCCTCAATATCGAAACTTCTACTAAGAATTGTTCTGTAGCCTTATTTAGAGGAGATTTCTTACTGTCAGAAAAATCGTTGTTATCTGATAAGTATTCTCACTCAGAAACTTTAACTTTATTTATTGAAGAGGTGATGAGTGATGTTAAATTAAAATTATCAGATTTATCAGCTATAGCTGTAAGTAAAGGTCCTGGATCTTATACAGGATTAAGAATTGGAGTTTCTACTGCTAAGGGATTAAGTTATTCCCTTTCTATTCCATTAATTTCTGTTCCAACCCTAAAGTCAATGGCGTACAGTAGGTCTCAAATAAATTCAAATTTTGATTTATATTGCCCTATGATTGATGCAAGGAGAATGGAAGTTTTCTCTGCATTTTATAATGTTGAAAATAATGTAATCAGAAATGTACAAGCGGACATTATTGATGAAAATTCCTATTTAAATTATTCTCAAAAAAGTATTTTATTTTTTGGTGATGGTTCCGCTAAATGTAAGGAGATAATAAAATTGAAAAACGCATCTTTTATAGATGATATCTATGGTTGTGCAAGGGATATGGGTATAATATCTTTTAAAAAGTACTTGAGTAATGATTTTGAAGATGTAGCTTATTTTGAGCCTTTCTATCTTAAAGATTTTGTTGCTGGGAAGAAAAAGAATTAACTTCTTCCTCCTTCTTTCTTATCTTTAAATCTACTTTTAAAAGTATTTCCTCCTCCAGAACTTCTTCTTTCTCCACCACCTCTTTCAGATCTTCTATTACTACTAAATCCGCTTCTTCTTCCACCTCCACTTCCTTCAGATTTTGAGTGTCCTCCAGAACTTCTTTTTCTGTCAGAACTATATGGTTTTCCTCTTCTTTTTCCCTCATCATTTTTTGGTTTAGATACTTCTACTGTAAGTTTGTATCCGTTCCATTGGCTATCTTTAAATCCTTCTAAAACTTCTTTTTCAGCAGAAGACTCTACTTCAAAGAAAGAGAATCCTTGGAGTATATCAATTTTTCCAATTTGTAGGTTTCTATTTCTAGTAAACTCGTTTACTAATCCGATTAAATTTTGAGGTTCACATCTATGTGTTTTACCAAGGTTGATAAAGAATCTTGTAAATCCTTCATCAGAATGTCCTCTCCCGCTTCTTCCACTGTCTCTCCCTCTATCTCTTCCACTGTCTCTACTATCTCTTCCTTTTGATGCAGTAATATTTAAATCTGGTGCATTTTTATAGAAAGATAAAAATCTGTTAAACTCTGCAGAAACAAAGTGTTTTACTAATTCTTCTTTATCCAAATGAGATAACTTTTCTTCTATAATAGGTAAGTGCTTTTCTATTTGAGGACTAACATCAGTTTTTACAATTTTATCAATTAATTTTAAAAGTTGAATGGCGCAAATTTCATCTCCTCCAGGTACTTTCTTTAGAATTAATTCTTTTCCTAGCATTTTTTCAATTGAGAATAATTTTCTTTTTTCTCTACTATGAGAAATAATAATTGAAATCCCTTTGTTTCCCGCTCTTCCTGTTCTACCAGATCTATGAATATAAATTTCATTATCATCAGGTAAGTTATAATTTATTACATGAGAAAGTTCATTAATGTCAATTCCTCTTGCAGCAACATCAGTAGCTACTAAAATTTGTAAGTTTCTTTTTCTGAATCTACCCATTACATGGTCTCTTTGTGATTGAGATAACTCTCCATGAATTGCATCAGCATTATAACCGTCTTGCATCAATTTATCAGACACTTCTTTTGTTTCCCTTCTGGTTCTACAAAAGATTATACCGTAAATCTCTGGATTTACATCACATATCCTTCTTAATGCTTTGTATTTATCTCTAGCGTTCACCATGTAGTAATGGTGTTCTACTGTTGACGCTCCTTCATTTCTTTTAGCAACTTCAATTCTCTTTGGAGAGAACATGTAATCTTTTGTAATTCTTAGAACTTCTTTCGGCATTGTAGCTGAAAAAAGTAATGTTTGTTTTTTCTCAGGTGTTTCAGCTAAAATTATGTCTAAATCTTCCTTGAAACCCATGTTTAACATCTCGTCTGCTTCATCTAAAACTACAAATTCAATATCTTTTAGTTTTAGTTTTTTTCTATTTATTAAATCAATAACTCTTCCTGGTGTACCAACAACAATCTGACTTCCTGAATTTAATTGTCTGATTTGTGTTTGGATATTAGCTCCACCATAAACGGCTGTTATCTTTAATTTCTTGATGTATTTTGCATAAGATTCTAAATCTTTAGTAATCTGTAAACATAATTCTCTTGTAGGGCAAAGCATTATTGCTTGTGTCTGATTTCTGTCTGTATCTATTTTATGAATTACTGGTAATCCAAAGGCTGCTGTTTTTCCTGTTCCTGTTTGCGCTAATGCAATTAAATCTGTTTCCTCTGTAATTACAAAAGGAATAGACTCTTGTTGTATCGGTGTAGGGTTCTCAAATCCTAAATCTGTTATAGCTTTTAGGATGTCTTTATTTAATCCTGTTTCTGAAAATGTCATATTGTAAATTTTTTGCAAAATTACTCTTTTATTATTATATAGAGTGTTTTATACAGAAAAAGACTTTTTTTAAGAAAAGGATGTGAAATATTGATAATTTATTTTATAATTATTTTTCGGATAGTTGTATTTCCTGTTTCAGTAATTATCTTTACAAAATAAACCCCCTTATTTTTAATTATAAAATTAGTAGATTTTGAGTCTTGAATAAATCTTCCTTCAATGTCATATATTTTAATATTATTTACTACATCTGATGTTGTTATATTTACATTTCCTGTCGAAGGGTTGGGGTAAATTTCTAATTTAAAGTTAGAGATAGAGTTTATGGATGTAGCTGATAATTCTCCCCATCTCTTTTCAAACTCTTGTAAGTATATATTTGCAATAGTTTGATCGTGAATTATAATTGTGTTTTCATCTGAATTATTTTCCGCATTACTACTCCAATTATGTGAACCTGTTAAAACAGTCGGTTCTGCCGTAGGTGATCCGGCGTCTGCGATAGCATATTTATGATGAAAAGAATAAGTTACCCCCATATGAGATCTTACATTTACACCTCCGCTTATCAAATTATCATATTCACTTCCAGTTCCATTTTGCATTTCAATTATGCCTCTAATGTTCACACCAAAATCTCCTTCTTTTTCAATTATAGATGACGCAATATCGTCTCTAGTGAATGATAATAGACCAAATTCTAATGAATAATCTACATTATTAATAAATTTTAATATTTGTGAAGTTGTTTGGTCAGAGGGAGAGAAGTAAACTTCTACTTCTGTTCCGTTTAGATTAAATAAATGGGGTGTATTATCTTCTTTTTGAGATCCAAATATTCCACTCCACATTTCATTGAATTCAATAGTATATGCTTGTGCAATTGACTTATCTTGTACAAAGATAAGATTATTATAATCATTAAACAAATTAGAAGGATTGGACCAATTAGTAGAACCTCCCATTACCCAAGAGTTATTAGTTGAATTAGCGTCTACAATGATAAATTTATTGTGCATAATTCCAGACAAACTATTATTTCTGAAAACAATAGGTATATTAGAATTTAAGCTGTTTAGCATTGTATTTGTAACGTCATCATCTGCAATATATCTAACTATTACTCCTCTATTATAAGCGTCATTAATGGCAGTTGCGATAGTAGCGTCAGATGCATTATATACACAAATATCTAAGGTGTTTTGTGCTAAATCCATATACGCTTTTATAGTATCGTTAAAGAATGTAGTTATGTTTTGAGCATCTGTACCTGAAGAATATGAAACATCAACACTGTGATTAAAATAAGGTCGTATTTTACCAGAAGAATTAGATGCTGTTATATAAACTCCCACATTTGAAAAAGCAGTATCTACTCCATTTACAGAATAAACTTGTACATAGTAAACAGTAGCTGGTTGTAATCCAGTTAAACTTAAGTTGTGTGACATTGTACTTCCAGTCATGTTTATACTATTTCCTAAAGAAGAAGTTGTACCGTAAAAACACTCAGTAGTTGCATTATCGGAAGTAGTCCAACTTAAATCAAATCCGCTATTTGTAATATTTGTTTGCGTAATAGGAGATGTAATTAATAGGTTTCCTGTCGGAATAATATCTGAAGAATCTCTAGGTAATATTTGATATCCATCATTTGCAGGCAAATTAAAAGTATATTGAGAAGAAATACCTATAAGAGTAGCTGGTCCCATTGGTATTAATGAATTTTCTAACGGGCTTCCTGCTCTAATATAAATTTTACCTGTTTCTCCATTTGACACAAAATCATGTGTTCCTGCGGTGAAAAGTGATCCTCCAGAATTAAATATAAGATTATCTATCTGTATTAATTGAGATTCTGTATTTTCTCCTACTTGTAATGGTGTTACTAATTGTGGAGTCATTATGTTTCCTGTACTAATTGTAGAGTTTATAGATGCTGGAGTCATTTCCAATAAACCATTATAATCAATTAAAACTCCAGTTACAGTAATTTCATCTCCTCTTACTACGGTTCCTAATGTAGCAGGATCGTAAAGAGCTAGTCCTCCTGTTCCATCTTCTATATATCTGATAGGCCCAAGTTCGTCTCCATTTGTAACAATTCCTGTAACAGTAACCGTTGCTCCTATTCCTTGAGTTCTAGCTGTTGCGATATCTTGTGAAAAACTAACTATAGTAAGTAAGCTTAAAATAAGTGTCGTAATTTTTTTCATAGTTATTTTTTTAAAAATTAAATTTTGCTGAAATATTAAATCTGCTTCCAAGTCCAAAGAACACTCCTGCTGATTTTGCATCAAAATCTTGGTAGTCTGCATTATAAGGATCATTGTTTTGTGCGTCCGATATGTATGTTGCATCTAATAAATTTAAAATACTAAACTTAATATCTAATTTGTTTTTTGCTGAAATATTAAATTTATATCCAGCATGTAAATCTATTAACTGATAAGCAGGAATTTTCCAACTTTCCCTATTTGCATTTTCTCCGTTTAAACTAAGTGGGTCAAAATCAGAATAATAATTATCAAAGTAAGTTCCTCTCATCTTAAAGTAAGAATTTCTTGTTGGTTCGTATCTGAAACTGATACCGTATTGTGTTTGTGCAGCATCTCCAACATGAATTCCTTCTGCATCAAATGTAACCATCACTTCTTTTCCTGAATCATCAATTACAGGATTATTATTATCATCATAAAAACGGACTGTGTCTGATGAAGTCCACCTCCAATCTCCTAATGAAAGAAGCCCTTCTACAGTAAATTTAGGGCTTATTTTATAGGCGAAATCCATTTCTACTCCTTTATGTAAGGCGTTCATTCCGTTTATGTTTGCTTTGTAAGGAACCTCATCTACTTCTATAGTAACTCCTCCGTTTGATGGCTTATTTTCCCAACTAGTATAATATGTGTTTATGTTTGCAGATAAAAACCGAGAACGATAAGAATAACCTCCTTCAATAGCTTTTACTTGCTCGTTTAGTATGTTTCTGTATAAACGATTGGTGTAGTCAAAAACATTATTGAATCTCGGAGCTTTCGAGATATAACCAATATTAAAAAACACATTATTTAGTTCATCAATATTAAAATTAGCTCCTGTTTTAATAGTATATCCTTTTATCCATTTCCAGTCAGATATAGCATCTTGTGCTTCATTTGAATACATTGTGTATTGTTGTCCGTTATAATTGAAAGTGTCTATTTCCATTGTTTTTACAGCTCCAATTAAATTACCATTTTCGTCAAATTCTAATTCCGTCGATACAGAAGTCCCAAGTACTTCTTGTATTGTAGTGTCAGATAATACAAGGTCTTTTTTCTTAAAATAATCCTTTCTTCTATAAGCAGAATTAGATCCAGAAACATTAAAGAAAGTAGATACTCTACCATTATTATATTCCAATTGTCCGAACCCTCCTAACCATTTTACAAAGCCATCATTATGATATCCAACAATGTCTCCTATATTTTTTATTTGAGTAGTTTGTACTCCATTTGATTCGTCCACTACATAATCTCCTCCTAATAAATCATACACCTCTCTATAGTGTTCTCCTTTGTAAGTTCTTAAATCTAATCCTCCAGAAATTGAAATTTCTTCATTAGGATTATAATTTAATGTAGAAAGAAGTCCGTACCAATAATGATTGTTTATGGAACTTCTTAAGTAGTTTCCGGATTTGTAATCGGATATAGAGTAAAGTGCGTCAATATTTCCATGGTTTCCATTATAAGCGTCTTGCAGATTGTATTGCCCAAATGAGTCATAGTTGTTTGAGTTTCCAGAAATTCCTGTTCCTCCTCCATTTCCTATAGATGCGTAAGATATATTAGAAATATAAAACTTATCATTTACCACCCAAAAATGTCTTAATGAATATTGTGGTTTATGGAAATAATTTTGTTTAGTATTTAAAATAGAATTGTTGTGTATTGTATCTCCATTTTCGTTTAAACTCCATCTATCAATATCTCCCCAATGTTTGTTATAATCTATTCCTTTATTTAATAATGAAATTGTAGAATATTCTATAGAATCACCAATTCCTAAGGAATTCGCGTACGTAGTGTCATATTCATAAATTGTGCTTTTATAACCTCTTTGTCCATGTTTTTGAGGAGCTCCCATTGCTGACAGGGTAAAGGTATGGTTGCCAATTTCTTTCTGAATTTTTGCGTAATAAAAATATCCTTCTGTCCAAGTTTCTTGTACAAATCCATTTCCTCTTTTATAAGAACCTGCTAAGGTGTATCCCCATCCATTATCTAGTTTCCCCGAGTTAAAACCAAATGAACTTTTCAGTCTTCCGAAAGAACCAATATCTTGTTTAAAAGTACCTCCTTGTTTATTGCCTATTCCTTTAGTTAACATATTCATTGTTCCTCCTACAGATGGAATTGCTATTTTAGATGCTCCTAATCCTCTTTGTACTTGTATGTTAGATGTAACAGCATCTAATCCTGACCAGTTAGACCAATAAACCCATCCATTTTCCATATCGTTTACCGGAATACCATCAATCATTACCGCAACATTTCTTTGATTAAACCCTCTAATTGTTATTCTAGCATCACCATCACCACCACCACTTTGTGTAGCGTATACACCAGGGGTGGAATTTAAAATCATAGGAATATCTTGGGAAGCTAATTCTTCATTTACTTTTTGTAATGATACAGTAGTAAAAGCAACTGGAGTTTCTCGTTCTCTAGCTATATCTGCTACAATATGTACTTCTGATAACTGAATAGGTCGGAGTTTAAAATTTAGTGTTATTGTTTTTCCTTTTGCGTCTATGGTTTTTATTAATTGTTTGTACCCTACATACGACACACTAATTTCTCTATTTCCGTTTGGTATTGAGAAAAAATAGTTTCCATCAAGATCTACAGCAACGCCTTGTCCGTTTCCATATACTACAGAAGCTCCAATTAATTTTTCTCCAGTATTTGCATCAATTACTTTTCCTTTTATATTAGTAATTTGAGAAAATGCAGAAACAGATACCAATATTAAGAATAAAAATAAATATTTTTTCATTGTAAAATTAGTCATAAAAAAATACTGATAATTATATCAGATTTTCTTAGAAATTAAATGTTATTATTCTACAATCAGTTTATTACTAATATTAGTTCCGTTTTCAAAATAAATTCTAACAAGGTAGTTTCCCTTTAGTAATTTTGAAGTAGATATAATTGAAGTATTTTTAGAAATTATCTTCTCACCTAGAATATTAAAAACCTCAATTTTATTGATAGATCTTTTTGAATTAATAGAAACACTCTGACCTTTTTTCGCAGGATTAGGATATATCACATAAGAAACATCAGTGTTATTTAGTGACAATATAGGAGTGCACTCACAATTATGTGTTCCCATATTACTATATGTTGCATCTGGAAGGGAGTCATATTCTGCTGCAGGGTTAAATAAAATAGGATTTTGTGTTACCCCGCTTTTCACTGAAGATTTTCTTACTAATGTTTGTCTTTTTGTCCACCAAGTCCCACCATTTGCATCTGTGTATCCTGCAGTAACATCATCTGTCCATGCATTTCCTGGATCCTCACCTACTTTTCCAAATATATCAATAATATCCCCTCCTTTTTCTAAGGTCATAGCGTCATCACCATTAAAATAAAATGGGGTAGGATAAACACCACTACCGTTTATTCCGCAAGCAGCATAAAAACTAGCATCTACAGGTAAAGACCAATAAGAAGAAACCCAAATAGAATCTATTTGTCCGTTACCAATTGCAATAGCCTCTCCAGTATATAAAGTTCCACTTAAAGGCCAGACATCTGGGCTGGAAGTAGCTCCATTTCCATATCTATTTATAGTATATCCACTTAAGTCAATAGGATTATTTGTAGGGTTGTATATTTCTATTGCATTATTATTCCCCGGACCTTCAATATATTCAGAAATGAATAGTTCGGAACAATCTTGAGAATTTGCAGTAGCTGCAAAAAGTACGCTTACGGAAAGTAAAAGTTTTTTCATAATTTAATTTTTTTTAAAGAGCTAACTTACAATTTTCTATCATTATTTAATAGTTTTTTTTATTTATTATTTTATTCAATCTTTTTTTTATCTTTGAGGGTTTTAAGAAAATAGTTATGGAAAATATAAAAGATTTTAACTCCTATAACAAGGAATACAGAAAAAGTATAAAAAGTCCGGAACAATTCTGGCAAGAGAAGGCAAGTCATTTTCTTTGGAGAAAGAAATGGGACAATGTATTGAGTTGGGATTTTAATAAACCGGAAGTAAAATGGTTTGAAGGAGGACAATTAAATATTACAGAGAATTGTTTGGATAGACATTTGGAGAAAAGAGGAAATCAAACAGCAATAAAATGGATTGCAAATAACCCGGAGGAACAAAATAGGTGTCTTTCGTATTCGGAACTATATGATGAAGTTTGTAGGTTTTCCAATGTATTAAAAAGTAATGGAGCAAAAAAAGGAGATAGAATTTGCCTTTATATGCCAATGGTTCCTGAACTTGCTATTGCAGTTTTGGCCTGTGCCAGAATTGGTGCAATTCACTCTGTAGTATTTGCAGGTTTTTCTGCACAATCATTATCCGACAGAATTAATGATGCAAATTGCACTATTCTGATCACTGCTGATGGTGCGTTTAGAGGAGATAAAATAACACCTTTAAAAGATATTTCGGATGAAGCCATGGACACTTCCCCAACTATTCAGAAATGTATTGTGTTAAAAAGAACAAATTCTGATATTAATATTAAAAGTGGAAGAGATGTTTGGTGGAATGAAGAAATAGAAAAAGTACATAAAAATTGTACTGCTGAAGTTATGGATTCTGAGGATCCTCTTTTCATTTTATACACTTCCGGTTCTACTGGGAAACCAAAAGGAATAGTGCATTCCACAGCAGGATATATGATTTATACAGAATTTTCTTTCAAAAATGTTTTTCAGTATAATGAGGGAGATATCTATTGGTGTACTGCTGATATCGGTTGGATTACAGGTCATTCTTATATAGTTTACGGGCCACTTTTGGCAGGCGCGACAACTATAATGTTTGAAGGAGTACCAACTTATCCGGATGCAGGAAGATTTTGGAAAATTGTAGAAGAAAATAAAGTGAATATTTTTTATACCGCACCGACTGCAATTCGATCTTTAGAGGCAAATGGAATGGAGTTTGTTACTCCCTATGACTTATCTTCTCTAAAAGTTTTAGGAACCGTTGGAGAACCTATAAATGAAGATGCATGGCATTGGTACGATAAAGAAATAGGAAAAGGAAATTGTCCGATTGTTGATACTTGGTGGCAAACAGAAACGGGAGGGATTATGATATCGAATTTGTCTGGAGTTACACCCTCCAAACCTTCTTTTGCTACTTTTCCTTTACCAGGAATTCAAGCTTGTCTGGTAGATGAAAACGGAATAGAGTTAGAAGGGAATTCAGTTGAAGGAAGGTTATGTGTTAAATTTCCTTGGCCCTCTATGGCCAGAACTATTTATGGAGATCATAATAGATTTAGAGAAACTTATTTTTCTGTTTTTAAGAATAAATATTTTACAGGAGATGGATGTTTGAGAGATGAAAATGGAATGTATAGAATTACGGGTAGAGTAGATGATGTTTTGATTGTTTCAGGACATAATTTGGGTACTGCAGAAATTGAGAGTGCTATGGACGAACACAAAAATGTCTGTGAAGCAGCAATCGTTGCTTTCCCTCATCCTATAAAAGGAAATGGAGTTTATGCTTATGTAATTTGTCATAATTCCCCAGACAATAAAGAGGAGTTGAGAAAAGAAATAAATGATTTGGTAAGTAAAATAGTTGGTCCTATTGGTAAAGCAGATAAAATTCAGTTTGTTTCTTCTCTTCCAAAAACACGATCTGGAAAAATAATGAGGAGAATTTTACGAAAGATTGCTTCTGGAGATACTGAAGATCTAGGAGATACAAGCACTCTTTTAGACCCTTTTGTAATAGAAGAAATTAAATGCGGAGCACTATAATTTCTTTATAAAACAATTGCTTATTTTTACACCTTAATAAAAAAAAGAATGTCAGAAAGTTTAATAATTATCCCTACTTATAATGAGAAGGAGAATATTGAGAATATCATCCGAAGGGTTTTTTCTTTAGAAAAGGATTTTCATATTTTAGTAATTGAAGATGGCTCCCCTGATGGGACTGCAAATATTGTAAAAAGTTTACAAACAGAGTTTAAAGGTAATTTATATATTGAAGAGAGGTCAGGAAAACTTGGTTTGGGTACCGCTTATATTCATGGTTTTAAATGGGCTCTTCAAAGAGATTATCAATTTATTTTTGAGATGGATGCCGATTTTTCTCACAATCCGGATGATTTAATAAGATTGTATGATGCTTGTGCAAATGACGGTGGAGAGATGGCGATTGGATCGAGATATGTGAGTGGGGTGAATATTATAAATTGGCCAATGTCAAGGTTATTAATGTCCTTTTTTGCTTCTAAATATGTTAAGTTTATTACTAGAATGCCAATACATGATGCTACCGCTGGTTTTAAATGTTATAAACGAACTGTTTTAGAAACCATCAACTTTAAAAAAATTCAATTTGTTGGATATGCTTTTCAGATTGAAATGAAATTTAAAGCTTGGAAATATGGATTTAATATTATTGAAGTTCCTGTAATTTTCACTGACCGAACAGAGGGGGAATCAAAAATGAGTGGAGGTATTTTTAGAGAAGCAGTTCTTGGAGTAATTCAGATGACTGTAAAAAGTTGGTTCAGAAAATTTAATAAATAATGTCTACACTTATAAAAAATGCATCTATCGTAAATGAAGGAACAATTTTTACTTCAGATGTATTGATAGAGGAGGATAAGATAATAGAGATTTCAGAGAATATTGAAACTAAAGCGGACATTATAATTGATGCAACTGGAAAATATTTAATCCCTGGAGTTATAGATGATCAAGTTCATTTTAGAGATCCAGGACTTACTCATAAAGCAAATATCTATACGGAAAGTAAAGCGGCAATTGCTGGTGGAATTACTTCTTTTATGGAAATGCCAAATACTAATCCTCAAGTTTTAACACAAAAATTGTTAGAAGAGAAATTTAAAATTGCAGGAGAAGATTCTTTAGCAAACTTCACTTTTTTTATGGGGGTGTCTAATAATAATTTAGAGGAGGTTTTAAAAACAGATCCGAAAACTGTTGGTGCAATAAAAATATTTATGGGTTCTTCTACAGGGGATATGTTAGTGGATGATTTAAATATTTTAGAAGAAATTTTCAGTAAATCTCCCATGTTAATTGCAGTGCATTGTGAGGATGAAAACACAATACAAGGAAATATAAAAGCGGCTAAAGAAAAATATGGAGAAGAGGTTCCTATTTCAGAACATCCAAATATTAGAAGTGCAGAAGCTTGTTATAAATCTAGCTCTATGGCGGTTTCACTTGCCAAAAAACACAATAGCAGATTACATGTTTTTCATATTTCAACAGAGAAAGAAATTGAACTTTTTAATAATAGTATTCCTTTAAAAGATAAAAGAATTACTGCTGAGGTTTGTATACATCACCTTTGGTTTAATGAAAGTAAATATGAAGACAAAGGAACACTTATAAAATGGAATCCGGCCGTAAAAAAGGAAAGTGATAGAAAGGCATTGTTTCAAGCTCTATTAGATGATAAGTTAGATGTAATAGCTACCGATCATGCTCCTCATACTTTAGAGGAAAAAGATAACACTTATTTTAAAGCACCTTCTGGAGGTCCTTTAGTTCAACATGCTTTGCCAGCCATGTTAGAGTTCTATAAAAATGGTGATATAAGTTTAGAGAGAGTTGTAGAAAAAATGTGTCATAATCCTGCTATTTGTTTTCAGATTGAAAAGAGAGGATTTGTAAAGGAAGGATATTTTGCAGATTTAGTTTTAGTAGATTTAGAAAAACCGTGGAAAGTAACAAAAGAAAATATTCTATATAAATGTGCTTGGTCTCCATTTGAAGGAGAGATATTTAACTCTACAATAACTCATACTTTTGTAAACGGACATATTGCTTACGAGTACGGTTCTTTTGATGAAAGTAAGAAAGGAAAAAGATTAAAATTTAATAGATAAAAAAAAAGACATCCAATTGGATGTCTTTTTTAATTTTTTTAATCTTTCGATTTTTAGTGATCGTGATCATCACCATGAGCTTCAGCAGCTGCAGCTTCATCTCCATGACAAGAACCGTCACAAGTATTGTCACCACAACAACAAGCCTTAACTTCTTCATCTGTTGCTGGTGAATCAGCATCAGCAGCACAACAAGAGTGATCTTCTAAACATGCTTCTCCAGTATTAGAACATACAGCAGCAACTTCTTCAACTGTTGGAGTGTCATTAACTTCAGCAGCATCACCGCAAGAAGTTAAAGTAAAAGCAGAAGCAAATAAGATAACTCCGAAAATAGACATTAATTTTTTCATTTTGTAAATTTTTAGATTAATAATATAGCAAAGGTATCGAATTTAAAATATATTTGTAGCATGAAAAAGATTTTATTTCCACTAATTATATTATTGTTCTCTTGTTCAGAGAATAAAAGCCAATTAAATTCCTCAGATATTATTGAAAGAAAAAGTTTTATTCGTATTTTAGAAGAGGTTCATTTGATAGAAGCAGAGTACCAACTTACTAAAATTAATTTAAAAGAAAAATCAGGAAATAAATTGATTAATGACTATACTAAATTGTATTCTAAATTTAAAATTACAGAATTGCAGTTTGAAAATACAATGAATTATTACTCCAATCATTCTGAAGAATTAGAAGGAATATATGATGAAGTTTTAAATAATTTAAAGAAAAGACAATCTGTTTTGAATTAAACCCTTCTTAGAAACCACTTACAATATTTTGCAACACTTTCCTGAATTGGAATAAATTTATATCCAATAGCTTCCTCAATTTTTTTGGTAGAATAACTATTATTTTTCATTGATGAATTTGCAGTTTCTTTTGTTAAAAGTGGTTTTTTACCTATTATAAAGGAACGAATCCATTCTGCTCTCCAAGCTATTTCTCTTAAAAGAGGTGTTATTTTTATAGTCGATTTTTTCTTTCCTAATCCTTCTGCTATTAAATCAAAAAGAGTTCGAAATTTCATATTTGCTCCGTTTATAATAAATCGTTCGTTTTTAATGTCGGAAAGTAAAAGTTGAATAGCGCAATTTGCAACATCTACTACATCTACATATCCTGTACTACCTGTAGTGTAAAATTTTAATCCCTTATTAATTCTTTGAAAAATTTGAGAACTACCTTTTGTCCAATCTCCTGGACCTAAAATTACGGATGGATTGATAATAACTACATCCAATCCTTCTTGAGAGGCCCTCCAAACTTCTTGTTCCGAGTAATATTTGGATAGAGAATAATTGCTTTCTTTTTTACTAACTCTGAAATGGCAATTTTCATCCACCATATTTTCTGTTGAATTTCTACCTAACGATGCTATTGAACTGATGTAAGATATTTTTTTAATATTCATAGAAAGGGCAATATTCATAATATTTTCAGTTCCTTCTACATTTATTTTATGCATCAAATTAGCGTCTTCATTATTAAAAGACACCATTGCAGCTGCATGAATTATAGTATCACAATTTTGCATAGCATGTTCCAAAGAAGGAATATTGTTTAGATCTCCAGTCTCCCAATTAATAGAATTAAAAAGCTGTTCTGCTTTGTAATGTGTAAATACATCTTTGCATACCTTTAAAGAACTAGTACTTCTTTTCAGAACTTTAAAAGGGATATTATCTTGAGATAATTTTAGTAAAATATGAGAACCTACTAATCCTGTTCCTCCTGTAATAAATATCATAAAGCAAAGATAATAGTTTAGACATTAGATAAGAGATATTAGAGTGCAGATTTAAAAATTTGTCTATTTTTGACAAAAATTATAAGCAATGAACTTTATAGAAGAATTAAAATGGAGAGGGATGATACACGATATTATGCCTGGTACACAAGATCAATTTGAAAAGGAAATGACTTCTGCTTATATTGGATTTGATCCAACGGCTGATTCTTTACATATCGGGAGTTTAGTTCAGATTATGATTTTGGTGCATTTGCAAAGATGTGGACATAAACCTTTTGCTTTATTGGGTGGAGCTACTGGAATGGTTGGTGATCCTTCAGGAAAAAGTAAAGAGCGTAATTTATTAGATGAAAAAACTCTAAATCATAATTTAACTTCTGTACAGAAACAATTGGAACAATTTTTAGATTTTGATTGTGGAGAAAACTCTGCAGAGTTGGTAAATAATTACGATTGGTTTAAAGAGTTTAATTTTTTAGATTTTATACGAGATGTTGGAAAACATATGTCGGTAAATTATATGATGGCAAAAGATTCTGTGAAAAGTAGGATGGAAACAGGTATGAGTTTTACAGAATTCTCTTACCAATTGGTGCAAGGATATGATTTTTACTGGCTTTGGAAAAACAAAAATTGTAAAGTTCAGTTAGGTGGTTCGGATCAGTGGGGGAATATAGTAACGGGAACTGAATTAGTAAGAAAAAAAGGAGAGTCTAAAGTGTTTGCAGTAACCACTCCTCTTATTAAAAAAGCAGATGGTGGAAAGTTTGGAAAAACAGAAAGTGGAAATGTTTGGTTGGACAAAACAAAAACATCTCCTTATAAATTTTATCAATTTTGGTTAAACTCTACTGATGATGATTCTAAAAACTACATTAAAATTTTTACTTTAAAATCTCAACAGGAGATAGAGAAGTTAATTGCAGAGCATGATGAAGCTCCACATTTGAGAATTTTACAAAAAGCAATTGCAGAAGAGGTGACTACAAGAGTACACAGTAAGCAAGATTTGGAAATAGCTATAAAAGCATCCAATATTTTATTTGGAAAATCAACTGCTGAAGATTTAAAAAGTTTGGATGAAGAGACTTTTCTTTCTGTATTTGAAGGAGTACCTCAATTTGAAATGAGTAAAGCAGATTTAGGATTAGGTATTTTGGATATAGTTGCTGAAAAAACACAAATATTTGCATCAAAAGGAGAAGCGAGAAGAATGATACAATCTATTGCAGTAAGTATTAACAAAGAAAAAATCACAGAAGATTTTCACATTTCTACAAATGACTTATTGAACGGAAAATATATTTTAGCACAGAAAGGAAAGAAGAATTACTTTTTGATTATTGTTTCTTAATCTTTTTCAAAGCCTTTTCTAATTCTTTGTATTTTTGACTTCCAAACATAATGTTAGTGCCATCTTTCAGGTGAATTCTTACTCCTTTATTTCCACTTACATTATAGGCCTTTCCTCCAAATCCGAATTTAATTCCCCAACCACCATATTCTTTTAAGGGGGAGTATTCCGTAGCTTTAAATTTTTCAATATCTTCTAACTTTATAGAGTGCGCTTTAAAATGAAATGGGAAAAATTGATAATGCAATCCTTCTGTACTTACTTTTATTCGTAGTTGAAATGTATAAAATAAAAGAGGAATTCCAGCTCCAATCAGTACATAATACAAATTAATTTCATTGTCATCAAAGGGTCCAACCGACATAATAGGAAAGGATATTAAAACAACCCACAACCACCATTGTGTAAATCTCTGATTTTCTTCAAATAGCTCTTTCATTATTTTATTAATTTTATTGCTTCCATAATATTAGTAGTTGGTAGTTGACATACTTTGTTTTCGCAAACATAAATCATAGTTGTTTCTTCTACATATTTCCCTTTTAAGAGTTCCAAATCACTTTCCTTAAAACTACCAATAAATAATGTATTCGGATAATATTTAGTATTCATTTCCATAGTTTTTTTGTGAGCATCTTTTCCTACAATTGCTACTTCATAATAAGGAGAAACTTGTTTTAACATTAGCGTAGCATAATTAGCATATCCAGATGCATAACTATCCATTTCTGGTTTTATATTATTTAGCATTTTTATGCTCATTTTTTTGTAATTTTCTTTGTCCAAAATTGTTCCTAAATCGAAAAGTGCATTTGCCATTACTGAGTTAGATGCAGGAATTACATTGTCGTTTATTTCCATTTTTCTGGCTACAAGTTGCGGGTCCAAATCGGATGTAAAAAAGAACATCCCAGAATTTTTATCATAAAAATGTGCAACAGCATATTCAGTTAATTTTTCAGATTGCGTGAGCCATTTCGTATTGAAAGTAGATTCGTACAAGCGAATAAATGCAGAGATAGTAAGGGAGTAATCTTCCAAATATGCATTGATGGTAGATCTCCCATCCTTGTAGGAATGTAATAGTTTTCCATCTTTACTCATTTGAGTGTTTACAATAAAATTTGCGTTTTTTATGGCGATATCCAAATGATGTTTTTCTCCAAAAGACATATAGGCGTCTACATATCCTTTTAACATAAGTGCGTTCCAAGAGGTTAGGGATTTGTCATCTAATCCTGGACGAATTCTGGTATCTCTTTCTTTCATCAATGTCAATTTCCAATTCTCTATTTTTTGTTCTAATTCAGAAAGTGATATTTTATGTTTTTTCGATATTTCTTCTTTACTTTCTTTTCGGAGTAATATGTAGTTTCCATGTTCCCAAAGTCCTCTTCCGTTTATGTTGTAGTAGTCCTTAAAAATCGGAAAATCTTCTGTAATTAGGGTTGTTAATTCCTTTTCGTTCCACACATAAAATTTTCCTTCTTCTCCTTCACTATCAGCATCTAATGCAGAATAGAAGGCTCCGTTATCTGCCATTAATTCTCTTTCTATAAAATCTAATGTTTCAAAAACTATTTCTTTATATAATGGATTGTTATATTTCAGATAGGCCTGTGAATACAGACTTACTAATTGTCCGTTATCGTATAACATTTTTTCAAAGTGAGGAGTTTTCCAAAATTTATCTACAGAATATCTGGCAAATCCACCTCCAATCTGATCGTAAATTCCTCCAAATGCCATCTCGTTTAATGTGAGTTCTACATGTTGGGAAACCTCTTTGTTATTTGACAAATGAGAATATTGTAATAAGAAATTATAAGCATTTGGCATGGGAAATTTTGGAGCTCCATTTGTTCCTCCATAATCTTCATCAAATCTGTCGGACCATGGACTAACCATGTTGTGTAAATCTTGCCATTTAAAATTTACCTCTTCCGTGTTTTCTACAATATTTTCTACTTGTTGTATTCCTTTAGCAAGTTTATTTGCAAATTCAATTACCCTATTTTTATCTGTTTTGTAAATATTTGCCATTTTCAGAATTTGATTTTTCCAATCTTCTTTCATGAAATAAGTTCCTCCCCAAAAAGGTTGTCCATTTGGTAAGGCGATACAATTTAGTGGCCAGCCTCCCCTTTGGTTCATTAGTTGTACGGCAGTCATATAAATCTGATCTACATCTGGTCGTTCTTCTCTATCTACCTTTATGCAGATAAAATTGTCATTCATTATTTTTGCAACTGCTGAATCCTCAAAGCTTTCGTGTTCCATTACATGACACCAATGGCAAGCCGAATATCCTATACTTATAAGTAATAATTTGTCTTCGTTTTTTGCTTTTTCTAGAGTTTCTTCATTCCATGGATGCCAATCTACAGGATTATAAGCATGTTGTAAAAGGTAGGGACTTGTTTCATTTACCAACTGATTAGTATATTTTTTTTCCGATTTCTCCATTTTATTTTCTTGACTATTGCAACTTATAGTTATTAATAGAAAGATACCTATGAGATTTGATATTTTCATGTATTAAATAGATTTCTAAAAGTTTAATGTGACTTAGCGTAATTAGCAAAGAAATGAGGAATTGTTTCTATTCCCTTTAAATAATTGAAAATTCCATAGTGTTCGTTAGGAGAATGAATAGCATCCGAATCCAATCCAAAACCAAGCAAGATAGATTTCACTCCTAATTCTGCTTCAAATAAAGCAACAATAGGAATACTTCCCCCGCTTTTTACCGGAACTGGTTTTTTACCATAAGTAGTTTCCATTGATTTACTTGCTGCAACATATGCTGGAATATCTGTTGGTGAAACATAAGGTTCTCCACCATGATGAGGAGTAACTTTTACTCTCACACTTTTAGGAGCAATACTTTTAAAATAGTCAGAAAATAATGTTGTAATTTCTTCATCCGATTGATTAGGAACTAATCGCATTGAAATTTTTGCATAAGCTTTTGATGCAATTACAGTTTTTGCTCCTTCTCCTGTATATCCACCCCAAATTCCGTTTACATCTAAAGTTGGTCGGATTCCTGTACGCTCCATAGTTGTATACCCTTGTTCTCCATGAGTGTCTGATAAATTCAATGCTGCTTTGTATTTATCTAAAGAGAAAGGAGCTCTGGCAATATCTGATCTTTCTTCTGTAGAAAGCTCGATTACATTATCATAAAAACCTGGAATTGAAATGTGGTTATTCTCATCTTTCATTTTTGCAATCATCTCACATAAAATATTGATCGGATTTCCAACTGCTCCACCATATAATCCTGAATGTAAATCACGGTTAGGTCCTGTAACTTCTACTTCTACATAACTTAATCCTTTCAAACCTGTGGTGATAGATGGTGTATCGTTAGCAATAATTCCAGTATCTGAAATTAAGATGGCATCACATTTTAATCTTTCCTTATTTTCTTTGACAAAGACTCCTAAATTTTCTGAACCAACTTCTTCCTCTCCTTCAATCATAAACTTCACATTACATGGTAAAGTATTGGTATTCATCATCAGTTCAAAAGCTTTTACGTGCATGTAAAACTGCCCTTTGTCATCACAAGATCCTCTTGCAAAAATAGCTCCTTCAGGATGAATGTCTGTTGTTTTAATAACAGGATCAAAAGGTCCACTCGTCCATAATTCTAAGGGATCAGCTGGTTGCACATCATAATGACCATATACCAAAACTGTTGGTAAATTTGTATCTATAATTTTCTCAGCATAAACAATAGGATATCCTTCCGTTTTACAGATTTCAATATTATCGGCACCAGCATTTTCCATTGATTTTGCCACTGCATCTGCACAATTAAGTACATCTGCTTTGTAAGCAGGATCTGCTGAAACAGATGGTATTTTTAAAAGGTCCATTAATTCATTAATGAATCTATCCTTGTTTTCGTTTATGTAATTATTTATGTGTTCCATTTTTTTATTTTATTAAAATATTTCCAGTCATTTCTGTTGGGATTTCAACTCCCATTATATGTAATATAGTAGGAGCAATATCTCCTAATTTTCCGTTTTCTATTTTTTCAAATCCTGTATTAAGTGCAAAACAAGGTACCAAATTAGTGCTGTGTGCTGTATTAGGACTTCCATCCAGATTGATAGCAAAATCGGCATTTCCATGATCGGCAATTATGATAAAAATATAATCGTTTTTTAGTCCTGCTTCCACAACTTTTTTGGTGCAATTATCTACCGTTTCTACAGCTTTTTTTATTGCGTTATAATCGCCTGTATGCCCTACCATATCTGGGTTTGCAAAGTTCAAACAGACAAAATCTGTTTCTCCTTTTTCTAATTCAGATACAATAGTTTCAGTAACTTCAGGGGCACTCATCTCGGGTTTTAAATCGTAAGTTGCTACTTTTGGAGAGTTTACCATTAATCGTTTTTCTCCTTTAAATTCTACTTCCCTCCCTCCTGAAAAGAAGAAAGTAACATGTGGATATTTCTCTGTTTCCGCAATTCGAATTTGAGATTTATTATTTCGTTCCAATACCTCACCCAAAGTATTTTTAATATTTTCTTTATTGTAAATTACATTTACATTTCTGTAAGATGCATCAAAATTAGTTAGGGTAGTATAATGCAGATTTAAAGTATTCATTCCAAAATGTGGCATATTGGTTTGAGTAAGAACAGTCGTAATTTCTCTGCATCTATCTGTTCGGAAATTAAAACAAATTACCGCATCATCTTCCTGAATAATTGCAATAGGAATTCCATTTTTATCTATCCTTACAATTGGTTTTATAAACTCATCCGTTACTCCATTTTCGTATGAATTTTGGATGCTTTCAATAAGATTTAGACAAACTTCTCCCTTTCCTTTTGTAAGTAAATTATAAGCCAATTTTATACGTTCCCATCTGTTATCTCTATCCATTGCGTAATACCTACCACAAATTGAAGCAATTCTAGCTCCAAATAAATTCTGTTCCAACTGCTTAATAAATCTTTTTCCACTTTTTGGGTCGCAATCTCTACCATCGGTAAAAGCATGAATAAATACTTTTTCAACTCCTGCTTTATTTGCTAGCTCACACAATTTATATAAATGATTTTGATGTGAATGAATTCCTCCATCAGAAACTAAACCAATTAAATGAAGTGCTTTATTGTTCTCCGAAGCATAAGAAAAAGAGGTTTTTAAATTTTCCATTTCAGCAATGGAATTGTCCTCACATGCAAGATTAATTTTTGCCAAATCTTGATGTACAATTCTACCGGCACCAATATTCAAATGTCCTACTTCCGAATTCCCCATTTGTCCTTTTGGTAATCCAACATGTTTCCCAAAAGTTTTGAGTTCGCAATTAGGGTAATCATTATAAAGTGAATCTATAAAAGGAGTATTTGCATGGTGTATGGCATTCGAATTGTCTTTGTCTCCATGCCCCCATCCATCTAAAATAATAAGTACTGTTTTTTTACCTTTCATTTAGTGCAAATATAAAGGAATATTTTAAAAAATACTTACTAGAATAGGCCACAATATAGTCACCATAATTGAAGATAATGTAATTCCTATACTTACAGCTATATAAGATTTTTGGTAATTAATTCGAAATATAAAAGCTGCTATTGTTCCTATATAAGCTCCCGTTACAGGTAATGGTATCATTACAAAAACCATTAAACCCCAAACTCCATATTTCTTAATTACATTTTGTGTTTTAGTTCTTGCTCTCAATGCTAAGTAAAGAGCGCCTTTTTTATAAGTCTTATTTTTCCAGAGATATTTATTTGCTATTTCAATTGCTTTATAGAAAATAGGAAATACTAATAAATTCCCGCTTAGTCCGATTATAAATACTAAAAGTAGAGGTAACTCTTGTGCTACTCCGTATGGAATACCTACTCTTGCTTCTCCAAAAGGAGAAAGACTAATTAAAAAGGTCCATAATATATCGTAAAACATTCATCGAAAATTTAAATGACAAATGTAATAGGATTGATTCTAATAGCCTCTAATTTTCACGATTAAAAATTAGATAATTTTGAATTAAAAGAAAGTTGTTTTATTTATTTCTTTATGAAAACTTTCCTTCATTGTTGTGTGAATAATATTATCCTCCTCCAATCTTTCCGGATGAAACTGGACTGCAATCATAAAGGGATGTTGGATTTTATCCATTACTACCGTTTCGGGCAATCCATCAAAAGCACGAGCAATAACCCGTAAATGATCAGGTATAATTTTAAGACCTTGATGATGCAAAGAGTTGACAATAATTGTATCTGTATCAAGTGGGAAAATTAAGGAACAAGTATCTGTCAAAACTATTTTATGATTTACCTCTCCATTATTTCTGTGGACTACTGTTGTTCCAATTTCTGTTGGAATATTTCCATACAAAGTTCCTCCACTTGCTACATTCATCATTTGCATTCCTCTACAAACTCCAATGAGTGGAATTTTATGTTCCATGGCAAAGTCAAATAGTTTGCGTTCCAATGTATCTCTTTGGTAATCAATTTCTTCACAAACTGCTAAATTTACCGTGTCATTATATTGTAAAGGATTAATATCTTCTCCACCTGTTAATATAATTCCATCCGCCAATTCTAAAATGCTATCTGTATTTTTTATAGTGTATGCGTCTAAGATAATTATGTTATCATCTTCCATCCACTTTACATAGTTTTCGGATGCTTTGGATAGTATAATAATTTTCGACTCTTGTTTTTGGCAAGAACATAAAATTGCAATTATTAATATAAATAGTGTTTTTTTTAACATTTTATTGATGTTTTAGTGATTTTCGTTCAGTTTTAATCAATTTTAGAATATATTTTTTTTCATTATTGTTTTTGTGAACTAATAAAAACTACTTTTTTTTACACAAAAACAGATATTTTACACCAAACTTAACATTTTTTGCATTATTTTGTCACTTTTCCACTCTTTTTCAATATTAGGAGTGTTCATAATTTCTTCCATCATTTTTTCTTGTTTCATGCCAATTTCCCAAGCATCAGCATAAGGGATATTAGTAAAACTAACCATAGAATAAAGAGGGATCCATTTATCAGGATATAAATTAGAAAATTTCTTTTCTATTTCCTTCTGCAGTAAAAATGCAGGATCAGCTGTATTATCACGCATTACAATAAAATTCTGCATAGACAAATCCTGTAATCCATCACCGTTGGGTTTTCTACTTTTAGAATATTCTTCAAAGCACGACTTTAAATCATCTGTATGCTTTTCTAATAACTCATCTAACATTCTACAATCCTCAAGACTTGCATTCATACCTTGTCCGTAAAACGGTACAGTTGCATGAGCAGCATCCCCAATTAACACGGCAGTATCGTTTATATGCCAAGGATAAGTTTTTATAATACCCAACCCAGAAGTAGGATTAGCAATCCACTGACAATATAAATCAGGAACTAATTTTAAAAAATCAGGGAAAATAGTGATGAAATAATTTTCTACTTCTAACTTAGAGTTTAAACCTTCAAAAGATTTCTCTCCTTTTTTAGGAGCAAACAATGTACAAGTAAAACTACCATCCAAGTTAGCTAATGCAATAAGCATAAACTCTCCTCTTGGCCATATATGTAACGCATTTTTATCTAATAAAAAAGTTCCATCTTCACCAGCAGGTATATGCAACTCTTTATAGTCATGATCAATTTTATTATATTTAAAATCATGATCATATTGCTCTACCATTTGTTTCCTAACAGCTGAAAAAGCTCCATCAGCTCCAATTATTAAATCAGAAGTGACTGTTTGCTTTTGATTTGTATTTGTATTTTCAAAAACTACACTTGCCTGTTCAAGATTAGCTTCTACACATTTCTCATCAAAATAAAGATCAGCTCCATTTTTTGCAGCTAATTTCATCATTAACACATTTAACTGCGCTCTTGAAACGGAATAAATTGCCTGCCCATCATTTCCGTAGAGTTGCTCTGTTAAATTACCTTTATCATCATGCATTATTCGTTTATCCATAGGTATAGCAATTTTCATTACCTCATCATCAACACCAACTTTTTTTAATGCGGTTAAACCCCTTGTTGAAAGTGCTAAATTGATAGATTTCCCTGCAGTAATAATCTCTGATCGTAAGTCATTTCTTCTTTCAAAAATAGAAACATTATGCCCTCTTTTGGTTAAATATAGAGCACATAAAGAACCTGCTAGTCCTGCTCCTACAATTGTAATTTTTTTTTTCATTATAATTCTTCTTCTAGTATTGTATAAAATTTGAAAACATCTTGAAAGCTATTATAGAGAGGAATTGGCGCGACACGAATTACATCTGGTTCTCTCCAGTCAGCAATTACACCCTTTAGAGTTATTGAGTCAAACAACACTTTATCACCATTCTTAACTCGTATAGAGAGCTGACAACCTCTTTCTTTTGGAGTAATAATTTCTATTCGATCTGATTCAATTGAATTTAGTAAAAACACTAAATAGTCTGTTAGTTTTTTAGATTTTGAAACTAACTTTTCCATTCCTACCTCATCAAAAATAGAAAGGGAAGCACGAATTGCAGCTAAGGACAAGATTGGAGGATTACTAAGTTGCCAACCTTCAGCAGTTGTAATGGGCACAAAATTATCTGGCATTTTAAATCTATCTTCTTTATTGTGTCCCCACCAACCTGCAAATCTCAGTAAATTAGATTGGTGATGTTTTTCATGAATAAAAGCTGCCGCAACCGATCCTGGTCCAGAATTTAAGTATTTATACGAACACCAAACGGCAAAATCAACTCCCCATTTATGGAGTTCTAATTTGATGTTTCCTGCTGCATGTGCCAAATCAAAACCAACATTTATCCCTTTATTATGTGCTATTTTTGTAATCTTTTCAAAATCAAAAACCTGACCAGTATAGTAGTTTACACCCCCCAGCATAATCAAAGCGATTTCATCTCCTTCTCTTTCAATTATTTCATGAATATCTTCTGTTCTTATTGCTGACTCACCAACTCTTGGTCTTAATTTTATTAATGACTTTTCAGGAGTAAGTCCATGGTGTTTTATTTGGGATTCTACCGCATAAATATCTGAAGGAAATGCATCTCCCTCAATGATTATTTTATGTCTGTTTTCAGTAGGTCGGTAAAAAGAAACCAACATTAAATGTAGGTTTACCGTGAGAGTATTCATAGCGACTACCTCAGCTGGTTTTGCCCCTACAATTTTAGCATAACTTTCTGTTAAAAATTCGTGATAAGGCATCCAAGGGTTTTTGGCATGAAAATGTCCTTCTACTCCAAAAGTTGCCCAATCTTCCAATTCCTGATTTAAGAATTCTTTAGTACGTTTAGGTTGTAATCCAAGTGAGTTTCCACACATGTAAATGTGCTCCTCTCCATTTTTTTGTAATGGAATATGAAACTCATTTCTATAGTGCTGTAATTCATCTTTTGCATCTAGTTTTGACGCAAAATCGGAAGTATTCTTATAATTCATTTATCTTATATAAAATAGGTCTGCTAGGTGCAGCATCCGAAACAAATGCAGGGATTTGCAGATTTAATAAATAGTGCCCATCTTTCAAAGAATCAGGGACAAAAATCATTTCTGTGATGGTTTTATTTTGAGTATCAGGATTGAATTCTTTGCCTTTTGTCTCCCAAAAAATATTGTGTGCAGAAAGATGTCCATCATCAAACAATCTATCCACTGAAGGAGTGTCTACCAATAAATGATGTACTTCCAAATTCACTAAATATTCCATTGCCTCCATACTGAAAAAAGAAGGAGTTTCATTCATATAATCTCTGCTTTTTTTATTGTCAGAATTAGGTAAAGTACGAATAATTAATCCATTCAGAAATTTAGAATCTACATCTTTTAGTTGACTTATTAAATCTTCTTTTGTGATGACTAAATCTTCCTTATTTAATTCGGGAGTGTAATTTTCAGAAGTGCTTTTTGGTGTTATAGTAATTAAAGTGGATGGAATCATTTCATCCTTTAAAGAAGATAAAATAGTAATTCTTTCATCTGTAATATGACCAATACATTCGGTATGCGTTCCATTACAATGAGGAGTAAAACTATAAGTTTCAAAATTACAAGGGCCTCCTTTTCGAGTGTCTCCAATAAATTGCCCGTCTTGATAAGGTTTGGATTTTGCTTTATCTACCCCATATGTATTGGGTTGCTCTCCGTTAAAATTTAAAGGAATAGCAATGTCATTTCTTTTAGAGAAATCAACTTGATATTTTTTATTTCCTATTTCAATTACTGCTATCATTATATAAAATCTTCTTTTTTAAGATTTAACCAATTTAGTGCGTTTTCTGCTAATAATTTTGATTTTTTTTCATCAGAATAGGACATAGAATTAATTAAATTTCCTGGTTCTAATTCTCCAAGCGGGAAAGGATAATCTGTACCCAAACATATCTTGTCATCTCCCATCATATCAACTATAAAATCTAACATTTTAGGTTCATGGACTAAACTATCTAAATAGAAATTCCCTAAATAATCCCTAGGATTTACCTTATTGTCAATAGCACATAAATCTGGACGAACATTGAAACCATGTTCTATCCTACCAATAGTTGCAGGAAAAGATCCTCCACCATGAGCAAATGCAACTCTTAAGTTCGGTAAACGCTCGAAAACACCACCAAATATCATAGAACAAATAGCAAGTGAGGTTTCAGCTGGCATACCGACTAACCATGGTAACCAATATTTTTCCATTTTTTCTTTTCCCATCATGTCCCATGGGTGAACAAAAACACTCATTTCTAATTTTTCACATTTTTTAAAAATAGGAAACAGTTCCTCTCGATCTAAATTCCAATCATTAATATGAGATCCAATTTGAACTCCTTTTAGTCCAATTTTTTTACATCTTTCTAGTTCTTGAATTGCTAACTTAGTGTTTTGCATTGGGATGGTACCTAAACCAATAAATCGTTTTGGATATTTTTTTACTAAGGATGCGATATGATCATTTAAAAATTCTGCAACCTCTAAAGTGTCCTCATCTTTTGCCCAGTAAGAAAACATAACAGGAACAGTAGATAACACCTGAACATCTACTCCTTGCTCATCACACTCCTTAATTCTACTTTCTCCTGACCAACAATTATCATCTACTTGCCTAAAAAACTTCTCATCCATCATCATTTTTGCACAACATGGTTTATGATGATCTAAACTTATAAATCCTCCATAACCAAACTTCTCTTTAAAATTAGGAATATTTTTTGGTAGAATATGGGTATGAATATCTATAGTAAATATTTTATCCATCATTATATAAAGCGTTGATCTGTCTCCATAGTATGTCCACAACTATTACAAGTTCTTTTTTCTTCTGAAGCATAAAATTCCTTAAACCTTGGTTGGAAATCTTTTTCTACATTGGTTAATTGGAAATAAGTATCATGCAATGGATAATTACAATTATCACAAAACCACATAAGCCCATCTCTTTCGTTTTCTGTTCTTTTACATTCAATTACCAATCCTATAGAACCTTCAGAACGCATTGGTGAATGGGGTGTTTTTGCTGGTAATAAAAACATTTCCCCTTCATTAACAGCAACATCAACTGCCTTTCCATCTTCCTGAATACGAACAATAATATCTCCTTTTATTTGGTAAAAGAATTCTTCTGTTTCGTTATAATGATAATCCTTACGGGAGTTAGGACCACCTACCACCATAATAATAAAATCTCCTGATTCGGTATACAAACATTTATTTCCAACTGGTGGTTTCAATAAATCTTTATTGTCTTCTATCCATTTCAGGAAATTAAAAGGTTTTCTGATTGCGCTCATAATTTTTAGTTTTAAATGGTTGCTATTACTTTTAGTTCTATTGCAATAGGAGTAGGTAAACTCTTTATTTCAATAGTGGTTCTGCACGGTTGATTGTCTTTAAAATATTTGGCATAAATTTTATTGTAAGTTTTAAAGTCGTCCTTCATATTAGTAAGAAAAACCTGTACATCTACAATATTATCCCAAGAGGATCCTGCATCTTCTAAGATAAAGCGAATATTTTCAAAAACAGAATGACATTGTGTTACAATATCATAATTTTCTATTTCTCCACTTTCGTTTAAAGTGACTCCCGGAATTTCTTTTTGTCCTGCCTTTCTTGGTCCTACTCCGGATAGATATAAAATATTCCCAATTTTTCTGGCATGAGGATATAATCCTACTGACTGAGGCGCTCTATCTGAATTAAATTTTTCTCCGTTCATTTTATTAAATTTTAACACATACATTTTTAGTTTCTGTAAAAAACTGAAGGGATTTAAATCCTCCTTCACGACCTACTCCTGAGTTCTTCATTCCTCCAAAAGGTATCCTTAAATCTCGGAGCAACCAAGTGTTAATCCATACTATTCCTGCATCAATATTTGCTGCAACTCTATGTCCTTTACTAATATTTTCAGTAAAGATAGAAGCTGATAATCCGTACTTGGTAGAGTTGGCCATTTCCACTACTTCTTCCTCTGTTTTAAAAGGAATTAAAGAAACAACAGGTCCGAAAATTTCCTCCTGATTAATATCACAATTGGAAGATAGTCCTTCAATAATTGTAGGCTGAAGATAGTATCCATTTTTTAAATCTCCTTCCAATATTTCTCTTTCTCCACCAATTAGAATTTTCCCTCCTAAAGTTTTTGCTAACTCAATTTTCTCTAAAATTTTCTCCATATGATTTTTGGAAACTACCGCTCCTAAATTAGAGGATGCATCTTTTGGATCACCTACTTTTAGTTTTGCAGTTTTGGCAACTAAAGCCTGCCTGAATCTATCATAAATTTCTTCTTGAACAAAAAGACGAGAACCACACAGGCAAATTTGCCCTTGATTGGTAAAAGCAGCACGAGCAGCCATACTTACTGCTTTGTCAAAATCGGCATCCTCAAAAATGATGTTAGGGTTTTTACCTCCTAATTCCAAGGAAAGTTTTTTGAACATTGGTGCGGTAACTGTAGCTATATGCTTTCCGGTAACCGTACCTCCAGTAAAAGAAACAATAGGCACGTCAGGATGAGTAGTTAAGGGGTCTCCCGTTTTACTTCCCAATCCGTGAACAATATTTAGAACTCCTTTTGGCAGACCTGCTTCAATACAGATTTTACTCAATAAATAAGCTGTTATAGGTGTTACTTCTGATGGTTTTGCTACTACCGTATTTCCTGCAGCTAGTGCGGGTGCAATTTTCCAAGTGAGTAAATAAAGTGGTAAATTCCACGGTGAAATACAAGCCGCTACACCAACAGGATGTCGTAAAGTATAGTTGATTGCCATACCATCCATTTCGTGCATTTGGGAATTATCGTGTAAAATTGCTCCTGCAAAAAATCGGATGTTAGCAGGTGCTCTTGGAATATCTACATCTGCAGCTAAGGTCTCTGGTTTACCATTGTCTTTACTTTCAGCTTTTATCAATTCATCTGAATACTTCTCAATGGTATCGGCTAACTTCATTAGGATGTCCGAACGCTTTTGTTTTGGAGTTTTACTCCAAGTTTTAAAAGCTTCTTTGGCAGCTGAAACTGCATTATCAATATCCTGCTTTTCAGAATCAGGAATTAAGGAATACACCTGACCATTAGATGGATTATAGTTATCCAAATAATTCCCGTTTGTTGGTGTTACTAACTCCCCATTTATATAATTTAGAATCTTTTCCATTTATAAACTTGCTGTTCTTCCACCATCAACTGGTAGGTTAATTCCGTTAATATAACTTGCAGCCGGACTACATAAAAAAGCCACTGCATTGGCCACTTCATTTGCCTGTCCAAATCTATTGGCTGGTACAGAGGCTTGCATAGTGTTTGCAATCTGCTCTTCTGATTTACCTTGAACAGATGCCTTTTTTGTAATCAAAGTTTTCAATCGATTTGTATTGGTAAATCCTGGTAACACATTATTTACCGTTATTCCAAAAGTACCAACTTCAATAGAAAGTGTTTTTGCCCAACTGGCAACTGCTGCCCTTATGGTATTAGAAACTCCCAAACCAGGAATTGGAGCTTTTACAGAAGTAGAAATAATATTGATGATTCTACCAAATCCTGCCACTTTCATTCCTTTTACTACTTTCTGTACCAATATTTGATTGTTGATTAAATGCATCTTAAATGCATCCTCAAAATCATCCATATTTGCATCTGTAATGGGACCTCCTGCAGGTCCTCCAGTATTGTTTATTAGGATATGATAATCATCTGATAGGGTAGCAATTTTTTCTTTCAAACTTTGGGTATCAGAAAAATCAATACACAAAAAGGAATGTGTTTGTCCTTGGGATTTATCCAAGTTATTTACCACATTAAATAGCTTACCTTCGTTTCGGGCAATAAGAGTAATGTTTGCCCCTAATTTTGCTAATTCAATAGCGGATGCTTCTCCAATTCCTTGGGTACTACCGCATACAATTGCGTTTTTATTTTTTAAATCTAAGTTCATTTATTTTTTATAATTAAATCCTAAAGTATCTTTTATATTTTGTGGTAATTCTGGTAAGTAAGAACGAGAAATCATTAAAGTAGAAATATTTGCCAAGTCAGTAAATAGTTTGTGTTGATCCACTGTTTTATTCAAGTATCCTTGACCTGAACTTCCTCCTGTTCCTATTTTTTGTCCTAACATTTTTTCTACCATCTGTACATGTCTAAACCTCCAAGTTGCAATTTTATGGTCTAACTCTACCACCGATCTCAAAAACTGATAAGGTAAATGTAAAATAGGTTGATCTCTGTATAAATTAATTAGTAGTGCGGACATGGTAGCTTTGTAAGAAAGTTTGGTTTCTCCTTCTTCCATTGCTTTATTGTGTTCCTTTTCATCCAATACTCTTTCAAAATACTTCCTATTTTCTTCAATCATTCGGATTCTGATTTCACGATCGCTATCAGTTAAATTTGCGGCTTTAATTCCTGAAATTTCTTTGTCTAACATTTGATTTACCGCTCCTTCATATTTTTTAGTAAAATCAAAACCTTCCATATTTAAAAATGGTATACGTTCCAACCATTTTTCTAATAAAGTAAAGAGAGATTCACTTTCTTCCAAATTAAGGATTTCCTCTTTCTTTTCTCCTTCAAATTGTGCATGATAAGGGCATCCTCCAAACTGATGTCTCTTTTTAATTTTAAGTCCTAACATTACTTCTAATTTTCTGAACTGATGAGATTGAAAACCAGAAGCTGGAGAAAGGTGATGACGGAAATCTAAGAAATCTAAGGAAGTCATGGTTTCTAAAATATCTAACTGCCCCACAAGAGTAGTCATAATTTTATTTACCCTATTCATTCTTCTTACAATAACCCCAACATTACTTTCATTAATTTGATCGTTTCGGAATAAGTCCATTACCGAATCGATTTCATGCAACATTTGCTTGAACCACAACTCATAAGTTTGGTGAATAATGATAAATAACATTTCTTCATGAGCTGCTTCTTTTCCCTCTCCGCTTAAAGGGTGTTGGGCGTCTAAAACTTTGTCTAAGTCCAAGTAATTTAGATAGTGTACGGATGTAGTTTCTTCTGACATTAATTAAAATTTATAATTCAGTAAAAGTAAGCATAAACATTTAAAAAAACAAAGTAGTAATAGCTAAAAACAAATAGAAGACAATGCTCAGGCTTTCCACCCAAAATGAAAAGAAAAAATCAGACTTCCTTTCTTCTGATTTTCTAATAATAATAGCGGAAAATAAACAAGCTAAAATGATTGCTATGAAATATCCAAAATTTAAATTGTAATTAAGAAATTGATAGGTAGATACAAGTTGTAAAGCAAATAAGGCAATTATTGCAATTGCTTTTGCTTTTGTAATTCCTACAATAATTGGGATAGTTTTTAATTTTACATGGTCGTATTTAATATCTCTAATGTCAAATGGAATAGTGATTGCAAGTACAAACAGAAAACGAGAAATTAAATGTAAATAGGTGTTGGTATTTATCAGAATATTATTTTCCGAGATTAGTAAAATCATAGTACTTATTGTCCATGTAAAAGAAATAATAAATATTTTACAAAATGGGATTTTCCTTAATCCAAGTGGATACAAAATAGATACAATACCAGTAATAAAGATTAGAATTTGTGTATTTCTATTGAATAGAAAGAAGTGATAGAAACTTCCAATAGTTCCAATAACAATTAAAGAATAAACTAGATTTAAATTATTTAAAGTCCACTGTTTTCTTTTGTGTGCTATTCCTTTTTTTATTCTAACAATTCGTTGAAAATTATAAGTGAATAGTGTTGCGAAAAACACAAATTTACTAATTTGGTAATTAGAAGAGTAGAATAATAATTCGGAACTTAACGCTAGTGAAGAAACACAAAAAGATGCAAGAATATTTGTATTAATAAGGAAGCGAAAACATGATTTAATTCCATTCATTTTTCAAAAGTATAATTTTTTATTAACAATTGACTTTATTATGATTGCAATGCTTAATTTTGACCTCTTAAAATTAAATACATTACAATGAATAATTTTTCCGATAGACATAACGGTCCAAACAAAGCAGATGTAGAAAAAATGCTTTCTGTTGTTGGTGCCAAATCATTAGATGAACTAATAAGTCAGACTATTCCTTCTTCTATTCGATTAGAAAAGGATTTAGATTTGCCATCTGCACTGAGTGAAGCTAGGTTTTTAGATTATATGCAGTCTCTCGCAAAGAAGAATAAAAATTACCGATCTTATATAGGTATGGGATATTTTAATACCATTCTACCTTCAGTTATACAAAGAAATATATTAGAAAACCCGGGTTGGTATACTGCTTATACCCCGTATCAAGCTGAGATTGCACAAGGAAGATTAGAGGCGTTATTAAACTTTCAAACTATGGTTTGTGATTTAACAGGAATGAAACTTGCTAATTCTTCTTTACTAGATGAAGGTACAGCTGCCGCAGAAGCTATGTCAATGTTGTTGAATACCATGAGTAGAAAGAAAAAGAAGTCAGGAGCTAATAAGTTTTTTGTTTCAGAATTGTGTTACCCTCAAACTATTGATGTTATAAAAAATAGATCTGAACCTCTTAATATTGAATTGATAATTGGAGATCATAATGTGGTTGAGATAACGGAAGAGTATTTTGGTGTATTACTTCAGTATCCTGCAAAATATGGTGAAGTGTTAGACTATAGTAGTTTTGTGTTGAATGCAAAAGAAAAGGAAGTAGGAGTAGCAGTTGCAGCAGATTTATTAAGTCTATCTATTTTAACTCCACCTGGAGAATGGGGAGCAGATGTTGTAGTGGGTACTTCTCAAAGATTCGGTATTCCAATGGGATATGGTGGTCCTCATGCAGCATTTTTTGCTACTTTCGATAAAAATAAAAGAAATATTCCTGGAAGAATTGTTGGTGTTACAAAAGATAAAGATGGTAAAAGAGCTTTAAGAATGGCTCTACAGACAAGAGAGCAACATATAAAGAGAGAAAAAGCGACCTCTAATATATGTACTTCACAAGTATTACTTGCAGTAATGGCGTCTATGTATGGAGTGTATCACGGTCCGGTAGGATTAAAAAGTATAGGAAAGCACATCCATTCTTTAACCTCCAAACTTTCAGAAGGACTTACTCAGTTAGGATATCATCAGATAAATAAAACGTATTTTGACACCTTATTAATAAGGGTAGGAAATGTATCTATGGAAAATATTAATACTTATGCGGAAGATGCTAAAATTAACTTTAATTATATTGATGAGAAAACTCTATCGATTAGTGTGGATGAAAAAGATGATTTAAGTAATATTAACGATATTTTAGATGTTTTTGCAAAAAGTTGTAATCACTCAGATTCTAAAAATTTAATTGAGGATGTTTTGAAGGGAGATTATGATGAAGCTTATAATAGGATTCCTGAGAAGTTATACAGAACTTCAGATTACATGACGAATGAAGTATTTAATAAATACCATTCGGAAACTGAGATGATGAGGTATATAAAAAGACTAGAAAATAAAGATTTATCTTTAACTCATTCTATGATCTCTCTAGGAAGTTGTACTATGAAATTAAATGCAGCATCTGAGTTGTTGCCTTTAAGTTGGACTGAACTTGGGAATATCCATCCTTTTGTCCCTTCTCATCAGGCAAGAGGGTATCATATTATGTTTCATGAGTTAGAGGAAATGTTATGCGAAATAACTGGATTTGATGCTATGAGTTTACAGCCAAATTCTGGTGCTCAAGGGGAGTATGCTGGATTAATGGTTATTAGAGAATACCATAAAAGTAGGGGAGATGATCATAGAAAGATTTGTTTAATTCCTTCTTCAGCACACGGTACTAATCCTGCTTCTGCAGTAATGGCGGGAATGAAAGTAGTGGTAACCCCTTGTGATGAAAATGGAAATATTGATGTAAAGGCATTAAAGGAAAAGGCACTACAACATTCAGAAAATTTATCCTGCTTAATGATTACTTACCCTTCTACACATGGAGTTTTTGAAGAGGGGATAATGGAAATAACAAATATCATTCATGAGAATGGAGGTCAGGTTTATATGGATGGTGCAAATATGAACGCTCAAGTAGGACTTACGAATCCCGCTAGAATTGGTGCAGATGTTTGTCATTTAAACTTACATAAAACATTTGCTATTCCGCATGGTGGTGGTGGTCCTGGTATGGGTCCAATTGGAGTAGTGAAACATCTAAAAGAGTTTTTACCATCCAACCCAATTGTAAATATGGGTGGAGAAAATGCAATTCATTCTATTTCTTCTGCTCCTTGGGGTTCTGCTTTGGTTCTTACTATATCGTATGCTTATATTAAAATGTTAGGTGCGGAAGGAGTAAAGAGAGCTACTGAAATGGCAATTTTAAATGCAAATTATCTGAAAGTAAAATTAGAAGAAAACTTCACTATATTATATACCTCCGAAAATGGTAGGGTAGCTCACGAAATGATAGTAGATTTCAGGGAATATAAAATTGGTGGTGTTGAGGTTACTGATGTATCAAAGAGATTAATGGATTATGGTTTTCATGCTCCAACAGTATCTTTTCCTGTAGCTGGAACTTTAATGATTGAGCCAACTGAAAGTGAGTCTCTTTCGGAATTAGACAGGTTTATTGATACGATGAATGAGATAAAAGGAGAAATAGATGAAGTCACTTCAGGAAAGGTAGATAAAGATAATAATGTGATGAAGAACGCTCCTCATACTATGAATTTAGTAATTGATACGGATTGGGATAAACCTTATAGTAGAGAAAAAGCAGTCTTTCCTTTAGATTTCGTGAAAAGTAATAAATTTTGGCCTTCTGTAAGAAGAGTAGATGACGCTTATGGAGATAGAAATTTACATTGTACTTGCGCTCCTATATCAGATTATATTGAATAGATAAGATTTGTTTTTGATAAACTAATTTAGTCTATATTAATACTTATATTTGCATACATTTTAAAAACTAATTAAAACAAAATTATGAAGAAAATTTATTTATCTATTTGTGCTTTAGTAGTAGTTGCTACTTCTTTTGCTCAACAAAATGATGTAAAAAATACTGATTTCAGTGATCAAACATCTAAGTTTCACCACTACACATCTACTGATGATGTAAATAAAGCAGTCCCTTTTTGGACAAATGACTTGT
>CAJQIZ010000013.1 GCA_905478555.1 uncultured Flavobacteriales bacterium
TCAGCAAGATCGGTAATTGTTGTTGGACCGGAATTAAAACTTCATGAATGTGGTATTCCTAAAGATATGGCAGCTGAGCTTTACAAACCATTTATCATTAGAAAACTGATTGAGAGAGGGATTGTAAAAACAGTAAAATCTGGTAAAAGAATTATTGATAACAGAGAAGCTGTGGTTTGGGATATTTTAGAAAATGTAATGAAAGGACACCCTGTTTTACTAAACAGAGCTCCTACTCTTCACAGACTAGGTATTCAAGCTTTCCAACCAAAAATGATTGAAGGAAAAGCTATTCAACTTCACCCATTAGCATGTACGGCCTTTAATGCCGATTTTGATGGGGATCAGATGGCAGTTCACTTGCCACTTGGTGCAGACGCTATATTAGAAGCACAAGTTTTAATGCTTGGTTCTCATAATATATTGAATCCTGCAAATGGTGCTCCTATTACGGTTCCTTCTCAGGATATGGTTTTAGGTCTTTATTACATGACTAAGCCAAGAAAATCTACTGAAAATCATATTGTTAGAGGAGAAGGAAAAGCATTTTACTCTTTAGAAGATGTTAAAATAGCATATAACGAGAAAGTAATTGATCTTCATGCAATTATTAAAGTAAAAATTACTAAAGTAGATGGAACTAATGAATTAAAAGAAACTTCCGTTGGTAGAGTTTTATTTAATGAATTTGTTCCTTCTGAAGTAGAATATGTAGATGAGTTGCTTACTAAGAAATCTTTAAGAGATATTATTGGAGGTATATTAAGAATTTGTGGAGTTCCTAGAACTGTACAGTTTTTAGATGATATTAAAAATTTAGGTTTTGATATGGCCTTTAAAGGTGGACTTTCGTTTAATTTAGGTGATATTATTGTACCAAAAGAAAAAGTTGGTTTATTAGAAGACGCCAATGCGAAAGTTGTAGAGGTGAAAAATAACTATAACATGGGTTTCATTACTAATAACGAAAGATATAATCAAGTTATTGATGTTTGGACAAATACAAATGCAAAACTTACCGACACGGTAATGAGCGATATGATTAACGATAATCAAGGATTTAACTCTGTGTATATGATGTTAGATTCAGGAGCAAGGGGATCCAAAGAACAAATTCGTCAGTTAGCAGGTATGAGGGGATTAATGGCAAAACCTAAAAAATCAGGTGACCATGGTGAATCAATTATTGAAAATCCAATTACAACTAACTTTAGTGAGGGACTTTCAATTTTAGAGTACTTTATTTCAACTCACGGAGCTCGTAAAGGTCTTGCCGATACAGCACTTAAAACTGCAGATGCAGGTTATTTAACAAGAAGACTTGTTGATGTATCTTCTGATGTTGTTGTTGTAGAGGAAGATTGTTTAACTTTAAGAGGTCTTGTTACAACTGCTCTTAAAAATAATGAGGATATTATAGAATCATTATACAATAGAATTTTAGGTAGAGTAAATCTTCATGATATTTATCATCCGAAAACTGATGATTTAATTTTAGCTTCTGGTTCGCAAATTTCTGAAGAAGTTGCTGCTGAAATTGAAGAAGTTGGAATTGAAGAAGTAGAAATAAGATCTGCACTTACTTGTGAAACTAAAAGAGGTATTTGTGTGAAATGTTATGGTAGAAGTATGTCAACTTCTAAAATGGTTCAACAAGGGGATGCGGTTGGTGTAATTGCAGCTCAGTCTATTGGTGAACCAGGTACTCAGTTAACACTTAGAACTTTCCACGTTGGGGGTACTGCTTCTAGGTCTGCTGTAGATGCTTCTGTAATAATTAAGAAAGAAGGTGTTATTTTAATTGATGATTTAAGAACTCTTAATACTAAAGATGATGATGGAAATGATGTAGAATTAGTTGTTTCTAGATCTGCAGAATTAAGAGTAATTGATGAGAGAAAAGATATGGTGATTGCTACTCATGCAATTCCGTATGGCTCTACAATCTATATTAAAAATGGTCAGGTGAAGAAGGGAGATGTTATTTGTGATTGGGATCCGTATAATGCTGTAATTATTTCTGAGATTGATGGTACTACTGAATTTGATTATATTGAAGAAGGTATTACCTATAGAGTAGAGTCAGATGATTTAACTGGATTTAAGCAAAAAGTAATTATCGATAGTAGAAGTAGAAAACAATCTCCTACAATTATTATTAATGGAAATAAAAAAGATGGTGAAAGATCATATAGTATTCCTGTAGGTGCTCACGTTTCTTTAGACGATAACAAAAAAATTAAGAAAGGTCAAATTCTTTGTAAAATTCCTAGAACTATAGGCTCTTCCGGTGATATTACCGGTGGTCTTCCTAGAGTTACTCAGTTGTTTGAAGCAAGAAATCCTTCTAACCCAGCTGTAGTTTCTGAAATTGATGGTATTGTATCTTTTGGTCCTAAAATTAAGAGAGGTAATAAAGAAGTTATTATTACATCTAAAGATGAACAGATTAAAAAATACTTAGTTCCTTTATCTAAACATATTTTAGTACAAGAACATGATTTCGTAAGAGCTGGCTCTCCACTTTGTGATGGTGTAATTACTCCAAGAGATATTCTGGCAATTAAAGGTATAAAAGCGGTTCAGGAATATATTGTAAATGAAGTACAGGAGGTTTACCGTTTACAAGGGGTGAAGATTAATGACAAACACTTTGAGGTTGTTGTAAGACAAATGATGAGAAAGGTAGAAGTTACTGATGCTGGTGATACTACTTTATTGCAGAAACAAATAGTGAACAAGAACGACTTCATGGAAGCTAATGATAAGATTTTTGATAAGAAATATATTGAAGATGCAGGTGATTCAGAAAAGTTTGACGCGGGGCAATTAGTTTCTGTTCGTCAGTTAAGAGAGGAAAACTCTAAATTGAAAAGAAAAGATCTTAAATTAGTTCAGGTTGTTGATGCGACTCCAGCTATATCTAATCCTATTTTGCAAGGTATTACTAGAGCTTCTTTACATAACGATAGTTGGGTTTCTGCTGCATCTTTCCAGGAAACTACTAAAGTATTGAATGAAGCTTCTATTAGAGCGAAAGTGGATACTTTAAGAGGATTAAAAGAAAATGTAATTGTAGGTCATAGAATTCCTGCAGGTACTGGTCTTTACCCTCCAAAGGATGTGTTAGTTGCATCTCAATTAGAAATGGATAGATTAGAAGCTTTAAAAAACTCAGCTCCTGAAAAAGTTGTTGTAGAAGCAGAAACTACTGAATTAGTAGAAACTACTAAAGAAGATTAATTATAATTATGTCTGAAGAAAAAAAAAAAGAGGGATTAAACATTGAGTTAGGAGAAGAAATTGCTGAAGGTACTTATAGTAACTTGGCAATTATCAACCATTCTCCCTCTGAGTTTATTGTTGATTTTATACAAATGATGCCAGGAGTACCAAAGGCAAAAGTAAAGTCCAGAGTAATTTTAACTCCTCAACACGCTAAAAGATTGATGAAAGCCTTACACGACAACATAAATAAGTATGAAGATCAGTTTGGTAAGATTGCTGATGTAGATCCTAATAAAGGAATCCCAATGAATTTTGGAGGACCAACTGCTCAAGCATAATTTAAAGTCATAATATTAAAAAACCCACTCAATTGAGTGGGTTTTTTTGATGACTTAAATTTTATATCTTAAAATCCTAAATTAGTTAATTGTATTTGGGTAGATAATTGTAATCTGATTCCCTCATGGTATTTCCCTCCATTAAACATCCCTTGTTCTGTATAAATAGGTAAGTAAATATCAATTCCTTGCAGATTCATTTTTACACCAGTTCCGTAAGCAAAATCAGTTCCATTTGTTCCTGCTTCTGCATATACATCTATCATCTTAAGTAAGTTATAATCTAAACTTAATGAAGTTAAGAAATTATCAGATGTTATATTAGTATAATGTTTTAACCCACCTTCTCTAATAAACATTTGTTTGCTTAAATCACCAACATCTTCTCTAGAGAAAGTTCTTTCAGAAAAGGAGTAGTCCATACTACCGTTCCAAGCAGACATCTGAATCTTATATTTACTATGACCTGCATGTATTTTTGCAATTCCAGCATAAAACCTTGAACTTATCTTTTTATTTTTAGTAAGTTGATAATCATAATTGAATATTAGATTACCCTTTGTGAAATCTTCTCCCTTTTCAATTGAGAAATTAAAAATATAGGGATTTATAGTTTTATTATTTTTAAAAGAATATTCTATGTTTAGGAATTTTTTATTTTCTTTAACATCATGATCTCCTCCATCATAATTAGGGTCTTCAATTCTAGGTATTCCATCTTTATGTAGAATATTATATGATGTTTTAATACTACTTTCTTTTTTACTTCTTAAGTTGTTTTCATTAAAGATTAGAGTTAAAGAAGGAACTATTTTATTATATGCAAATTCTTCAGAATAATTATACCGTTCCGCATCTATACCTAATTTAACTTTTGAGAAGATTGAAGAATGAGAATACTTTGTAAAGGCAAGATTTCCTCTACCAACTAATTCTTGTGTACCGAAACTGTACATAGGAGATAGTTTATAAGAAAAACCTCCCTTAGGAATGAATCTGTTATACATACTTAAACCAACAGAGTAGGTGTTGTATTTATTCCAACTTAAAGAAGGGTGGAAGAAAATTTGAGTTTTTTCTGGATTATATAAACTACCAATAAGTTGTAGTTTTATTGGTTCGCATTGTTTAAACAAACCTTTAATCTTGTAAATATTATTGTTTCTGTTTGTCTCTGGCATCTCTCCATGGTAGTCAATTCTTATGTAGTCGTATCCTCCGTTAATATACGGGACTGTTTTAGTTCCTTCAAATCCTTCTACCCAAAGTTCTTCACTTACAACTCCATCTGTTACTCCACAAATTACTACAGGACCAGGAATCTTTCCGTTATTTTTTAAGGTTATGTGTAAGTTTTTAGGTCCCTTCTTAATTTTAGATATAGAATAATCTAATTGATTTGTTGTAGGAATCATATTATCGAAAAACCAAGATAAATCTTTTCCTGTTTTGTTTTCGAAAATTGCTTTTAAATCTTTTGGTTGAGGGTGTTTATATTTGAAAGTCTCAAAATAATTTTTCATGCATTCATCAAAAATTTCTTGACCTAAATAAGTTGCCAAATAATCTAAACAAATAGCAGATTTCATATATACAATTCCACCATAGTTCATTCCTGTGTACTCTGAAGATGGAAAATCCATTGGTTGGTCTTTTGCAGTCCAAGCTCCCATAAAATACATCATTTCTCCCATTATATTTTTATTAGTTACCTTTTCTAGGTCTAATAACTTGGTAGCTATTTTAGGTAGGTTATCTGTTATCTTCTCATTAGGATATTTCTTTTTCATGTATCTATGTTCGTTATAGGAATTTATTCCTTCATCCATCCAAGCGTGATCTCTTTCGTTAGATCCTAAAATTCCGTAAAACCAATTATGACCAACTTCATGCATTATTACAGTTTCTAAAGATTTTGCTGATCCGCTAGCTCCAATAACCGTTACATTTGGGTATTCCATTCCTCCTCCTGCAGCAATAGTTCCATCTACTGCAGTACAATAATCGTAAGGATAATCTCCATTCCAAAGAGAGTAATAATATACTGCATCATGCATATATTCTATTGAGTTTTTCCAAAGGTGAGCTTCATTATTAGTAAACATAGTGTAAAGAGTTACCGTTCTGTCAGAATGAGGAAGTTTTACTTCTCCTTTTAAAACATGAAATCGTTTATCTGCAAACCATCCGAAATCGTGCACTTTATCTTGTGTAAAACGAATTGTTTTTGTTTTCTTTTCCGATTCTGGAAAATTCATATTCGATCCATATTTTGTAATGGTATCTGTTATTGCAGCAAGTTCGTTTAACCTGTTATGTTCTCCTTTGTTTTGTAAATCTCCTGTTGCTCCAACTGTATAATTTTGTGGTAAAGTAATACGAACATCAAAACTACCAAATTCAGAATAGAATTCTCCTTGACTTAAATAAGGCATTATGTGCCAACCATTTTTATCGTAAACAGCAGGTTTTGGGTACCATTGTGTAATCATGTAAGACTGATCTACATGTCCTAATCTAGAAAATTTAGCATTCGGTATTTTCACCTTAAAAGGAGTTTTTATAGTTATTGTTCCTCCAGCTTTTATGGGTTTGTTTAGTATTAGTTTGCAAATATCAATGTGTTCTGGGTGGTATTGCCACTCTACCTTTTTTCTATCTACTGTAAAATTAAGATTGGATATACTACCTCTTTCTTCTTCTGTTGCATTATAAAGGCTGGTACTTCCTCCATCTAATTGGTGTTTGGATAATGCAGTAGTGTTGTCTTTATAAGCATTTGGCCAAATATGAAACCATAAAATATCTAAATCATCAGGAGAATTATTGGTGTATTCAATTATTTCTTCAGCAATTAAAGTGTGGTTTTTGTCATTTAATTCTACATTAATGATGTAGTTTACTTCTTGTTGAAAGTAATCTTGTGCCGAAATGTTTATACTTAAAAGTGTTAGTAGGGATAGAGTTATTTTTTTATACATATTTTAACTTATTAGTAAATCCAGAATTACAAAAGTACCAAAAATGATGGATGCAATTCCATTTGTAGTGAAGAATGCTAAGTTTATTTTACTTAAATCATTTTCCTTTATCAAAGTGTGTTGGTAAATTAGTAGAGCAGAGAAAACCCAAAAACCAATCCAATAATATCCTCCAAAATCAACTAATGAGCCAACAATACTTAGTGCGGAGAAAGTGAAAAAATGAAATAATTTGGATAATTGGAGTGCGTGTTTAGTGCCTATAATTACAGGAATAGAATGTAGTTTTTTTTCTTTGTCAAAATCTTCATCTTGCAGGGAATAGATAATGTCAAATCCACTAACCCAAAAAAGTATGGCTACTGAAAAGAATATAGGTATAATATTAAATTCACTACTTACTGCTAAGTATGATCCTATAGGAGCAAGGGAAAGTCCCAATCCTAAAATTAAATGGCAAAGGGCAGTAAATCGTTTGGTGTAGCTGTATCCTAAAATAATTAAAAGTGCAATGGGGGAGAGGTAAAAACAAATTGTATTTATAAAATAAGTGGTGCTAATAAATAGGAAGGAATTGATAATTACAAAAAGAAGTGCAGAATTAGCACTTATACTTCCGTTCGGAATTTCTCTAATATCTGAAGTTCTTGGGTTTGCTTTGTCTATATTTCTATCAATATATCGGTTAAATGCCATTGCTGCCGATCGAGCAAAAATCATACATAATATAACATATACTAATGTAAACCAATTAAATGTGTAGGACTGAGAAGCCAGAAAGAATCCAATTAATGCAAAGGGCATTGCAAATATGGTATGACTAAATTTAATTAGAGAGAAATATTTTTTCATGATTAATAGGAGGAAGTGGAATCTTTAGTGATTTTCCATTTTTCTTCAATTTTCCTTAATTCTAAGAGAAAATCACCTTGAGGATTGTCCTCTTTCCTAATTAGTTCCCAACATCCATTAAGGTAAGCAGATATACTATCAGGATTTATTTTAATATGTAAAAATTTAAATTTCAATTCTCCCATACTTTCTTTTGTTGGGTAACTGTTTTGGTACCTTTCTAAGTTGTTCTGCCATCCATATGTAGGTGTATGTTTAGCAGATGTGAAAATAAGTTCTTCTGAATTCCAATATCCATGCATAAACCCATTAATATCTCCATTGTTCCAGCATTCTTGCTGTTTTTCTAACACTAATCTTATGTTCGATATTTCAGGATTTTCTTGTTCCAATTCTTTGTTTTTACTCATAGATAAATATAATACCAACAGGATTGTAGTTGTAAAAAAGAATATGTTTAAAAGTGATTTCATAATTAACTTCAAATCTATTAAAAATAAACAACTTAGAGTAAATTATATTTTACGATATTTGCAACGAAATTAATAAATAAAATGACAACAAAAGCTTCCACACCAAAAGGGATGAGAGATTTTTCTCCATCCGTAATGTTTCGGAGAAATTATATATTTTCTGTAGTTAGATCTGCTTTCGAAAAATATGGTTTTTCTCCAATAGAAACGCCTGCAATGGAAAATTTAGAAACCCTAACAGGTAAATATGGTGATGAGGGAGATAGATTAATTTTTAAAGTTTTAAATTCAGGAGATTTTCTTTCTAAAGCAAATATTGATAAAAATTCTCCTTCAAAATTGGTTACAAAACAAATTTCAGAAAAGGCTTTACGATATGATTTAACCGTTCCTTTTGCCAGATATGTAGTGCAAAATAGAAATGACATCACTTTTCCTTTTAAGAGATATCAAATACAAAATGTTTGGAGAGCAGATAGACCTCAAAAAGGTAGGTATAGAGAGTTTTATCAATGTGATGCAGATGTAATCGGAACAGAATCGTTACTTTCTGAAATTGAACTAATTCAACTTTATGATGAAGTTTTTGATACTTTAAAAATTCCTAATATTGAGATTTGTATTAATAATAGAAAGGTGTTGAGTGGAATGGTGGAAGTAATGAATTCGGAAGAATTATTTAACGATATTGTAATCGCTTTAGATAAGTTAGATAAAATTGGAATAGAAAAAGTAAAAAAGGAAATGAAAGTAAAAGGGGTTTCTGAAGAAGCTCTTTTAGTGTTGGTACAATTTCTTTCTCTTGATAAAATTTCAGAATTAAAGAGTTTACTTACTAACTCTGAGATAGGAAGCAAAGGAGTAGAAGAATTACAGTTTGTTTCTGATAATGTAAATAAATTAGGATTAAAAAATTCTAACTTAAAATTTGATATAACTCTGGCAAGAGGAATAGATTATTATACCGGTTGTATTTTGGAGGTTGTTCAAAAAGATGTGAAAATTGGTTCTATAGGTGGTGGTGGTAGATACGATAACCTTACTTCCGTTTTCGGATTAGATAATGTGTCCGGAGTTGGTATTTCTTTTGGATTGGATAGGATGTATATTGTAATGGAGGAATTAAATGTTTTTCCAGATAATATAGATCAAAATACAAGAGTTATGATTGCTAATTTTGGGAAGGAAGAATCTGTTTATTGTCTTAATTTGTTGAAACAATTAAGAGAAAATGGAATTAGTTCGGAGTTGTATCCTTCCAATTCAAAAATGAAAAAACAAATGAGTTATGCCGATAAAAAATCGGTAGAGTTTGTAATAATGTTTGGTGAAAACGAAATGGAGTCTAATACTATCACAATAAAAAACATGAAGTTAGGAACACAAGAGGAGTGTACTATTACAGAGTTTATTACAAAAATAAAATAATGTTAGAAATATATAAGATTGGAGAGAGTTTTCTTTCTTTATCAGAAATATCCAGAATAATATCGGAAGGTTTAAAGATAGAATTATCTTCAAAATCAGAAAAAAAAGTAATTGAATGTAGAAATTATTTAGATGAGAAGATGAAGATTTCTGATGATCCTATTTATGGTATAAATACGGGTTTCGGATCTTTATGTAATCATAAAATATCGGACGATGATTTAGGGAAATTACAAAAGAATTTAGTTATTTCTCATTCTTGCGGTACGGGTGATGAAGTGCCTCATACGGTAGTGAAAATTATGTTGCTTTTAAAAATTCAATCTCTTTCTTATGGTCATTCTGCTGTTCAATTGATTACTATAAGCAGATTGATAGAAATGTTTAACAAAAACATATTACCTGTTATTTATCAGCAAGGTTCCTTGGGTGCTTCTGGTGATTTAGCTCCACTTGCGCACATGTCCTTAGTTTTATTAGGAATGGGTAAAGTAGATGTTTTAAATAATGAAAATGGTTTCGATAGAAAAAATACTTCTGATGTAATGTGTGAAATGGGATGGAAAGATATTCAGTTAAAATCTAAAGAAGGATTGGCACTTTTAAATGGCACTCAATTTATGGTAGCTTATGGGGTCTGGTCGTTATTAAAATCTCAAAAACTATCTTATTTATCAGATTTGATAGGAACTATTTCGTTAGAAGCTTTTGATGGTAGAAATGAGTGTTTTGATGAATTGATACATTTAGTTCGTCCTCATAAAGGTCAGATATCAACTGCTGAAAATATTAGAGGTTTATTAGAAGGTTCTGAAATTCAGAAACAAGAAAAAGAACATGTTCAAGACCCTTATTCTTTTAGATGTATGCCACAAGTTCATGGTGCTACAAAAGATGTGATTTCTCATGTGAAATCTGTTTTCACAACCGAAATGAATTCTGTTACCGATAATCCAACTGTTTTTCCAAAAGAGGATAAAATAATTTCTGGTGGTAATTTTCATGGTCAGCCTCTAGCTATGTCTATGGATTATTTAGCGCTTGCTATTTCTGAATTATCAAGTATATCCGAAAGAAGAACTTATCAACTTATTTCTGGTTTAAGAGGTTTGCCAGCATTTTTAGTAGCTGACCCAGGATTAAATTCTGGAATGATGATTCCTCAATATACAGCTGCAAGTATCGTGAGTCAGAATAAACAGCTGTGTATGCCTGCTTCTTCAGATTCTATTGTTTCTTCCAACGGACAAGAAGACCATGTAAGTATGGGGGCGAATGCTGCTACAAAACTATACAAAGTAATAGAAAATGTAGAAAGAGTATTAGCTATTGAATTGATGAATGCCGTACAAGCAATTGCCTTTAGAAAGAATACTTCCTCTGTTTTTATTGAGAATTTTATTGATACATACAGAAGTGAAGTTTCATTTTTAGATGAGGATAGATTGCTTCATACTGATATTCAAAAATCGATATCCTTTTTACAGTCCTTAGAAATTGATGAAGAGTTATTGTAATTCAATAACTTTTCCAGATTCTTTAATAGAAATAGTAGAGTTTAGATATTGATTTGCTTCCTCTAACTTGTTAAAAGGTCCAATATAAGTTTGGAAAATCTCTTCTTCTGAATCAGAAACACCAGAAAGTTGAAATACATCACATTTATATCCTTCACTTATATAGTGCTGAACTTCAGCATTAGCTATAGTAACATCCTCAAAAGAATTAAGAATAATTAGATAATTTCCAATAAATTCTGATTTATGATATGTTATTTTCTTTGTTTTATCTGTTGTTACTTCTTTAGTTTCAGATGAAAATAATTTATCAAAATTAATAGAATTATAGGCTGAAAATCCTCCGTAACCTAACAAAGCAATTATAAAAAATATAATAAAATATTTTAAACTATTAGTTTTTTCTTTTGGTTCTTTTTTTGAAGGTTTTATATTAGATTTTTCCACTAAATCTTCCTTAAAAACAGGAGCTACTGGTTTGTTTTTTTCTGTAATTGATTGTTGTTCTTTCTCTTTTTTATGTTGAATAGTGGCTAATCTTTCTTGTAAGATTTTTAGCTTTTCTTCATTAGTTTTTTCACTCATTTTTTGTTGTAATTAAGTTTGCTAATATAATTATTTATTTAAAGTAGTTTCAATACAATTGTCAAAAAGTTCTGATAAAGTAATTCCAGCCTCTTTTGCTTGTTTAGGAATGATGCTTTCTTCTGATAATCCTGGAATTGTATTAATTTCAATAATATAGGGAGTTTCGTTCATTACAATAAAATCTATCCTGCAAATTCCTCTTAAATCCATTTTCTTGTACACCTCTTCTGTAATGTTCTGTATTTTTTCTGTTAGTTTTTCACTAATTCTGGCAGGTGTAATTTCCTGAGATAAACCGTTATATTTAGCTTGATAGTCAAAAAAATCATTTTCGCTTACAATTTCGGTTATTGGAAATGCAGTTATTTTACTATTTTGAATATTGACTCCACAGCTAAGTTCAGTACCGTCAATAAACTGTTCAATTAATACAATGTTGTCATGTTCCCAAGCGGTATGTATAGCCGATTTAATATCTTCCTGTTTATATACTTTAGATATTCCGAAACTAGATCCGGCCTGATTTGGCTTTATAAAACAAGGAAGTCCTAGAGTGTTTTTTATAAATTCGGATTGTATGTTTTCTCCCTTTTCTATATGTAATGATTGAGCACAGTGGAATCCCATTTTACTAAGTTGTTTATTACATTCTAACTTATTAAATGTAAGTGCAGATACTTCTGAATTGCAACTGCTGTATGGTAGTTTTAGTTGATCAAAGTAGGGTTGTAAAATACCGTTCTCTGCAGGAGGTCCGTGTAGTGCCATAAAAACATAATCAAAATATTTAATTTCATTGTTAATACAAAAACTAAAGTCATTTTTGTTGATTTCAACTTGATTATTATTGCTATTTACTATCCATTTATTGTCTTTTATATGGATAATTGTTCCATTGTATTTATCTGAATTTAAATTATTTAGCACCACTTTAGCGCTTTGAATTGATATTTCGTGTTCTGCTGAATCTCCACCTGTAAGTATAGCTATTTCTTTCATCTCTTAATAATAAGCACAAATCTATAAATTATTATACTAATTTACATCTGATATTTTTTATATTTGTATTTCTTTTAAACAAAGTATGGACGGAATGAAAAAATGTAATAATGGTCATTTTTACAGAGAGGATTTAGATAGTTGCCCTTTTTGTGTTACTTCTGAAGATGTAGAAAACATTAGCTCTGATTCAGAAAATGTTTCTATTTCTAATGAAATTTCTTCTTTAGAAGATAAGAACAGTTTCTTTCAAAAAGTAAAATATTTTTTTAATGATTTAAAATTCAAAATTTCTAACATTAGTTTTACAGATGTGAGTTTATTTTCTTTTTTAAAGAATAAAGTATTTTACTTTCACTTTATTTTATCCTCTTTAGTTACTCTATTGTTATTTTATTTATTGTTAATATTTTTAGGATTTTATACATTAAATTGTCAAGAGTATGAATTGAGAAATTTTCAATCATTTACTTTAGGGGAGTTAGAAAGTGAAATAGAACTCAATAATTTAAAATATTTAATATTAGATTCAGTTTACACAGATTCGGTTCCAAAAGGTACTGTTTATACTCAAGAACCCCAACCAGGAACATTTGTCAAAGAGGGTAGGGAAATATATATCACGATTAACTGTAATTCTAGTCAGAAGTTTAGTGTCCCTGATGTTTATAATAAATCTAAACGAGAAGCTACTAATCATTTGAAATCTCATTTTAAATTAGAGTATGCTAAATCTGATAACTATAATTCTAATTCATCTGTTGTTACAAAATTAAAAGTTAATAACACTGAAATTTTCCCTAATCAACAACTTATTGAAGGTACTACTGTTACTTTGTATTTTGGAAGTGGAAGAAGTTCTTCTTTAATAAGAGTTCCTTTGTTAATAGGTAGTTCTACTCAATTTGCTTTAGAAGTTATAGAACAAAGTAATCTTAAATTAGGAATGATAATTGCTGAAGGTGAAATTTTGGATACTCTTAATGCAATTGTAGTGAGCCAAAGACCGCTATCAGAATCTAAATTACAACATGGAGATATGATTGATATAGTTATTCGTCAGTATGCAGATACTATTAATAAGATAGATTCATTAGTTAAATGATGAAGAAATTAATTGTTTTATTTTGTTTTTATTCTGTATCTCTTTCTTCTCAAGAAATGGTTTCAGATTTAATCACTAATTCACAATTACATCATGTAAAAGTAAAAAAAAATAATAATAAATCTGTCTTGAGTTTACCTTTCATTGATGATTTTTCATCTAATAATAGGTATCCAGATTCTAATTTGTGGGTGGATAATTATGTGTTTATAAATAGAGATTATGGTTCTAACCCTATAACAATTGGGGTTGCTACTTTTGATGGATTAAATGAGAATGGTAGAGCTTATAATATTGCACTTACTGCAACTGACTCTGAAAATGCAGATACTTTGACTTCACAAAAGATTGATCTTTCTAGTTCTGATTCTGTTTATTTTATGTTTTACTATCAACCTCAGGGAAATGGTAATGATCCTCAATTAACAGACTCTCTAATATTAGAATTTGCTTCAGGTTCCGATAATTCAGGGAATACTATATGGAATACTATTTGGAAAAAGGAAGGAGGTACTAATTATGATTTCAAGAAGTTTGTTTATGTATTTACAAATCCAGATTATTTAACAGAAAATTTTTATTTTAGATTCCGGAATTTAGCAACAGTTTCTGGGAACTTTGATCATTGGAATATTGATTATGTAAAGTTAGACAAGTATCTTTCTTCTTCTGACACATCTTTACTAAATGATGTTGCTTTTGTAAGGAATACTCCTCAAATATTAAAAAGATATAGAGAGATGCCGTGGGTTCATTTTGTAAATGATGTAAATTTAGAAATGAATGATTCTTTAGAAATAATACTTAGAAATAATACAAATATTATTCAGTCTATTGATTATAGATATGATGTATTTAAGAATAATAATTTAGTATATCATTATCCTGTTTTAGGTGGTAATAATTCCACCAGAAATGTAGATGTCCCACCTTTTTCTAATAGTGGTATTTATTCTTTTAATAATCCACCTGTTATGTTGTATAGTCAGATTTTTCCAGTTTCATCTTCTGATAGTGCTGAGTTTGTTTTCCGTAATTCAATTAAAACAGAACCATCTGATTATAAAAACAACGATACTGTTTTTCATCTTCAGAAATTTTATAGTCACTTTTCTTATGATGATGGTAGTGCAGAATCTGCATATGGTATAAATGTGCAAGGAGCTAAATTGGCTTATGAGTTTAAGTTGAATAGGCCAGATACATTGAGAATTATTCAGATGAAGTTTGTAGAAATGCAGGAGGATTTAACAAATAATAAGTTTTCTTTAACTATTTGGTTGAATAATAATGGAGAACCAGGGCAAGAAGTATATAAAGATACTGTAGAAATTGAATATAAAGATAGAGGTAAATTCACTAATTACTTCCTTAAAAAAGGGGTGGGAATTGTCGGAACATTTTTTGTGGGTTGGGAACAAATAACCAATGATATTCTTAATTTAGGATTGGATAAAAACTCTATAGCAAATCAATATATGATGTATAATATTGGTGGTGGGTGGATTAATTCTCAATTTCCAGGAGCTTGGATGATTCGTCCTGTAGTTAATTATAACGAACCGTTAGTGAATTCTATTACTGATAATCAGAAATTAGAATGCAAAATATATCCTAATCCATTTTCTGAATTTACATCTATTTATTTTTCGGAAAATAAAGAAAGAAAAATTTCTATTTATGATATCGTAGGTAGAAATGTAAGAACTATTATTGCTGGGGAAAAGAAAGTAGATATTTATAAAGAAGATTTGAAAAATGGAATGTATTTTATTCAAATTTGTGAAGGAGAAAAACAAATGATAAAAAAATTAATACTTAATTAATGATAAGTTATATAGGAGGGAAGAGTAGAATGAGTAAGTGGATATGTGAGTATATTCCGGAGGATATTGAAACTTATATAGAGGTTTTTGGTGGTGCTTTTTGGGTGTATGTAAATGGTGATATTCACCAAAAACCAAAATTAAAAGAAGTTATTTATAATGATTTTAATAGATATATGGTAAATTTTTTTGAGTGTTGTCGAACTCCAGAGGAATTTCATCAATTTATGATAGATTTAAAAGCTCAAAATGAAAAATTATTTTACAAATTTCAAAAAGAAATTTTTAATAACAAAGATATCGAAAGTATAGAATTAGGTGATTTTGAATTTGGACAGAAATATTCTTATATTATGACGCAAGTTTTTTCAGGATTAAATGCAGAAAAAGCAAAGTTTATTGATTTAAAAGGTAAATATAAGTCAAAATTTGATTCCTTCAGAGATAAGTTAGTTAAACCAAAGTTTATTGAGAAACTACATAAAATAACTAAATGCGAAAACCTAAGTTATGAGCAAGTCATTGAAAAATACGATAGTCCGAAAACTTATTTTTATGTAGATCCTCCTTATTGGAAAACAGAAAATTATTATTCTTTACATGATTTTGATGTAGAAGATCATAAAAATTTATGTACTCAGTTATCCAATATTAAAGGTAGATTTTCTTTGTCTTATTATGAGTTTGATCTTTTAAGTGAGTGGTTACCTAAAGATAAATTTGTTTGGGAAAGTAGAGAATTTGTAAAAGCAGCTTCTGCATCAAAAGGCAGGAAACAAAATAAAGGTACAGAAATTTTAGTTATGAATTATAACGTATAATGGAAGAAGATAAAGAGCTATTTGAGCATTACAAATTTGATGCAGATAAAGGACAAGAACCTTTAAGAGTAGATAAATTTCTAATAAATTTTATTGAAAATGCAAGTAGAAGTAAAATTCAACAATCTGCAAAAGATGGATATATTCATGTGAATGGATCTCCTGTAAAATCAAATTACAAGGTAAAAGGAGGAGATGTAGTAACGGTAGAATATAAGAACCCTCCAAGAGATCACGAACTTGTTCCTCAGGATATTCCTGTAAATATAATGTATGAAGATGATGATATTCTGATTGTAAATAAAGATGCGGGAATGGTGGTACATCCAGGTTTTGGTAATTGGGAAGGAACCTTGGTAAACGCATTAGCATTTCATTTTAAGAATTTACCCAATATGGGAGATGATACTCGTCCAGGATTAGTACATAGAATTGACAAAAATACTTCAGGTATTTTAATAATTGCTAAGAATGAAAAATCCATGACTATAATGGGGAGTAAATTTGCAAATAGAGATTTGAATAGAAGGTATTTAGCATTGGTTTGGGGAAATGTAATAGAAGAAGAGGGAACGATTACTGGAAATATTGGTAGAAGTTTAAAAAATAGAAAAGTAATGGATGTATTCCCTGATGGAGAATTTGGAAAACATGCCGTAACTCATTGGAAAGTAGTAGAACGATTTGGTTATACTACTTTGGTAGAATGTAAATTAGAAACTGGAAGAACTCATCAGATTAGAGCGCACTTTAAGTTTATGGGACATCCTCTTTTTAATGATGAGGAATATGGTGGAGATAGAATTTTAAAGGGAACTACTTTTACAAAATACAAACAATTTGTTCAAAATTGTTTTAAACTATGTCCGAGACAAGCTCTGCATGCAAAATCGTTAGAATTTAATCATCCTACTACTAATCAGGAAATGAAGTTTGATTCGGAATTACCAGAAGATTTCTCTTTGCTTTTAGAGAAGTGGAGAGGGTATGCGACTCATCAAAAATAAATACTAAAATAAAAATATGGAAGGGTATATTTATATAGGTGAACATTATGATGTTCTTGAGAGAAAAGTAGGAATATCTGATAAAAAAATAGGACAATCTATAGACCCTGTTTCTAGGGAAAACAGTTTAAATAGAACTAAATCCCCAGTTGGATACAGAATATTAGAAGTGTTTTTTGTAGACAATATGGATAAGGTAGAGAATTTATTGCATGCAATATTAAATAGTAGAAACACAGAAGGAGAATGGTTTAGGGATGATGAAGATACATTAGTATCAGAATTTGTAAAATTTATGTCTATTTATGACGCTACAAGATGTGATATTGAAGAGTTAAAACCGACAGCTTTAGAAACAGATGATAGATTAAAGTCTATTGGTGAAAAATATGGAACTCCATTAAGTCTAATTAGACCATATAAAGGATTGGATTATGAAGTTATTCTTACTTCAAGTTTCTTTTTAAAACTTGTTATTACGGGAGAAGAATTTAACACTCCTAATAAATTGTATAATAATGGTATTGTTAAACATAGTAAAGGTGTTAGAGGAAATAGTGGAACTAATTATTTGTCTCAATTTAGACTAAATGGAAAATTTCTTATTGATTAATATTATTTCCTAAAACACTTTCATATTTACTAATCCAATTTTGTGTAGTCATTTTTTGCATAAGTTCTCCAATCAATTCAAAAGGAATGTCATCCATTTTTTTAAAGCGGATACAGCTTTTTCCCATATCTAATTTTCTTTTAGAATGTTTTGTGTATTCTTTTACAAACCAATTTAAGAGTTTAGGTGTTGCATAAATCCCCATATGATAGAGTGCTATAAAATTCTTTTGAGATGCAACAGAAACAAATGGTAAAGGTACTTCTGGACTACAATGATATCCTTTAGGATAAAGCGAGTGAGGAACTACCCAAGCCGGCATTCCATATCCTAATTCTTCAGAAAATCCTTCTGGGATATTATTTCTAATTACATCCATTAATTTTGCAAAAATTTCTTTTCTTTCTTCAGGAATATTCTGAATATATTCTTCTATATCTTTTGCTTTAATTTTCATAGGAGTAAAGATATAAAAATTCTACATTTGCCAAATGAAATATATCTTTTTTGCATTTTTGGCTTTTCTTTTTTCCTGTTCCTCTTCCGAAGTAAATACTATATTAGTTCAAAACACAGGGCAAACCCAGGGTACTTTTTATCATATTCAATACATGTCGGAAAATGGTGAGAGTTATAAAAATCAAATAGATAGTTTACTTTTAGAAATAGATTCTTCTCTGTCTAGCTATTTAGATTTTTCTATTATTTCCCGAGCAAATAGAGGAGAAAAAGTAAAGTTAGATCAGATCTTTTTGAATGTTTTTTATGCTGCTGATAAAGTGTTTTTGGAAAGTGAAGGTTTGTTTGATTGTTCTATTGCTCCATTAACTAATTACTGGGGTTTTGGTCCTGATAATGATGTGTTGAAAGTGGATTCCGTTGAGGTTGCAAAGAGATTAAAATTGGTAGATTATTCTAAACTTGAAATTATAAACGATAGTTTGACACTTCCAACAGGAATGCAGTTAGACTATAATTCCATAGCACAAGGTTATTCAGTAGATTTAGTAGCTGACTATTTATCTTCTAGAGGTATTGTTGATTACTTAGTGGAGATAGGGGGGGAGTTAACTGCAAAAGGTGTGAATTCAGATTCTGATTTTTGGTGGATTGGAATTGATAAACCATCTGAAGAAACAGATTATAATTCTCGTTATCAAATTATTCTTCCTTTAGAAAATTCTTCCTTGGCTACGTCTGGTAATTATAGAAAATATAAAGAAATAGATGGAATAAAATACTCGCATACTATTAGTACTGAAACTGGTTATTTTGCAAAAAATAGAATGTTATCCGTTACAGTTATTCATCCTTCTTGTATGTTGTCGGATGCTTATGCAACTGCTTTTATGTGTATGGGAATTAAAAAAAGTAAAGAATTTGCTAGAGATAATCCAGACTTGAAATTATATTTTGTGTATTCTGATAAGAATGGAAATTGGAAAACCTTTTCTACTAGAAATTTAGAAATTTCAGAATAGTACTATTCTTCTTCTTTTTTTTTACACTTTTCTTCTGGTAATGCTCCACAAAAACTACAAGATTCTCCTTCTTTATTTAAATAAGGACTCTGACTAGCACAAGTTCCGGAAAATTCTCCATTTTTTTTAAGTAATATTTTTATTCCAATTCCAGCAAATACAAATACCATAAAACCTATAGTAATTAAGAATAGTGGTAAGAAGTTTTCCATGTTAAATTATTTGTCTGCAAAATTATAGGTTTTATTAAGATTAACTAAGTTTGCATTAAATAATTTATTCTATGCAGGAAAAAACAGAAGCTTTCTCTCGACTTATAACTATAATGGATGAGTTACGCGAAAAATGCCCTTGGGATAAAAAACAAACTTTAGATAGTTTACGCTACCTAACTATTGAAGAAATGTACGAACTTTCGGATGCTATCCTTGATAAAGATATGAAAGAAATAAAAAAGGAGTTGGGTGATGTACTGCTTCATATTGTGTTTTATTCTCGTATTGCTTCCGAAACAAATGATTTTGACATTTCAGATGTTATCCATTCTCTTTGTGATAAGTTAGTACACCGACACCCTCATATTTATGGAGATGTAAAAGTGAAAGATGAGGTTGAAGTAAAAAGGAATTGGGAATTATTAAAACTAAAAGAAGGAAGAAAATCAGTTTTAGAGGGAGTGCCAAAATCTCTACCTGCAATTGTAAAATCTTTTAGGATTCAGGAGAAGGTTAGGGGAATTGGATTTGATTGGGATAATAAAACACAAGTTTGGGATAAGGTATTAGAAGAAATAGAAGAGTTAAAAGTGGAAGTTAAAAAAGGAGATGTAGATAGAATAGAATCAGAATTTGGTGATGTGCTTTTTGCACTCACTAACTACGCTCGATTTATAGATGTAAATCCAGAAGACGCTTTGGAAAGAACTAATATAAGATTTATTAAAAGATTTCAGATAATGGAGAATTTATTAAATGAAGATCATAAAAAACTAGATGATATGACACTTTCAGAAATGGATGTTTATTGGGAGTTAGCGAAAGCTGAGTATTATGATCCCATGATATAAATTAAATATCGTCTAACTATAAATTAATTAAAATAGTATTCCGTATAGATATTTATAGAAAATATTATACATTTGTAAATTATAACATAAAAATATGAAAAGAATAATATTATCAATCCTAATAATTACCTCACTATTCAGTTATTCTCAAGATAGATGTGGAACTGTTCTAAATACTTTAGAATTAATAGAACGATATCCTCAGTATGGTGTTGAAAGAGAAAAAGTTAACGTTCAAACCCTGAAATGGATAAAAGATAATCCAGATCATAATGAGAAAACAATCATTACTATTCCTGTAGTTGTGCATGTAGTATGGAACACAAATGCTGAGAATATTTCTGATGCACAAATATTTTCTCAAATAGATGTATTAAATGCTGATTTTAGAAGAACAAATACAGATGCTATTAACACCCCTAATGTTTGGCAGAATATTGCAATAGATTCAGAGATAGATTTTTGTCTTGCTAATATTGATCCTAATGGATCTGCTACAAATGGTATTACTAGAACGCAAACTTCTCAGACTTCTTTTTCAATTAATGGTAGTGATATGAAATCTTCATCAAGTGGGGGAATTGATCCATGGGATAAGGATGATTATCTAAATATTTGGGTTTGTGACTTAACGGGAGGTATTCTTGGTTACGCAACACCCCCCTCTAATTTTAATAATCCTCAAGATGGAGTTGTTATTGGATATAAGTATTTTGGTACCATTGGAACTGTACAGTCTCCATATAATAAAGGAAGAACATCAACTCATGAAGTTGGACATTGGCTAAATCTTGACCATGTATGGGGAAATGGAAATAATTGTGGGAATGATAATGTTAGCGATACTCCTACCCAAGAAGAAGAAAATTATTCATGCCCTAGTTTCCCTCATAATGTCAATAGCTGTGGTACGACTAATGCTAATGGTGATATGTTTATGAATTATATGGATTATACTAATGATGCTTGTATGAATATGTTTACTGCAGGGCAAAAAACAAGAATGATCTCAGCAATCAATCAATATAGACCTAATCTGTTAAATCATAATCTATGTAGCGGAAGTACTAATCCTGTTTCTTGGAACTGTCTTAATGGTGGATGTGTAGATCCTGGTACTGGTAATGGAACTTATAGTAGTTATAATGCTTGTTTTTCTGTTTGTGGATGTACAGGAAATATACCTCCAATTATAGAGGGTTTCCAAAACGGAACACTACCAAATGGTTGGTCAATTGATAATCCAGATGGTAGTGATACATGGATAATTAATTCTAGTTATGGTTATAATAGTAGTAGTTCAATATCTATTGAAAATTCAGTATATTCAGCTAATGGGCAGTATGATGATTTGAATTCTCCTATAATGAATTTCTCAAATGCTAATAATATTAATCTAAGTTTTGATTATGCTTATTCATTATGGACTAATCCTAACTCATCTGAAGTTTGGTCAGATACACTTATTATTTTAATTTCTTCAGATTGTGGAATAACTTGGCAAAAAATATGGGAAGAAGCTGGAGCTAATTTATCAACTACTACTAATATATTTAATGGATTTGAGTGGTTCCCAAACAGTAATAATGATTGGGATTCTGAAAATATTAATTTAAGTAATTACTCTAATCTAGATGGGGTAATAGTGAAATTTAGAAATGTAAACCAATATGAAAACAATCTCTTCCTTGACAATATTAATATTACTACAGATGGAAGTACTTATATAGATAAAGTGACTGAAAATAGTATAAAAGTATATCCAAACCCGACTAATAAAAATATTAATATCATCCATGATGGTTTAAAAGAAATATATACGATTTTAGGAGAAAAAATATTAGAAACATATGAGAATGAAATTAATGTTTCAAATTTATCAAAGGGAGTATATTTGATAAAGGTAGACAATATTAGCATTCGTCTTATTAAACAATAACTTATTTAATTATTAAAAATAAATGAAACAAAAAATTACAATTTTAACACTTTTATTATCATTACAGTTTGCTTATGCACAAAATTTTAACGGTTTTGCCTTGTATAATTCTCAAGGTTCAAATACTACTTATTTGATAGATGAAAACGAAAATATTGCTCATACCTGGAACATGTCAACCGAATGTAATTATACAGTTCAATTAAAAAGAAATGGAAATTTAATTAGAGGAACAAAAAATAATGGAAATATTTTAAGTGGTGCAGCAGATGCTGGAAGAGTACAAGAAATTGCTCCTGACGGAAGTATAGTTTGGGATTATGTTTATTCAACTACTGACTATTTAAGTCATCATGATTTAACTTTAGTGGGTGATAATGTCTTGATTACCGCTTGGGAAGTGAAGACATCAACTGAAGTAAATGATGCTGGCTATGATAATTCTTCTTCAGATAAATGGCCTACTCATTTTGTAGAACTTGCGGATGATGGAAATGGTGGAGCTACTATTGTGTGGGAATGGCATATTTGGGATCATCTGATACAGGATATGGATCCAAATAAACCTAATTATGGAGTAATCTCAGATAACCCTCAATTGATTGATATAAATATGATACAAAGTCAAGGAGGTCCAGGTGGAGGTGGTGGAGATTGGTTTCATGTAAATGGTGTAGATTATAATGAAGATTTAGATCAAATTATTTTCTCATCTCGTCATGCGTCAGAGATTTATATTATAGATCATAGTACAACAACTAATGAAGCTGCTTCTCATTCTGGAGGAAACTCAGGAATGGGTGGAGATATTATGTACAGATGGGGAAATCCAGATAATTATAATATGTCTGGAAATCAAGTAATTCCTTCTGCAGTTCATGATGCCAGATGGATTGAAAATGACGGAAGACCTAATGGAGGATTTCTTCAGATATTTAATAATAGTGGGGTGAGTAATAGTCAATCTTCAATTGATGGAATTTCAACTCCTTGGGATGCAACTACAGGAAGTTATTTGAGAACTACAGGTCAATCTTTCGGACCATCTAATTATACAACACGATATGAGTGTGCTTACTCTGCTTCTGGACAGTCTGCTTCAGATAGAATGTCCAATGGAAACATTTATGTAAATGCTTCTGGAGGACAAGGTGGGGCTGGTGTAATGTATGAAGTAGATTCTTTAGAGAATATTATTTGGGGACCTTATAATGCTCAATCTCCAAAAGGTTTCAGATATGAATGTGATTATCCAGGTATTATTGCTTTAGAACCTTATATGAACAGTGAAACATCATCTTGTTTTAATTCAACTTCTGTAGAAAGTATAAATAAGGAAGGACTTTCAGTTTACCCAAACCCTACAAATTCGGATATAACTATTGAATTTGAATCGTCTATTAATTCTGATATTAAAATTGGAGTGTATAATACTTTAGGTCGGGAGGTTTTTAGTCAGCAAATAAATAGTTTCTCCGGGCAATTTAAACAAGAAATAGACTTGAAAGATTTTTCAGAAGGGATCTACATTGTAAATGTAATAAGCGAAAACGGAAAATTGTTCACGAAAAGAATTTCTTATATTAAATAGATGATAATAAAGAGAATTCTGATATTTATATTTGTTGTTTTCAATCAGATAAATTCTTTTTCACAATCTGATTTTTATGATGTAGATACTGTCAGAGAAATACGCGTCTATTTTCACCAATCAGATTGGGATGCTCTTTTAGATAGCTTTTATGTACTGGGAGATAATGATAGAGTTCTGGCTGATATTATTATTAATGGTTCCTCTTACGATAGTGTAGGAATTCGGTATAAGGGATTTAGTTCGGCAAGTGTAAATAGGATTAAAAACCCATTCAATATAAAACTAGATTATATTATTGATGGACAAGATCATCAAGGAATAGATAAATTGAAACTTTCTAATGTAATTCAGGATCCCTCTTTTATACGGGAAGTGTTGAGTTATGAAATTTCCAGGAAGTACCTACCTTCCTCTAAAGCAAACTTTACAAATTTATATATTAACGATACTTTATGGGGTTTGTATACTAATGTAGAATCGGTAAATAAATCATTTTTAATAGATAATTTTGATAGTAAATACAATGCTTTTGTAAAATGTAATCCGGAAAATTTAAATGTACAAATTTCGGCTGAAAATTCTAATTTGAGTAATACACACGGAACGGATAGTACAAATTATGAATCTTATTATAGTTTGAAATCTGAATATGGTTGGACAGATTTATATAACCTTATTGATACTTTAAATAATTTTCCGGATAGTTTAGAACAAGTTCTGAATGTGGATAGAACACTTTGGATGCATGCTATTAATTATTCTCTTGTCAACTTTGATTCTTACATTGGTTATGGTCAGAATTATTATTTGTATAAGGATAGAACAAAACAATTCAATCCTATTTTATGGGATTTTAACATGTCTTTTGGTAGTTTCAGATTAACGGATGCTTCTCAATTGTATTTTAACGGATTTGATATTTTTCAGGCACAGGAGATGGATCCTTTAATCCATCATAATTTTATCTCTGTAGCTCCAAGGCCATTAATGAGAAATTTATTTTCAGATGAGAGAAATAGGAAGATGTATTTGGCTCATATCCGAACTATAATGCAGGAAAATTTCATAAATCAGGATTATTATCTGAGAGGTCAACATTTTCAAAATTTGATTGATACTCATGTTCAAAACGATACTAATAAATTTTATTTGTATTCTGATTTCACTACTAATCTTACTAATCAAGTTTCATTAGTGGCATCTATTTGTCCTGGAATTACACAGTTAATGGATGCTCGTTCTACTTATTTAAGTTCTTATTCAGGATATTCTGGAGAGCCATCTATTAGTAACATTTCAACTTCTCAAAATATTAGTTTAGGAGATAATCTATGGATAACAGCTGAGATTTTTGACGCTACTTATGCAAGAGTATCTTATCGATTTGGAGAAAATCAAAGATTTAAAAATCAAGAAATGTTTGATGATGGAATACATAATGATGGAGCGTCTGGAGATGGAGTTTACGGATGTAAGATTAGTAATTGCAGTAATGCAATAGATTATTACTTTTATGCAGATAACGATAGCTCAGGGGTTTTTTCTCCTGTAAGAGCAGCTTATGAGTATTTTTCATATCAGTTTGGTGTAAGTTCTGGTGATTTGGTGATCAATGAAGTGATGTCTAATAATGTAAGTACAGTTACAGACAATAGTGGAAAGTTTGAAGATTGGATAGAACTTTATAATACTACAAATTTTCCAATTTCTACACATGGATTATTTATAACCGACACAATTACTAATCTCCATAAATGGAATTTACCAAATCATATAATTTTACCAAATTCTTATTTTATTATCTGGGCGGATGAAGATGGAAGTCAAGGTGCAGAACATGCAAATTTTAAACTTTCTAATTTTGGAGAGCGACTTATATTATCTAATTCCGACAGCTCTATTATCGATTCTATAACTTACCTACCTCAGTTAGAAGATGTTTCTTTTGCCAGAAACCCAAATGGAACAGGACCTTTTAGTATGATGCCTCCAACTTTTAACAAAAACAATAACACTACTGCAACTGAAGATATTCCCGTATCATCTTATGTTTGTTATCCAAATCCATTTTCAGATAAATTAAATGTTATATCTGATGACGGATTTTTTGTGATGGATATTTTTGGTAGAATAATTCTAGAGTCAAATCATTCAGAAAAAATAATAAATACATCTTCTTGGAGTGACGGACTTTATTTTGTACATTTGAAGGGTGGTAGTAACACGACAATTAAACTAATTAAAATCAATTAATTATGAATTTTTTTTCTTTTTTAATTTCTTTCCTTTTCTTAATTAATTGTAATGCTCAAACTATTACAAACTACACTACTGCAGATGGGCTTTTAAATAATTTTGTAGAATGTATAGACGTAGATGTAGATGATAATATATGGTTTGGTACTTCAGTTGGACTTCAAGGGTTAAATCCATTATCATCTTCTTGGGAAATCTATAATTTAGTAGGCCCACTATCTGGCATGGTTTCAGAAAATGTTAAAGAAATTAAATTAACCAAAAACCCACTACTTGTTGTTCAGGAACAATTTTGGATAGGTACTGATTTTGGAGCTCAAGTTGTTAATCCTGGGAATCCTTCTTGGATAACTTATGATAATACAAATGGTCTTGTTGGAAATCAAGTTAAAAGTATTGATGAAGATGAAAATGGAGGAACATGGATTGGAACTAACCAAGGGGTTTCTTATTTTGATGGTAACTCTTGGGTGTCTTACTCTTCTCCTGACTTACATTGGAGTGGGGTGAATGCTACAGTTTTTGACTCTAATGGAGATAAGTGGTTTGCTTCACCACTAGGTGGTGTTACTCATTTTGATGGAACAACATTTACTGTATACGATACTTCAAACGGATTACTTTCACAAAATGTAACTGCGTTACTAATCGATAACCAGGATAATAAGTGGATAGGGACTGGAAGTGGAATGTCGGTTTTGAATGCATCTAATACATCTTTTACTCAGCATACTAGGATGTATATAATGCCTCCTCCAGACACTTTAAATCCTGTGGTGGATATTGCAATGGATTCATATGGAAGAATATGGGTTGCTATTTATGTTGGTTATTTGGCGGAAGGTGGGATAGCTTATTGGGATGGAAATCATTGGGAAGATTTTCATGTTTCAGATGGATTAGTTGGGCCAAATGTAAGAGGATTAGCAATTGATTCTGAAGATAATGTTTGGGTAGCAACTAGTACAGGAGTTTCTAAAATATCTTCTATTCCTAGTTCTTTAAATTCTGTTTCTATCTCAAATGTTGAGGTATTTCCAAATCCTTCTTCTGGAATTATAACAGTTTCATGTGATGAGAATCTTAAAAATATAGAAGTATATAATGTATTAGGTAGTTTAATACAATCTGAAAAGATTCATTTTCAAAATGAAATTTCAATTAATTTATCTCATCTTTCATCCGGAATATATCATCTCGTTTTGCGTAATGAAAACCTAATTCTAAATCAGAAGATTATTATAGAATAAGTTTCTTTTAATTTTTTAACTTTACAAAAAATTTAAAATGAGAAAAATAATATCTTTACTTATCGTTATATCTTGTTCTTTTTCTACTTTCTCTCAAGATGTTTTTGATGTTGGAATCCGAAAAATTGAAATCTTTTTTAGTGACCCTAATTGGGATGATACTCTTGATGTATATTACTCCAATGATATTGGAGAACGATTAGTAGCTGATTCAATTTTGATAGATGGAATAGCTGATCAAAATGTAGGAATTAAGTACAAGGGAAACAGCTCTTATAATGTAAGTAATATCAAAAATCCAATGAATATAAAGTTGGATTACATCAATAATGGGCAATCAATTGATGGTTATAATGTATTGAAATTATCAAATGGATTTAGAGATCCATCATTTGTACGTGAAGTATTAAGTTATGAAATGGCAAGGGAGTACATGCCTTCTCCAAAAGCAACTTATGCTAATGTCTTTGTTAATGGCACTTTAATTGGGTTGTATACTTGTGTGCAATCTATAGATAATGATTTTACAAACGAGCATTTTTATGAGCGTAAAGGTCCTTTTTTCAAAGTTGAAAATACATCTGTTCAAGTTGTAGGTTGTCCTCCAGGTCCTAATGGGATTTTAAAATATTTCTCAGATACAAATTGTTATCAAAAAGCTTATGAAATGGAGTCTACTAATGACTGGCAGAAACTAAGTAATTTTTTGGATACTTTAAATAATTATTTTACTGAGGTTGAAAATGTAATGGATATTGACCGTACACTTTGGATGATGGCTTTTGAAAATTTAACGGTTTGTTTGGATGGTCCTATTAATTCTATTCCTCATAATTTTTATTTATTTAAGGATAATAATGGTAGATTCTCTCCTTTATTGTGGGATATGAATATGGCTTTTGGAACTTTCACTAGTGGTTTACCTAGTCCTGTGCAACTTTCAGATTTACAAGAATTAGATATTTTTCATAATAGTAATGATGCTAGCAATATGCTAACTACTCAAGTGTTTTCTTCTGATAGATACAAAAAAATGTATGTTGCTCATATGCGTACTATTTTGAATGAGCAGTTCGCTAATAATAATTACAGTACAAGAGCTTCACAATTGCAACAATTAATTGATACTGATGTAAACACAGATCCAAACACCTTTTATTCTTATACTGATTTTACATCTAACATGAGTAGTTCAGTAGCTAATATTGTAGGTGTCTCAGAATTGATGAACGCAAGAGTTTCTCATTTACAAGGGCTCAATGAGTTTACTTCAACTCCTCCAACAGTTTCGTTATTGAATAATACTTCTGTTTTGCCTCATACTTCTGTGAGTATTACGGCAAATATATATAATGCGAATTATGTATATTTAGGATATAGGTTTAGATTTTCAGATAAATTTGTAAAAATTCAGATGTTTGATGATGGAAACAATGGTGATGGAACTGCAGGAGATGGGATATATGGAGCAATAATAAATGTAGATGCTAGAGATATTCAGTATTATGTTTATGCGGAAAATACGGATGCAGGGATTTTTTCTCCTGAAAGAGCGGAAAAAGAATTTCATCAGATTGCAGTTGTTAGTGGATTGGTAATAAATGAAATAATGGCGGCTAACCTTTCTGTTTTAACGGATCAAAGTGGAGAGTATGATGATTGGGTAGAACTGTATAATGGTGGAAATTCTGCAATTAACTTAAACGGATTTTTTCTTTCGGATAATGAAAATGATCTTACTAAATGGTCTTTCCCAAATACTACTATTCAACCTAATGATTATCTTATTGTTTGGTGCGATACTGCTGGGAATTCTCAAAGTGGTTTACATACTACATACCGACTATCTGCAGATCAAGAAGAAGTGTATTTGTCAGACCCAACTGGAGTAGTTGTAGATGCAGTTCATTTTGTAAATATGCCAACTGATGTTGCTTATGCCAGAGTACCAAATGGGAATGGGGTGTTTACACATCAATCAGAAACCCAAGGAAAGATAAATCAGATTATTAGTTCTGTTTCGGAAACCTTCACACAAAAAATGAGGGTGTATCCTAATCCTTCAAATAGTAAAATATATGTGTTGGGAACTATGGATAAAATTGAAGTTTATAATATGATTGGTGAGTTAGTTTTTACTTCAAATAATAAAACTACAATTAATATCTCAGATTGGAAAAGTGGAATTTATTTTGTGAAATCTGGAGCTGCTGTGGTGAAAATAATAAAACAATAACTATGAAACATGAAAAGTCTACAATCACTTTTTGGAACTTATTAAAAATGAGTAAAAAAACAGTATTTTTAATTTCTGTAATGTTGTTTTTTTCTTCTTGTGAAAAAGTTGCTGGAGAAGGAGGGACTTCTGTAATAAATGGAAAAGTAACTTATTTTACTACTTCTTATAATGCGCAAACATCAATGATGGATACTAGTTATTACCCAAAGGCAGGGAAAGATATTTATATTATTTATTCCGATAATGAGGATGATATTTTTAACGATAAAACAGAAACAGATTGGAATGGAAACTTCCATTTTCAGTATTTAAGGAAAGGTGATTATACTCTTTATACTTATGTAGATAGTTTAGTAGTTAATTCTGTAAATTATGATTTTCCAGTTTTCCGACATCTAAACATTTCTGAAAACAATTCTACCAATATAATAGAAGATTTTATTATTTTAAAATAGTGGAAAATATTAATTCTATTATACAATCTTTTAATCCAATTTCTCTTTCAGAAATGGATGATGTGAAATTAATGAGCAGAACTGATACTAAGTTTGCTTTTAACGCGTCTCATCTTCAATTAATTTTAAGTAAACTAAAGGAATATTATTCTGTATTAGAAATTGATGGAAAAAGAATGCACGATTATAAATCATTGTATTTCGATACCAAAGAAAGAAAATTTTATTTAGATCATCATAATGGAAGAGTAAATAGAAATAAAATTAGGTTTAGAGAATATGTGGGTAGTGGTCTCACCTTTTTAGAAATAAAACTAAAAAATAACAAAGGTAAAACGATTAAAAAACGAATAAAAGTAGATTCTATAACAGACGATCTATCAGATAAACAACAAAAATATATTGATAAAATTGTTGGAAATAAGTTAGAGGTGAGTGCAAAACAGTGGATTGACTTTAGTAGAGTTACATTTGTTCATAATACTCATTTAGAGCGACTTACAATGGACATGAATCTTACTTTTAAGAATAAAATAAAAGAAGGAGATTTGAAAAATATTGTTATTGCAGAGGTTAAACAAGAAAGAATGAGTAGGAGTTCTGATTTTATGAAAATTGCAAAAGAAATCAGTATTTTGCCTGTCAAAATTAGTAAATATTGTATTTCAACTTTAGAGTTGAATCCTGAGATAAAACAAAACCGATTTAAAGAAAAAGTATTATTTATAAATAAATTAAAATTACAGAAAAATGAATCCAAGTAACCTTTTAAAAACAACATCAAAATTAGTCTCAATAATTGCTTTTATGATGTTATTAATCTTTCCTCAAACTAGTTTTAGTCAAGTTGATATTTCTAATCAACTAGATATTGAGTTAAACACTAATGAAGTAGAATTAGAAGATGAGAAAAATAATGATAAGGTAGAGAAGAAAGGAAAAAGTAAAAGAGAAAAATTAGAGAAGGAACTTAATCGTCTTGATGAATTAAAATATTCTACTAATAACAATGATGTAGAAGAATTAAAAGAAATAGAAAAACAGATAAAGGAAGTTAAAAATGAAATAAAAATTCTATTTAATGAACCAGAATTCTTAGGAACTCCAATTTATGATGCAGAAGATTTTTGGAAATTAATGACAAAAGGTATTTTTAACTTATTTATAATTTTAATTATTGTAAGGTATATCTATTATCCTGTAACCAGAAATAAAGATTATTTATTTACTTTTTTACTAATTAGTTTAACTGTGTTTTTACTTTGTGTACTTCTGGATAGTGTGAAACTTGAATTAGGTTTTGCTCTTGGTTTGTTTGCTATTTTTGGGATTATTAGATACAGAACTGACCCTATTCCTATTAAGGAAATGACTTATTTGTTTTTAGTGATTGGTATATCTGTAGTTAATGCATTAGCAAATAAAAAGATTAGTCATGCTGAACTTCTATTTGCTAATTTATTGATTGTATTTGTCACTTTTGGTATGGAAAGAATTTGGCTTTTAAGACACGAAAGTAGAAAAAATGTTATATACGAGAAGATTGAGTTAATTGTACCTGAAAGAAGAGAAGAGTTAATTGAAGATTTGAAGAAAAGGACAGGTATTGATATAATTAGAATTGAAATCAGAAGAATTGATTTTCTGAAAGATGTTGCAAATATCAGAATTTTCTATTATGAAGACGATAAGAAATAGTACATTCCTTTTATTATTCTGTTCGATATCTGTATATTCTCAGCAAGCTGATTTTCAGAACTGGTCTAGTTTTAAACTTTCAAAAAAGGTTTATAAACGAACTAATATTTCTGTTAAAGAGGGGGTAAGGTTTAGAGAGAATTCTTCCTTAATAAAAAAGGTTTTTACAGATGTAAAACTATCTCATCGAATTAAGAAAACAGATTTAGAAATATCGATTGGTTATAGACTTGCAGATGAATACGATATTACTTTTTCTTCTGAGTATAAATACCGATACTATTGCGATTTTGCTAATGAATATAAGTTTAAAAGGTTCACTTTTTCTTTTAGAGAGAGGTTTCAGTTACAAGGAAAAAATACCTATTTTACTCCTTTGTTTCGACAAAAGGTGGAAATGTCCTATAATGTGAGAAAAACTCCTTTTAAACCTTATGTTCAATTGGAGCTCTTTATAAATTTCGATGATCAGTTAGAGAAGATGAGATATACTGCAGGTTTTGCTCATCCATTAACTAAAGATTTAAATGCTACTTTGTTTTATAGAATTCAGCAGGAATTCAATACCTCTATTGGAGAAAATTTATTTATTTTAGGAACCTCTTTAAGTTATAAATTATGATAGAAAAGAAAATTACCACAACATTTTACCAAACAGATTATAATTCGTTAAGCTCATTAGAAAAGAATTTAATTGACCTATCTAATCAATCTTTAAATGAAGCATATGCTCCTTATTCTGGATTTATGGTAGGTGCTGTTGTTTTGTTAGAGAATGGAGAAATCATTTCTGGGAACAATCAAGAAAATGTTGCGTATCCATCTGGTTTATGTGCCGAGAGAGTAGCTATTTATTATGCTGGTGCAAAATTTCCTAATGTGAAAGTTAGCTCTATTGCTATATCAGCAAAATCAAAAAAGTTTGAAATTAAGGATGTTATTTCTCCTTGTGGTGCTTGTAGGCAAGCTATAGCAGAATATGAAGTAAAACAAGAAGAAAATATCAGAATATTATTACATCAATCAGATAATAGTATTTTAATTGTAGAATCAGTTTCTGATTTACTTCCATTTATGTTTAAGAGTAAAGGGCTTCAAAATTTCTAGAGAATTAATTTTCCTTTGGCTTGTCTTATTATTTCAAAATCATTTCCTGTACAATCTACAATTGTAGAAGGTTGTATTCCAGTAAACCCTCCATCAATTACAATATCTACTAAGTGTTTTAGTTTCTCATAAATTAATTCTGGATTTGTACTATGTTCCAATATTTCATCATCTTCTTTTACAGAAGTGGTGATTATAGGATTTCCTAGTTGAAGAACAATTTCTAGTGGTATGTTATGATTTGGTACCCTAATACCTATTGTTTTTTTATTGATTTTAAAAAGTTTTGGAATGCTATTGTTTGCATTTAAAATAAAAGTAAAAGGACCTGGTAAATTCCTTTTCATTAATTTATAAGTACTGTTATCTATTGGTTTTGTGAAATCTGAAATATGACTTAAATCGGAACAGATAAAAGAGAAGTTATTTTTTTTAATGTTTATCCCTTTTATTTTTGCTATTCGTTCTACTGCTTTTTTATTAAAAATATCGCATCCAATTCCGTATACAGTGTCAGAGGGGTATACAATTACTCCACCATCTCTTAAGCACTCTATTACTTTTTTTATTTCTCGGCTATTAGGATTGTCTGGGTGTATTTTTAAAATCATATTATGATATTATCCATTGTAAAATAATGTAAAGAATTGTTAAGTCTATAAACAGTAGTACTCCAAATAAAGTAGGATTTTCTTCATACAATTCCTTAAGTTTATCTAAAAAATGTTTCATTTATTTTCGGATTTTTAATATGGATTTAGCAAGGTACAGAGGTATTGCTGCTCCTATAAAACTTGCCCAAACTGGTATATTATATTTGTTTATTGTAATATTCCATCCGTAAAATATACGGATTAAATTTAAGATACCTAATATAAATAGAAATATAGAAACTGTTGTTAGTAAGTTGTTTTTTTTCATAACTATAAATTTATGCATCAAACTTAAGAATTATTTTCAATTATTTCCTAATTAGTATGGGTATGGCAGATATATTTATGTAATACATGTATTACTCAGTGTTATTTCAATTCTAGTACTACTATATTTTCTACATGATGGGTTTGTGGAAACATGTCAACTGGCTGAATATGAGACACTTTGTATTTCTCATCCATTAAAGCTAAATCACGAGCTTGGGTAGCGGAATTGCAACTTACATATACTATTCTTTTCGCTCCAATTTTCAGAATTTGTTCTACCACTTTTTTGTGCATTCCATCTCTAGGCGGGTCAGTAATTATTACATCCGGAGTACCATTTTTTGCAATGAACTCATCTGTAAAAATCTCTTTCATGTCTCCTGTATAGAAAGTACAGTTTACAATATTATTTCGTTCTGCATTTTCATAAGCTGCTTTTATTCCTTCCTCAACAGAGTCAATACCCACCACTTTTTTGGAGGATGTAGCTACATATTGTGCAATGGTTCCAGTTCCGGTATATAGGTCGTACACCAAATCATTTTCAGTAATTTGAGCCAATTCTTTTGTTTTTCGATACAATACTTTTGCTTGTTCACTATTGGTTTGGAAAAATGATTTTGCTCCAATTTTAAAGTGAAGGCCATCCATTTCCTCCATTATATAATCTTCTCCATTGTAACAAACAACTTCTTGGTCGTACATGGTATTATTTGCTTTTTGGTTAATAATATAGAGTAAAGAAGTGATTTCAGGAAAAGAGGTTTTGATGTGTTCCATCAATAGATTGATGCTTTTTATATCGTTTTCATAAAACTGAACCAACACCATTAAATCGTTTGTGGAAGAAGTACGGATCATTAAATTCCTTAATAACCCTTCCTGATTACGGATGTCAAAATAAGTAAGTCCTTTTTCATCAGCAAACTGTTTTACAGAAAGACGAATGGCGTTGGAAGGTTCTTTTTGTAAGTGGCAATTATTTAGGTTAATTACTTTATCAAACATTCCAGGAACATGAAAACCAAGAGCATCTTTATCTTCAATTTCTGCTTCCGATTGTACTTCTTCTATGGTAAGCCATCTTTTATTGGAAAAGGTAAACTCCATTTTATTTCTATAAAAATATTTATTTTCACTTCCAATAATTTCAGAATGGGTTGGTAATTCAATCCCTCCAATTCTTTTTAGGTTGTTGAGTACTTCATTTTGTTTAAAATTTAACTGAGATTCGTATTTCATGTTTTGCCATTTGCAACCACCACAAGTTCCAAAATGTTCACATTTTGGGTCAGTTCTTTTTTCAGAATAAGTATGGATTTTTTCAATTCTAGCTTCCCAAAATTTCTTTCTTCTTTTAAAAACCACAATATCACAAATATCTCCTGGAACGCCTCCTTGTACAAAAATAGCTCTTCCTTCATGTTTAGCTACTGATTTTCCTTTACTGGCTGTATCAATTATTTCAATATTTTCTATTAAAATAGGCTCTCTTCTGTTTTGTCTTCCCATTCGGTAAAAGTATAGATTTACTAATTAATTCTACTATATTTATACTTCATAAAATTTAAGATATATAAATAATAGAATTAGAAGACAATATGGATCGCATATTTATTTTCCATACCAATTTTTTATTAAAAATAGAAGGTGTTTTTTCTTTTATTGAGATTAAAATATTTATTTACTTTTTTGTTTATTATTTTTGATACAGCTGACTGATTTTAGATTTCTCATTATATATATCATCATTTAACTTTTTTTTTTATTTTTGTCAAAATTAATTAAAAAAAATATGAAAAAAATATTTACTCTAATCTTTGGTCTTTGCTTTTTTGTAGCAAATTCTCAAAATGCGTGTACTCACACTTTTAATATGTATGATCAATATGGTGATGGATGGAATAATGCTTCTGTTGATGTAACTGTAAATGGAATAATAGTTGTTTCTGCAGCTACTGGAATTGTTGGTGCTCAAAATAATGTTCCTGCCCCTTGTGGTTCAGAAATTTTTTTAGCATCTACAGGTGATGCTATTACCCTTTCTAATTGGGTGTCTGGATCTTATGATATAGAGATATCTTGGGATATTAAAGATGATAATGGAACTATAATTGCTTCTGGAGGAACAATGGTAAATGGTGGAGGATACGGTATGTTAGCCAATTGTAATGGTTCTTGTTCAGGTGTGCCTTCTTCTTGGGATTGTAATGCTAATGGAACATGTACTGATCCTGGTGACGGTAGCGGCCAGTTTTCATCTCAATCTGGTTGTTTGAGTCAATGTTTATCAAATCCATCTTGGGATTGTAATGCTAATGGTACGTGTTCTGATCCTGGTAACGGAAGTGGTCAATATTCTACTCAAACTGCTTGTTTAAATGCTTGTATAGTAATACCATCTTGGGACTGTGACGTAGCTAATGGAACATGTGTTGACCCTGGAAACGGTAGTGGACAATATGCAAATTTGAATACTTGTCTAAGTGTTTGTGTAATAACAAATTGGGGATGTGATCACACTTTTAATATGTATGATTCGCTTGGTGATGGATGGAATGGTGTTACTGTTGATATAACTGTAAATGGAGTAACAGTCGCTACATCTACTTTAGCATCTGGTTCTTCAGGTACAGAAAACTTTCAAGCATTTGGAGGTGACATTATTGACCTTACTAATTGGACTTTTGGTAGTCAACCTTATAGTCAAACTACTCAAATATCTTGGGATATTAAAGATGGTGATGGAAATATAATTGCTGGAGTAAATTCTAATACTTTAAATAATGTTGGAGCGTTTGGTGGACCTCAATATACATCAACTTTTCTACCTATTTTAGGTTTTTGTTCTCCTCCAGCCTCTTGGGATTGTAATGCTAATGGAACATGTTCTGATCCAGGTACGGGATTAGGTCAGTATTCAACACAAGCTGCTTGTGTGAGTGCTTGTGTAGTAACACCATCTTGGGATTGTGACGGTACTAATGGTACATGTTCTGATCCTGGTGACGGTAGCGGTCAGTATTCAATTCTGGCTGCTTGTGTGAATTCTTGTATAGTAACACCATCTTGGGATTGTGACGGATCTAATGGTACATGTGTTGACCCTGGAAACGGAAGTGGTCAATATTCAACTCAAGCTGCTTGTGTAAGTGCTTGTATAGTAACACCATCTTGGGATTGTGACGGATCTAATGGTACATGTTCTGATCCTGGAGATGGTAGCGGTCAGTATTCAACACAAGCTGCTTGTGTGAGTGCTTGTGTAGTAACCCCATCTTGGGATTGTGATCCTACTAGTGGAACATGTTCTGATCCTGGTAACGCTAGCGGTCAGTATGGGTCTCTATCTGCTTGTTTGAGTGCTTGTGTTGCACCAACATCTTGGAATTGTGATCCTAATGGAATCACATGTTCTGATCCTGGAAATGGTAGCGGTTCGTTTTCATCTCAATCCGCTTGTTTAAGTTTGAGTACTTGCGCACCAATAGTTTCAATGAATAATGATGTTCCTGTGCATTTTATGATATTTACAGACAGAACAGGTATGGGAACTCCATCTTCACCTAACCCTATGCCAGGTGTATCTGTTTCAATTGCACCACATGTTAGTAACCCAAGAAATTATCTTAATCCTGGAAAAATAGTTAGGTTTAAAGCTGGAGTAACTAATTTGTTAAGTACAAATTTGACTTCAGCTCTAATTACTCTATCGTCAACTTTTAATGATCCTTATGTGACCATTATAAATAACCAGGTTGGATTAAATAATATTACATCAAATGAGACTGAATTTACACTTACTGAATTTGAAATTTCAATTGACTCTTCTTGCCCTCCAGGACATATATTCTATGCTAATTTTGAGATAGTGAACCAAATTACTAGCACCACATATAATAGTACAGCTTATCCTATATCTATAGAGCCATTTGTCAATGTAGAGCAAACTGTTCCAGGTCTTAGTCCAGGAACAATGATAGATGATGACACTAATCCTGATAGTGACGGAGATGATGATCATGTTGTAGATGCTAATGAAATAATAGAAATAACACCTCAACTAGCAGGAGCTTCTTTTGACATTACGAATTTGACAGATTTTGGTGGGAGTTTTTCCACCACTCATCCTTTTCCAGGACGGGAAGCTGCTTTGTCTGGTTGTTTTTTAAACCTTAATAATTATTCATATATAAATATCTGGGATAACGTACCTGGAGCTACAGGTGCTAATGTTGTGAGTTGCTTACCAGATTTTTCAATTGCTAATTCCAATTGGTATGTACAACCAATTCAAAATACTGATTATTTATTACCAGGATATGATTTTGTTTTTGATTTTAATCATAATATTACTTGTAAATTTGATTTGTTTATAGAATTTGAAGCTGCTATTAGTTGGCATGAAACTAGTAATAGTACATATAATGATAGAAAAAGATGGTTAAGTAAAATTACAATTAACCCAAATAGAATACCCTGTCCTATACTATCTTGGGATTGTGACGCTAATGGAATGTGTTTCGATCCTGGAACGGGACAAGGCCAGTATTTGTCTCAAGCTGCTTGTTTGAGTGCTTGTGTAGTAACACCATCTTGGGATTGTGATATTTCTACTACAAATTGCTTTGATCCAGGAACCGGACAAGGCCAGTATTCAACTCTAACTGCTTGTTTGAATGCTTGTGTAGTATCACCATCTTGGGATTGTAACCCAACAAATGGAACATGTTCTGATCCAGGTACTGGTCAAGGTCAGTATTCAACTCAATCTGCATGTTTGAGTGCTTGTGCATCAACACCATCTTGGGATTGTGATATTAGTAATTTAACATGTTCTGATCCAGGAACGGGTCAAGGTCAGTTTTCTACTCAATCTGCTTGTTTGAGTGCTTGTGTATCAACAAATACATCTTCATATACTATTAATTCTACCAAGATATTCCCGAACCCTTTTAAAGATAAGGCTATTTTAGAGTTACAAGATAATACAACTCAAAGCGTATTGTTATTTGATGTTATGGGCAAATTATTAAGAGAATATGAAGATATAAGTAATAATAAGTTAATTATTGAAAGAGGTTCACTTAGTTCAGGTACTTATATTTTAAAGATCATTAATGAAAATTCTATTATAATGCAAAGGATTATTATTGAATAATTATTGTTAATCTAAATATTAAAAAAAAACCTGCAATTAATTGCAGGTTTTTTTTTAATAAATATGCCATTTTTTTAAGTGTCAATAATTTTAATATTTTATATTAAAATAGTTTCTCTTCTATTTTTCTACCCATTCTACAAAATCAGAGATTTACTAATTAATTCTACTATATTTGCAACACATAAAATTTAAGATATGAAATCATCAGCAGAATTTATAGCATTAGAAGATAAGTATGGAGCTCATAATTATCATCCCCTACCAGTTGTTTTGGCAAAAGGAGAAGGTGTTTTTGTATGGGATGTAGAGGGTAAAAAATATTTTGATTTTCTCTCTTCTTACTCTGCTGTTAATCAAGGTCATTGCCACCCCAAAATTGTTGACGCACTTAAAGAACAAGCGAATACTTTAACGCTTACTTCACGAGCATTCCATAATGATGTATTAGGGCAATATGAAGAATTTATTACTAAACTTTTTGGTTATGATAAAGTTTTGCCAATGAATACTGGAGTAGAAGGTGGGGAGACTGCTAATAAATTAGCTCGAAAATGGGGATACATGAAAAAGGGTATTAAAAAAAATAAAGCTAGAATTATTTTTGCTAAGGGAAATTTTTGGGGAAGAACACTTGCTGCAATTTCTAGTTCTGACGATCCTTCCTCTTATGAAGGTTTCGGTCCTTTTATGCCAGGTTATGATTTGATTCCTTATAATGACCTTGAATCACTAGAAAGAGAGCTTAAAGATTTTAATGTTTGTGCTTTTATGGTAGAACCAATTCAAGGTGAAGCGGGTGTAGTTGTGCCTGATGAAGGTTATTTGTCAGGTGTTAGGAAATTGTGTGATAAATATAATGTTTTATTTATTGCTGATGAAGTCCAAACTGGTATTGCCCGTACTGGTAAGATGCTTGCTTGTGATTATGAAGATGCTAGACCAGATTTATTAATTCTTGGAAAAGCTATTTCTGGTGGAGTTTTTCCTGTATCAGCTGTATTAGCTGATAACGAAATTATGCTTTGTATTCAGCCTGGAGAACATGGTTCTACTTTTGGTGGTAATCCTCTTGCTTGTAAAGTAGCACAAGCTGC
>CAJQIZ010000014.1 GCA_905478555.1 uncultured Flavobacteriales bacterium
TATAAAACAAAGATAGGTAATTCTCTGCATCTGGATAATCTGCTATCCAACTCCCTCTAAAAAAACTTAACTTTGATGTAGCAACCATTTCTCTATGGGTAGAAGGAGGATTTACCTCTATTTTTAAATTAATTCCTACTTCTTTTAATTCTGATTGAATAAATTCACATAAATCTAAATAAGAAGATGTCGTACTAAGAACAATAGTTTCTAAATTCTCTCCAGCAGGAAAACCTGCTTTTAAAAGGTGATATTTTGCTTTTTCTAAATTATAAGAATATCCTACAACAGAATCTGAAAAAGAGTTTAAACCCAATGGAACAAAACCATTATTTGCAGGGACTCCAATGTTGTTCCTTAAATATTTTAACATCTTTTCCTTATTTATAGCGTAATTTATAGATTTCCTTAAATGAATATTCTTTGATAAATCAGTTTTACTATCCATTAAAAAACCAAGGTACTCAGTATTTAAAAAAGGAATAGATTGTAAATTAATATTATTAATATGTTTCATTTTTAATTTACCAACTCTATCTAAAATATCATCTTTATAAGAGGGGTCGATTCCTGAAATAAAATCTAAATTTCCCTGTAAAAAACTCAAATATTCTGATTGTTTGTCCTTAATAAAAGTAATTGAAACCGCATCTAGGTAAGGTAACTTAACATCATTTTCGTATTCAAAATAGTTTTCGTTTTTTCTCAATACTAACTTCACTCCCTCTTTCCAAAATTGGAATTTGAAAGGTCCTGTCCCAATAGGGTGAGAACGAAAATTTGGACTATCTGCAACTTCAAAAGGAACAACACTACAATATTGCATACTTAATAGAGATAAAAAGGCAGGGAATTTCTGATTTAATTTTAATTCGAAAACAGAGTCGTTTACCTCATAATAATCTTGAACATTATTAAGAACCCAACTAGCTGGAGCCGCTAATTTTTCACTCTTTAATCTATTAAATGAATACACAAAATCAGATGCAACCACTCTTCTACCTTTAGATTCTTCAAATAATTGATGATCATGAAAAAACACATTATCTCTTAACAAAAAAGTATACACTAAACCATCATCTGACAGAGACCAACTCTTTGAAACGGAAGGAACAACATTCAAATTCTTATCCATTTTCACTAAAGAACTAAAGATTTGTGAAGTAGCCCAAATCGTAGCTTTATCTTTTGAAAATGCAGGGTCTAAAGTTGCAATTCCATTCGACTCATTATACTTAAATATAGACAAGTCAGAATTATCAGACTCAGCACCACAAGAAAATAAAAATAATATACCAATAAAAAAGCCGACTCTTCCCATTTATTTCAAATTTTAAAGTCGCTAATTTAAGTAATTTTTATCGTATTACTTCATTTAGTTAAGCTCTCCATTATAAACCCATGGTTTTTCATTATTATCTGTAACATATATGTGATATAAATAAGTTCTATTTACTATAACATCATTAGAAAAAAATTCTTTTCCATTCCAATCATTATCTATATTATTAGAGAAATACACCATCTCTCCCCATCTATTACAAATCTTCATTTCAAAAGAATAAACTCCATTTACTTTCACTTCAAAAATATCATTTAAACCGTCATTATTTGGAATAAATGCGTAGCAACAAAAACAGAAAACTCTTCTACTACAACAACTTCATGAATTAACTCATCATTACATCCAAATTCATTTTCCACATACAATAACACTTCAAACAAACCAGTTTCTGAAAAGAATTAGTACTAGTCCTATTTACAAAATCCCATAACCATGTATTTCGGTTTCCGGTAGATAAGTCTTCAAACTCAACTACAAGGGAACCACATCCAGTATTGGAGGTTATTGTCGTAAAATCAGAGATCACTTGCGAGCTGATACTTTTACAGAATAACATGAATATAAGAAATAGAAAATAAACCAATGAAACATTAAGAAAAAAGTACGTTTAATCGAGTGGTACGGTAAAGTTAAAAACATAAGTATGGATTTAGGTTCAGAAAAAAAGTCATAAACTTAATTAAAAAAAGAAACGATAAAAAAATAAATAGGTTACAAATAATAAATACTTTTTATCTTTTAATACTTTTGCAGTATGTTTAATGGAAAGACATCAGCATTTTATACTTTGGGTTGTAAACTAAATTTCTCCGAGAGTTCTACAATAGCTCGTCAGCTAAATAAAGTTGGTTTTAAGAAGAACGATTTTAATGATGGAGCAGACTTGTATGTAATAAACACTTGTTCGGTTACCGAAAATGCAAATAAGGAATGCAGGAGGTTAATACGAAAAGCAAAAAAAATATCTCCAAATAGTTTTGTAGTTATTACAGGTTGCTTTGCCCAACTAAAACCAAAATCAATTTCCGAAATGGAAGGAGTAGACATGGTATTAGGGGCAAACGACAAGTTTAATTTACCAAATTTACTATTAGATTTAGAAAATAAAGAAATTGGAGAAGTTTATGGTTGTGAGATAACAGACTTAAATTACACTTCCTCTTTTTCACTGGAAGAAAGAACTAGATCGTTCCTTAAAATACAAGATGGCTGTGATTACCCTTGTACCTATTGTACTATTCCATTAGCAAGAGGAAAAAGTAGGTGTGATACCACAGAAAATATTTTAAAAAATGCTGCAGAAATAGCAAAAAATAACATAAAAGAAATTGTAATTACTGGGGTAAACATTGGAGAATTCAGAGATGGAAAAAAACGATTTTCGGATCTTACCAAAGAACTAGAAAATGTAGATGGAATAGAACGATACCGAATATCCTCTATTGAGCCAAACTTAATTACAAATGAGATTATTGAAACAGTAAAAAAATCTAAAAAATTCATGCCTCATTTTCATATTCCATTACAATCAGGAAGTGATGAAGTATTAGGGAAAATGAAAAGAAGATACCGAACGACACTCTATAAAGATAAAGTAGAAAAAATAGTATCTGAAATACCAGATGTATGTATCGGTGCAGATGTAATTGTTGGTTTTCCAGGAGAAACAGATGAACTTTTTAATTCCACATTACATTTTATAAAAGAGCTACCTATTTCCTATTTGCATGTATTTAGCTATTCAGAAAGAGAAAATACCTTAGCGGCTACTTTTGATGGTGTAGTACCAAAACAAAAGAGAGCAGAAAGAAGTAAGAAGCTACGTATTTTATCGGATAAACTACAAAGAGCGCATTACCAAAAATATTTAGGAACTACACAAACGGCACTTATGGAACAAGAAAACAAAAATGGATTCTTATTCGGATTTACCGATAATTATATAAAAATAAAAATTCTGTATTCAAAGGAATTAATGAAAAAGAAAATAAAAATTAAACTACTTTCTTTTGATGAAAATGGACAAATAATATCTGAAAAAATAAACTAAATGTATCCAACAATAAGCCATTTACTAAACGATTTATTAGGAATAAATATTCCATTACCTATACAAACATTCGGATTTTTTGTAGCAATGGCTTTTATTATGGGAAGTTACTTTATTACCAAAGAATTTAAAAGAAAAGAAAAAGAAGGACTTTTATCTACTATAAAAAAGAAAGTGAAAATAGGAGAAGGAGTCACAAATTATGAGCTTTTAAGTGCTATAATTGGAGGATTCCTAATCGGTTTTAAATTAGTAGAAGCATTTTTTGATTATGACGCCTTAGTGCAAAACCCTCAGGAATTTATACTTTCTACAAGAGGAAATGTAATGGGAGGTATAATTATTGCAGCTATTTCTGTTTACACAAAATACAAGGAGAAAGAAAAAACAAAACTTGCCGAACCAAAATGGATAGAACAAAGTATACAACCTCATCAGTTAGTTGGTAATATGATAATGATTGCTGCTATTAGCGGTATTATTGGTGCTAAGATTTTTGCTAGTTTAGAAAATTGGAATGATTTTTTATTAGACCCTTGGGGACAATTATTTTCTTTTAGCGGACTTACCTTTTATGGAGGATTAATTTTCGGAGCTATTTCAGTAAGTTATTATGCCCGAAAAAATGGAATAAAACTCTTACACTTAATTGATGTTTTCGCTCCTTCACTTATATTATCCTACGGAATTGGCCGTATTGGTTGTCACCTTAGTGGAGATGGAGATTGGGGGATAGTAAACAATGCCGCAAAACCTGAATGGATGAGTTTTTTACCTGATTGGATATGGAGCTACAACTACCCAAATAATGTCATCAATTCTGGAATTCCAATACCAGGATGTGAAGGAAATTTCTGCTATCAACTTGCAGAAAATGTATTCCCTACCCCATTTTATGAAATCATTATGGCAGGAATAATATTTCTGTTTTTGTGGAACATCCGTAAAAAGATAAATATTGCAGGAATGTTATTTTTCATCTACTTAACCCTAAACGGAATAGAACGATTCTTTATAGAAAAAATAAGGGTAAATACCAAGTACGATATTTTAGGAGGAATAACACAAGCAGAAATAATCTCCTTTTGTTTAATACTTACAGGAATTGTAGGGATTTACTTATTAAATAAGAAGAAAGGTAAATCATCAACACAAATAAATTAAGGACTAATTTTAATATTGCTAATTGACACCAATATTACCGCAATACTTAAGAGGAAATCTATCTAAATAATTATCAGTATCAGATGCCCAATGCCCATATTCTACAGATACTGATCCATAACTAAGTTTAATTGTAATAACTAACAATTTATTTATATATTTATCATCCCATAAAAAAACATGATCTTCACATAGATATTTGCTATAATGATCTGTTAATTTCTCCCAACCAATAGTGTGTAATTTTGGTCTCTTAAATATGATATAAGTTTGTAAATCTCCAAATTCTTGACTAAAGCCTGCATACGTAAAAAGATATTGTTTTTCATCTTAAAAAGAAGACGTTTCTTTGAGAGTTATATCCTTAATAAATGCGCCATTTATTGGATCTATAATCTTAGACATTCCAGACTTCAAACCATCTTTAAAAACCATCATTTGCAACACTACCTTTGGTTTGTCCAAGTCTTGTTTTATAAAATAATAACGACTCAAATAATCTATAAAAAAAGCAGTTCCTGTAAACATAGACTTATCTTTATTATATACAATACAATTTGTAATTACCAAACTATCAAAATTTGTAAACGAGTCTTCAATTAAATTAGATTGCAATATTGTTGAAGTGTCTATTTATAAAATTACAAGAAAAGTGAACATCAGGTACAAGACAACTATTTTCTTCATAATATTATACTTTTAAATTTATCCAAGAATACTTTCCTAACCTTAAAGAATCTAACCCAATAAAAGTAATTATACCATTCAGTATAAGTAACTCAAAACCAAATTCATAATTGAACCACTCAAACGAATGATCAGCAATATAATAAGTTAAAAAAGGAGATAAAATACAGACTATAGGTACATACATATCTTTTACCTTCCATTTTGTAAACAGACCAAAAGCGTACAAACCAAGTAGTGGTCCATAAGTATACCCTGCAGCTTTAAACAAATCTGAAACTACACTATCATCATTCTTTAACTTAAACAATAAAATAACTACAATTAAAAGTAAAGAGAACCCTAAATGAACCATCTTCCTAGTCTTCACTTGTTTTCTACTATCCGAACTATCAAAATCTAAAATATCTACACAAAAAGAAGTAGTAAGGGAAGTTAAAGCAGAATCTGCACTAGAATAGGCAGCAGCTATTAATCCTAAAATAAATACTATACCTAATATCATTCCTAACTTCCCATTATTTACAACTGCCGGGAACAAATCATCTGGATTATCAAATGCAATACCATTATTATTCGCATAAATATAAAGCAAAGCCCCAAGAGATAAAAACAATAAATTAACAAAAACTAACACCACAGAAAACCATAACATATTTTTTTGTGCTTCTTTTATATTTTTGCAACTCAAGTTTTTCTGCATCATATCCTGGTCTAATCCCGTCATAACAATAGCCATAAACATACCCGCCAAAAATTGTTTTGCAAAATGATTTTTACCTTCCCAAAAGAAAACTTGAGAATAATCGCTCTCCTTAACCGTACTAAAAAAGGAGGTGAAACTCAAATTCATATCTTCTGAAATTAAATACACGCTCATACCCACAGCCAAAAGCATAAATAGGGTTTGTAAAGTATCCGTCCAAATAATAGTTTTAATACCACTCCTAAAAGTATACACCCAAATAAGTAAAATAGTAATAAGTACTGTTTGCCAAAAAGGAATCCCTAAACTATCGCAAACAAATAACTGTAATACATTTGCAACCAAATACAAACGGAAGGAAGCTCCAATCACCCTACTTAACAAAAAGAAAGAGGCAGCTGTTTTGTATGAAGAATTTCCTAATCTATCTTTTAAATAAGTGTAAATAGAGGTGAGATTTAAACGATAGTACAAAGGTATAAGCACTGTAGCAATTACTAAATAACCCGCCAAATAACCAAACACCATTTGCATATACGAAAACTGACTTGCCTCTACCCAACCAGGTACCGATATAAAAGTAACACCCGAAAGAGAAGCTCCTATCATACCAAAAGCTACAATATACCAAGGTGATTTTTTATCTCCAAGAAAAAAACTATTGTTACTATCTGATTTACCAGTAAAAAAAGATACCAAAATGAGAAGTAAAAAATAAGAGAATATTGTAGTTAGAATAACGGTTGTAGTCATATAAATTTTGTTTTTACAAATCTACCATAAAAATAATAGAATTACCTAAATTTGCATCTATGAATTTTCCCTCCAAACTTGTAGAAAATGCTGTAAACCAACTTTCCTCCTTACCAGGAATAGGAAAAAAATCAGCTTTACGATTGGTTTTGCACATGCTAAATCAGAAAAAAGAAAACATCAACCAGTTCGGGAATTCTTTTATTGACCTTATAAACAATATTAATTACTGTTCGGAATGTTTCTCTATTTCTGATAGTATGAAGTGTGAGATCTGTTCGAATGAAAAGAGAGATAGATCTACTATTTGTGTGGTAGAAGATATCCGTGTGATGATGGCAGTAGAGAACACACTTCAGTTTAAAGGGATTTATCACGTTTTAGGAGGATTAATCTCCCCAATGGATGGAATTGGACCTTCTGACATAAAAGTAGAAGAATTAGTTGAAAAAACTAAAAATTCTCAAGTAAAAGAAATCATTTTTGCCCTTAGTAGTACTATGGAAGGAGATACTACTAACTTCTATCTATTCAGAAGGTTAAAGGACAGTGATTTAAAGATATCTTCCATTGCAAAAGGGATTTCTATAGGAGATGAATTAGAGTATACTGACGAGCTAACTTTAGGTACTGCCATTAGCAGAAGACTACCGTACGAAAACTCCTTATCAAAATAGTTTTTTACTACATTAGTTTTACTATTTTTGTCAAAAATTTAAAACAATGCCAAGAGTAGAGCTAATAATGCCCAAAATGGGTGAAAGTGTTTCAGAAGCAACTATAATTACATGGAGTAAAAAAGTAGGAGAAATGGTTGAATTAGATGAAACAATTGTTGAGATTGCAACAGATAAAGTAGATTCTGAAGTTCCTTCAACACATGAAGGAAAATTAGTAGAAATGCTATTTGAAGCAGATGATGTTGTACAAGTTGGTGAACCATTTGCCATTTTAGAAACAGAATTAGGAGGAGATACCTCTACTGCTACAGAAACAAAATTAGGAGGAGATACCTCTACTGCTACAGAAACAAAATTAGAAGATGTAGCTACTCCTACAAAAACAGAAACTCCTGTTGCAACAGAAACTGAGACAACTACTATCACCAATTCTGGAGAGAGATTTTACTCTCCATTAGTAAGAAGTATGGCTTCTGAAGAAGGAATTGAAATGACAGAACTAGAAACTATTCCAGGAAGCGGAAAAGAGGGAAGACTAACAAAGTCGGACATGATTTCTTACCTTAAAACAAGAGGATCTGCACCAGCAGCAACTAATGTAAAAGTAGAAACAAAACCAACTCCTACACCAAAAGCAGCTGATCCTACTCATTCTCCAGTAAAAATTCCAAATACAGGTGGAACAGAAATTGTAGAAATGGACAGAATGAGAAAATTAATTTCTTCTCACATGACTATGTCAAAGCACACTTCAGCACATATTACTTCTTTTGTAGAAGCAGATATGACTAATATTGTAAACTGGAGAAACTCAGTAAAAGCAGACTTTAAAAAGAGAGAAGGACAAAACATTACCTTCACACCTATTATAATTGAAGCAATGGCAAAAGCTGTTAAGGATTTCCCAATGATTAATGTTTCCGTAGATGGAACTAATATACATATACATAAAAATGTAAACATTGGTATGGCAGCAGCCTTATCTGATGGAAATCTTATTGTTCCGGTAATAAAAGAATGTCAGAATAAAAACTTAGTCGGTATCACTAAAGCAGTAAACGATTTAGCAACAAGATCTAAGTGGAAATTTAAAACCAGATGACATTCAAGGAGGTACAATTACCATGACCAATGTTGGTACTTTCGGAAACCTTATGGGAACTCCAATTATCAATCAACCTCAAGTAGCTATTATGGCTTGTGGTGTTATTAAAAAGAAACCAGTTGTATTAGAATTAGTAGAAGGAGATGTAATAGCTATTCGTCATATGATGTTCCTTTCTTTATCATATGACCATAGAGTTGTAGATGGAGCACTTGGAGGACAATTTGTAAGAAGAGTTGCAGATTACTTAGAACAATTTGATACCAACACAATAGTATAACTTATTATTAACAATACAGAAACCTCAAGGAAACTTGGGGTTTTTTTTATACTTTTACAAGATGAATTTAAAATTAGAAAAACCAATTGTATTCTTTGATTTAGAAACCACTGGAGTACAAGTAGCAAAAGACAGAATAGTAGAAATAGCTATCCTAAAAGTATTCCCTAACGGAAACAAAGAAAGTAAAACTTGGTTGGTAAACCCTACTATCCCTATCCCTTTAGTAACCACTGCAATACACGGAATATCAGATGAAAAAGTAGCAAAAGAACCTACATTTGCTCAGCTTGCTACTGAAATATCAGAACTTATACATAACTGTGATTTGGCAGGATATAACTCTAACAAATTTGATATACCATTACTTGCAGAAGAGTTTTTAAGAGTTGGTATAGATTTTAATATGGATAACAGACAAGCGGTAGATATTCAGAATATATTCCATAAAATGGAACAAAGAACATTGGTAGCGGCCTACAAATTTTATTGCAATAAAGATTTATCTAACGCACACTCTGCAGAGGCCGATACTACCGCAACTTATGAAGTACTACTTTCTCAATTAGATAAATATGAAGAATTAGAAAATGATGTAAACTTCCTTTCCGAATTTTCTCAAAGAGGAGGGAAATTTGCGGATATGGCAGGTTTTGTAAGGTATAATGAACTAGGAGAAGAAGTGTTAAGTTTTGGGAAATATAGAGATGTTACCCTAAAACAAATTTGGAACGACAACAAAGGATATTTTTCTTGGATACAAAATGCAGACTTCCCTTTATACACTAAAAATGTAATGAAGAGCTTTGCAAATAAAATTAGATTGGAAAGTAAGTTTAATTCTTAGAAGAATGAAAATTATTTGTATCGGTAGAAATTATGTAAATCATGCAAAAGAATTAGGGAATGAGATTCCTACAGAGCCATTATTCTTTTTAAAACCAGATACAGCTATTCAACCAAAAGGACATCCATTTTTTATTCCTGACTTTTCCGACAACATTCATTTTGAAGTAGAATTAGTAGTCAAAATTGACAAAATAGGGAAACATATTGAGGAATGCTTTGCTCACAAATATTACTCTAAAATAGGATTAGGAATTGATTTCACTGCCAGAGATATTCAAGAACAGTGCAAAGCAGAAGGACTACCTTGGGAAAAAGCAAAAGGATTTGATGGATCGGCACAAATAAGTAGAACTTTTATTGATAAATCAGAGTTAGATTTAAATAATATTTCTTTTAGATTAGAGAAAAATGGAGAGGAAGTTCAAAAAGGAAATAGCTCTGAAATGCTATTTAATTTTGATAAAATTATTACCTACATTTCAAAATTCTATACCTTAAAAATTGGTGACTTAATTTATACCGGAACTCCGGCAGGAGTTGCTAAAGTTATTGCAGGAGAAACTCTAAAAGGTTTTATTGCAGATAAAGAAATGTTTAAGGTTGTAGTGAAGTAATTATCTTCTAGGAAACTTCATTCTATAACCTACTTGTATATTTCCTTTTGAGATATTTTCTAACTTTCTCTTAATCATTCTCTTTCTCAGTGGAGAAATATAATCTATAAAAAGTTTCCCTTCAATATGGTCGTATTCATGTTGTATAACGCGAGCAGTTAATCCATCAAAAACATCTGTATACCAATCAAAATTTTCGTCTTGGTATTTTATAGTAATATTAGGGTTTCTTTTAATATCCTCTCTCACATCTGGTATAGAAAGACATCCCTCATTAAAAATCCATTCTTCTCCGTCTTCTTCTATAATTTCAGCATTAATAAATACCTTTTTAATAGCATCTCCTTCTTCCTCCTCTTCTATAAAAGGTGCAGTATCAATCAGAAAAACACGAATAGCTTTATTTATTTGAGGGGCAGCAAGTCCTACTCCATTCGACTCGTACATAGTTTCCCACATATTTTTTAAAAGCACATCTAATTCGGGATATTCTGGAGTAATTTCCTCACATTTTTTTCTTAAAACAGGAAATCCGAATGCAACAATAGGTAAAATCATTTACAGTAAATTTTCAATTATATCATCAATACTTATTCCTTCTGCTTCTGCTTTATAATTTTTCACTAATCGGTGTCGTAAAATTGGTTTTGCAATTGCTTTTACATTTTCAATATCAGGAGAGTATTTTCCATTTATAGCAGCATGACATTTAGCAGCAAGCAACATAAACTGAGAAGCTCTAGGTCCTGCACCCCATTCAATATATTGCTTCATATCATGATTAGAATGATGAGAAGATGGTCTTGTTTTACTAACTAGAGTTACTACATATTCCAACACATTATCTGCAACGGGTATTTTTCTGATTAATTCCTGAAATTTTAAAATATCTTCCGAATTCATAATAGTATTTAAAGATTTAGAATTTCCAGAATTAGTTTGTTTTACTATTTGTAATTCTTCCTCATATTTCGGATAATCTAATATAACATTAAACATAAATCTGTCTAATTGTGCCTCTGGTAAAGGGTAAGTCCCTTCTTGTTCAATAGGATTTTGAGTAGCAAGTACAAAAAATGGTATATCTAATTTATAGGTACTCCCCGAATTAGTAACCGATTTTTCTTGCATGGCTTCCAAAAGTGCCGATTGTGTTTTTGGTGGAGTTCTATTTATCTCATCTGCTAAAATAATGTTAGAAAAAACGGGTCCTTTTATAAACTTAAAATTTCTATTCTCATCTAGTATTTCAGCACCTACAATATCAGAAGGCATCAAATCGGGAGTAAACTGGATACGATTAAAACTCATACCTAAGGCATCTGATATAGTTTGCACTAAAAGTGTTTTTGCAAGTCCTGGCACACCAACTAACAAACAGTGTCCGTTACAAAAAATAGAAATTAAAACCTCCTTTATTACCTCATCCTGACCAACAATTACTTTCGATATTTCTTTTCTGAACAGATTGTATTGAACAACAAATTCATCTAGTAATTGTACATCTGTATTATCACTCATAATTATTTTTTCCACTTTTTAAGAACATCACAATCCCCTAATTCACTTTCTAATCGTATGTAAGTAATTTTAATTTTACCATTTACCCAATCATTTATTTCTAATTGTTTTTTAGAGTTTAAAGCGGCATCATTAATTTGAGTAAAATCATCTACCAAATTAGCGATATGTTCTTTTGTTTTTTTAGTAATTTTAACAATTCTGTATGCCTTTTTTCCATCCTGCATTATAAACTGTGAAATAGAAGAAACCTCTCCTTGCTTCATTCTTTCAGCAACATAACGAATATCTAAAGGTAATTGATCTACAGTAAATAAGGATGCTCCAGATTGAGGATTAATTAACAAACCACCATTATTCTTACTTATATCATCCGAATGATTTTTTGCAGCATCTTCAAATGTAAGCTTATTAGTATTCACTAAATCTTCTACCTTTTTCAACTGATTTTTAGCTTCTAATAAAGAAGCAGAAGAAACTTTTGGCTTCATAAGTATATGACGAACATTTACGGTCTCCCCTCTCCTTTCAATAAGTTGAATAATATGATAACCAAATTTTGTTTCAATCACTTCCGAAATTTCATCCCCTCTTAAAGCAAAAGCAGCAGATTCAAATTCTGGAACTAAATCCCCTCTATTTACAAATCCTAATTCTCCTCCATTTTTTGCTGACTCTGTATCATCAGAATATAAAGTGGATAATACTTGAAAATCTTCTCCACCTTTAATTCTATCTCTAAAAGAAATTAATTTCTTTCTAATTCTTGATTTCTCGTCAGAACTGATTACAGGTATTTTTACAATTTGAGAAATTTGAATGGTAGTTGGCATTGTTGGTAACTGATCTACTTTTTCTATTTCAGAATAGAACAAATTAACTTCTGCAGGAGTGATTTTTACATTAGCGGTAATAGCAGATTGCATTCTCTGACTCAATAACTGATTGTAAATAATATCATAAAATTCAGTTTTAATATCTAAAATACTTTTTCCATAATATTCTTCCAAAGCTTGTTCTGACCCTAATTGAGAAACAAAACTTCCTAATCTTCTGTCTAACTCTTTGTTTACCTCATCTTCTCCTACATCTGTACTGTCTACCTTTGCCTGATGAACTAATAATTTCTGATACAATACATCTTCAAAAATCTGACATCTAACATCATCTGTTTCTGTATTTCCACTTGCTAAATATTGTAAGTATTGTGTTTCTATATCTGACATCAATACTACTTCATCTCCAACAACTGCAACTATTTTATCAATTATTTGTGAACTAGCCGTCAAAGTGATGAAGCAAAATGTTATGGAAAAAATTATTTTTCTATTCATTATTAGTATATTTTAATATCTCCTGATGAAATTGATTTTTGATACAATTTATCCTCAATATCATTTATAAATTTTATTTTATTTTTATTTTGAAGCAAAGACCTTATGTTATTAAACACAAAGGGTAACGGACTATTAGATCCTTTTATTTGATAATCTTTTACAAATAAGATGTAAACAAAGTTATCATCTATAAAAGTATGAGTTTTATTGGTTCTACTTAGTATCTTATTAGATTCTCTTTCAGAGAATGGCAATTTATAAGAAAAATCTGAACAATAAACCCAAGCAGAATCATTCAGAAAGTAATTTACAGCATACATTTCACAGATATCTGTTAACTCATTTAAATTCTTATTTGTCTGTGCACTTATTAAGCTCTCTATTTTCACCTTAATTAAAGCATCTTTATCTAACACTATTAATCTTGCTTTAATAATATCTTTATGCAAAATAAAATTAGTTATATATTCCTTATAATAACTCTTAATATCTGCTTTATTTACTGTTGTATCAAACTGATTATCTATCAATTCTTTCTGATATCTGTAAATTAATAAATTGTTTTTATATTTCTCTACAGACTCTAGTAAACTTACTTCCTGTTCATCAATATAAAGTTTAGCTTTATTTACTACCACTTTATCTCTCAGCCATTTGTTTATATATTCCGAAACATAAGATGCGGAGTCTGACACATTGTCTGGCATCTCCAACAATACTTTTTCAATTGTTAAATAATCCTCTTTGTATGATGCTAAATATATTTCTTCTTGATCTGTACTGCAAGAAAGAAAAATACTGAAAATTAATAAATATGAAAGAGATTTCTTCAAATTATTTAATAATAGAATATAATACTTTAGCATCTATAGTTACTGGATATTTAAGTCTCAATTCTGACAACCAATTCTCTTCTAAATAGTTTTGATAATCAGAAATAACTTTTCCTCTTGTATCTTTTAATTCTTTTGCTTGTTTATCTAAAACAGATAAAATCTCTACAACAATTACTGATTCCGATTCAGTAGATAATTCGTAATTTCCTTTTTTCCACTCTACCTGATCTACAAACTTATTATCTCCATTTCTGTATTTTGAAACCGTATGTTGTAAGTTTAAAGGAGAGTTGTTATTTATATCTTCCATAATTTCCTCAACCGTAATAAAACCCTTACTTTTTCTCCATAGTTGTCTTTTTAATTTCGAAGCAATTTTCTGATTTGCACAAGTATAAATATTAGCTTCTACTCTTTGTTCCCACCAATAATTATCCGAGTTGTTTTCAAAATAAATTTTCAAACCTAATGTATCTTGTATTGATTTTGTCCAAACCATTTCACTTGTTAAATCAAAAAGAAGAATACCATCTCTAAACTCATTCAACAATCTTTTATATTCTGGCTCTTCTTCCTCTAATTTACTTTCTTTATAAATTAAACAACTAAAATCTACAAAACGACTATACATCATGTCAAAATCTAAATCTACATCTTGGTACTCTAAAATAAATTCTTTAAAATCAGCTTGAGAGTATGCAATACCATCAATAGTAAATAACTCTCTACTATCGAAACTAGATGTTAAAAGATCTTCTTTAGTTAGAGACCCTTTTATTAGTTTCTCTAGATTTATTGATTTCTTTATCAAATTTTTTCTTGAAGAAATATATTTATTCTCTGTAAAACTATAGTCAATTTTTAACTTCTTTAAAAGAGCTAACTCAGTAAGTAAATTTCTAGCACCCTTATCTATTCTTGTTTTAATTTGTTCTTTTTCATCTATAAGAGTCCCAACAACCTTTCTATCGTTTAAAATTACAATATGCCAACCATATTCTGTAATAAATGGAGCAGTAAAATCACCAATTTTTTCAATAGAAAAAGAAGCATTTTCAAACTCCTTCGCCATTTTATTTAAACCAAACCAAGGTAAAGCACCCCCTTTTACAGCAGTAGACCTATCTTCCGAAAATCTATCTGCTAAATCCGCAAAGTCTTCTCCTAATTGAAGTTTATTATAAACCTCATCTACTTTTAATTTTATTTTTGTTTTTTCTTCATCAGTAATTCCCTTTGAAAACTTAAACATAATATGAGAGACCTTTACCTCACCTACAGATAATCTTTTATTATTTACTTTTACTAAATGATACCCATATTTAGTTCTCACAATATCTGAAAGTGAACCAACCTCTGTAGTGAATGCTGCTGTTTCAAAATTATAAACCATTGCAAATGCAGTAAACCAACCTAAATTTCCATTATTATAATTCTCTTCAGAATATTTAGTAACAGCATTCTCAAAAGTAATACTTCCAGCCTCTATTTCTGTCTTTGCTTTTAGTGCTAAATTATATTTATTTAAAGTATCAGATGGATTAGATTTTTCATCTAATCGGAATAAAATATGAGATGCATTTACATCAAACTTCATTCTATTATAAGCCTCTAATATAAGTCCCTCTTTAAACTCCTTTGCTTGTAAGTATGGTTTTGCTAATTGTTTTCTATATACTTCTAACTCAGAGATAAAATCTTCTTCTTTATCTAAACCTAACTCTTTTGCTTGAAGTACTTTTAGTTTGTAATTCACAAACAAATCAACATAGTTGTCTAAATATTCTTTATTGATTTCTTTGTCGTTATTGTTCTTCATCAGAGTACTTTCAAACTCCTCTAAAGAAACAGACTCTCCTGATACATTCATTAACTCCTGAGATTTAAGACTATTAGAGGAAATTAGAATTACTAATACTAGAAATATATTTTTAATCATTATTTTTATTTATTTATTTATTTATTTATTTTTATCTACTATAATTAGGTGCTTCTCTAGTGATAGTTACATTATGAGGATGACTTTCTGCCATACCTGAAGAAGTTATTTTTACAAATTTTGCTAAAAGCAAACTATTAATATTTTCAGATCCGCAATAGCCCATTCCGGATTTTAAACCTCCGATAATTTGGTGAGCTACTTCTGAAAGAGTTCCTTTATAAGCTACTCTACCTACAATTCCTTCAGGAACTAATTTTTTAGAATCACTTTCTCCTGATTGAAAATATCTGTCTTTCGATCCTTTTTGCATGGCTTCAATAGATCCCATTCCTCTGTAAGTTTTAAACTTTCTTCCTTCAAAAATAATAGTATCACCAGGAGCTTCTTCTACACCTGCCAATACCGAACCTAACATTACACAACTAGCACCAGCAACTAAAGCTTTTACTACATCTCCAGAATACCTAATTCCACCATCTGCAATTAAAGGAATATTATTTTTACTACAAACTGCAAATACATTCATAACTGCAGTAAGCTGAGGAACACCAATTCCTGCTACAATTCTAGTTGTGCAAATAGAACCAGGACCAATACCTACTTTTACAGCATCTGCTCCAGCATCAATTAACATTTGTGCAGCTTCTCCTGTAGCTATATTACCAACAACTACATCTATATTGGTAAACTTGGCTTTTACTTTCATTAATATATCTATCACTCCTTTAGAATGACCATGAGCAGTGTCGATAATAACAGCATCAACAGAAGCATTTGCTAATGCTTTTACTCTATCCATTACATCTCCTGTAACTCCAACTGCAGCAGCAACTCTCAATCTACCAAACTTATCTTTACAAGCGTTCGGTCTCATTCTGTTTTTTATAATGTCCTTAAAAGTAATTAAACCTACTAACTTGTTTTCAGAATTAATTACTGGTAATTTCTCAATTTTATTTTGTTGAAGAATTTTCTCTGCATTTTCTAAATCTGGAAGTTCTGTAGTAACGATTCCTTCTGAAGTCATAACATCTAACACAGACTGAGACATATCTTTTTCGAACCTTAAGTCTCTATTAGTTAAAATACCAACTAATTTTTCGTTAGAATCTACTACAGGAATACCTCCAATTTTATTTTCTCTCATTATTAAAAGAGCATCTCCAATATTTGCATCTTTACCTAAAGTAATAGGATCTAAAATCATTCCACTTTCTGAACGTTTTACTTTTCTCACTTCTAGTGCCTGACTTTCAATAGACATGTTTTTATGTAAAACTCCAATACCACCTTCTTGTGCTATTGCAATAGCCATATCCGATTCTGTAACGGTATCCATTGCTGCAGAAACTAAAGGAATATTTAACTCAATATTTTTAGAAAAACGACTCTTAGTCTCTACTTTATGAGGAAGTATTTCTGAATATTGAGGAATAATAAGTACATCATCAAATGTAAGTCCATCCTCAATTATTTTGTTATTATTTTCCATAATTTTAGTTTTAAAAATTGTCTGCAAAAATACTAATTTTATGCTTACACAGTATAAAAAAAGTCCCAAAAAGGGACTTTAAAAAAATGTAATCTTTTTAACTTATCTTACCAACGAAACTACATCTGTTTTTTCTGTAATTTCACCTACTCCATTTATATATTTTACATGATAAACATAGTTATCAACCTGAGCTGGTTTCCCTTTATATATTCCATCCCACCCTTTTGAGGGCTGATTAGTAGTAAATATCTCTTCACCTGAACTACTGTAAATTGAAAACGAATACCCAACATCAGAAACAAATGCAGTAATTGGTTTGAACAACTCATTATGTTCATCATCATTTGGAGTAAAGGTATTTGGAACGAATAATTTAGGAGTCTGTGAAACACAAACTATATTTGATAAACTTCTTTCCGAAAAACCAAAATCATTTGAACCACCCTCTACCGCTTCAATGTAATAACAAAACCTACCATTACCATCAAAAAATTCCGATACTAAATCTATAAAAATAAGAGAATCTCCAGGATAAAAAGTGTGAATTGGAATTAATACAAACGGTTCTCTATTTACCGAACGATATAAGTTATAATGAGAGACATCACCCAACCAATCTATATAATTATTAAAGTAAACAGTATTCGTATAATCTTCTGGATAAATTAAATTTGCATAAGCAGTATTTATTTCTGCTTCACATAAAATAGTTTGAGACAAAGAGGTGTCAATCACCCATAAAGGTACAATTGGAGAAGAAACTCTTCTACCACAAGTGTCTATAGGAAATACATGATATTGATAAAAATGATCTTTTGTTTCTACTCCCTCATCATGATAATAAATCATATCTCCACTATTAGGAAAGAGAACTGTACCTACAGTTTGAAAATTTTCTGCTTCTCTTTCTGATCTATCAATTTCATATTTTAAAACAATAGCAGTATTATCAATATAACAAGAGATATCAACCGCTCCATCTTCATGATCAACTGAAGTAGTAGTTATGTAATTAAAATCCGGTTTTTTAGGAAGATCAGCTAAGAAAGAAATTTGATCGGAAACAGCTATATATGTAGAATCTGAATTATATGCCATTATCACAATTTCATAAGTACAAGAATGAATAATGTTTTCCAACAGAAATTCTGTTGTAGAGGAATTCAACCTAATAGAATTTCTAGGATCAATACCACAGGTAGTTTCATTTATAATTATATTATAATGATCTGTACCTCCACTCCAATTTATATAATCGTTCCAATTCATTGAAATAGTATGATCACAAGCATGAAGTTCCGCCTCTAAATTAATGGAATTATGTTCTACACTAGTTACTGAAGCGTTTCCGCAACTATCTAAAGCTCTAATCTGAAATAATTCTGAAACATTAGAAGCATCAGAATTTAAATCTAGATAAGTAGTATTATTCACACCAAATACAGAATCAATAGTTACCCAAACACCAAATTCATCTTGCTTGTAAACTGCATAAAAGTCAGCACCTGATGATGAAGTCCAACTAATAACCGACTTACCACTTAAATCTACAGAAACATCTGTAATAATAGGAGTAACAGGAGTTATTGTGTCTAATAAATTAGTTACACCAATATTTGATATTGACTTACAACCACTTGCATCTACTATTTCAACATAAAATTCTGGATAGTAATCACAGAATTCAGCCTCATGTAAATGATACACATTTTGTGTAGTAAGTATATTTAAAAATGCAGTATTAGGGTTCTTTAAAAATAACTCATAATCTAAAGAAGAAGAAATTAACATTGGTTCATGAATTGCATTCCAATTTAAATCTGCTCTAATCCCTAAATCAATAGGATTTACATCCATATAAATACTTGCTAATGTATCTGAGTTTAATTCTCCAGCAGTAATTCCACAACCTTCCTCAGTAGAAAGGTAATAATATTGAGATTGACCATTCGCTCCGGCATCAGTATGTGTAAATATAGTTTCAGGATGAAAAACACTATCCAACAAAATAAATGGCCCATTAGGGTTGGTAGAATGCCATACCATATATGGTTCGGCAGTTGGAGGAGCCCCATCTACATATTTCCAAGTAAGAACTACACTTCCATCCTCAAGAACTTCAGTACATCTTAAATCGGGAATTGGAGGAACAACTGTAATTTTAATAGTAGCAATACTAATACCATTTGCCGGACAAAAATCATCATACGCTTTTATAAGAAATGTAAATACATTGGAAGTAGTATTACAACCCACATCTGCAGTCATATGAGAACAATCTGTCTGCCACTCGAACACACCAGAAACAATACCCGGAGCTGAAAATGGAGGAATAACACCATTTCCATTATTAAATGTAGCACAAGGAGGATTAGAACAATTTGTTGTAGTAACATAATCAGAAGCAAACTGACCACCTGAAGCGTCTAATGTTATATCTTGAAATTGTCCACCAGCATAAGTATCATTATCTTCAGAAGTAATATTAAACTGAACTAACTGGCCAGCATAAACTGTAGTTTCGTAAGTAGGCAAACCATTAGGATCTATAAAAGCTTCCGTAATTGTTGGAGGATCGTTAAATCCATCCTGAGGCTGGTTATAAGTACCACAATCTACTAAAACTACCTGTACTTCTCTATATATTTCCGCTACTAGCTGCCCACATTTCCGAGCTTCCACTTTTACACAAGTTACAAAAATCCCAGAAGTATTTGACAAATAAGTTATCTTACCAGAAACTGGATCTAATGTGGGGCTACCAGGCATTGGTGAGTTGACAGAATAGGGAGCAGAAAAAATTAATGCGGTAGCATTAGGGTTGGCTGGATCATACCCAAAAGCATCACCTAAAGGCTCCCCCCAAAGGTAAGTTATTTCATCTAACTCTACATCAGAAGCATTATGAGAATAAGAAAATTCATATCCTGTACATATAATTGTTTTAGCTTGCTCATCAAATTTTGGAGAAGAATCAAAACAAGGATCTGCAGGAATTGCATTTCCATTAATATCTGTGTAAGGATACATTACTGCTCTTAAAGTCCAACTATCATCTGCCATACCATTATTAATACTACTACTTCTACAACAACTACCCCATGTGAAATGCCAACCTTCAGAAGGAGGAGTTCCTGCTAATGTCATTGGATCAGATGTCCATATATATTCCTCTACAGCACCTAAAGTACCTGCACTACAATCAAAACAATTATTACCAGAAAGTGCAGTTCCGTTAGGAGAAATATCTGTAATAGAAGTAAAGTTTAATAATATTGGGGTTGATGTTCCTAGTGTAGGATAATTATGATGAGTTAGTGTTTGAGAAGTCTGAGAAAAGGTAATACCATTGCAATCTCTATATACTTTCATTTGAAAAATATATTTACCAATATCAGGACCTCCTTTAATACACTGCCAAGTAATTTCCCCTCCCATAAAATGAGATGAGTAACAGAATAAGGAACTGAAAATTAAAATTAATGATACAAAAAAATTTTTCATAAATTATTTATTTAAAAAATACAAGAACTTAGAAAAAAATTCATTATTTCTTTATATTTATTATTTTTCAATCTGAATTTTTTGAGAATATCTGTTATCAAAAGATATTATTTCTAATAAATATAATCCATTATCTAAACTAGAAACATCAATAGATTCTAAATATTTTGAATATAAAACTTCTTTACCTAGTAAGTCAATAATTCTTAAATAATCATATTCTCCTGCAACGTACAATTTATCTTTAGCAGGAGAAGGGTATACAGAAATAGAACTAATCTCTTGATCAGCAATACCAACAGTCCAATTCTCATTACCTGTAGTAAAATTATCAAACTCTTCCACACCAGAAACAGTACCTTGTAGTATAATTTGGCCAGTTCCATCAGTAATAGTATAACTCTCACCACCTGCATTAATACTTTGTAATGTATAGCATTCATTAAATTCTAATGGCAAACTATTAACAACTCCAGTAACACCACCCCATCCTGAAGCTAAAATTAAATTATTACTTACTTTTTTAAGATACCAAGAATTTACATTAGTTGCTCCAGAAATAGTAATAGACAAATCACCATCCCAATATGCATTATCAAAACCAAGATCTACAATGAAAGAAATTACCTGATTATTTGATGGATCAGTATCAATTACTCCGTTTGGAAGACTAACATCAATAGCAATTAGATCACCATTTATCAAAGATGTTATTGGATCTAGCTGGATACTCTGAATATCTAAAGTATTTAAACTCAATGGCACATATGCGTTCGCTGAATTACTCCAGATTTCATTGATTATAGATGAATACTGAAAAACACCATTAACAGATACATCAATTTTAACTTCTGTAAGAATATTAAGACCATAATTTTGTATAGTTATTTCAGGAGTTACAGACGAACAACCTGAACTTGCTGAATTATCCATAAAACTTCTAGCGTCATCATTTTGAGAAGGGGGTGCAAGACATGATGTTACTAATGAATAAGGAGAAGCACTCGTACCACATTCTGTTAATGTTCTATCGGGACAAACTTGATAAACCGTAGGCCAATAACTAATTTGATAATCATTAACTACTGATGTAGTATTGACAGTTCCATCAGTACAGATTATTGGAAACTGAGTACCTGATATCCAATCTCCCTGAGTTCCACATCCTGACCCTCCAATACACGTTTCTGAACTTCCATCACCTTCAATAAAAATCACCATAACATCATTAGTAGTTGTAGCACTAACGTTAGGATATCCACTTGGACCATGATTCATATATAAATCTTCTAAAGCTCCAGTTTGATGATAGCTCCAACATGGAGGACACCATACTGCGGAGAAGTCAATAAAAACTGTCTTTCCTGCATCAGTATAATCATAAAGTCTGTGAGACATACCGTTAATGTCAGTCAGAACGAAATCAGGTGCTATAGATCCGTTAGGAAGCTGTGCAAATAAGCTTTGAAATGAAAATAGTGAAATTAATGTAATTAGTAAATTTTTGTTCATAATTTTAGATTTTAATTATTTAAAGCACAAATATAGTAAATTAATATAATTATATAGAAATTAAATATATAAAACATATAAAATCTTATGCGTTCAAATAAAAGTTATAATTTTATTTCACTAATTCTTTGTTTCTCTGCATTAAATTCAATCATAATCTCATCAATTATTTGGGAAACAGATAATATTTCATTTATGGAAGCAGACACCTGACCTACTTCCAATTCCCCTTCTTCAACTTCACCTAAAAACATACCTTTTTTAGCTCTCCCTCTACCTAATAATATTTTTAAATCTTCAATAGAGTCTCCCCTATTCTCCGCTTCTACTACCTGATTATAAAAAGAATTTTTTAAAAGCCTTACAGCAGTTAAATCCTTTAGAGAAAGCATAGTATCCCCTTCTTTTGCAGTTAAAACTTTATTTTTAAAATTAATATGAGCAGAACATTCTTTACTTGCTATAAATCTACTCCCAATCTGAACCCCATCCGCCCCTAGACTTAAAGCGGCTAACATAGCACGTCCGCTACCAATACCTCCAGCTGCAATTAGTGGAATACTTATATTATTTACAACATTAGGAACTAAACACATAGTTGTAATCTCCTCTCTACCGTTATGACCCCCAGCTTCAAAACCTTCTGAGACAACAGCATCCACCCCAGCTTCCTCTGATTTTTTAGCAAACAATAAATTAGAGGTGACATGAACAACTTTCACACCATGTTTTTTTAAAAGAGGAGTGAATTTTCTAGGATTACCAGCTGATGTAAAAACAATTTTTACTCCTTCTTCAATAATGATTTGAATATGATGATCTATATCAGCATACAACAAAGGTAAATTTACTCCAAAAGGGTTATTGGTAGCCTTTTTACATTTAACAATATGATCCCTTAGAATATCAGGATACATAGAACCAGCGCCTATCAAGCCTAAACCACCAGCGTTACTTACTGCTGACGCTAGTTCCCATCCACTACACCAAATCATACCCCCTTGAATAATTGGATATTTAATTCCAAAAAGTTGTGTTATTTTATTCATTTTAATTCTATATTTGTGCTTAAATTTACAAAAGCCAAATTAATACATAATTATGAGAAAAGACCAAGATATTTTCAATTTGATTGAAAAAGAAGATCACAGACAAAGAAACGGAATAGAATTAATTGCATCAGAAAACTTTGTAAGTGATGAAGTAATGTTAGCAATGGGAAGCTGTTTGACAAATAAATATGCTGAAGGATACCCAAGAAAGAGATATTATGGAGGATGTGAAATTGTAGATCAAGTAGAACAACTTGCTATTGATAGAGCAAAAGAACTTTTTGGAGTAGAGTATGTTAATGTACAACCACATTCAGGATCACAAGCAAATTCATCAGTAATGTTAGCTTGTTTAAATGCTGGTGATAAAATTTTAGGATTCAACCTTTCTCACGGAGGTCACTTAACTCACGGATCTCCAGTTAATTTTTCAGGGAAATTATACAAAACCTCTTTTTATAATGTAGAAGAAGATACTGGAAAAGTAGATTATGATAAAATTGAAGAAACAGCTATTGCAGAACAACCAAAGATAATTATTTGTGGAGCATCTGCTTATTCTCAAGATTGGAACTATAAAAAATTTAGAGAAATAGCAGATAAGGTTGGAGCCATATTAATGGCGGATATATCTCATCCCGCAGGATTAATTGCTGCAAAGCTATTAAATGACCCAGCACCACATTGTCATATATTAACTACAACTACTCATAAAACTCTTAGAGGGCCTAGAGGTGGAATGATAATGATGGGTAAAGATTTTAAAAATCCTTGGGGACTAAAAACTCCAAAAGGAAAAACAAGAATGATGTCTGCTATTTTAAATTCTGGTGTTTTTCCTGGGAGTCAAGGTGGACCATTAGAACATGTAATTGCAGCTAAAGCAATTGCTTTTAGAGAAGCACTAAATCCTTCATTTAGAGAATACGGAAAGCAAGTTATATCTAACTCTAAAAAAATGGCAGAATGCTTTGTAGAAAAAGGATATAAAGTGATTTCTGGAGGGACAGAAAATCACTGTATGCTTTTAGATTTAAGAAACAAAAACATTACAGGAAAACAGGCTGAAAATGCTTTAGTACTAGCCGATATAACTGTAAACAAAAACATGGTTCCTTTCGATACTCAATCTCCCTTTATTACTTCCGGAATGAGAGTAGGAACTCCGGCAATTACCACAAGAGGAATTAAGGAAGATACCATCCCTTATATTGTAGATTTAATTGATGAAGTCATTATGAACTTTGAAGATGAGAAGATCCTTAAATCTGTAAAAGAAAAAGTAAATAAACTTATGTTTAAGTTACCAATATACATCAACTAAACTCTTTATTTTAAGTGAATATTGATTTAGAAATAGAAAAGAGAGAGATTTTAAATAAATATAAATCTCTACTTAGAGTTTGTTCTGATAAAACAGATAAAGAAGATAAAAAAATTATCAGAAAAGCTTTTAATCTTGCAGTAGATGCGCATAAAGATATGCGTAGAAAATCAGGAGAACCTTACATCTATCACCCAATTGCAGTAGCACATATTGCTGCAAAAGAAATAGGATTAGGGACTACTTCAATAGTTTGTGCTCTTTTACATGATGTAGTAGAAGATACGGACTATGAGATAGAAGACATGGAACGCATTTTTGGAAAAAAAGTAGCAAGAATTATTGAAGGATTAACTAAAATATCTGATGTTTTTGATCAAGATATATCTTTACAAGCAGAGAATTTCAGAAAAATGCTTCTTACACTATCAGATGATGTAAGAGTAATACTAATTAAACTTGCTGACCGACTTCACAATATGAGAACTTTGGGATCTATGCCTATTCATAAAAAAGAAAAAATAGCATCTGAAACATTGTTTTTATATGCACCTTTAGCACATAGATTAGGACTTTACAGTTTGAAAACCGAATTAGAAGATTTAGGATTGAAACACACAAAACCTGAAGAATATAACAATATTTCTAATTGGTTGAATAAAACGAAAGAAGAAAGAAAAAAATATATTAGGAGATTTATTAGACCTATAAAAACCGTTTTAAAAGAAAAAGAATTTAATTTCGAGATAAAAGGAAGACCTAAATCTATATATTCTATAAGAAAAAAAATGAATGATCAGAATGTGAATTTTGAACAAGTGTATGATAAATCTGCTGTTAGAATAATAATAGACACCCCTAAAGAAAGAGAAAAATCAGATTGTTGGAGAGTTTATTCCTTTGTTACAGATTTCTACAGACCAAATCCGGACAGGTTAAGAGATTGGATATCAACCTCAAAATCTAATGGTTACGAATCTTTACATACTACCGTAATGGGTCCTGAAGGAAAATGGGTAGAAATACAGATTAGAAGTAGGAGAATGGATGAGATTGCAGAAAAGGGATATGCGGCTCATTGGAAATATAAAGATCAAAAATCTAAAGACTCTTCACTAGATGTTTGGATTACAAAAATTAGAGAATTATTAGAAAACCCAGAAAGTAATGCTATTGATTTTATTGATGATTTTAAACTTAATCTATTTTCTAAAGAAATTTTTATTTTCACACCAAATGGGGATTTAAAAACCTTACCAAAAAACGCAACTGCACTCGATTTTGCTTTCGAAATACACTCAGCAGTTGGCACAAATTGCTTAGGAGCAAAAGTAAACGCAAAATTAGTTCCCTTAAGTCATATTCTAAACAGTGGTGATCAGGTAGAAATCATCACCTCTACCAAACAAAAACCTAAAAAAGATTGGCTCCGATTTGTAGTTACTGCAAGAGCCAAAACAAAAATAAAATCATCTTTAAAAGAAGCAAAGAAAGAAATTGCTAAAACAGGAAAGGAAATTGCAGAGAGAAAGTTAAGACACCTAAAAGTAAAACTAAATAGACAAACAGAAACGGAGTTAATAAAGTTTTTTCAAACTCAAACATCATTAGATTTATATTATAATTTCGGAGTAGGATCCATTATCAACACACAGATTAAAGAATTTGTAAAAGCAAAAAATGCTGGTTGGTACGAAATTATAAAACGAAAAATATATGGAGAAAGTAAAGCCTATACTAAAGAGAATAAGAATAATCAGATCATTGTATTTACAGATGATCAGGAAGTATTAAAATACAAATTCGCTAATTGTTGCAATCCTATTCCTGGAGACGATATTTTTGGTTTTACTACTGTGGAGGAAGGTATTAAAGTTCACAAGAGTGATTGTCCTAATTCCATTCAATTAAGATCAAAATATGCCTACAGAATACTAAAATCAAATTGGATAGACAAAGAACATATCGATTTTATATCTACCATTAATGTGAAAGGAATAGATAGATTAGGACTTATTAATAGTGTGACCAAAATTATTTCTTCTCAGATGAATGTGAACATGAGATCCATACATATCAACAGTAAAGATGGTATCTTTGAAGGAGAAATAACCCTATTTGTAAAAAATGTAGATGTACTAAACCATTTGATAGAAAAACTTAGAAATGTAGATGGGGTTACTCAAATAAAAAGAACTTATAAACAGATTTAAAATTAATCTATTATAAAATATAAATTATAGTTTACACTAAGTATTTTTTATATTTTTACAACCTTATAAATAGAGGATGTCAAAAAAGGATACACATAAAGAAGTAACGGAAATTTTCACTAATTATTTGATTAAAAATAATCAGAGAAAAACTCCAGAGCGTTACGCTATACTTACTGAAATATATGAAAATGATGGTCATTTTGATGTGGAGAGCATGTATATAAACATGAAAAACAAAAACTATAGAGTTAGTAGAGCAACTTTATATAATACAATAGAACTTTTATTAGAGTGTAAACTAATACGAAAACATCAATTCGGTAAGGCTCAGGCACAATTTGAAAAAAGTTTTTTAAGTAGACAACACGATCATATAATTTGCACTACCTGCGATAAAGTAATCGAATTTTGTGATCCAAGAATTTTAAATATAAAAAATAGCATCATAGAAAGTATGAATTTTCAAATTGAAAGACATGCATTAAACTTTTATGGTACATGTAATAATTGTCAAAACAAATAAAAAATATGAAGGCAGATGTTCTTTTAGGTTTACAATGGGGAGATGAAGGAAAGGGTAAAATTGTAGATGTTCTTACCTCAAATTATGATATAATTGCTCGTTTTCAAGGAGGACCAAATGCTGGTCATACCCTAGAGTTTGATGGAATAAAACATGTTTTACATACTATTCCATCTGGTATTTTTCATAAAGGAGTATTAAATGTAATCGGAAATGGTGTGGTAATAGATCCAGTTATATTTGAAAGAGAGATAAATGAAATTGATGAACTAGATATAGAAATGTCTAAGTTGTTAATTTCAAAAAAAGCACATCTAATTCTTCCAACACATAAACTTTTAGATGCTGCATCCGAAAAATCGAAAGGAAAAGAGAAAATCGGTTCTACTTTAAAAGGAATTGGTCCAACTTACATGGATAAAACCGGAAGAAATGGATTAAGAGTTGGAGATATTTCTGATCCTAATTTTAATGAGAAATATGAAAAATTAAAACAAAAACACATTCAAATTTTAAACTTCTATGATTTTGATTATAAGCTAGAAGAATTAGAAAAAGCATGGTTTAATAGTTTAGAGTGTTTAAAAAGATTTCCTCATATTGAATCAGAACATTTTATACACAAAGCAATAAAAGACAAGAAAAAGATCTTAGCAGAGGGAGCACAAGGAACTCTTTTAGATATTGATTTTGGATCTTACCCATTTGTAACTTCTTCTAATACTATCACAGCAGGAGCTTGTACTGGCTTAGGTATTGCTCCAAATAAAATTGGAGAAGTAATTGGTATTTTTAAAGCATATTGCACCAGAGTTGGTAGTGGTCCTTTTCCATCTGAATTATTTGATGAAGTAGGAGAAAAATTAGCAAGAACTGGAAATGAATTTGGATCAACTACTGGAAGAGCTAGAAGATGTGGATGGATCGATTTACCAGCACTAAAATACGCTATAAACATAAACGGAGTTACACAACTTAATATGATGAAAGCAGATGTACTTTCAGGGTTAAAATCTATTAAAGTTTGTACTCACTACATGTTAGATGGAGAGAAAATTGATTACCTTCCGTTTGAAGATAACGAAAATCTTACTCCTGTTTACACAGAGTTAAAAGGATGGGAGAAAGACATCATGCAGATTTCAAGTTTAGAAGAAGCTCCACAAGAAGTGCACGACTATATTTCCTACCTTGAAAAAGAATTAGAAATTCCTATTACTTTAGTTTCAGTAGGTCCAGATAGAACACAAACATTTTTCAGGTAAATTGAAATACATAACTTACATATTAGTACTCTTTTTTAGTATTAATAGTTATGCTCAATCTACCCAAAAAATAGAATTAATAAATTCTGATATAATAGTAAACGGACCAAAAAAATCTAATTATTGGATTTGTATTGGTAATGTAAAATTCTCTCATAATAACACTATTATGAAATGCGATTCTTCTCACCATTATATGAAAGAGAATAAAATGATTGCATTTGGAAACATAAAAATAAATAAAGGAGATTCGTTATTTATTAGCGGTAAGAAACTTATTTATGATGGAAATAATAGTATCGCTCATTTAAGTGGTGGTGTTTTTCTAAAAGATAAGCACACAAAACTTAATACGGAGGAGATTACATTTAACTTAGAAGACAATATTGCTTATTACCCTAAAAAAGGAAAAATAACAGATAAAAACATTACATTAACTTCCGATAAAGGACGATATAATACTAATACACATCTATTTTACTTTAAAAAAAATATTGTAGTAAAATCTGATAATTATACGGTTGAAACGGATACATTAAATTATAACTCCGAAAGTAAAACTACCTACTTTATTGGTCCTTCATTTATTGTTTCAGAAAACAACACTATATATTGTGAAAACGGATGGTACAATACATTTAGTAATCTATCCCAATTTAACGAAAACGCATACATAAGTAATGGAGAACAACTTATAAAAGGAGATAGTTTATTTTATAACAGAAATATTGGATATGGAAAAGCTTTAGGAAACATTACTATGATTGATTCCAATAATAATATTATAGTGAATGGAAATCTGGCAGAATATTTTGAAAAAGAAGAAAAAATAGAAGTAACTAAAAAAGCCCTCCTAAATATAATTTTTGAAGAAGACACCTTATTCATAACTGCAAATAAATTTATTAATTTTTCAGGCAATCAAGAATACATTTTAGCTTACAATAATGTAAAAATTTTTAAAAAGGACTTTCAAGGTAAATGTGATTCGTTATATTATAGTATTTCTGATTCTCTTGTAGAGCTATTTAAAGCCCCAATTTTATGGGTAGATAAAATGCAAATCACATCTGACAGTATTAATATACTAATGAAAAATCAGAAAATTGATAGAATGAATTTCTATCCGAACCCATTAATTGTATCGGAAGTTGATAGTATTAGCTTCAACCAAATAAAAGGGAAGTTTATGAATGCTGTATTTCATAAAAATAAACTGAAAAAACTAAATATTGTAGGAAACGGACAGTCCTTATTCTTAATTGAAGATGATAATAAACAGAAAATAGGATGGAATAAAGCTATCTGTACAGATATTTCTATAAGCATGAAAGAAGGAAATCTCTCCACTATAACTTACAAGACCTCCCCTAAATCTGTTACTACTCCATTTAATAAAATAAAAGAAGAGGATAAATTTTTAGAGAATTTTATCTGGAGAATTTTAGAAAAACCCAAAAGTAAAGAAGATATTCTAGAAATTAACAATAATTGAAAATGAATCATTTAACTATTGCAAAAGAAGTCCTTCTATTTTTTGACCTTCCTAATTCCGTTTTATTATTAGCAATAGGGTTGTTATCTCCTTGACCTTTATAAGTCATTCGTTGTTCTTCAATCCCTCTATCATACAAATAACTCAGAACTTCTGCAGCTCTGTTTTCTGATAGAGTAATATTATATTCCTTCCCTCCAATATTATCGGTATGTCCTTCAATATGAATTTTTATTAAAGGATTTTTTTGTAAATAGTCTAAAAGAATATTTAACTCAGTAAAGGAGCTTTCCATTAATTGATACGAATCAGTTTCGAAAAAAACATTATTCAATATTATTTCACCTCCATTTGCCTTAGCTATAATATCCATTTCAAAATCAGATATTGGTTCTGCTCTTTTATCTTCAGGAAGTTGAAAACTAAAAACATCTTCCTTTCCAAAACCACTTTTATCAGAAACAAAATATGCTATTCTACCATTTGATTCTACCACTAAAGAATTTTCAGTTTTATACGAATTTATAGGGTAACCTAAATTTTCTGGATCTCCCCATAGGGTATCTGAATTGTTTCTTCTACTTACAAATAAATCCATATCTCCCATACCAATATGACCTTCAGAAGCAAAATAGAAAGTTAAATTATCAGGATGTAAAAAAGGAGACATCTCATCATAGATTGTATTTATTGTTGGACCTAAATTTTGTGGTTCTAAAAATCCAAATCGAGAAATTTCTGATCTCCAAATATCATCACCACCATAACCTCCCCTCCTATTACTTACAAAGTATATGTATTTTATGTCAGCAGAAAAACAAGCCTGACTCTCCCAATATCTAGTGTTTATATTACTAATATTTTCCGCTTTGCTCCATGTTCCATTTTCTTGTTTCACACACAAATACAAATCGCATCTCCCTTCACCATCCTCTCGGTTACATGCTGTGTAAATTAAAAACCAACCGTTTGCAGATACGGTAACAGAACCTTCATTCAAATAGGTATTTATTTCCATAGGCACAGATGGGGTCCATACCCCATTATTTTGTTCTGAAAGATAAAAATCTTCTTGCCACTTTTTATCTTTAGTTTCTAATAATCTCGTAAAAATAAATTCTTTTCCATCTGCAGAAATAAAAGGTAAATACTCTGCATTTTCAGTATTTATATTCATCCCCATATTTTCAGGATTAAATTCTACAGGGTTTGCTATGGCGTCTATTGCAAATCTGCAATTATTTATATAATAGATGTGTTTTTCCTTATATAAGTCCTCTTCTAAAAGATTCTTACTTAAATAACCTTGCGAAATATAAAAATATTTAATCGCCTTTTCATACATTCCTTTCTCATAAAACCTTGTAGCTAAATCAAAAACAATATAAGCACTCTTTTCAGAATTGATATTATAAAAAAGAAAGAACTCTTTTTCACTTTCAGCAAACTCTTCATTCTGCCAATAGATAGCCGAAAGCAACAAGTGTGGTTTTTTCCAGTCTTTATTTTTTTCTAATAATTTTAAACTTTGTTCTTTTGCTAATTCCAAGTTACCCTGTTCTATCATCACTAAAATATTATCGTATTTTTTCTGTTCTCTTTTAGATTGAGAAAACAAGAAAAAAGGAATAAAAACGAATAATAGAATTAGTTTTTTCATTTAAGGAATTTGTAAATATTTATGCGTTTGTAAGGAGATTTTCCATTTCGGATTTTGCATTACATAATCAATTATTAGTGGAATCATTTCTTCTTTACTACTCCATTCTGGTTGTAAATATAGTTGACATGTTTCCAAAACTCCAACCTTCTGTTGTTCGGCCCACTTAAAATCTGATTTATTTTTCACTATTATTTTTAACTCATTTGCCAATGGCTTTATTGCATCCAATGGTTTTTGAAATTTCTTTGGAGAAAGACAAATCCAATCCCAATCGCCGCTTAATTGATGACTTCCAGAAGTTTCCAAATGGGTTTTTAACCCCTTTTCTTTTATAGATTCCGTTAAAAATTTCATGTCCCACATTAGAGGTTCCCCTCCTGTGACTACTACCGTTTCAGATGGAAATTTTAAAATTGGGACAACAATATCTTCTACCTTAGTTAGAGGATGTAAGTTTGCATCCCAACTTTCTTTCACATCACACCAATGGCAACCAACATCACAACCACCAATACGTAAAAAATAAGCGGAATTACCTGTATAAAAACCTTCTCCTTGTATAGTATAAAACGCTTCCATTAACGGAAGTGTAATTCCTTTTTCTAATTCTGAATTCATATTTGGCAAAAGTAAGATTTTATGTTTAGTAAAATGTAAAGAATTTTATCTTTGCAAGAACAAATAAAATAATAATGAAACAAATTATAGAATGTGTACCAAACATATCAGAAGGTAGAGATGAGGAAAAGATTAAAATTATCTCACAAATTGTAGAGGAAGTTGATGGAGTGAAGTTACTAAATGTAGATCCAGGAAAAGCAACTAACAGAACAGTTATTACATTTGTTGGAGAACCACAACAAGTAATTGATGCTGCATTTTTACTAATACAAAAAGCACAAGAATTAATTGACATGAGCAAACACTCAGGAGAACATCCAAGAATGGGAGCTACTGATGTTTGTCCATTAGTGCCAATTGCGAATATTAGTATGGAAGAAACTGCTAAATGGTCACATAAACTAGGAAAAAGAGTAGGAACAGAACTTGGAATTCCTGTTTATCTTTATGAAGATGCTGCAAAAGAAGAAAAAAGAAGAAACCTTGCCAATTGCCGACAAGGTGAATATGAAGGATTATCTAAAAAATTAGTGAACCCAGAATGGAAACCAGATTTTGGTCCTGATGAATTCAATAAATCAGTAGAAAAATCTGGAGTAACAGGAATTTCTGCTCGGGATTTTTTAGTAGCTTATAACATCAACTTAAACACTACATCTACTCGTAGAGCAAATGCAGTCGCTTTTGATATTCGTGAAGCAGGAAGAATAAAAAGAGAAGGTGGAACTTTATCTGGAAAAGTAATGAAAGATGAAGATGGAAACCCTTTAAAAGAGCCAGGATTGTTCAAAGCGGTAAAAGGAATCGGATGGTATATTGAAGAATATGGAGTGGCACAAATATCTTACAACTTAACTGACATCAACATCTCCCCTTTACATGAAGTATTCGATAAAACTTGTGAGCGTTCCATAGCAAGAGGAATGAGAGTTACAGGTTCTGAATTAATTGGACTTGTACCAAAAAAAGTACTGATTGATGCAGGAATACATTTTCTTAAAAAACAAGAACGCTCCACAGGAATAAATGAAAGCGAAATTATAAAAATTGCAATTAAAACTTTAGGATTGGAGGAACTAGCTCCTTTTGATCCGCAAGAAAGAATAATTGAATATATCTTGAAAAATGACGAGAACAAACCTTTAGTAAATATGACTCTTACCGCATTTGCAAATGAAACGGCAAGCGAGAGCCCAGCTCCTGGAGGTGGTTCTATTGCTGCTTATTGTGGTGCTATGGGAATTTCCTTAGGAACAATGGTTGCCAACTTATCGGCACATAAAAGAGGTTGGGACGATAGATGGGAAGAATTTTCTAATTGGGCAGAAAAAGGAATGAAGTATCAAAATACTCTGCTGGATTTAGTAGATGAGGACACCAATGCCTTTAATAAAATTATGGATGCATTCCGTTTACCAAAAGATACTAAGGCTGACAAAGCCAAAAGACAGGATGCGATACAATCAGCAACGAAATACGCTATCCTCACTCCATTTAAGGTTATGGAGACCGCCTATAACTCTATGGAAGTAATGAAAGCTATGGCAGAATTTGGAAATCCTAATTCGGTAACAGATGCTGGAGTTGGTGCACTCTGTGCTCGTACTGCTGTAATTGGTGCATTCTTAAATGTGAAAATTAATTGTGGAGACTGTACAGACAAAGCGTTTGTAGAAGATATTTTAAATAGAGGACAACAATTAGTTGATGATACTTGTACTTTGGAAGATGAAATTATGAAAATTACTAACTCAAAGATAAACTAAAAACTATGTCAGAAGAAATGAAAGCCTGCCCTGTTTGCGAATCTCCTTATGGATATACATCAGGAATTGATTCTTATACTTGCCCTGAATGTGCAAATGAATGGAGTCCGAAAAAATTAGAATTGGAAGAAGAATTAAAGATATTGGACAGTAATGGAACTCGTTTACAAACTGGGGATAGCGTTATTGTTATCAAAAATTTACCTGTTAAAGGTGTTCCAAAACCAGTAAAATCAGGAACAAAGGTAAAGAACATCCGCCTAACAGAAGGAGAACATAATATCAACTGCAAAATAGATGGATTTGGATCCTTGCAGCTGAAATCAGAATTTGTAAGAAAGAGTAATTAACAGAAAAAATTCTACGATGAGAATCAATAACAACGTAAGGAGGATGTTAAATTTCAACAAAAAAAGAATGACATATTCCTTAAAATACGCTTTATTATTTAGTATCCTATCTTCACTTATTGTTGCTTCTCTAATTCCAGTTTCTGCAGCACAAGGATGGGATTTTTTATGGATATATTTCGGAATTACTACTTTTTTAATAACCAATACTTTATTTATTTTTTTTATAGAAAGAAAAGGGAAATTTAACAATACTAGGATAATTATTATTGCTATAATATTAGTACCTCTAAGTCACTGGTTATTTTGGTATGGTTTTCTAGTAATAAATTATATTGAAGGAATCTTTTTTAATTATCAAATGGATAAAATAACCAATCCTATAAATGGAATTATTGGAGCTAGTGTATATTCAAGTGTTAGCCTGATATTTATAGCTTGGATACAAATTCCTATCTCTATAGCTTTAAGTCTATTTTTTAAAAACAAAAAAGTAAGTAATGAAAAAATAGATGGACTATTAAAAAATAACATAAATATAAAACAATGATAGAAATACAATTGAATTGTAAGAAGATAACTATGAACAAATAAAAACATGTCAGAAAATAAAAAAATAAAAGCAACATTACACCGTAACAACAAAAATAGAAAGCAATACGATCTACTTGCATTAGTAAAAGAAATTCCTGAGTTAGAGAAGTATGTAAAGAAAAATATAGATGGAGAACAAACTGTTGACTTCTCTGATCCGATAGCTGTAAAGCTACTTAACAAGGCCTTATTAAGCCATTATTATGATGTTAAGTTTTGGAAATTTCCTGACACAAATTTATGTCCACCAATACCAGGCCGTGCCGATTACATTCATCATATGTCTGATTTGTTAGATAAAAGTATGAGAAAAGGGAAAACTATAAATTGTTTAGATATTGGTGTAGGAGCAAGTTGTATTTACCCTATTATTGGTATAACAGAATACAATTGGAATTTTATCGCTTCCGATATTGATAGAAAATCTATTGCAACCGCTAAAAAGATAATCTCCTCTAACCCAAATCTTAAAGGAAAGGTAGATTTTCGTTTCCAGAACGACAGTAATAAAATATTTGAAGGTATTCTTAAACAAGAGGATAGGATTGAGATAACAATTTGCAATCCTCCATTTCATGCTTCCAGAAAAGAAGCTTTAGAAGAACAAAGAAAAAAAGTAAGAAACCTAACAGGGAAATATCATCAAAATCCAAAACTGAACTTTTCTGGAGCATCAGAAGAGTTAATATATGAAGGAGGGGAGTATCAATTTATACAAAACATGATAAAAGAAAGTGCTAAATATGCCAATAACTGTGTTTGGTTCAGTACTTTAGTTTCAAAGAAAAAGAATTTGCATGGAATTTATATTAATTTAAAAAGATTAAAAGTGCATCAGATAAAAGAAATTGAAATAATAACAGCAAACAAAAAAAGTAGAATTATAGCTTGGACTTTTATGACAAAAAGAGAACAAAAATATGGAAAAAAACCTGAATAACTTCTTCACCAATATGCTAGTTAATGTTTTAATAAACTTAACAACAGACAGCAAACCCGAATGGGGAACAATGACTCCAAGACAAATGCTCAATCATTTGATACAGAGTAGTAAAATGATGCATTTTGGGAATAGTATTATATTAATTAAAGAAAAACATATTAAGCAATCTATTGCCTTTTTATATTCTGATAAAGAAATCAAAAAAGGATTAGTAGTTCCAAAGGATATTGGATTAAACTTTGATAAGGATATTATTCAAGATATTGAAGAATTAAAAAAAGAATTGATTAATTCAACCAATACTATGATAGTTTTCTTGAATAAAAATATTAATTTTAAAGCCATACATCCCTTTTTCGGGGAGTTAACTGCAGAGCAATGGTTACTATTCCAAAAGAAACATTTTAAACATCATCTAAATCAATTTGGTTTATTGTAAATAAACTAATATTATTATGTTTGTGTTTAATAAAAAAAGAAAAAAATGAAAACAAAATTATTTTTAATTGCTGTAATTTCAGCTTTCACTTTCACTTCTTGTGAAAAATGCAAAGATTGTGAGGCTTCATATGAATTTATTAATGGAGCAAATGAAGAAGATTATGATGATTTAGCGGTATTTCTAGGTTATACTTCATTCCAAAATTTCTTTAACTCAACAGATTCAATAAACCAATTAAATATGGAATACTGTGAAGATGACTTAACAGATAAACAAGATTATTCTGAAGAATATGATGATGATGGGGATGGTACAAACGATATTCGTTATTTTTTCGATTGCAAATAATTTAAAAATTTAATTTATTAAATACCAATCTTGCAACTTTGTAAGATTGGTATCTTTTTTCTTCAAATCTTTCTATCCATTTTACTCCTTTTATTGAATTAGTAAGAAAAACTTCACTAGCAACAAGCAAATCCTTTTTTGTAATAGACTTTTCTACCACATTAAACTGACTTTGCAAGTAGTTTCTCATAGTTCCATCTACACAGCCATCTTCTAATGGAGGAGTAAAGATGATATTTTCTTTCACCAAAAATAAATTAGAATTAGAACTTTCAATAATATTATTTTCAGAATTCAACAGTAAACAATCGTCCCAAATATTCTCCTTTGCGTAAATAGAAGCCAAAACATAAATAACTGCATTAGTAGTTTTATAATTAGAAAACTTACTCTTATCTTTTCTTATCTCTTTAAACACTCCTAATTTCAGTCCGTTTTCATTAAATAAAAACCCATTATCCAATTTTTCAATTTCTGCAACAAAACTTATCTTATTCTCTACTGGGAAATATTTTCCTTCGGATTCTCTAAAAAAAACTACTCTAAGATTTCCTCCTATAATTTCATTTTTTATTATTAAAATATCTAGGATATTTTTTAATTCAGAATATGATAAATCAATATCCATCTTAAAAAACTTAGCTGTTTTTTCAATTCTATCAAAATGACATTCTAAATTAAAACAGATAGAATTTATCACTTTTATACTTTCAAAAAAACCATCGGCATACAAAAAAGATCGGTTATTTATTTTCAGAGAGAAATCTTCCTCTCTCAACAAATCAAAATTATGTAATATATATTTACTCATAAAATACTATCTTGCGAAATAATAAAAATTATTTTTATGAATAGACTTTTACTTCTTTTTTCTTTGCTATTTTACCAAATTTGTTTTTCACAAATCATAATTAAAGGTGAAATTTCCGACAAACTAACCAAAGAAGAATTAATTGGAGCTAATGTAGTTTGGAAAGTACAAAATATTGGTGTTTCTACCGATTTTAATGGAAAGTTTGAAATCAGCATTCCTTCAGAAAATTTCCCAATAAAACTTCATATTTCCTACATGGGGTATTCCACACAAATTATTAATATAAAGAAGTCAGATTGGAAAAATAAAAATGGTTTTTATAACTTCTATCTAAAGTCAGATAACAAACTAATAAAGGAAGTTAAAATTATAGATTCTCGGTTAACTAAAAAACAAAAGGAAAATCCATTAACAGTTGAAGCATTGGATATTCTAGCAATTAAGGAAACCCCTTCTGCTAATTTTTATGATGGATTAGGAGCATTAAAAGGAGTAGATATCTCTGCAGCAAGTTTAGGTTTTAAAATAATTAACACTAGAGGATTCAACAGCACTTCTCCAGTTCGTTCTTTACAAATTATTGACGGAGTAGATAACCAAGCACCTGGAATGAACTTCTCACTAGGGAATTTTTTAGGGGCTTCTGAATTAGACATCCTAAAAGTAGAAATTATACAAGGTGCTAATTCTGCTTATTTTGGGCCAAATGCCTTTAATGGCGTAATAAAAATGAATACTAAAAACCCTTTTATTCATACAGGATTGAGTGTTCAACAGAAATTTGGCAGTAGAAATCTATCTGAAAGTATTATCAGATTAGCAGAGAAATTTCAGGATAAAAATGGTAAAGATATATTTGCTTATAAAATTAACCTTTCTTATATGAAAGCTTATGATTGGGAAGCAGATAATATGGCACAAGTAGATGGTACGGAAGCAAATATAAATAACCCTGGAGGTTATGATGCGGTAAATAGATATGGAGATGAAGATACTGATGGAAATTTAAATGATGTCAGAGAAAATTCAAACCTGAATTATTTCACTCATCCTGGATTAGGATTATGGCACCGAACAGGATATATGGAAAAAGATATTGTAGATTATAATACCAACAACTTGAAATTTTCATCTTCATTGCATTATAAGTTAAACCCTGAAATTGAGATGATGTACAAATTCAATTACGGAACAGGAACAACTGTTTATCAGGGAGACAATAGATTTAGTTTAAAAAATATTCAATTCTACCAAAATATATTTGAAATAAAACAAGAAGATAAATTTTTCGTAAGAGCCTACCGATCTGCTGAAGATGCTGGAGATAGTTATGATGCAGTATTTACAGCTCTTAGACTACAAGAATACAATCAAACTACTAATCAAGATTGGTATACTTTTTACAAAAATAATTGGAAAGATAATTTCTCTTGGGGAGATATTGGATGGAGTGTCCCTGAAGATTCTACCTATCTTACCACCTCTTTTCCATTTGTTGAAACAGTATATACTTTTAATGGAGAAATTATAAATATTTTAGATTGGATGAATATGTCAGATTCTGTTTTAATAGCAAATACAGAAGAATTACTTTCCACTCACAACTTTGTTAGAAACCAAACTGATCTGCTAACTAATAGGTTAGTACCTGGAACAGAAGAATTTTCAAATGCCTTAAGTAACATTACTTCAAAAATACCTTCGGAAGGTGGTACATCATTTTATGACAAATCTGCATTAAATCATATACATTCTGAATATCAATTTAATCCAAATTTCAGTAAAATTAAAATAGGAGCAAATTTTAGACAATATAATCCTGATTCGAAAGGTACTATTTTCATGGATACCACTAGTAAAATTTCTAATACTGAATTTGGAATATATTCTGGTTTCGAAAAAGAGTTATTCTTTGATAAATTAAAAGTAAATGCTACTTTCAGATTAGATAAAAATGAAAATTTTAATTATAACTTTTCACCTGCAGCATCTTTAGTTTACAAAGCATCTAAAAAGGATATTCTAAGATTATCGTTCTCATCTGCAGTGAGAAACCCTACCCTTTCTGACCAGTATTTATATTATAATGTTGGTAGAGCTATTTTAATTGGGAACCTTAGTGGACACGGAAAAGATTACGGAGAAAACTTAGTTACTGTAGAATCTCTAGTTAATTACTTTATGCCAGCACAACTGAATAAAGATAGTTTAAAATTTTTCAGTGTTTCACCTATAAAACCTGAAAAAGCAAAATCTGCAGAAATAGGATATCGAACTACGCTTTTTGATAAATTATATATTGATGCTAATTATTATTATTCAAAATATACCGATTTTATAGGATATAAAATTGGTGCTAAATATGTAACCTTACAAGACGATACTAATACAGGAGCATACGAAATATCAATACCTTCTATACAAGCATACAGAATGGCTGCAAATGCTGAAAACACAGTAACTACACAAGGAGCTTCTATAGGATTAAATTACTTTATTTCTACACAATTTACTTTAAATGGAAATTATAGTTGGAATAAATTAAATGAAAATGGTACAGAAGACCCAATTATACCCGCCTACAACACTCCAGAACATAAATACAATTTAGGATTTTCAGGCAGAGATTTACATTTCAGTTCAGAATATATGATTTTACGGAATTATGCCTTTAATATTAACTATAAATGGGTAGAAGGCTTTAAATATGAAGGATCTCCTCAATTTACAGGAATGGTTCCTAATTATAATTTATTAGACATGCAAGTAAGTAAGAAAATACCTAAACATAACGCTACTCTTAAGGTAGGAAGCTCTAACCTTTTAAATAACCAACATTTTGAAGTTTATGGTGGACCTTATATTGGAAGAATGACTTATATTTCCTTACTTTTTGAATTAAAATAAATTCACTATCATTGTACAATAAATAAAAAATAAAAATTATGAAGAAAACTTTACAAAACTTACTTGCAGTTTCTATCTTGTTTATAGGAATTACTGCTAATTCGCAAACTAGATATCTGGATGATGTATTTACAGAAGTCAAAGTTACTGATAGTGTTGTATATGCACAAAACATTAGTATTGAACCAATGTTATCTGGTTTAAATCCAGCATTAATGCCAATTCACTGTGACATATACGAACCTGAGTCGGATGGTGCTACAAACAGACCCGTAATTATAATAGCTCATACTGGATCTTTTTTACCAGCAGTCGCTAATGGTCAAGCTACAGGATCAAGAGTAGATTCATCTATTGTTGAACAATGCATGAGATGGGCGAAAAAAGGATACGTAGCTATTGCAATGGACAACAGATTAGGATGGAACCCTACTTCTACTGATCAAAATGTAAGAACTTCTACTTTATTACAAGCTGCCTACAGAGGTATACAAGATGCAAGGGCCCTTATTAGATTCATGAGAATGACTAAAGACTCTGGAAATCCTTACGGTATTGATGCTACCAAAATTGTATTAGGAGGTCATGGTACTGGAGCTTATATTTCTTTAGGAGCTGCTACATTGGATGACGAAGCAAAATTATATCTTGCTAAGTTTTTCGATTACTCTAACCCTCAAATGCCGCTTCCTTATGTAATACCATTTTTTATGGGTAATATAGATGGTACAGATTTAACATATGCACCCTTAATGGATTCAACAGGTACACCAGTTGTTATAATGGATTCTTCAGGGAATATGATTCCTTTAGTTGATTCTACAATGCCATTAAATATACCTAACAATCCTACTTATTCCAGTGATTTCAACATGGCCTTTAACTTAGGTGGAGCACTTGCTGATATTTCTTGGTTAGATTCTGCAGACATGCCAATTGTTTCTTTCCATTGTGAAAAGGATCCTTACGCTCCAATAGACACTGGAGATGTAATTGTTCCAACAACTGGAGATTTTGTTGTAGAAGTAATGGGAAGTAGAACAGTGCAAGATTACTCTAATCAATATGGAAATAATGATGTATTTGTAAATGCTGGATTTACTGACATTTACACAACATCTGCTAATGTAAACAATAGCGGATTTGAAGGGTTATATATATTTAAAACTCCATCTCCATCTACAGTTCCAAACGCATTTGGTCAATCTGATGAAGAACAAAGTTCTCCTTGGGACTGGTGGGATAACCCAACTTATGACTATATTTTTACTCTATATAACCCTACAGCTCCTTCAGGATATGGAGCTGCTAGTTCTATATTAGGTAATCCTGACATGTCATCTACTAAAGGAAGAACTTATATTGATACAATTCAAGGTTATTTAAACCCAAGAATGTATGTTGCTCTTAATCTAGCAGGACATAATTCAGTAAATAATGTAGTAGATTTTACAACAAACATCTACCCTAACCCTGCAAAAAATAATATTACTATTGAAAATAGCAACTTTGTAATTTCTAATATTGAACTTTACAACATTACTGGTCAATTGGTAAAAACAGAAAATGTAAATTCAATGTCAATAAATATGAATATTTCTGATTTAAAAACAGGAATCTATATCTTAGAAATTCATACAAATGACACATCTATTAGAAGAAAACTAATTATAGAATAAAATAATTTTAATTTAATTTAAAAAGCCCTCTTTTCTGAGGGCTTTTTTTTATTTTCGTTTTGTGCAAAGCTCTAAAGAAATATTATTAAAATATTGGGGACATTCTTCATTCAGAGAAAAACAAGAAGATATAATCAATAACATTATTGAGGAAAAAGACACCCTAGCTTTACTACCAACAGGTGGAGGTAAATCAATATGCTTTCAAATCCCATCTCTAATGCAAGAAGGAATATGTATCGTTATATCTCCACTTATTTCTTTAATGAAAGATCAAGTAGAAAACATTAAAAACAGAGGAATTAAAGCTATTGCTATTACTTCTGAAATGAGATATAAAGAAATAGATATAGCATTAACTAATTGTATTTTTGGAGGATATAAATTTCTCTACCTTTCACCAGAAAAATTACAAAATGATTTAGTGAAAAGTAAAATTTCAGAAATGAATGTAAATCTAATTGCGGTAGATGAAGCTCATTGTATTTCTGAATGGGGACATAATTTCCGACCATCTTACAGAAACATATCAGAATTAAGATTAATACACCCTAAAGCAGTCCTATTAGCACTTACCGCTACCGCAACATCAGAAGTGGCAACAGACATACAACACAACCTTGAATTTAAAGAGAAAAACCTAATTCAATCCTCATTTACAAGAAAAAATTTATCTTATATTGTAATAAAAGAAGAAGATAAAAAGAAAAAATTAGTTAGCATACTTAATAAAATAAATGGAAGTGCTATTGTATATGTAAAAAGTAGAAAGGAATGCCAACATACGTGCAAACTTCTTACAGAAAACAATATTAGTGCTAATTTCTATCATGCTGGAGTAAGTATGGAAGAAAGAAATAAAAGACAAAGTAGTTGGAAAAATTCTGAAACAAGAGTTATGGTTGCTACTAATGCATTTGGAATGGGTATTGATAAATCGGACGTTAGAATAGTTATTCATACACATATACCATCAACTACAGAGTCCTATTTTCAGGAAACAGGTCGTGCGGGGAGAGATGAGAAAGTAGCCTATGCAGTATTACTTTACAACAATTCAGATGAAAAGCATCTAAAGGAATTTGTAGAACTTCACTTCCCTACTATTGTAGAAATAAAAGATTGTTATCAAAATCTAGCAAATTATTTTCATTTAGCAATACACAATGGTGAAGAAAAAAATTTTGATTTTGATTTAGGAGAATTTAGTAGAAAATATAAAATAAACAGTTTAAAAACCTATAACATATTAAAATATTTAGAAAAAGAAAATTATCTAAAACTAAGTAATGTTTACAATAACTACTCTAAAATACATATAAAAACAAATAGTAAAGAATTGTATCATTTTCAAATGGTGAATAATTACTTTGATCCATACATTAAATTATTATTACGATCGTATAGTGGATTATTTGATGACTTTGTAAACATAAACGAATCTACAATAGCAGTAAGATTAAATACTACTGAAAGCAATATAAATGATATTTTAATACGCTTAGAAAAATTAGAAATATTACAGTATTCTCCTAAAAAACACGCAACACAAATTACATACATTCAAAATAGAGTAGAAAATAAATATTTGAATATTTCTGAAAACAAACTAAAAGATAGAAAAAATTCAGAATTAAAAAGAATGAATTTCATTCTCAATTACTGCAATCAAACTACAAATTGTAGAACTAAAATATTACTACATTATTTTGGAGAAGAACAAACAGTAAACTGTGGTAAATGTGATATTTGCAGAGAAAGAAATAAACTAGAATTATCAGATAATGAATTTGAAAGTATAAGAAAAAAAGTACTTAAAATTACAGAAAAAAAAACAAGTTCTATTTCAGATATATGTAAAATTATAAAGAATGTTAATGAAGATAAAGTTCTGAAAGTTATTACCTTTTTGATGGAGAATAACGAGTTAAAAACAGAAGGAAATAAAATACTTAGAAACGATTCACAATAGTATATTTGTAAAAAATTAAAGAATGAAAATTGTATTTTTTGGAACACCAGGATTTGCTGCAAACATCCTAGAATATCTACATAAAAATGGAGTGGAAATACTACAAGTAATTTCAGCACCGGACAAACAAAAAGGAAGAGGAAAAAAGGTAATAGCAACGCAAGTTAAAACAAAAGCTGAAGAACTAAAATTATCAGTACTTACTCCTAATTCTTTAAAAGATAATGATTTTATTAATGAACTGAAAAAGATTAATGCAGACCTTTTTGTTGTTGTAGCTTTTAGAATGTTACCTAAAAAAATTTGGGAGATACCTAAAATGGGAACTATAAATCTTCACACATCATTATTACCAAATTACAGAGGTGCAGCCCCTATAAATAAAGTGTTAATTAATGGTGAAACAAAAACAGGAATTACTACCTTTTTTATTGATGAAAAAATTGATTGTGGAAGAATTATTTCTCAAAAAGAAGTTAAACTTAATAACGATACAACTGCAGCTCAACTACATGAAAAGTTAATGAATAAAGGATCCAAACTTTTATTACAAACTATTGAATCTATACTAACTAATAAATTCACTCCTGTTGTTCAGAATAATAACTTATCTATTTCTGATGCACCTAAATTAACAAAGGAAGTAACAAAAATTGATTGGAATAAAACAGCAATAGAAATACATAATTTAATAAGGGGTTTATCTCCTATAATATCCGAAAATGAAATTCTGAAAGATGTTGCTATATGTCCGGCAACATGGTTTAATTTAAAAATTGAAGATAAAGAAATTAGAGTTAAACTACTTTTAAGTAGTTTTTCTGAAAAAACAAATAACAAAATTGGAGATATAGAAACAGATAACAAAAGCTACCTGAAAGTGAATTTACTAGCAGGAAGTATAAATATTTTAAAACTTCAAGTTGCAGGAAAAAATGCAGTAAACATCTCACAATTTTTACTAGGAAATAAGATTGACAATAAATGGAAAGTAGCTTAAAATTAGAATTAATAGAACACTTAAGTCAATTTTTAACTGAAGAAAGGTTGCATCTTTTTCAGGAGAAATTAAAGGAAAGGAGTAATAGAATAACTCTTGTTTTAGAGGATGTTTTTCAATCTAGGAACATTAGTGCAGCCATGCGATCAGCTGATTGTTTTGGAATACAAAACATACATATTATAGAAAATAAAAATAATTTTGTAAAAGATAAATCTGTGTCCTTAGGTGCTGGGAAATGGATAAATATAAAACAATATAATACAAAAGAAAACAATACAATAAACTGTCTAAAAAAACTAAAAAAAGATGGATATCAAATTATAGCAACTAGCCCACATAATACCAATATTAGTTTAGAAGAAATTGATGTAAAGAATAACAAAATAGCCATAATTTTAGGAACAGAACTAACAGGATTATCAGAAAAAGCTTTATCGTTTGCAGATAAAAGAATGAAAATAAATATGTATGGTTTTACTGAAAGTTTAAATATATCAGTTTCAGCAGCTATATGTTGTCAGAGTATAAGTAGTAAAATGAGAAAAGAAACAACTGGATGGGAAGTTACAGAAGAGGAAAAAAAAGATATCTTATTAAATTGGATACGAAATAGTATAAAATCAGGAAAACAAATAGAACAGAAATTTTTAGACGATAAATCTAACAAATAATTTACTATATTTGCAATTCAATAAAAAATAAAACAACTATGGGTAGAGGTGATATAAAAACTAAAAAAGGAAAAAGATTTTCAGGTTCTTACGGAAAAGTAAGATTAAGAAAAGAAGAAGTAGAACAATTTGTAGCAAAACCAAAAAAAGAAAAAGTGGAAGTAAAAGCTGCTCCGAAAAAGAAAGCTGTTGCAAAAAAGACTACTGCTAAAAAAGCTACTACAAAAAAGAAAGTTACTAAAAAAAATTAATTATTTTAGTTCACAATACAATTTTAAAGGTTAGTTCTTAAGGAGCTAACCTTTCTTTTTTCCAATTATTCTTGTCCTTAGTATACAACAACCTATCGTGTAAACGAGATGGTCTTCCTTGCCAGAATTCTATTGTGGATACTTCCACACAATACCCTCCCCAATGTAAGGGTCTCTCTACCTTTTTCCCTTCAAATAAACCTTCAAACTTCTCTACTTTATTCATTAGTTTATAATACAAATCAATAACCTTACTTTGATTAGATGACCAAGCACCTAATTGACTTTCTCTAGGTCTACCTCCAAAATATTTATCTGAATCTGCTGCAGATATTTTAACAGCTTTTCCTGTAATTCGAACTTGCTTTTCTAGTTTCTCCCAATAAAAATTTAATGAAACAATATTGTTTTTTTCTATATCCTTTGCTTTTCTACTTTCATAATTAGTGAAGAATGTAAAGCCCTCTTCCGTTACTCCTCTCAACAATACAATTCTGGAGGAAGGTACCATTTCAGAAGAAACAGTAGAAAGTCCAAATGCGATAGCATTATCCTTATCTACTTCTAAAGCCATATCAAACCAAGAATGAAATAATTCTAAAGGATAATCTGGTAAATTCTTAAAATCAATTTCTGATTTTTTAAATTCTTCTCTTATATTTACAATGTTTTCTATTGACATACTAAAAACAAAAATACAATATTAATTTAAGATAAACTGATATGAACCATCTACTTTAACATCATGAGAAACAACATTCAAACTCTTACAAATGTTCTTCATTTTTTACTTTTCATATTGATTTAATAAAGTGGAAAACACATGACAAAACACCTACAATGAAAGGAATAATTAATCAAAATAAGGGTATTTGATTCCAATAATTCATTTAGAAAATTTTCGGATTATAATTTTTAGGTATTTTACCTTTTATATTTTTATACTGATTTTGAATAAATAATAAGTCTTTATCTATATCTCCACTAGTATGAAATTCATTTAAAATTCCAATTTCTTTTTTCTCATAATCCATTTTTAACAATAAGATGGGTACCTCTGACTTTACAGCAATATGATAAAAACCTGTTCTCCATCTTTCTACCCTACTCCTTGTACCTTCAGGAGAAATACCAAGAATAAATTTATAGTTAGAATTATAAATTTCAGTAATTTGATCTACAACATTATTTTTAGAATATCTATAAACTGGAATACCTCCATTCCATTTTATTAAACTCCTTAATATCGGTAAAAATAATTCACTCTTTATGAGGTATTTGGGGACAATACCAATTATGTAAGCATAACATCTACCAATAAAAAAATCCCAATTAGAGGTGTGAGGAGCAGCAATAACCAAACATTTATCAGGGTAATTTAATTTCCCTACTACTTTCCAACCTATAATTTGGAATATAATTTTAGAGATTAACTTTTTCATAAATAATATTTTTTACAAAGTAAAGAACAAATTTTAATATTTTTATTAAAAATTGTAGATTTGCCAAAACTAAAATTAAACTTAATGAAATCTATATTAATTAAATCAGTACTTTGGATAGTAATTATTCTTCTGGCTTATTTCGGGCTATATGGCAATATCACTAACGAAATTCATGTTAGAGAAGTAATGGATGAAAGAAAGTCAGAAAACATACAAAGACTAAAAGATTTAAGGGAAATTCAGTTAGAATACAAAAGGCAGAATGGTTTTTACTCGAATAATGCTGACACTTTAGTTCACTTTTTATTTAATACTGAAATTGAATTTGTAAATTCTGAGAAAGCAGAAGAAGATTCTATTGCAGTAGATATGAGAAAATGGAACAGTATACAAAACAGATTGGTCAGAGATTTAATAAATCCAAATACAGAAGCTAAAAGAATATATAAGCAAAACGGAGGAGAGTGGACTACTTTAACAGAAAAACAAAAAATAAATAAAGGGTACATTGCGGTGAATAATTACATTGCACATCAATTAGTATTTACAGAGGAATACAACAAAACTAGAAACAATAGTTTTAATGTAGATGTAAATAGTTTAAAAAACATTACTGAAGTATATAAAAAACAAAAATCATATTCTACTTTTAAATCTGAGTTCAATAGTTTTGGGGAAGAAACAATAAACACAATTCAGCTTCAGAATACTTATAACAATATAAATACTAACTTTAAATCTATTTTTGATTTAGATACAAATACCTCTATTGAAACAGACAATTTAATGTCAGTTATTGCATCTAACAATGAGGACATATCTTCTTTAAAATCTAATATTTCGGATACTGAAGACAAAAAAGAGAATGCGGAAGGAATGATAAGATATGCTACAAACCAAAGAACAACTTACACTGAAACTATTGGAGAAGATATGATTGCTAAGGTGAGAGAGAAAGCAAAAATAAAAGCAGAAAAAGGGAAGGCATTAAAGGGGAGGAAAGGTATTATATTTTCTATTATATCAAAGCAAGATTCTACTGAAAATGTAAACACAATTATTGTAAGTACTTGCGAAAATGATATTACAAAGTTACAAAATGAAATTCAAGCTAGAGAAAAACTTATAGGACTAATAAATAAAAATACTCAAGTTATACAAGATTTAAGCGTTATGAAAAATCAATACAATCTTATAAATGAAGAAGAGAACACTAATTTCACATCTTTAGTCAACTATACTATCAATGAAGAAATAAAGATTGTAACTATATTAAAAAAAGGGACTTACACTGTACCTAATCAACCTAACAAATGGAAACAAGCAAGGCTGAAAGCAGATTTTTTAGTAGAACAAGCTATTGATGAAGAAATGTTAGCAGTAATAACAGAAAAATACATTAATTCTGGAGGACAATTTAGGGACCTGACTACTGAAGAAGGATATGCTAGAGGACTAATAATCACTTTTATTCAACCAGTAAAAGATGTTATATTTGATAATATTTATATGAAACATAGAATAGGTATTTCTTTAAATTTAGATAGTATTACTTTTATTCCTCATACAGGTATAAAATACGATTTTTCAGCAAAAGAAATTCACCCAAACTTAATGGAGCAAGCTCAAGGTGAAATTGACAAATATTTCTTTAAGATATCTACATCTTACAACAATGTATTTAGTGGGTTAGATGAAGAGGAAAGAATGCTAAGAAGAAATAGTGAGAGAGGTGGAATTCAAGTTGGTTCGTTAGAAAAAACAATAACAAATGGAAATTGGGGAGAATAATAATATCACCTCTTTTTATAAGAAAAATGTAAATTTTGCTAATACAGAAAATTTTCATTTATCAATTGAAGTTAGTCCAACAAATTTAAAATACACTCTTTTAAATACAGAAAACCTAGAATATCTCTTATTTAAGTCAGTAGAAGTGGGTAACAACTTACTCACTGCAATTGGTTCGGAAGAAATATTAAAACAAACATTTTTCTCTACTTCAATGTGCTACAGCAATTTCCCTACTACCATTGTACCTAACGAATTATACTCCGAAATAAATAAAGAAAGATACCTTCAATTTATTTCGGATAAAAAAGGGACTATTAAGACAGATAAAATTCATCAGAATAATGCTACTACAATCTATAGTGTAAAAGAAAATATAGTCCATTTAATGAATCAAATTCAGAGTGGGGTTATAGAAAAAAATAGTAGCACCATTATTATTGAACAGCTAATAAAACAATACAAAAACCTAACCGAGAAAACAGCATTCCTGTTTATAAACAGAAAAAATATTGAATTAATAATATTAAAAAAAGGAGAATTAATTCTTCATAATTATTTTGATGTTAATAATAGTATTGATGTATTATATTACACTCTTTTTGGTTTCAATCAGTTAAAAATGAATCCTGAAGAAAGTAATTTATATTTATTTGGAAATATAGAAAAAGGAGATGAAAACTATATTCTGATTTATGATTATATTCGTAATATCAAATTCGGATCATTAAGTAATTTCCTTTCTCTTAATGAGGAATTAAAAAGGGTTTCTCAACATCAAAATTTTAGTTTATTTAGTCAGATATTATGCGTATAGTTAGCGGGAAACATAAAGGAAGAAAAATAAATCCACCAGTAAATTTACCAGTCAGACCAACAACTGACAGAGCAAAAGAAGCACTTTTCAGCATAATAGATAGCAGATATTATTTTCAAGAAAAAAATGTATTAGATCTGTTTTCAGGAACAGGAAATATAAGTTTTGAATTTTCTTCTAGAGGAGTAGAAGAAATTATTGCAGTAGATAATAATAGTGAGTGTATTCATTTTATTGAAAAAACAAAGGAAGAATTAAATCTGAATATTAATACGGTACAATCTGAATGTATAAAATACTTAACAAATTGCAAAAAACAGTTCAACTTTATTTTTGCAGACCCTCCCTATAATTATGATGATTATCAAAAAATGAAAGATTTAATATTAAAAAATAATCTAATAAAAAAAGAGGGATTTTTGATTATAGAACACGACTACAGAACCTCTTTTAAAGATAAAAATGTAGAAGTTAGAAAATACGGAGCGGTAAATTTTAGTATCTTCTCATTTTAATTTCTTATTTTTGAGTTATGAATAAAAAAGCAATTTTTCCAGGATCCTTCTCCCCTTTCACTTTAGGACATAAATCAGTAGTAGATAGATCTCTAACTCTATTTGATAAAATAATTATTGCTATTGGAATAAATTCAGAGAAAAACGAATATTTTTCTATTGAAGAAAGAAAAGAGTGGATTAAGAAAATATACGCAAACAACCCTAAAATAGAGGTTCAGTTTTATGAAGGACTTACAATAGATTTTTGTGAGAAAGTAAAAGCAAAATACATATTAAGAGGATTGAGAGATTCTCACGATTTTAAATACGAAAAAAACATTTCACAAGTAAATAAAAACTTAAATCCTGAAGTAGAAACTATCTTCATTATTACTTCACCAGAAATTTCTCATATTTCTTCTACCATCATTCGTGATATTATAAAAAATGGAGGGGATGTTAGCCAGTTTTTACCTAAAGAAATTGATTTGTAAGGGTTCGAAGACTGCTTTAAGAAAACTAACTGTCAAAGAAGGACCAAAAGATCCCGAATAACCCGTTGTAATCGTTAATGGAATATTATCTGGGTGATATGCAAGACTTATTTCTTTTCTTGCTTGTTTTAGCGTTGTATTAAAAACATTATTGATTGCTAATCCGCTTCCTGCTTGAAAAGAAAGATTATTACTAATTCTATAGTTTATACCAAATACATCAAATAATCCATTAGTATTAGATTCAACAGTATACATAAATCCAAGTTTCTTATTTAGTAAAATGTTTCTACTCGCTACTTGGTATCTAACTAGACTAGGTTCAGCTTCTGGAATAAATACATATCCTAGACCAAACTCCAAGATAGCATTAGAGTTGGTGTATTCCTTACTGAAAAAATTCTCCTGGGCAAAAAGACTCGTTGTTACACAAAAAGATAATACGAATATAATATTTCTTGACATATCAAATAGTTATTAATAATTCACAAATATAACCTTTTTTTTAATTTAACTAAGGTTTTACAAAAGGAACAAGAGGCTTGATGTTGACATTCAATAATGTATCTATAAAGAAGGAAATATATCATAAATATAATTAGTACTTTTAAATAAATATCTCAACGAATGCCCCAAGACCTTCTTCTGAGGATATTAGAGAATTGTTAGACACTAATTTGGAACTTTAATTCATGATAAATTAATCGAATCAAGTCATTAAGTTTGTTTGTTAATTAGCGATACAGAAAGGCAACTAATTCCTTTACCGCCTTACTTCTATGGCTAATTGCACCTTTTTCATCTTTATTCATTTCGGCAAAAGTTAGATTACATCCATTTGGCGTAAAAATAGGATCATAACCAAAACCTTCTACCCCACTTTTATTTCTTGTGATACTACCCTTACATTCCCCCTCAAATAAAGTTTCTTTTCCATCAATAATAAGTGCAATTACAGTTCTAAATTTTGAAGTTCTGTTTGTCTTTCCTTTTAATTTCTGTAATACTTTTTTCATGTTATCTTCTGCTTTACAATCTTCTCCAGCATATCGAGCAGAATACACTCCTGGCTCACCATTTATAGCATCTACCTCTAATCCGGTATCGTCTGCAAAACAATTAAAACCATAATTATCAAATACATACTTTGCTTTCTGTAAAGCATTACCTTTCAAAGTAGGATTTGTTTCTGGTAATTCCTCATTACAATTAATTTCCTTTAAACTTAAAATTTCAATTCCATCTGGGACTAAAGATTGTATTTCAGATAATTTATTGGGGTTGTTGGTGGCAAAAACTAGTTTCATTTATTCGTGATGATAAGGTTCATTATTTAATATAGTATATCCTCTGTAAATTTGTTCTACAAAAAACAAACGTACCATTTGGTGAGAAAAAGTCATTTTAGAGAGAGATAATTTCTCATTTCCTCTTTTATAAATCTCCTCTGAAAATCCATAAGCACCTCCCACAACAAAAACCAATCTTTTTTTTCCAGAAAGCATCCATTGTTGTAGTTTCTGAGCAAATTTTTGGGAAGTAAAATCCTTTCCCTTATCGTCCAAAAGCACTAAATGATCAGAGTTTTTAATTTGTTTCAATATCAACTCTCCTTCCTTCTGCATTAGTTCTGATTCAGAGAAATTCTTTGCATTCTTGAAATGTACAATTTCTATCATATCAAAATTAGTATAATGTTTCAATCGTCTTTGATAGTCTGAAATTCCTTCTATCAAATACTTTTCATTTGTCTTTCCTATTGTTATTAAAACAATTTTCATTTTTTGTATTTTTGGCAATATTAACAATTAGTATCTTTATGACAGACAAAGATTTTGAAAAATTTATATTAGACTCTCTTTCAGAGGATGTAGGAGATGGTGACCATAGTTCGTTTGCTTCTATTCCTAAATTATCTATAAACAGAGCACACTTACTAGTAAAAGATGAAGGAATAATTGCTGGAATTGAACTTGCAAAAATGATATTCCGAAAAGTAGATAGTAATTTAAAAGTAGAAACTTATTTAAAAGATGGTGATAAGGTAAAGTTTGGAGACATAGCTTTTATTGTAACAGGAAACTCTATTTCCATACTTACTGCAGAAAGATTAGCACTTAATTGCATGCAACACATGAGTGCAATTGCCACAAAAACTACTTACTTAAACTCTTTAATTTCCAACACAAATTGTAAATTATTAGACACCCGAAAAACAACTCCTCTTAATAGGAAACTAGAAAAATGGGCCGTAAAAATTGGAGGAGGAGTGAATCATAGGTTTGGACTATATGATATGATTATGATAAAAGATAATCACATTGATTTTGCAGGAGGAATTACAGCAGCAATTCAGAAAACAAAAAAATATCTGAAAGAGAACAATAAAAATTTAGAGATAATTGTAGAAGCAAGAGGTTTATCGGAAGTATATGAGATTTTAAAGGAAGGTGGGGTAAAACGAATTATGCTAGATAATTTTGATTTTGAAACCACTAAAAAAGCAGTAAAAATAATTGGCAATAAATGCCAAACAGAATCAAGTGGAGGAATAACAGAGGTCACTATTTCAGAATATGCAAAATGTGGAGTTGACTTTATTTCTGTCGGGGCGCTCACCCATTCAGTATTAAATTTTGACTTAAGTTTAAAAGCTATTTAATGTTTACACTAATCAAAAATATTTCTAAAAAATTTAAACCTTGGGGGTTTCAAGGACTCAGTATTTATGATGTAACAATTTTCTTCTGGCAAGGGTTAATGGAAGGTGCTATTACAACTAGGGCTTCCTCCTTAGCTTTTAATTTTTTCTTGGCTTTTTTTCCGTCAGTTATTTTCCTTTTTACTCTTATTCCTTACATTCCAATTGAGGGATTTCAGGAAACTTTAATTGAACTTATAGGAAGTGTATTACCTGAAAAAACAAATGAAATAGCCTTTAAAACCATAGATGATATTGTAAATAACCCTAGAGGAGGATTACTATCAGTAGGTTTTGTTTTGGCTTTATATTTTTCAACAAATGGAGTTAGTTCCCTAATTGAAGCGTTCAATTCTTCTTTCCACATAAGAGAATCTAGGTCCTTTATTTACCAAAAATCTATCTCCTTACTGCTTACACTTATTTTATTATCCATGCTAATATTAACTATAACTATTCTCATTTTCGGAAAGACCTATTTGGACAATCTATTAACTCATGGAATTATTTCTAATGAATATTTATATATATTCGCTTTTATTAGGTGGATTATTATGTCTACTTTTTTACTTTTTGGTATGTCTTTACTATTTTATCTGGCTCCAAATCATAGGGTAAAATGGAAAATTTTTACTCCAGGAACTATTTTCTCTTCTCTTTTTGTAATTATTACTTCTATTATATTTAGTTTTTACATTAATAATTTCGCTCAGTACAATCAGATATATGGTTCAATTGGAACATTAATTATTATTTTACTTTGGATGTATTTTAACTCTATTATTCTACTAACCGGATTTGAAATAAACGCAAGTATAATTGCTTCAAAAAAACATTGCTATTCTAATTCAGATTAGTAAATTGGCAACCTTAAATTATTGATTATGAAAAAACTAATTATAAGCTGCTTACTTCTTTCTACATTCGGACTTAATGCACAAAATACCTATGATGCGTTATCTGCACCAAACACCTATCAAAATGCAGACAACCCTAACTATTGGAAAAATAAAATGCCACATGCAGCATACTGGCAACAAGATGTTTACTACAATATAAAAGCAAATATTGATGAAGTAACAGATATTATTACTGCAACAGAAAGCTTAACTTATACCAACAATTCACCTGATGATTTGGATATAGTTTATTTCCATTTATACCAAAATGCGTTTCAACCAAACTCTTATTATGATGAGTTACAACATCAAAATGGGAAATCTCCTAATTACGGAAGATACGAATCTCAAGGGCTAGGTACCGTAATAGAAAATCTAAAAGTAGATGGACAAGAAGTAGAAATAGAATTAGACAATACTATCTTAAAGGTATATCTACCCCAAACATTAAAATCTGGTACTAGCATTACTTTCAGTATGAATTTTAAAACCTATTTTGATGATGGTGGAGTAAGGAGAAGAATGAAAGTATTCAACTCTTGGGGATACAAACATTATGATGGAGTACATTGGTACCCTAGAGTTTGTGTGTATGATGCAAAATTTGGTTGGACTAAAGATCAACACTTAGGCAAAGAGTTTTATGGAGATTTTGGTGCTTTTGATGTAGAGTTAACTTTTGCATCCAATTATGTAGTAGATGGAACTGGTTTTTTACTGAACAGAGAGGAAGTTTATCCTAAAGAATTAAGAGAAAAACTAGATGTAAAAAACTTCAAAGACAAAGTTTGGAACTCTACTCCATCTGTAATTACTAAATATAAGAAAGGAGAAACAAAAACATTTAAATTTCATGCCGAAAATGTTCATGATTTCGGATTTACTGCTGACCCTACTTACAGAATTGGAGAAAGTTGGTGGGAAGATAAAGTAAGCTATTCATTAGTCCAGGAGCCACATTGTAGTAAATGGCAAAATGCAGCAGATTATTCATCAAAATGTATAGAAGTATTCTCAGAAGATTTTGGGAGATATACCTATCATAAAATGATTGTTGCTGATGCCAGAGATGGAATGGAATATCCAATGATGACTTTAGATGGAGGTCAAGATCCAGGGTACAGAGGTCTTTTGGCTCATGAGATTGGACACAATTGGTTTTTTGGTCAAGTAGGAAATAATGAAACTTATAGAGCTTTATTAGATGAAGGTTTTACTCAGTTTTTAACCGCTTGGGCACTTATAAAAATTGATGGAGATTATTTAGTTTCTAACCCACCAAAATCAGCATACAAAAAAAGATTTAACAAAGCAGTAAAAGCAATCGACAGTAGAGTTTATTATGCATATATAAATGATGCTACTAAATTTAATGATCCTGTTATTTCTACACATTCTGATTGTTTTAACGGTGCACTTAGACATGGAGGTGGATACAGACATGTATATTATAAAACAGCATCAATGTTGTATAATTTACAATATGTTTTAGGAGATGAGCTTTTTCTGAATGCAATGAAGCACTATTTTGCAACATGGAAAATTGCACACCCTTATAATGAAGACTTCAGAGATGCAATTATTCAGTTTACTAAAGTTGATTTAAATTGGTTTTTTGACCAATGGTTAGATACTGACAAACGAATTGATTACTCAGTAAAAACAAAAGGAAACACTGTAATATTTGAAAGAAAAGGAAGAATGCAAATGCCAATTGACTTTACGGTAACAGCAAATGATGGAAAAACTTACAACTACCATATTCCAAATCACTGGTTTATAAAAGAATCAGATGCAACTATATTACCAAAATGGCATGCGTGGGACTTAATTCAGCCAACATATTCGGTAGATTTGGATATCACTTCAGGAATAAAAGAGGTGACAATTGACCCTAGTCAAAGACTAGCAGATGCATATATGCCAAACAATTCATCAAAATGTAATACTACTTTTTCTTTTAATGACAACTTATGGAAATATTCTGACTGGAAAAACTATGAAATAAAATACCAACCAAACATATGGTGGAATTCAACTGATGGTATTAAAATTGGTTTGAACTTAAAAGGAGGATACTTGAATCATCATCATTTATTTGACGCTACAGTTTGGATGAATTCTGGAATAAAACAAGATCAAACTACAGAAAACTATTCTGAATTTGATGATTTATCTTACAGATTAAGATATCAAACAAATTTAGATCAAATTTCGTTAAAAAGTAAAATTAACTTTAATAGTAGTTATATAGCAGGGTTGCAATCTAATAAAATTTCTTTAGAGAAATCAAGCGACAATGGAGACAATAAACTATCAGTTAGCTTTCTATCTTTATTCAGACCAGAAAACTCATCTTCTAATTATATTTTAAATACAGATAGTTGGAATAAAAACAAATATAATAACAGAATTGATGTAAACTTAGAACATAAATACAACTACAGTTATGGTAATGGTACAATTAATTTAAAGTTACAATCTTCATCTTTGTGGAGTGATTACGATTATGATAAAATAATATTTAGTGCTAAAAATAATAATAAATTAGACAAATTAAAAATAAATACTAGAGCATATCTTCAATTTGGTACAGGAGATAATTGGGCAGAAGAAAGTAAGCTAGGATTAGCGGGTGCTAACAATGAAGAAATGATGGATTCTAAATTCACTAGAACAGATGGTATTATTTCATCTCAATTTATGGGATACGACTACACAACAAATTATTTTCACCAATCAGGAGGGTTAAATCTAAGAGGATATACGGGTTTCCTTGCTCCTGAATTTAATGAAGATGGAACTATTGCAAAATACGAATATAATGGAACAAGTGGAGCTGCTTTCAATACTGAAATTGATTTTACAGCATACCTACCTTACATAATCCGTAAAAATAATTTTGCTCCATACTTCTTTGCTGATGCTGGAATAATAAGTGATAATGGTAAGATTTTAAATAAAATACGTGAAGAAAAATATAAAGAATTGTTTTCAGATATCAGAGTTGATGCAGGAATAGGATTTACTTATACGCTAAGAAATTTTGGTCCGCTAGAAACTGTTAAGCCTTTAGTTATTCGTTTTGACATACCACTTTTCTTAAACAGACCTCCATCATCTGATGAGGATTTCTTCCAAATGAGATGGATACTTGGGATAGGAAAAACATTTTAGTGAAAAAAAAGATAATAGTAACAGGAGGAGCAGGATATATTGGATCTCATACAGTTGTAGAACTAATTGCAGCTGGATTCACTCCTATTATTATTGATAACCTTTGCAATACTTCAGTTAAGAATATTAAAGGAGTTGAAAAAATTACCGGAGAAGAAATAAAATGGTATAATAGGGATTGTACTAATACAGAGGAGATAAACAAAATATTTTCAGAAGAAAAGATAGAAGGTGTTATTCATTTTGCAGCCTATAAATCTGTAGAAGAATCTGTACAAAACCCACAAAAGTATTACGATAATAATATTGGATCCTTAGAGGTTATATTGGAAAGTATGAGAGAAAATAATGTGAAAAACATTATATTTTCCTCTTCCTGCACCGTTTATGGAAGTCCAGATATTTTACCAGTAACTGAAAACTCTCCATTCAAAAAAGCAGAATCACCTTATGGAGAAACAAAACAGATTTGTGAAGGTATGCTAAAAGTAGATAGTTGCAATAGTGTTTCCCTCAGATATTTCAATCCTATTGGTTCCCACTCTTCTGCTTTAATTGGGGATTGTTCATCTGACAAAGCTAACAATTTAATTCCTATCATAACAGAAGTTGCTATTGGGAAAAGAAAGAAAATTACTGTATTTGGTGATGATTACAACACTCCTGATGGAACTTGTATTCGTGATTATATTCATGTAGTTGATTTGGCAAAATCTCATGTATTAGCAATGAACTTGCTTATTAACAAGGAAGGAAAACACGATTTTAATATCGGAACTGGAATTGGCGTAAGTGTGATAGATGCAATAAAAGCTTTTGAAAAAACCAATAACTTAAGTATTAACTATTCTATTGGCCCCAGAAGAAGAGGGGATATAGAACAGATTTATGCCAATGGAAACCTAGTAAAAGAGAAATTGGGTTGGGAAGCTAAAGAAACACTATATCAAGCTATGAAATCTGCTTGGGAATGGGAGAAAAATAAATAATTATAATGTGTGAAATTAAAAAACATAAATTTATTTTTATTTGCGGATTACACAGAAGTGGAACATCTCTTTTATATAAAATCCTAAAAGAACAAAAGAATATTAGTGGTCACGAAAATACTGGAGTGATTGAAGATGAAGGACAACACTTTCAAAGTGTATTTAACCCCGCTAACAAATATGGAGGTCCTGGGAAATTTGGTTTTAATACTGAATCATATTTAGATGAAAATTCAAAACTAATTACAAAAAAGAATAAAGAAAAACTTTATAGAGAGTGGAGTAAACATTGGGACTTAAACAAGGAGTTTCTTATTGAAAAATCACCACCAAATTTAGTGAGAACACTTTTTTTGCAAGCTATGTTCCCAAATAGTTTTTTTATTACAATTTTAAGACATCCAATTGCAACTTCTTTAGCTACAAAAAAATGGTCAAAAACATCTCATTATTCATTAATTAAGCATTGGCTAGTTTGTTATAATCAATATTTAGAAGACAAGAAAAAAATTAGAAACAATTTAGACATTAAATATGAAGACTTAATTAATCACCCAAAGGAGACTCTACTAAAAATTGAAAGCTTTCTCAATACAAAAATCAGACTTACTGAAAATAATATAAGAAAAGGGGTAAACAACAAATACTTTTCTTTATGGAGAAAGAATAAAAGAAATATTTTCTATAAGTTTAGTATAAAAAAAGCTGAGAGAAATTTAGAAAGCGATATTAATAAATTTGGCTACAGTTTTTTAAAAAATTATAACTAAATGAATAAAACAAAAAAACAATTAATCATATCTATTGGTACAGGCAGAAGTGGTAGCGTTTCTCTTTCTAAATTTCTATCTCACCAAAAAAACATGAGAGTTCTTCATGAAGGTAGAATTGATGAGAAAAATATTAGAAAACTGATAAAATGGGATGATGATGATGATGAATTATTCGCATGGTTAGATTATTTATACGAATATAATCATGAGGATAGTTTTATTGGAGATACTGGAATGTATTACCTTCCATATATTTCTAAAATTATCGATAAATATCCAGAAGTAAAAGTAATTGGAATAATTAGAAAGAAAGAGGAAGTTGTAAATAGTTTCTTAAATAAAACTGAAGGTAGGAACCACTGGTGTAATCATAATGGAGAAAATTGGAAAATAGATAAAAAATGGGATCCTTGTTTTCCAAAATATAATGACTCTAACAAAAAAAAAACAATTGAACTATATTGGGAAGAATATAAAAAAGAAACTGAGAAGTTAGAGCTTAAATACCCAAGAAATGTAAAAATATGGACACTAGAAGATTTCAATAGAGTTAGTGGGAAAAATAAAATATTAGATTTTATTAATTATAAAATGCCAAGAGATACTAGCAGTAATTTTAAGTTAAATCAAATCGAGAAGGAAACCTTCCTTCAAAAACTAAAAAAAAGATGGTTTTAAGTATTATTGTGTGTACATATAATCGTGAGAATTTTGTGAAACTCTGTTTAGAATCAATAATAAAACAAGTAATCTCCAATGATGAAAAGAAAATTGAGATCATTCTTATTGACAACAATAGTTCAGACAATACAAATCAAATTATTAAAGAAATAAACAGCTCATTTTCTATCACTTACTATATAGAAAAGAATCAAGGAATAAGTTTCTCAAGAAACAAAGGTATTGAACTATCTAATGGAGAATTTATTGCTTTTGTTGATGATGATGCCGTGATTAATGATGGTTGGCTTGATGTTCTAATAAATGCTACAGAGACTATATCTGCAGTCGGTTTTGGGGGACCAATATACCCAAGATTTGAATTTGAATGTCCAAAATGGATAGATCAATCTTATTTTGTTAGAAGTTATAGAAAAACAAATGGATTTATAAATAGTATAAGTTCTAGGACTGGGTTTGCAGGTGGCAATATGTGTATTCATAAATCCGTATTTGAGAAAGTAGGTGTTTTTAACACATCACTAGGAATGAAGGGAAACTCTCTTGGACTTGGTGAAGAACCAGAGTTTTTTTACAGAGTTTTTAAATTTTATAAAGAAAAAAAACTGTATAATTTAAATGGCATGTCAATAACTCATTTTGAATCAAAACAGAAAACAGAAAAAAAATACTTAAAAGAAAGAATATTACTCAGTGGACTACAATTTTCTTTCAAAAAAATAAAAGAACATGGGGTTCTTGGTTTTTTAATAATTCTACTCAAAGTTCTAAAGCAATCTATTGATCTTATTATCTTTTTCTTTCTTAATAATAAGTTTAGGTATCTAAAAAGTTTATGGACAATAAAAGGTTTAATAAAAGGGATAATTACTCCTTAAATATTCGTTTTACAACAGCACCTTCATAAAAAAATAAAACAAAGGAATATTATTTATTTTCGTAGTCTCTCTAACCAAAACATCTACTATTCAAAGGAGATTTATTTCTCCATTTAACTCATCCAGTAAATTGAAAATACAAACAAAATAAATGAAATATAAAGAAATTAGTATCTTAATTTCTTTCTGACATAATTATGCCAAACTTCAAATACAAACTTATTGACATCCTCTGAAATTTTAAAAATCAACATTAAAGGAATATATAGAGCAAATAACAGTAAAAACCTTAAGACAAGACTATAAAGTACATTCTCTGGAAATGAAATATAAGAAATAAATAAATACACTATACTAATCAGAATAATGGATTTTAAGGTATTAAAAGTGAAAGGCTGAATTTTCATCTTCCGATATATAAATATCATTTTAATAATATTAAAAATAAGAATAGAAAGTGCCGTAGCAAATGCAGCTCCATTTATTCCTACAATATCATAATTAGCCAAAGGACTTGTTTCTAGAATAAAAATCCAGTTAGCATATAAAGTGATACATAGTAAAAGAAAGTTAGCATATAAATCGAATTTATAGTGTTTGGAATTTACAATAATCACTCCATTTACCCCTGTCATAACATTAAATAATTGAGACAAAGCAATAAATAATACCACCAACTTTCCTCCTTGAAATTTAAGAGGCAGTAAACTTAATCCATCATCAATATTTAACCATACTCCCAAAAATATTAAACCTCCAAAAAGAAGTTGGTTAATAGAAGATTTGATGTAAATCTCTTTTATCTCTTTAATATTATTCTTTTCCCACGCTTTAGCTATTAAAGGAGTAGCAATTGATCCAATAGCCCTTGCTGGAACTCTAATAACATTTCCTATAAAAAATGCTACTGTATAAAAAGCAACTTCTTTGTAACCAATTAATTTTCCAATCATCATTATATCTACTTTAGAAACCAAAATTGCAGAAGCCCCTCCTGCCAATACATACAATCCGAATAAAAGGAGTTTTTTACTTTCAATCTCGTCAAATTTAAAGTCAATTTTATAATTAAATTTCCTAAAAATAGTAATTGACAAAATTATAATCATTACCAAATACAAAGAAATATACATATTAAGAAAGGTTTGAAAATTTATATAATTATACCAATGTAAAAATAACAATAAAATATTCATTCCCTTCAAGAAAAATTCTCTTAAAAAAATAGGAATAGTAGCATTTAAAAGAGACCTAGAAAGAGAAGAAAGGACCTCAAAAAAGGAAAGAAAGGCAACCATAAAAAATACTAAATGAAAATTTAGTTTTAATAAATTGTAGGATCTCAGTTCCGATATCTCTGTTGAAGCAGGTTTTAAAAACTCTAGAAAACTTTCTTTAAAAAGACAATAAAACAACAAAACTAATAAAAAACCAATTACAGGAATCAGAAAGGACAAAGTAATAAGTTGATTTTTATTTTTTACTTTCGGAAAAAAACGAATTAATGTTTTTGGAGCTCCTAAAAAAGAAAAAGTAGAAATGACTATAGAATAAGCTACAATAATCTGAAGTAATCCCAAATGTTCTGGATATTCATTAAAAGCATTTGGATATAAAATAATAGTAGAAACAGTACCAAACATTAAACCTATATAAAAATAGATTGAATTCTTAACACTCTGTTTTCTTACAATTCCCATTACATTTTATTTAATAAAACTGATAATTGCTTTGTTAATTTTTTTCTGGTAAAATTATTTATCTCATCAGAAGCAACAAACTCCTCTTTATTTTCGAATAACGAAATTATATTCTCTCTCAAATTTACATCTTCATAATAATGGTAATTACCACTTTCGGTTTTTTCCATTAATTTTTGAGTATCGCTTTCTTTTGGTCCGAATCCCAAAATAGGTCTTTTTGCAGCAAAATACTCAAATATTTTTCCTGGATAATTACCAATACCACTTTCGGAATTGAAAAGCAATAACAACAAAACAGAAGATTCATTGTATTCTCTTAACACTTCTTTATGACTAAGATAACCTAATACTTTAACTTTATTTTTTAGATGAAAATATTGAGTGATATTTTGTAATACTTCCGTATCAATATTTCCTGAAAGTCGGATCTCTAACTTCATATTAAAGTCTGGATTTTCATCACATAAATCATGCAATGTCTTCCATAAATTTTTCGGATTCCTGAGGTGATTCAGAAGTCCAAAATGACCAATAATAAATTTATCATTTTCTCTTTCCCTTACTTCAAAATCATCTACATCAAAACCATTAGTAATTAATTTTACATTGTTAGAAAACAGTCTTTTAAAAGATTCAACCCAAGTTTCGCTTACGGTTAAAGTTACATCCGCATTTTGTAGAACCTCCTTCTCTAATTTCCTGTATTTTTGTTTTGATTTTTTAGTTAAATGGAACTCATTTAACAAATCTAATTCCGACCAAGGATCTCTAAAATCTGCTACCCATTTTAAGTCCGGATTTTGTTTTTTTAATCCTAAAGCAATTAAGTGCATGGAGTGCGGGGGACCAGTAGAAACAATATGAGTTATCCCCTCTTCTTTTATCTTCTTATTTAATAATTTTATGGATGGTTTTACCCAAAAAACTTTTGGGTCTGGAATAAAAACATTCCCTCTAACCCAATTCATTATCTTGTTTTTTGTAGAGGATTTGTACTGAATTATTCCTGCATTAGAACTTTCTGATTTTCCGAATAATTTTTCTTTAAGAGTGTAAGGCTCCCAAATTGGAGTTTTCCAAACTTCAGTTTCTATATGGATATCCTTAAATAAATCCTCATCCTTTATTTCGAAAGATGGAGAGTCAGGAGTGAAAATATAAGGTTTCCATCCATTTTCAGGTAAATATTTTGAAAATTTTAACCACCTCTGCACACCAGACCCCCCAGCTGGAGGCCAATAATATGTAATGATTAAAACCTTTTTCATGCTTTTACTTTAATTCTTTATAAGATACAAATCCTAAAAGCAGTAAAAGTAAAATAGAACTAGCATAAGCAACCGTTTCTCCAGTAGAATAAGAAGATGGTTCAAACTTAAATTCTATTTTCGTAGTTCCTTCAGGAACCATCATAGATCTCAACACATAATTAGCTCGGAAATGTGGTACAATCTTTCCATCAATGTACGCATTCCAACCTTTTTCATAATAAATTTCTGAAAAGACAACTAATTGATTAGAGGTGATATTTGTAAGACTATAAGTTAAATGATTTGGTTGATATTGCTTCTGATTTAATTTAATAGTCGCATCCGGATTTAAAGTAAAATCTGTAATGTTTTGGGAATATCTTTTATCTAAAATAGCTGTAGTTTTAGGATTAAAAGAATTTAAAGATTCTATCTCTTCATTCGCATTATCCACCGTATTAATTTCTGAAATAAACCATGCATTTCCTAAAGCATTTTGATTAATTATAGGTTCTAATTTCGGATTATAAATTATATATTTTGTGTTTAACATGTTAAGTACATTTGAGAATTGATGTACTTTTTGACTCTGTAAATTCATGATAATTCTTTGAAGTTCCGGAGAAAGTTGATTATCAATTAATTCCTGATACCTTAAAAGTTTAGCAGCATGATAACCTCCAATTGAATTATGGTGATAAGAAGTAGTACTTTCATTAAAAGGATTATTTAAGTTAAACACTCTAGAATTATCTTTATTCTGAATTAAAATAAAATTATCTGATTTTGTTTTTACAAAAGAAGATTTCTCTTCTTTTACAAAATGGGTTTCATTTAAATATCTTTTATCTATCGACCACATATCTCCAAATATCAAAACACCTAATATAATTACTACATATTGTTTTTTAAAATTTCCTTTAATAAACAACCATAAGACAACTGATGAAAGAGAAATAAAGATAAATGACCTCCAAGAATCAGACTTCAAAATATCTGCTCTATCAGAAGATAATCTACTAGTAAACTCTATATTATTATTCAAGAAATCATTTGAAGAAAGGAAATCAACAAATAAAGATGGAATGACAGCAAATAATAAAGTGATACCACCAGTAATATAGAATGCTATTTTAAGTTTCTGTTCTTTTTCAGGATTTTTCTTACTATTCAAAAATTTATTTAAAGATACAATTGCAAGTAGCGCTATCCCAAATTCTGCAATAATCATAGCCATGGTTACCGCTCTAAACTTATTATAATAAGGTACATAATTAAAGAAAAACTCTGTTAGACCCATAAAATTATGACCCCACGCAAGCATTATAGAGAGAATAGTTGCAAGTAAAATCCAAATTCGCAAAGGAGACCTATCATATAAAATTCCTAATACAAACAAGAAAAAGATAATAGCTCCAACATAAGTTGGTGATGTTCCTGGTTGACTTCCCCAATAAGAAGAGGTTTGTTGTTGTAATTTTTGTACTTTCTTTTGATTCCGTATTGTTCTTAAATATTTTAAAGTTTCAGATTCATTATCTTCCAGAACACTTTTACCTGTTGATCCTCCCATAAAATTTGGAATAAGAAAAGTCATTGTTTCTGATTTCCCATAACTCCATCTAGTAGCATACTCTAATCCTAAACCATCTTTTTTCGCTTTCCCATCTTCTGACACTAATTCTGACTTTCCTCTTTGTGTTTCAGGACCATACTCCATTGTTGTGGATAGTCGAGTATAATTTGTAGCTCCACCTAAAAATGCTGCAAGGACTAAAATTACTACTTTTTTAAAGAAATTTGGAAGAGTTCTTTCTAGTAATTCTTTTACAAACTGAACTACACCAATGAAAAATAAAATGATAACTGTATAATAAGTAATCTGATAATGATTGGAATAAAGTTGCAATGCAACAAATAAAGAGGTAAATACCATTCCTAATAGCCATTTTTGACTCCTAAAGGTATAGAGAACAGATGCAATTATTAAAGGGAGATAAGCAATTGCATGAGCTTTTGTCATATGTCCTGCCTGTAAAATAATAATAAAATAAGAGGAGAAAGCAAAAGCAATAGCACCAACAATTGCCAATTTATAATTTATTTTTAAAGTGCAGAGTAGAACATAAAATCCAATTAAGTACAGAAACAACATATCTATTGGTCGGGGCAATCCTAATCTAAAAACCTTATCTATATATTGAATTAAATTCCCATTAGATCGAGTAGAGATTTGATAGGCAGGCATTCCAGAAAACATTCTTTTAGTCCAAAGAGCTTCTTCCCCATTAAACTTTCTGAAATCTACAACTTCTTTACTCATTCCTTTCCAAGTATCAATATCGTGTGCCGAAAGGACTTTACCTTCAAATACTGGAGAAAAATAAATGGATGAAATTGCTATGAAAATTGCTACAGATATTAAGTGTGGAACAAATTTTTTCATAATTTCATTTTAATTATTAATCGTCAACTTCTTCAAAATCTACATAATCACCCATATCAATGTTATCCGATTTGGATTTTTTAGATTTTGTTTTTATAGTTACTTTTCCCTCATCTACAGTTGTATCTTGTTGATGGTTAAATTGTTGATTGAATTGGGACTGCTTCTTTTTAACATATCTTTTAAGTAAAACGGGAAAAATATACCTCCCTAAAAACTTAAGAATATAAGAAAGTAAGAAAAACCAAAATAAGAAATTTAATAAACCTACTAACATATTATTTACTTAAATATAAGTTTCGTTCCGAATATACTTTTGTAAAAAATTCGTCATTCAAATCATCAATAAAATAGATTGATTCTCCAGTAGATTTCATTTCAGGACCTAATTCTTTATTCACATTAGGAAATTTATCGAAAGAAAAAACTGGAACCTTAATAGCATATCCTCCTTTTTTAGGATTGAAATTAAAATCTGTTACTTTCTTTTCTCCCAACATCACTTTAGCTGCATAATTTACATAAGGTTCATCATATGCTTTTGCAATAAAGGGAACCGTTCTGGAAGCTCTTGGATTCGCTTCAATAACATAAACAACTTCATCTTTAATTGCAAACTGCATGTTTATTAAACCTACAGTTTCTAATGCAATCGCTATTTTATTAGTTATATCTATCATTTGCTGACGAACATTATCTGACAAGTCAAAAGTTGGAAGTACTGCATACGAATCTCCAGAATGAATTCCGCAAGGTTCAATATGTTCCATAATTCCGATAATATAAACGTTTTCTCCATCACATATTGCATCTGACTCTGCTTCAATTGCTTTATCTAAATAATGGTCTAATAATACCTTATTGCCAGGCATATCTTTCAGAAGATTTACAATATGATGTTCTAATTCCTCTTCATTAATAACAATCTTCATTCCCTGACCACCTAAAACATAAGAAGGACGAACTAATATTGGAAAATTTAAATTTTTTGATATTTCTACAGCTTCTTCTGCAGTTTCAGCAACAGCAAATTCTGGATAAGGAATATTATGTTCTTTTAAAAGCTCTGAAAATCTACCTCTATCCTCTGCAACATCTAATGCACTATAAGAAGTTCCCATTATTTTAATCCCATATCTCTCTAGTTTTTCTGCTAATTTAAGTGCGGTTTGACCTCCTAACTGTACAATTACTCCATCCGGTTTTTCATGAAGAACAATATCATAAATATGTTCCCAGAAAACAGGCTCGAAATACAATTTATCTGCCGTATCAAAATCAGTAGAAACTGTTTCCGGATTACAGTTAATCATAATGGTTTCGTAACCACATTCTTTTGCTGCTAAAACTCCATGCACACAAGAATAATCAAATTCAATTCCTTGTCCAATTCTGTTAGGACCAGAACCTAACACAATTACCTTTTTCTTGTCAGAACTAACACTCTCGTTCTCTGTAAATTTATTTCCATTAATTTCTTGTTGCATTTCGAAAGTAGAATAATAATAAGGAGTTTTTGCCGTAAATTCAGCAGCACAAGTATCAACTAATTTATATACTCTTTTTATTCCAACATCAATTCTTTTATTGTATATCTGACTTTCTAAACATCTTACTAAATGAGCAATTTGTCTATCGGCAAAACCTTTCATTTTTGCTTCTAAAAGTAAATCTTCAGGAAGAGTATCAATAGTATATTTTTCTACTTCTTTTTCAAAAACAACTATCTCTTCTATTTGATGTAAAAACCAATAGTCAATTTTAGTTATTTCATGAATTTTTTTAGTAGGAATACCAATTCTCATGGCATCATAAATTTTAAATATCCTATCTCCACTTGCATGCTTTAATTGATAAAGAATAGAATCCTGATTAGTTTCTGATTTACCATCTGCACCTATTCCGTTTCTACCAATCTCTAAAGATTGACATGCTTTTTGTAATGCTTCTTGAAAAGATCTACCAATACTCATCACCTCTCCTACTGATTTCATCTGAAGACCTAAATTTGTATCAGAACCTTTAAATTTATCAAAGTTCCATCTAGGAAATTTAACAACCACATAATCTAAAGTTGGCTCGAAAAATGCAGAAGTAGATTTTGTAATCTGATTATCTAACTCATCTAAAGTAAAACCAATAGCAAGTTTTGCAGCTATTTTAGCAATAGGATATCCTGTTGCTTTTGATGCCAGTGCAGAGGAACGAGAAACCCTAGGATTAATCTCAATTGCAATTATGTCTTCATTTTCATCAGGGCTAACTGCAAACTGAACATTACATCCACCAGCAAAATCGCCAATAGAACGCATCATTTTTATTGCCATATCCCTCATTCTTTGATAACAAGTGTCAGACAAGGTCATAGCGGGAGCTAATGTTATAGAATCTCCAGTATGAATCCCCATTGGATCAAAATTTTCGATAGAACAAATAATAATGACATTATCATTATCATCTCTCAAAAGCTCTAATTCAAACTCTTTCCAACCTAAAACTGCTTTATCAATAAGTACTTCATGAATCGGAGAAGCATGTAATCCTTTTGAAAGTAAATCTTCAAATTCTTCTTTTGTATGAACAAAAGCAGCACCTGTACCACCTAATGTAAATGATGGCCTGATTACTAATGGAAAACCTAATTCTTGAGCAATTTCTTTTCCTTCCAAGAAAGAAGTAGCTATTCTTGCAGGAGCAACAGGAATATCAATTTTTTTCATTAATTTACGGAACTGTTCTCTATCTTCCGTAATATGAATTGCAGCAATATCAACTCCAATAATATCAACTCCATACTTTTCCCAAACCCCTTTCTCGTCTGCTTCAATACAAAGATTTAATGCAGTTTGACCTCCCATAGTAGGTAGTACAGCATCAATATTTCTTTCTTCTAAAATTTCAATTATAGACTTTACTTCTAAAGGCTTTAAATATACATTATCCGCTACAACCTTATCTGTCATAATAGTTGCAGGATTAGAGTTTATTAAGGAAACTTCAATTCCTTCTTCCCTTAATGACCTTGCAGATTGAGATCCAGAGTAATCAAATTCACAAGCTTGACCAATAACTATAGGTCCACTACCTATAATTAGTACTGATTTAATTTCTTTTTTTAATGGCATTGTTTTATTATAAAGTAGTTGCGAATTTACATTATTTGTTTACTTTCTACAAATAATGAATTCTAAATAAATAAATAAATTTTAACAAAATGTTGATAAATATGAGCTAAAAAAAAGGTGTTGCTGAACAGCAACACCTCTAGTATTTGTGATATATAAGTTATTTATGACCTATTTCGTCAGAAACAGTTAATCTTTTTCTTCCTTTAGCTCTTCTTCTAGCTAAAACTTTTTGTCCATCTTTATCAGACATTCTATCCATAAAACCGTGTTTATTCTTTCTTTTTCTATTTGAAGGTTGAAACGTTCTTTTTGGCATAACTTTAAATCTTTATTATTTTGGTTTTGCAAATGTAGTTTTGTTTTTCTTTATTTCAAAACATTTATCACTCTATTTTTATAAAATAAAACAAAACAGTAAACATCATCAGAAACATACTATCCATATTAGATTAAAATTCTATTTTCGCATTATGAAAAGACTCAAAGAAAAATGGGGGATTACCTCTAATTTCCAAATCATTATAATCTTACTTGTATTTTCAATAACAGGTTCTATTGCTGTAATAATTGCAAAACCAGTACTCAACCTAGTTGGATTAGATAAAGAGTCCATTTCTCCTTGGTTATTTTGGCCTATTCGAATCTTTATTATCTTCCCTATATACCAAGTACTAATAGTAATTATTGGCGCTTTGTTTGGGCAATTCCAATTCTTTTGGGCTTTTGAAAAAAAGATGCTTGCCCGTTTAGGATTTAAACGATTTAAAGAAAAAATTGAATAACCTAAAAAGCTTTAATAACTAAGATCTAACTTAGAGGTCAACACTATTTCACCTAAATTCACCGAAACTAACATAACTCCACTTGATTTTAAGTTTGGGATTAAAATTTTATTCCTGTCAAATCTACTTAGTTTTTCGTTAGAGAAATACAATGATTTTCCTAATATATCATAGATATTTATTGTTGCAGTAGTATTGCTTGCAGAATACAACTCAATAGTAAACTCCCCATTTGAAGGATTTGGATACAGATGAAGCGAAGGTATCAAATCTTCTGACAAGGTAAGTAAACTATCTGCTTTATAGAAATTTGCTAAACCATAACCTTCTTGATCATTCGGAGAATTATATAAAGATGCCGAACTAATAATAGCATTTATTATCTCCATATTAGTTTTATTAGGATGAGATTGCCACAAACAAGCTACCAAACCCGCAAGTATAGGTGAGGCAAAGGAAGTACCATTCGCTTTAATTACTTTTCCTGAAGAATTAATTACAGATGTATTTTCTCCTTGTGCACAAACAGAAGGCTTTATTCTATTATCTGAAGTTGGTCCAAAAGAAGAAAAAGAAGCCATTTCTTCATTCTCATCGACACCACCAACAGTTAAAATAGAATCTGCATCTGCAGGAACTCCGATATGTTTCCAACCTCCATTTCCGGAATTACCGGCCGCATTTACGACTATTATACCTTTCCGGCTAGCCAAAGTAGCAGAAATAGAAGAAGGAGATGTTCTACCATCTAAATTGTTATAAGTGTAATTTTGAACTGCGTAGTCAAATGTAGTGTATCCTAATGAGGAATTAATAATATCTGCCCCAACACTATCTGCAAATTCAGCTCCAGATATCCAATTATACTCTTCTATCAAATTTTCAGAAAAAGCATCTTCTGTTCTTAATAAATAATAATTTGCATCAGGAGCAGTACCAATAATCTCTCCTTCTAAATCAGACCCCATACACGACATCACCATCATACCATGAGTATTATCATTATAAACCTCTTTTTCTTGCTCTACAAAATCATAAGTTCCTAAAACTCTACCTTCATTATTTAATTTTTCAAAACAAGATAGACTATCCACATTATAAAAACCAGCATCTAAAACTGCAATTAACATATTTTCTCCTCTAAAACCATAGTAATGAAGAGAATCTCCCCACAACATATATATTTGATTTAATGAAGCCCAATAATCCATTTTTCTAGAAGATGAATACTTTTTTTTATGTTCTTGATTACCAACTATCCATTTTCCGAAATAGAAAACCGTATCTACAAAATTGAAGTTTACATTATTAATTAAAGAAGAATCGGTAGTAGAAACTACAATACCATTAAACCATTTAGTTCTTGTTAAAATCTTAAAACCCTCCTTCCTAAATTCAGATATATAAACCTTACTAACCGGCAAATCAGATTGATTTATGAGAATGTTTTGTTTTTTTCTTCTCTCTAAAGATTTAGAACTTAGAAATTTTTCTGGCTCTGAAATTTTATATTCTGAAAAGTTTTTATTTTTAAATGATATGAAAAATTTATACTCTAATTGTTGAGAAAATACAGAAATAGGCAACAATAAAAATATAAGTAATTTCTTCATTTACTAGCTTTTAAGTTTAATAAAACCCCCTGCAACAACATCATTACCCTCATAAAAAACTGCTGATTGACCTGGAGCAATACCTTCTACTTTTTGTTGGAATAATACTTTAATCTCTCCATTTTCATTACTTAAAACAGATTCTTCTCCATTGTGTTTGTACCTCACTTTTGTAGTAGATTGAAATCCATCTGAAATGGAATCGTATTTTACGAAATTAATATTTCTGACCGTCATTTCTAATTCCTTCAAATCTTCCTTTGAACCTACAGTAACAGTATTATCTTTTGCGCTAATTCCAATAACATAAGTAGGTTCTTTACCTAAAGAAACCCCTATCTTTCTTTGTCCGATTGTATAAAAAGGATAACCATCATGACTACCAATTACCTCCCCTTTTTTTGTAATAAAATCCCCTCCCTTTACTTTTTCTTCCAAACCTTCTACCCTTCTTTTTAAGAATCCTCTATAGTCATTATCCGGAATAAAACAAATCTCGTAACTTTCACTTTTATTAGCAAGTTCTACATAACCTCTGTCTAAGGCCATTTGCTTAATGTCTTTTTTATGATATTTCCCCATTGGGAAAATAGTACGCTTTAAACATTCCTGAGTAACCCCCCACAATACATAAGATTGATCTTTACTTTCATCAATTCCTTTAGAAACTACATACCTACCATTCTCTTCACGAACTTGTGCATAGTGACCAGTTGCTATAAATTCACATCCTAACATATCTGCTCTTTTTAAGAGTGCTGCCCATTTTATATGTGTATTACAAAGTACACATGGGTTTGGAGTTCTTCCTGCAATATATTCATCTACAAAATTGTCAATAATAAAATCTCCAAACTCCTCTCGTATATCTAAAATCATATGAGGAAAACCACAATCTACCGCTAACTGACGCGCATCATTTATAGAATCCAGACTACAGCAACCTGTTTCTTTTTTACTTCCTCCAGAAGATTCATAATCCCATGTTTTCATGGTGATTCCTATTACCTCATAACCTTCTTCATGTAGCAATAAAGATGCAATAGTACTATCAATACCACCACTCATTGCCATTAAAACTTTTCCTTTACTCATGTATAATCGTATCTAACACTCCATTATTAAAATATTTCCATTCTCCATCTCTTAATCCGTTTATATAAAATCCAGAATAAAATACAGAACCATCAGAATTGTAACTAATATACTCCCCATTAAATACTCCATTATGATTAGTTGTTTTTATATTTACTTGTCCATTTATAAAATATTGAACAAATTTCCCATGCTCCAAACCATTTCTCCATTGTTTTACAATATATATTTCTCCCGTTTCATAGTAAGATTTTCTAAATCCATTTAAATTCCCTGCTTTATATTGTTCAGATAAAACCAAAATACTATCGACATTAAAATAATTCCATGTACTATCTTTCAATTGATTTACATACAATCCTGAAGCACGAATATTTCCATTTTTATAGTAAATATGAGTAGCAGCTGCTTTCCCTTTATGGAAAAACTCCTTAGTTGCTTTTAATTCCCCACTACTATAATAGAATTTAAACAAACCTTGTTCTTTATTGTTTTTAAAAACACCTTTGTACTTAATATGTCCATTATCAAATTCTACTTCCCATTTACCTTGTTTCAAATTATTTTTATCTGTTATGTTTTGAGAAAACAAAACAATAGAACACATTAAAAATAATAATGTAATACCATTTTTCATTACAGTTGTTTTTTAATTAAATTATCTATTCCTTCTACTAAAACCTTCCATGTAAATCTCTTTTTTTCTTCTTTTGTATTATCCGAAAATTCTTCTTCTTTATTCTCTGTATAAAACTCTACAATATAATCGGCAATTTGTTTAGTATCTATATCGCAAACATAACCTACTTTATTGTGAGGAACTATTTCAGCAAGTCCTCCTACATTGGTTACTAACATAGGTTTTTCAAAATGATAAGCAATTTGTGTAACTCCACTTTGTGTAGCTGTTCTATAAGTTTGTGTTATCATATCAGAAGCACAAAAATAATCTTTCACCTGATCTTCCAGAATAAAATCAGTCCTCAAAATTACATAATCTAAGATATTTAAACTGTTAATTTGGGCAATATATTCCTCCTTATTATCGTAAAACTCCCCTGCAACAATTAATTTCACTCCTAGATCATGTATTCTTTTATCTGCCATTACTTCTAACATAATATCTAATCCTTTGTACTTACGAACAAAACCAAAAAACAGTAAATACTTTCCATTTACCTCTAACCCTAACTTTTCTTTTGCGGTTGACTTTTCTAAAATATCACCAAAAGAATCATAAATAGGGTGAGGGATAAAAATCTTTTCCTTTGTGTCAGTAAATTGTTTTAAGTCGTCCAAAACAGAAGAAGATAAAGTTAGGAAAGCATCAGATGATTTTACAAAATATTTGGTAAGTAAACTATCTCCTATTCTTTTTTCGTGAGGAATTACATTATCGGTAATAGCAAAAATCTTAGTTGTTTTTCTGATAAGTTTTGCAATAGAGCCCAAACAAGGTGCCATAAACGGAAGCCAATATCTGATAATTACATAGTCGGGGTTTTCTTTTTTAATACGAGAAGCAACTTTAAACCAATTGAACGGATTAATAGAATTTACAATTGGAATAATTTCAATATCTTTTGGACCTTCTCCTTCTTCATACTGTGTTTTGCCTGGAAAAAGAAAGGAAGGATATTGTAAAGAAAAAGAATATATCTTCACATCAGCACCTTGACTTTTATATTCTACTGCTAAAGAATTATTAAAATTAGCAATACCTCCCCTATAAGGAAAAGCAGGACCTATTATGATAATTTTTCTTTGCAAAACTTAAACTTCTTTTTCTACTTGATAATTGTTTCTATCCTGCGCATTTCTAGAAATTAGTTCGGCAATAAATCCTGCCAAAAATAACTGTACCCCAATAACCATAGAGCTAAGGGCAATGTAAAATCCTGACATATTGGCAATATTATCTGCTTGTATATCACTAAACATAGCATACACTTTATAACCACCAATATAAGCGAAAAGCCCCAAACCAAGTAAGAACATTAAAGAACCTATAACACCAAAAATATGCATTGGTTTTTTACCAAATCGGCTGATAAAAGTAATTGTCATTAAATCAAGGAAACCATTTACAAAACGCTCCAAACCAAACTTTGTAACTCCATATTTACGAGATTGATGTTCTACCACTTTTTCTCCAATATTATTAAAACCAGACCACTTTGCCATTACCGGAATGTATCGGTGCATCTCTCCATGAACCTCAACTGATTTTACTACAGTATTTTTGTAAGATTTAAGTCCACAATTAAAATCGTGTAAATAAATACCAGAAGCTTTTCGGGCTGCCCAATTGAATAATTTTGTAGGAAGAGTTTTAGTAATAGGATCATATCTTTTTTGTTTCCAACCAGAAACTAAATCAAACCCATCTTTCATAATCATAGAATATAGTTCTGGTATTTCATCTGGACTATCTTGTAAATCGGCATCCATAGTAATTACAACATCTCCTTTTACTTTGGAAAAAGCAACATTAAGTGCAGCTGACTTTCCATAATTTCTTCTGAACTTTGTTCCTTTTAAATTAGGGTTTTCGGAGCTTAATTTTTCAATTACTTTCCAGGACTTATCCTTACTTCCATCATCCATTAAAAGTACTTCATAAGAGAAGTTATTCTCTTTCATTACTTTATCTATCCAACTACATAATTCCGGAAGAGATTCTTCCTCATTAAAAAGTGGTATTACTACAGAAATATCCATATTTAATTTGTTTTAATAAAATTTTCTTTTTTACGAATAAAGAGAGCTAATATAGCACAATAAATTGCTACAAAAAATAAAACTGAAACCAATACTTGCAAAAAATAAGTAGTGCCTAAACCTTCCGACTTCATAACCTCCCATTTTGATTGTAATAAGTTTTGATTTATTTTATATCCTTCTAATTGTTCTTCATACTTATCCTCATTAAAAGTACCATTTTTGTAAGCATTATCAATAACCGATTTTTGTAACGACATAAACTCTAACTCCCTTTTTTCGTTTATCTCAATATATTTATCTGGGTATGCAACTGTCCATATTAAAGTTTTACCAACGGTTAATACTGCAAAAGCAAGTGCCGAAATAACAAATAAAGTTCGGAAAGCATCTTTAAAAGGAAATAGCTCATAGTAAGAAGCAAATTCTTTTGACCACTTTATAATGAAAAAAGTATACACAACAATCCAGAATAAAGCAAAAATCAAGAAGTAACTATTAGTACTCATATTTAAACCATACAACAAATCTGTTATAGGGAATAGTAACAACACTAAACCTAGTATAAGTCCTTTATTTAAAATGAATTCCTTTTCCTGTTTTTCCATAAAAAATTTTTGGCAAATATACATAAAAATAGAAGTGTAAAAATGTTTTGCAAAGAGAAGAATAATATTACTTTTGCAGATAAGGGTAAGTCTTGTACGACCAGCTCCCTATGAACTCCCCCAGGACAGGAATGTAGCAAGGGTATTAGGTTGTAGCGGTGCGATATAAGTAGCTTACCCTTAATTTATATACAGTTTCTAATATCTCCTAGAATCACACTAACAAATTAAGAAAGAGAGTGAAAGGAGCACTATGGAGTGTAATGCCAATTAGGTCCCTTATAATTGTCTTTTTTATAGTATTTTGGGAATTTTTCTCTTATTTTTTGAATTCTTTCTTCTTGATTTTCATTTATTGGACTTAAAATATGATGATCTACATATAAATAAATCAAAAAGCTCACAATGAAGAAGTGAAAAACTAAAACTATGTACCATCACTCTAACCTTTCTTTTGAATTATCTTTTTTGTAAAATTCCCAGTTTACCATAATAAATTTATTTCTACAAAACCATAAAAAAAATTAAGAAATTCTACTCCAATTATTTCTTTGTTTGGCATAGGGTAAATAGGCCTTTAGGATATTTTTATTCTCCTCTCTTTCTAAATTCTCATCTTCTTCTAACAATTGAATTGCTACATTTCTGGAGTATTCTAAAATATTACCATCTTTTACTAAGTCGGCAATTTTAAAGTTTAAAGCCCCCGACTGTTTGGTTCCCATCATATCACCCGCACCTCTCAATCTTAAATCTACCTCCGAAATTTTAAATCCATCAGAATTTTCTACCATTGTTTTCAGTCGTTCTTTCCCCTCAGTACTGACCTTATTTCCACTCATCAGAATACAATAACTTTGTTCCGCTCCCCTCCCCACTCTACCCCTTAGTTGGTGTAACTGAGAAAGACCAAAACGCTCGGAACTTTCTATAATCATAACAGAAGCATTCGGTACATTTACTCCTACTTCAATTACAGTGGTTGCTACCATAATATCTGTTACTCCATCTACAAATCGTTTCATTTCGTATTCCTTATCCTCCGCTTTCATCTGTCCGTGCAACACAGAAACCTGAAATTCTGGTAATGGGAAATCACGAATCAAACTTTCATATCCATCCATTAAGTTTTTATAATCCAACACTTCACTCTCCTGTATCAGTGGAAATACAATATATATTTGTCTACCTAATTTTATTTGTTCTCTGATAAATCCTATTACTTTTAATCGGTTAGAATCTGTTTTCCATACCGTTTTAACTTCTTTCCTTCCAGGAGGTAATTCATCGATTACAGACACTTCCAAATCTCCATACAAAGTCATGGATAAAGTTCTAGGAATAGGAGTTGCCGTCATTACTAACATATGAGGTGGAAAATCATTTTTCTTCCAAAGTTTGGATCTTTGAGATACCCCAAACCTGTGTTGCTCATCAATAATTACCAATCCTAAATTTCGGAATTTTACCTTATCTTCAATTAAGGCATGAGTACCAATTAGTATATTCAATTCCCCACTCTCTAACTTTTCGTGAAGTTCCTTTCTTTCTTTTGTTTTACTAGATCCAGTAAGTATCCCTACCTTTATATCTAACTCTTTACAATATTCGGAAATGGTATCCATATGCTGACGAGCTAAAATTTCAGTTGGAGCCATAATTGACGATTGAAAGCCATTATCTACAGCAATTAGCATACTCAAAAATGCTACCAATGTTTTTCCACTACCAACATCTCCTTGTAACAATCGGTTCATTTGTGCTTCAGATTGCACATCTCTCCTAATTTCTTTCAAGACCCTTTTTTGAGCTCCTGTAAGTTCGAATGGAATATGATTATTATAGAAGTTATTAAAATGTGTGTCAATTTTAGGAAAAGGATATCCCTTTAATCTCTTAGTTCTTATCAGTTTTAACTTTAACAAATGCAATTGTAGAAAGAAAAATTCTTCAAATTTTAATCTTTTTTGAGCTCTTATAAAATCATTATTGTTTTTTGGAATATGAATATTAATTAGAGAATCCTCTTTTGTTGGTAAATTTAACTGAGTAAGTATTTTTAAAGATAAAGTTTCTTTAATGTCGTTTTTAAGTAATGGAATCAAGTTTTTTAGTAACTTTAAAATTCCTCTACTATTTAATCCTTTTGCAGATAACTTTTCGGAAGAATGATATACCCCCTGCAAACCAACATGTGCTTTTTTATTATAATCTTCCCATAAATCCAGTTCCGGATGCACCAAACTAAAAGTATTTTTAAAGCAAGTTGGTTTTCCGAAAACTAAGTATTCAGTATTTAATTTTATACTACTACGAATCCAAGTAATACCCTTAAACCAGATTAATTTAATAACTCCTGTATCGTCTTTAAAGTGAGCAACTAATCGCTTAGCCCTACCCTTACCAATAGTTTCAAATTTTATTACTTCTCCCTTAAGTTGAATAAAAGGTAAATCTGCATTAAGATCATACACCTTAAATATTTTACTTTTATCTACATATCTGAAGGGGTAATAAGTGATTAAATCCCTATAAGTAAATATTCGTAATTCCTTTTTTAATAAATCAGCCTTTGCAGGGCCAACACCTTTTAAAAAATCTATGGGAGTACTTAAAAGTTCCATGCTGTAAAGATAATTACATTTTTGAAATTAATAGGATATTAATAAAATTTGAAATGGTAATTTTTAACAATTAAATGAATTATTAAAATCTTATATTTGCATTATGTTAAAACTAAAAGAATATTACCAAAACATACCAGATGCATTTAAAAATAAATACTTTATTGTTGGGTTTTTATTCCTAATCTGGATTTCATTTATTGATGAAAATAATCTAATTGTTCTAAATCAACAAATGAATAATCTGAAACAAAAACAAGAAAAGATAGATAGTTTGGAAAGAGAAATAGAAGAATTAGAACTTAGACTAGAAGGCCTAAATAACGATCCGAAAGAATTAGAAAAATTTGCAAGAGAAAATTTCTTGATGAAAAAAGAAAATGAAGATATTGTGATAATTAAAGATCAATATAATGAATAAATTATTTAATAATTTTAATAAAGTTACTTTAGATAAATGGAACGAAAAGGTTATTAGTGACATAAAAGGAGCAAATTATAAGGAAAAACTAGTTTCTGATTTTGAAGGGATAGAAATACTACCTATTTATAATAAGGAATCTGTAAAATCATTTTACAGTGCTAATCTTCCAAACAACTGGACTCCATTTCAACTAATAGAGGTTACCAATGCCAAACAAGCAAATAAAGAAGCATTAGAAGCACTAACTAACAATATAGATGGAATCTGTTTTAGCAATCCAAATAACTTAGATGTTTTATTAAAAAATATCTCTGTTGAACATATCAGTATTAATTTTACTAACACTACAAAATCGTTTCCACAAGAATGGGATGAATTCTGTAGAAGAGATAATACTAACAGTAATGTAATATTTGATAAAAATATAGTAAAAGCCGAAGGAAAAACAGCTAAAGAACAAATAGAAACAGCTGTAACAGAAGGACTAAAAAAGAAAGAAGAGGTAATTCAATTTAATTTTGAAATTGGAAGTAATTTCTTTTTAGAAATAGCAAAAATAAAAGCCTTCAGAATATTGTGGAAAGATAAAACAGGAAAAGAAGCTACTATTTTTTGTGAGACCTCTACTAAAAACAAAGAAACAGAATTTGAATTTAACAACTTATTACGAACAACAACCGAATGTATGTCCGCTATTTTTGGTGGAGCAAACTCAATTTTAGTAAATTCATTTTCAAAAGAAAAAACAAGATTTTCAGATAGATTATCAAGGAACCAACAAACTATATTAAGAAAGGAAGGATATCTAGATAAAGTTAAGGACCCTACAAAAGGATCCTATTTTGTTGAATACTTAGTTTCTGAATTACTTTTAAAATACAATATATCTAATTCCGAAATTGATGCAGAAAAACCAACTGAAGACTGGACATCTGCAGAGGGAATATCTATACAAAACACTTACAATAAATCGGATTTTGAAAAAGTAGAACACACTGATTTTGTATCGGGAATAGCACCCAACCTTAGAGGTCCGTATTCTACAATGTATGTAATTCGTCCTTGGACTATTAGACAATATGCTGGATTTTCAACTGCTGAAGAATCAAACACATTCTACAGAAGAAATTTAAAAGCAGGACAAAAAGGACTATCCGTAGCTTTTGATTTAGCAACCCATAGAGGATATGACTCTGACCATGAAAGAGTAGTTGGAGATGTAGGTATGGCTGGTGTAGCTATTGATTCTATAGAGGATATGAAAATATTATTTAAAGAAATTCCATTAGATAAAATGTCAGTATCCATGACTATGAATGGAGCGGTATTACCAATTTTAGCTTTTTATATAGTTGCTGCAGAAGAAAAAGGAATAAGTGCAGAGAAACTAAGAGGAACTATACAAAATGATATTTTAAAAGAATTCATGGTGAGAAACACTTACATCTATCCACCAAAACAATCCATGAAAATAATTTCCGACATCTTTAAATATACCACCGATAAGTTGCCTAAATTTAACAGTATATCTATTTCTGGTTACCACATGCAAGAAGCAGGCGCTACAGCCGATATAGAATTAGCATATACATTATCAGATGGAATTGAATATATTAAAACAGGAATAGCTTCAGGATTGAATATTGATGAATTTGCACCTAGATTATCCTTTTTCTGGGGTATAGGAATGAATCATTTTATGGAAATAGCAAAATTACGAGCAGGTAGACTATTATGGGCAAAAATGGTAAAAGAATTTAAACCTACAAATCCTAAATCTATGTCTCTCAGAACACATTGTCAGACAAGTGGATGGAGTTTGACAGAGCAAGACCCTTATAATAATGTTAGTAGAACTTGTTTAGAAGCTATGGCAGCTGTAATGGGAGGGACTCAAAGTTTACATACTAACGCACTAGATGAAGCAATTGCTTTACCAACAGATTTTTCTGCTAAAATAGCGAGAAACACACAAATGTATTTGCAAACTGAAACAGGGATATGTAGTACGGTAGACCCATGGGGAGGATCTTATTATGTAGAAAAACTTACAGAAGAATTAGTAGAAAAATCCTGGAAACATATAAAGGAAATTGAAAAATTAGGAGGCATGGCAAAAGCCATAGAAACAGGAATTCCTAAAATGAGAATAGAACAAGCGGCAGCCAGAAAACAAGCTAGAATTGATAGTGGAACAGATGTAATTGTTGGAGTAAATAGCAATATATTAGATAAGGAAGATTCTGATTTGGAAATTTTAGAAGTAGATAATAGTACAGTACGAAAATCTCAGATAACTAGATTATTGCAAATTAAGAAAGATAGAAATAGTCAGAATGTTTTATCTTCATTAGAAAATTTAAAAGAAGCTTGTAAAACAAATAAAGGAAATTTATTAGAACTTGCTGTAATAGCCGCTAGAAACAGAGCTACTCTTGGTGAAATATCATATGCTTTAGAGGAAGTTTTTGGGAGATACACAGCAAAAAATCAAACTATATCAGGAGTATATAAAATGGAAATAAAAAATAATAGTAATTTTAAAACTGCATTAAATCTATCGGATAAATTTGCAAAAACAAAAGGAAGAAGACCAAGAATAATGATTGCAAAAATGGGGCAAGACGGACACGATAGAGGAGCAAAAGTAATAGCTACATCATTTGCTGATATTGGGTTTGATGTAGATGTAGGTCCCTTATTTCAAACCCCAAAAGAAGCTGCAAAACAAGCAGTAGAAAATGATGTACATATATTAGGAATATCCTCACTTGCAGCAGGACATAAAACCTTAGTTCCACAAGTATTATTAGAACTAAAAAATTATGGAAGAGAAGATATATTGGTTATTGCAGGGGGAGTAATACCTAAACAAGATTACAAATTTTTATATGAATCTGGCGTAGCTGGAGTATTTGGTCCTGGAACTGTAATAGCAGATTCGGCTATTGATATTTTAAATAAAATATTAGACAAATAAAAAAGGGAGAACAAAATGTTCTCCCTTTTATTTATTCTTTTTTTGGTTCTGCAAAATCAAGACTTTGACAACAATTAGGTAAAGCATTATGAGAACTCTCATTTGCCCTTACATCATCAGCATTATAACCAAGATTTGAAATAATTGTTCTAATATTTTCAATTGAGTTCTTTTTTGTTTTAAAAGTAACAGTTAAAACTTGGCTTTCAATATCCAAATTTACAGCAGTAACTCCTTTTGTAAACTGCATTTCTTCTTCAATTCTATCTTTACAACAATTAGCAACACACTCTGCTGAAGTTAAAATTTGTATTGTTTCTTTTTGTGCCCAAGCATTTATAGTTAAAATGCTGAATAAGGCAATGAATATTTTTTTCATGTTATTGTATATTTAATTATTATTTAATTTTAAACCTAAAACCTACATATATCATTCTACCATTAATAGGTGCATATATTAAAGATGCATCAAAAGCTGAAGAATTAGGATTAGAAACATCAATTATTGGATTATCCTGAGTATAACTCAAAAGATTTTCTCCTCCAACATAAACACTAAAATCTTTAAATTTCTTTGTCACTTGAGCATTTATTAGGTAAAATGGATTAGACATTTTTTCTGGAGAAAAATCTCCGAAAATATCATCTAATTTATATTGAGGAACTCTACTTTTACCAACTCTATTTGCTGTTACATCAAAAATCCATTTATTAAAATTAGTAGCATAGGACATGTTCAATAAAGCTCTATTTTTTGGTGTAAGTGGAGCAATTTTTTCTTCACCACCAAATGTAGAGTGCACATCATTTATTTTGTAAGCTGCTTTCACATCAAATCCATCAAATAATTCATACATAATATCTGCCTGTATACTGTTAGCATAAGATGTTCCGTCTAAATTAGAAAATGAAAGTTTTCCAGCAGTTTCAATATCGACCACAACTTGATTATCAAATTCTGTTCGGTATGCATCTAAATTAACTGTTCCTTCTCTACCATTTAAGTAAAAACAATGGGTTAGATTAGCTCCATAATTCCATGCTATTTCAGGATCTAACTCCTTCTCTATAGAAACCGTACGATTAGAAGCTAAAAAAGAGGCATTTTCCACCAATACATTTGCAATTCTAAACGCTTTACCAGCAGAAAAACGAATAGCAGTTTTTTCATTAGGATTATATTTCATATTCAAACGGGGAAGTAAAGTAATCTCTTCCGTATTATTGTAATAATCAGCACGCAAACCAGCAGTTAAATTAAAGTAATCTCCTGATTTATAAGTATATTCTGCAAAAACTCCTGGCATTAAATCTAATCTAACTTTATCCTCAAATTTAACATCAATATTACCCGAAAAAGATTCTGTATATCTATCCGCATAATAACTAAAACCATACTTTAAAACATTGTTAGTGTTATTGATAAAAGTCTGACGGATAAAATTAAGATAAGAACTTTCTTGCTTTACATTAAATTGATTTATACCAAAAATAGCATCTTGATTATGAAAACGGAAAGAAGTCTGCAAACCAGCACTTTTACCAGGGGAGTTAGGTTGAATAGATCCTGTTTTTGAAGAAAATTCAATCAATTGATTATTAATATCTACAATATAAGGATTTACAAAGTCAGAAAGCTGACCTCCTTCCCTATCTTCTACTAAAGCACGAGCAGTAAAAGCAATATGGTAGTTCTCATTTCCATCATATTCCCATCTATTAAAAACATTAATTTGTTTCATTTTAGGTGAATCTAAAAACCCATCATTACTATGATCTAATTCTTTATCAAAATAAGAGATGTGAGTAAATAGATTCATTTTCCAATCGCCTTCTTTTTTTGCAAAAAGTAAATTATTCTCTAATTTCCCATGATTATTAGCATAAGCATTCCAAAATAATTTAGAAGCTGATTCTGGCTTATAATATTCTAAATTTATCTGACCGGCAAAGGATTCAAAACCATTTACAACTGAACCACTTCCCTTTATAATCTGAATAGACTCTATCCAAGTACCCGGTACATA
>CAJQIZ010000015.1 GCA_905478555.1 uncultured Flavobacteriales bacterium
TAATGACCATCCAGGAGTTACAGATGAGCTATCAGAGAAATTTAAAGTTCCTGACCCTCCATTGTCAGAAATTGGATTTGAATTACACTGCGCTTGTACATTTATAAAAGCTATTGCAGTAAAGAGTGTTAGTATTAATTTTTTCATTTTGTATAATTTTTTAGTTTAAAAGTTAGGCAAACATAGGGACTTTTATTTTGTAATAAATTAAAATATGTTAAAAAAATTAACTTAACCTCAAAAAAACTTACACATCCAACAACTAATTATGAAAAAAAATCAGTAGATTATTTCAAATAACTGAAACTTAAAATCTGAATAATAATAAACTATCTCTGAGTTCTAATTCAGTTAAGACTCTGCCGAGTAATACCCAGCTAAGAGGCAATATAATATTTTTTGCAACAGATTCCATTTTAGGGAAATCAAAGGTAAAGTAGTCATTCATTTAAAGAAGTAGACTAAAGAACTACCTTCTCCATACTCTGAGAATATAAGTGTACTCTGAGAGAATGATGAAAAAGGAATAAGTAATATTAGTAGTAGTTTTTTCATCTTAGCTTATTGTTTTATTTACTGAATAGTTATACTATCAATTATAAGATTGAAACTTTCATTTTTTTTATTACCAATAAGAAAAGTAATTTGTTCGATATAATCATTATTAAAATTTTTAACATCTAATCTTCTGCCACGAAAAGATGCATACATTTCTTTTAAAGGAATTATTATTTCTTCCCATTTACCTGAAGTTTTAAATGGAAATACATAAGAGTAATAATCATTTGTATTAGCTTTAATTCTCAATTGATATTCCTTTTCATCTCCTTTTATCTTTAATTTGATGCTCTTTTTGTCCTTAATATAGATTCTTTTGCAATTATACCTTAAAGAAGCAAAACCCCCATTATAAGCTGTAGATATTTTTCCGCCAAAAACTCCATTACTATCTTTGTTTATGGTTAAATTACTTTTAGAGACACCACCCATCACATCATCATTAACAATTACCCATTCTTTTAAATCATCTTCATTATTAAAATGATAGATAATATTTTGAGAGAAAAGAGTCTTTAAATTAAAAAAAAATAATAAGAAACTTAATATAAGAAGCAGTTTTTTCATGATACAAAATTACAAAAAATTTGTGGGAAATATGAAGAGAAAAAAGTCGGGATAGCAGGATTACAACCTAACACCTATTTACATTATTACAGCAAGATTTTAAACTGAAAATTGCTACGCTTTTTGCACCTCTGCTCCATCTACTAAAACAAACTTAAAAAATTAATTGGAATTTCTGATTAGAAATTACTTTTAAAAATAATTATTTAAATGTGGATGGATTAAGACTACATCCAATAAATCTATAAGTACTATAATACAATTCTGAGGATCTGACTCTCCACGATTCAACAGTTCTATTTATTATTATTTTCCTTCTAAACAGCAAGGAGCAATACAACCTTGATGGGAATCATCTTCTTGAGATGGATTCTTATTTATTTCCTCAAAGTTTAATCCCTGATTTAATTTAATATTTTCTTCTTCAGAATTACAGCAAACAAATACAATGATAATCATTATCCATTAAAAATAACTTTTTCATATTTTAATTTATTTATAAATTAATTATTTAATACTTCTAGATACTCCTTATACGTATTTTTATCTACTTTATTTTCTTTCCATATTTCCAATACAAGCAATTCGTTTATAGTGAAAGTGGCCTACATGCTGGCCCACTAAAAAATAAACCCCTGCAATCACTAGATTACAAGGGTTTTTAATAGTGACTCTGGAGGGAGTCGAACCCCCAACCTCCTGATCCGTAGTCAGGTGCTCTATCCAATTAAGCTACAGAGCCAAAATTTGTACAAATATATTTAAAGCAATATAATAGAGGGTATAAAAAAGTAGAAGAATTGAAGATTTATTTTATCTCTAAATCTAATCCATATAAGGTTAAATCTTTCTTCAGATTTAACAACTCTAAGAAAGTTCCACTTTTAATATTACACTCCCCAATGTAATGTGTAATTACTGCAGATTGTTCGGCCTGTAAAGGAGTTTGATTACATACTAAAACTAAACAATCAATAACATAGTCAAAATCGTTATAATCATCATTTAACAAAATTAAAGACTTACTTTTTACTTCCGTCTTGTTTTTTCGTGAAGAGAATTCAGGTGTATAGTCCATAGTTATTTATTTTTATCAAATGTAACTTTATTTTCCTCTCCCCTTATTAATCTTTCTATATTTTTCTGATGAGTTATTAACGTTAATATTGGTACAAATACAGAAAATATTTTTAAGGAAGAATTTGGTTCGTTTAATAGAAAGAAAACTACAACAGGAAAAACAGAAGAAGCTAGAATAGAACCTAAAGAAACATATTTACTAATAACAAAAACTAATACAAACACTATAATAGCTGCCAAAGCAGCAGGATAACTTAATCCTATTAGTAAACCTAAAAGAGTTGCAATTCCCTTACCACCTCTAAATCCAGTATAAATTGGAAACAAATGACCAATAACAGCAGCAATACCAAAAGCTAATTGCACTTCAAACTGAGAGGAAGACACATCATCAGAAAAAGGATTACAACCATCAGATACAAAATAAATTAAATTTACGGAAAACCAACCTTTAAATATATCCATTAGCAAAACTGGAATACCCGCTTTTTTACCTAGAACTCTAAAGGTATTTGTAGCACCTGCATTTCCACTCCCAAATTCTCTTACATCTTTATTATAGAATGTTTTTCCCATCCAAACTGCAGAAGGAAAAGAACCTAATAAATAAGCTACAATTAAAAAAATTATGTGTTCTGTATTTAGCATTTTAAAGTTTGCGAATATAGTAATTAATCTCTCTTTCTCATCTCTCTTTCAAATTGTTCCATTTTATCTTCTCCAGAATATACAAACCTATAAGGAACCTTACCTTTTCCTTCAGATGCTCTCCTGTTTTTTGACTTCATCTCAATAAGTAAGTTATTAAAATCATCATCAGTTGAGTAAGAGAACATTACATTGTTTTTATACTCAAAGAAATACACATCTCCATACTCTGTTTTCAATAGAATATCTAACACATCATTTCCATTTTTCTTACTTAACCTCACCCATCCATCCATTACAGAATTAAGTTGTCTACTATAAATATTACCAACCCCAATCTTACCTTTATTTATATAAGCTTGATGCTTATCACTCCAAACTAAGGTAATATCAGTAAAACAAATGGTTTTATCTAACTCTTTTGGAAAGTCTTTAAACTCATCTAAAGCTTCCATATCAATCACTAATTCTTCTGACTTTGACTTACCCACTAAACGAGCTAATGTTCTACTATAAAATTCTCCATATACAAAATCCTGAACACCATAAGCTTCAAAAATATTTTCTGCCATTTTAGATAAAGCATCTTTATTAAACATAAAATCTAACAACATAAACACTTGCAATTCCGTTTTATTGTTTTTAGCATCTCTTGAAGCAAAACCAATTGTTTTCATTTTCAATTGACCAAAATCCATATTTAAATCTATTTTACCTTCTGCAGTAGATTTACAAGTATTTTCGTTTATAGTAAAGAAATTAGATAGAGAATCTTCTCCTTGCATTACAAAAGAAGAAGTTCGTTTATCGTAACTCAAAAAAGTATTTGCAGATATGATTTCAACATCAATAGGCCTCTCTTTTAAACTTAAAAAGGAGGTGTAAATATGAGTCGAGTCTAAATTCATTAGTAGTCCGGTTGCTAATCTATCTCCAACATCATTTCTGTGTACGGTATCTAATTTAAACTTAATCAATTTAGGATTTATTTCTGAAGTAAAAGATACCCACTCCTCTGTAATAATATCACATTTATTATCCATTTTAAAAAAACCATTAAAAGTAAGCAACCTATTAGAGGCAACTAAATTAACATTTCCTTTAAAAATAAACTTAGACCCAATTTTAAATGGTTCTTCATTATCAACCTCAGCAGATGCAATGGTAGTATTCTCATTATTCACCAATATTTCATTAAAGAATAGGTGTTGTTCTGTTCCTAAAGCATCTTTATAAGTGTAATCTCCATGAGCAGAATATTTCTTACCCCCATCAATATTTACACTTGCATTAGAAAACTCATGGTATTTAGTTCCTGTATTGGTTAAGATTCTAGCACTAATAATAGTAGGAATAAAAGCGTTTCTTTCTACCATAAACCCTTCTTCAGAAGGATAAATAGCTGCATCAGCAACTAAAATTTCGTTTACACCAAAAACACTAATTATATTTTCTTTCAAATCATAAGTAGAAGTTTTTGCAACAAAAGAAAGAGAGTCTTGCTGTGGATGAACAGAAACAAATTTAGATCCCTTTGAACTTTCCTGCTGATCACCTAGAGTCAGTAGATCCGCATCCATATCCCAATGTAATTTGTCAATATAACAGATATATTGGTTTGCAGGAAGTTCTACATAAGAACCTTTACCATTAGAAAAGAAATCTCCTGTTCTACTCTTTAAATCAATATGAGTTTTTAGATCGTTTGACTTAAAAGAAACTCCTCCCAAATCAGTAAAAACAGACAAGTCTGCAGTATCGGCAGCAAACCAATTTGCATTGTAAGAAAACAAATCAGATTCCATCTGAGAATTCTCTAAATTCATCACTCCAGAACCAATTAATCCTGTAGGTTTTAGAACAATATCCCCAATAAATTCTGCTTGATTTTCATAAAAATTAAAAGAGCTTTTAATCGTACTCACTTTATACCTTTCATTGTAAGGTTTATATAATCCAAATATTTCTCCATTTGAAACTTGAGGGTATTCAATTCCCTCTTCTACTTCATTTAAAACAAATTCTTGAGAGAATAAAGCAGTAGAATCTGGGAAGAAATAAATTTCATTTGCTTTTGTTTTTGAAGTTAAATAATCAAAATCTCCATCTCCTTTTAAACCATCATTACTTAAATAAATTTTATTACTATAGTTAGCTTTACCTCCATACAAAGGAAAACCTTCCACTGGAGTTTCAGTTTTAAAACCAAGAGAATAATCGTCCATCATTGTTAATGTATCTTGAAAAACAGGGAAAATATTTGCTGACTCAAAGGTACCAGCAAATCTCAATCCTTTACCGTCAAAATTTTCTAAACTATCTATTTCAAATGTATCTAAATGAAAAGAAAAGTTCTCTCTACCATATACCCCACCGAAAGTAGAGGGTCTATCGTAATAAGCATAGGAATCATCAAAACTCTTAAATATTGGGTATTCCGGGAAACTATCTTTTCTTAAACCAGATTTATTAGTTGGTTCATCAATCTGCAAATCTCCTGTTACCGCTTGTATCACAGTTTTAATTCTCACTAACTTCTCATTCCCATACTGATCTCTTTGTATAGGTAAAATAGGAACTGCAAGTTGAACAGAATCAATTTGTTTTAAATCTATTTTAAAGTCATTATATTTAAAATTAAAATCTTGTCCGTACAGTACAAATCTCCCTCTACCTGCAGAAATTCTACCAGAGAAATCAAAATCTCTATTCTTTTTAACGCTAACATGTCCATTATAAGGTTGAATATATACTTTTTGAGAATCACTTAAAGAAACAGAACTTACCCCATTAATATTTAAATCTTTAGTAATTAGATTTAAAGCAGAATTCACTACCATCCCATTGCCTGTACCATTACTAACTTTAGACTGAAAACGAATCACATCATAATCCCCTATTTTCAGTCTGGCATTTATATAATTATGTAGTTTTTCCTGCACCATTACTCGATTTGTAGCTATATTATAAAATAAGAATCCTTTATTGGCCAAGTTCATTAAATAAGGTTCAATCTGTTCTAATGGGTAACCAGAAAAATGAGCAAATTCTGCAGAAGAAAACTCTGTTTTTTCCGATCTCTTTACAAACCTATTTACCAACATTAAAGGATTCACTTTATCTATTCCTCTTAAAGAATGATAATAGCCCTCATTATATGAAGCTACAGATTCAAAATCTACACTAGAGATTGAAGTAACTGGTAAGGATCCCATAAAGATATTCTCTTCATCAATATTCCATTCCAATAGCTCTGCGTCTATAGTAAGTTGATGATAACTATTATAAATAGGAGCACCTGAAACACCCTTCATGTCTCTATACAACTTTAATTTTCTGTCTGACTGATCGTAAGTGAATTCCAATGAAGGATGACAAATAGAATCCACATCAAAATAAATTTTAATAGATGCAGATTTAGAATAGATAACATTTTTATTAATACTAAATTTAGTTGAACTTGCTACTAAAACTTCTTTCCCATTTTTCTTTATTACCATTCTTGCAGAGGCATCTCCCCTACCATCAGCAATAAAATCTCTTCCTCTTAAAGTATACCCTCCTTTATAGTCAACATCTAGTAAAATATTATTAATCACAATATCTTTTTTATAGGATTTGAACACAGGGAAATGTTCTGATGCAGAACCAGAAAGGGCTTTATTTGAAAAAACTCCAAGAATAGGATCTGGAAATAATAATTTATTATAAAAAATAACAGAATCTGCCTTAAATTGAGACTCCCTTACATCAATATAATAATCTGAAAGAATTGCATAAACAGAGTCAGATGAAATGCCCCTAGATAACCAATTTACTAAGCCAGATTTACCCTCCCAACTATTAGTTGAAATCCAATATTTACCTGTTGTATTCAGTATTTGAAACCCTCCATTTCTATTACTACAACTTAAATCAACTGGAGTATTAAAAGAGATGAAAGGAACACCATCTTCATCTTTAAAGTCAAAGTTCGAGAAATCAGCAAACCATTTTACTGACTTACTATTTCGTAAGGTTTTAGTATTTAAAAACTCAGTGGTAAATTCACAATATTTTAATAACTTTCTGGAAGATGAATTTAAAACAATATTCTCGCAAACTGAAACCCAATCTGAAATTTTTTGTTTATTCATTTCATCATCAGACAATTGTAAAACTACTTGCAAAAAACTTTTAAAGTCAGGAGAAACCTTCATCTTACTCTCTAACATTAAGTTAGATACATTTCTAATTAATTTCTGATCTGAAATAGAGATTTCACCTTTTTTAAAACTCTTTTGAATTTGCTTAGAAATTTTTCTAACCTCATCATTTTGAGTTTTATTTAAATAAGAATCTAACTCTACAAGAAACTGACCTGTATCTTCAGAAAAAGATTCTATCTTCTGAGAAAAACCATTAACAGAAAAAGTAAATAACAATAAAAATACAACTTGTTTTTTTAATTTGTAAAATGTAATAAGTTCCATTTATTTTTATTTTTATGAGACACAAAAGAAAGCCCTAAACTTTCTACTTTATCTCTAATTATTATAACATCTTGAGATAGAAACCCACTTAGAAGTAAATCTGAATTCTCATTCAGGGAGTCAATATATTTAGAAATATCCTCAAGGATTATATTCCTATTAATATTAGCCAAAACCACATCAAAGGCACCCTTAATAGCTGTTACATCTCCGAGAGAGAAATTAATATCCTCTGTATTATTTAATGTAGCGTTTTCAACAGAATTCTCATAACTCCACTCATCTATATCAATTGCTTGAGTAATAGAAGAACCTAACATTTTAGATAGAATTGCTAAAATTCCGGTACCACAGCCCATATCTAACACCTTTTTGTTATTAAAATCAATATGAAACATTTCATTCATCATCAAAAATGTTGTTTCATGATGACCTGTACCAAACGACATTTTTGGAGTGATTATTATTTCGTATTTACAATCTATTTTATCATGAAAATGAGCTCTAATAAAACAATCTTTATTTATTTCAACTGGATTAAAATTCTCTTCCCACTGTTGGTTCCAATTCTCTTGTTTTATTTCTTTTATTGTATATTCAAATTGAAATAACGATTGTAAATCTTCAATAACTTCATTTAATTTTTCTTGAATAAATAAAGATTCCTGAATATAAGCATCCACACCATCTTGGGTTTCTACATAACTTTCAAACTCAATTTCATTTAGTTTTGCAACAACAATATCTGCAAAGTCAGTATTATGAGAGAAACTAAAGGATAACTCAATATATTTCATTAAAATGATTTTATTATTCTTGTAAAATTCTCTGCATTTAAAGATGCACCTCCAATTAACCCACCATCAATATTCTTTTTTGAAAACAACTCTTTTGCATTAGTAGGATTACAACTTCCCCCATATAAAATAGAAGTATTTTCTGCAATATTTTCATTATATTTTTCAGTAATAACATTGCGTACAAATTGATGAATCTCCTCTGCTTGATCAGAAGAAGCAGTAACTCCTGTACCAATAGCCCAAATAGGTTCGTAGGCAATTACAATTTTTTCAAACTCTTTTTCTGTAAGGTGAAAAACACTTTCTGTAAGTTGTTGTTTTATCCAATCAAAATGAACTCCTGACTCTCTCTGATTTAAACTTTCCCCACAGCAAAAAATAATTTCCAAATTATTTTTCAGAGATAAATCTACTTTTTGTTTTAACTCTATATTTGTTTCATTAAAATATTCTCTTCTTTCAGAATGACCTAAAATAGTATATTTTACATTTAAAGAATTCACCATTTGAGACGAAACTTCTCCCGTAAAAGCGCCTCTTTCATTATGGCTAATATTTTGAGATGCCGTTTGTAGTAAATTATAATTAGCACACATTTTATTTACTTTGTGTAAATACAAGAAGGAAGGAGAAAATACTACTTCTACATTGTTATCTGTAGAAACTAGAGAGATTACCTCTTCTACTAATTTTATCCCCTCCTCTCTGTTTAGATTCATCTTCCAATTTCCAACTACTATATTTTTTCTCATATTTCTAATTTAATCTTATTCGTGGGTCAATTAAAGCATAGGTAAAATCAACCACAATATTTATTACAACAAAAACAGAAGCAATAAGCATTACCGCACCCATTACAACTGGCATATCTAAATTATTTAATGCATCTACAATTTCTTTTCCTATTCCATTCCAAGCAAAAATATATTCTACAAAAACTGCTCCTGCTAGTAAAGAAGCAAACCAACCTGAAATAACAGTTACAACAGGGTTTAAAGCGTTTAGGAGTGCATGTTTAAATACAACAACAAATTTACTTAATCCTTTTGCCGTTGCGGTACGAACATAATCCATACTCAACACTTCTAACATAGAATTTCTGCTGAGTTGAATAATTACTGATAACGGACGAATCCCTAAGGTAAGAGCTGGAAGTATCAAGTTTTTTAAATTCAAAAACTGACCTCTACCATAATCATCTACTTCATTCAAACTTCCAGTCATATTTAAATTTGTAAAATCGTGCAACACATAAGCAAATAACCAAGCTACAATTATAGAAGAAAAAAAGGAAGGTAAAGACATACCTAAAACCGAGAAAAATAAGATAAATCTATCCCAGATAGTATCTTTATAGATTGCAGTGAGCACTCCTAAGATAATTCCGAATAATATTGCAAACATAATAGAGGTAATAGCTAGTACCATAGTAACAGGAAAGGTTTCTGATAAAATAGCAGTAACCGGTTTTCCATTTTTAATAAAGGATTCTCTTAAGTAAGGACGTTTCAGAACAACAGTAGTTGATGAAACAGAAAACAATTGTTGCTCTTTATATTTACCAGGGGTTAAATAAGTGTAAGCATCTATATCCGAATTATTATGAAATGAAATAATAGAAACATCATTCAAATACAAAAAGTACTGCTCGCTTATAGATTTATCAAATCCATATTTTTGTTTTATTAATTCTAATTGTTTAGAATCTTCTCTTTGAGACAACATCATTCTAGCAGGGTCGGCAGGCATTATCTGAAATAAAAAGAAGACAAGAGTAAGTACTCCCCAAAGAACTAAAAGTCCGTAAGCAATTTTTTTTATGAGGTATTTTATCAAAAGAAAATTTATTCGTTTTCTAAAATTCTGTTTAAATCCTCCACATTAAACTCATTTCCAGAAGTCCCTTCATACAGCCTAATTTGCAGGTTACTAATATAATCATATTGATTTTTAGCATCATAAAGAATTATAACGGGGTTATCATAATCTGGATTTGTAATTTCCATATAACTATCTATCTCTTCAGTATCATAATTATAAAAAGGAATAGATTGGAAAGGATATTCTTTACCTACTATATTAAAGAAATTATCAACTCTTAACTTCATATCTTCTAACATTATAGTGTCATTATCACTGTTTGAAAAAATAATATGAATAGGAGGGAAATCTTCAGATAAATTAGAAAGAGAATCTAAACTTCTAGCAGCATGTTGACAATGGTCACAATCAGGATCAAAGAAACAAAGAATCTTTCTGGACTCAGTATTCAGAAATTCTTCATCTTCTACATACGAAATAAAACTACTCCCCTCTGATTTACTTTGAGAAGAAATAGGTAAAGCAGCAAACATTAGAGTACTAATAGATAAAAACAAAATAACTAAGTATGAAAAGTTAGATTTTTTATCTTCAGATTTTTTGTAAATAAAATACAAAATAACTAATGTGATTATATTTTTTATTAACGCTTCTAAAGGAGTCATAGGGATTAAATCTCCAAAACAACCGCAATTTTCAGAATCCCCAAGAAGTTGAGTAGATAAATGAACACTAAAAACAGCAACCATAATAAATGAAAGAGGAACTACAATTCTTTTCAGATAATTATTAAACAAAATAGTAATAGCTAGAAATAATTCTGCACCAATAATAAACCTAGAAAAATATGGAGCAAGTGATTCAGAAAACCCCATTGGAATAAGTTGACCTTGTTCGAATACCTTTGTAATGCCGTAAATTGGATATGGGTATAATTTAGCAAATACAGAAAGTAAAAATAGTCCCGATATTAAAATCCTTAAAGTAAATATTATTTTATTTTTATTTTTTCTCATAATTATTTTAGTTTAATAAGTGCAAATACTGCATAGTTTAACATATCTAAATAGTTAGCATCAATTCCTTCTGAAATTAACACATTACCTTTATTGTCTTCAATCTGTTTTACTCGTAATAGTTTCTGTAAAATTAAATCTGTAAGAGAACTTACTCTCATATCTCTCCAAGCCTCCCCATAATCATGGTTTTTATCTGACATTAAGTTTTTAGCTTGAAAAGAATATTTTTCAAACAGATTCATTACTTCATCATAATTTAATTCTTCCGACTGATTAGCAACCCCTAAATCTAACTGGATTAAACCAATAATAGAATAATTTACTATACCAACAAATTCACTTACCACTCCCTCTTCTATCTTTTGAGAACCCTTTTCTTCAATACTTCTTATTCGTTGTGCTTTTATAAAAATTTGATCTGTTAAGGATGATATTCTTAAGATTCTCCAAGCGGAACCATAATCTTTCATTTTTTTACCAAAAATGTCCTTACATTTCTTTATTATTGAATCGAATTCGGATGTAGTTTTTTCCATTGATATTATTAAATTATAAAGCTGAAATATACATCTTTTTATAAGCAATAAAAATGAAGGTAAAACAGAATAAAATAGACTTATCAACAACAATTGTAATGGGAATTTTAAACCTAACAGACAATTCGTTTTATGACGGAGGGAGATATAAAAATGAAGAGAAAGCCCTAATACAATGCCGAAAAATGACAAAAGAAGGAGCTCTAATAATAGACATAGGAGCTCAATCCTCTAAGCCAGGAAGTAACGAAATAACAGAAGAGGAAGAATGGAAGAGAATAAAACCATTATTAGTAGCAATTAAAAAAGAGTTTCCAGAAATATTAATTTCAATTGATACCTATAAAGCTAATATTGCCGAAAAAAGTATTAACAATGGAGCAGATATTATAAACGATATTTCGGCAGGAGATTTAGACAAAAATATGTTTTCGGTTATTGCAAAACATAAGGTACCTTATATTATAATGCATATGAAAGGAAAACCAAAAAACATGCAAGAAAAACCTATCTTCAAAAATGTAGTAAAAGAAATAAAAGATTATTTTGTAAAAAAAATAATTCAATTAAAAAAATTAGGAATAGAAGAAATTATTATTGATCCAGGTTTTGGTTTCGGTAAAACGATAGAACATAATTATGAAATATTAAATAATCTTCAGGAATTAAAAAAACTAAACCTTCCTATATTAGTTGGTGTTAGTAGAAAATCAATGATTTACAACTTACTAGAAAATACAGCAGAACAATCGTTAAACGGTACTACAGTAGTAAATAGCATTTCACTAACAAAAGGAGCTAACATATTAAGAGTTCATGATGTAAAAGAAGCTGTAGAATGCATAAAAATTATTAATTTCGCAAAAAACAAATAAAGTATGGATATCATCTGGCAAACATTATTCGAATTAGGAAGTTTTAAAATTTCTTTTATGGACATCATTGATCTATCTTTAGTAAGTTATTTGTTATTCAAATTATATAAAATTGCTAGAGGTACCGCTGCAATAAATATATTTTTTGGATTAATAGCAATTTACGCTACTTACCAATTGGCAGATGTAATGAGAATGAAGTTTATAACTCAAATACTTGGAGGATTTATTAGTATTACTTTTATAATAATTGTTATTTTATTTCAGCAGGAAATACGAAAATACCTCAGCCAAATAGGAAAGGGGAAAATGGTAAAGAATAAACACTTACTTAAATTTTTCAATTCTGAGAATGAAGAGAAATTAAATACAAATTCCATAATAAAAGCCTGTGTTGAGTTTCAGAAAACTAAAACAGGAGCAATAATTGTACTCACACATTCGGATGATTTAAACTTTATTTGCGAAAATGCAGTTCAATTAAATTCTGAAATAAGCTACCCCTTACTAGATAGTATATTCTTCAAAAACTCTCCACTTCATGATGGAGCTATTGTAATACGAAACAATAGAATTGTTGCTGCAAGATGTATTTTACCAGTTAGTAATGATGATGATTTCCCTGGAGAATTAGGAATGAGACACAGAGCCGCAATGGGAATTAGCGAACATTCGGACGCACTAACTATAATAGTTTCCGAACAAAACGGAAAAATATCCTACACACAAAATGGGAAAATAAAAATTGGTGTAAGCGAAAAACAACTAACAAACTACTTAAACAAACAGTTTAACAGCAAAAAGGAATCATAAAAAAGAAAAAACTGAATACTATAAAAGAAAATCCGAACTTTCGTTCGGATTTAAATTATAACCACTATAAACTGCATACTACATATTATCTACAATATCATTTAAAGTAGCACTAGGTCTCATAACTGCATTAGTAGCAGATGTATCTGGTAAGTAATACCCTTTTATTTCTTCCGCTTTTCCTTGAGCATTATTTAGCTCTGCAACAATAACATCTTCATTATTTTTTAAGCTGTCGGCAATGCTTACAAATACCGATTTTAACTCTGTATTTTCTGTTTGCTTTGATAACTCATCCGCCCAATACATTGCCAAATAAAAGTGAGAACCTCTATTATCTAACTGCCCTACTTTTCTCATTGGTGATTTACCAGAATTCAATAGCTTTTCTATTGCTATATCTAAAGTTTCTGCAAGTATTTTAGCTTTGGGGTTATTATTTAGTTCCGACAAATGTTCTAATGAAACAACAATCGCCATAAACTCACCCAATGAATCCCATCTTAAATGTCCTTCTTTAGTAAATTGTTGCACGTGTTTTGGAGCAGAACCTCCAGCACCTGTTTCGAATAAACCACCACCATTCATAAGAGGTACAATCGATAACATTTTTGCAGATGTACCCAACTCTAAAATAGGGAACAAATCGGTTAAATAATCTCTTAAAACATTACCCGTAACAGAGATTGTATTCTCTCCTTTTTTAACTCTTTTCAATGTAAACTGACAAGCTTCATAAGGAGCTAAAATCTGAATATCTAAACCATCCGAATCCTGATTTTTTAAGTAAACATTTACTTTATTTATAATTTCCGCATCATGAGACCTATTAGCATCTAACCAGAAAACAGCAGGCCAATTTGTAGATTTCGCTCTATTTACCGCTAACTTTACCCAATCCTTAATTGGCTCATCTTTTGTTTGACACATCCTCCAGATATCTCCTTCCTCCACATTATGTTGCGTTAAAATATTCCCTTCAGAATCGGTAACTTTTACAACACCAGCAGACTGAATTTCGAAAGTTTTATCATGAGAACCATACTCCTCCGCCTTTTGAGCCATAAGACCAACATTTGGAACTGTTCCCATTGTTGTAGGATCGAAAGCTCCATTTTCTTTACAGAAATTGATAGTAGCACTATATATGCCTGCATATGAACTATCTGGAATTATTGCTTTTGTATCTTCTGTTTTATTATATCTATTCCACATCTGACCAGAAGTACGAATCATGGCCGGCATAGAAGCATCAATAATAATATCAGAAGGAACATGAAGATTAGTAATTCCTTTGTCAGAATCTACCATTGCCAAGCTAGCATTATTATTAAGTACTAACTCAATATCTCTTTCTATTTCTTGTTTTTTATCTGTAGGTAAGTTCTGTATTTTCGTTATTAAATCACCAAAACCATTTTTAAAATCTACAGATAAATCATTAAAAGTAATTTCGTGTTTTGAAATTAAATCAGCAAAATATACATTTACAGCATGTCCGAAAATAATAGGATCAGAAACCTTCATCATAGTCGCCTTCATATGTAAGGATAAAAGAATTCCTGTTTCTTGTGCCTCTTTTATTTCTCTATCTAAAAAAGATAATAATGACTTTTTACTCATTAAAGAAGCATCAATAATCTCTTTAGATAAAAGAGGAGTATTTTCTTTTAAAATAGTAACATTTCCATTGTTTTCAAAAAGTTCAATCTTTACATCAGTAGCCTTTTCTACACAAATTGATTTTTCATTATGAAAAAAATCTCCTTCGGTCATTGTAGCAATATGCGACTTAGAATTAGAACTCCACTCTCCCATAGAGTGAGGATTTACTTTTGCATAATTTTTTACCGCCTTAGGAGCTCTTCTATCAGAATTTCCCTCTCTTAAAACCGGATTTACAGCCGATCCCTTTACCTTATTGTATCTTTTCTGAATCTCCTTATCCTTATCGGTTTTTGGATTATCAGGATAAGAAGGAATATCAAATCCTTTGGACTGCAATTCTGTAATAACAGCAACTAGCTGAGGAACTGATGCTGAAATATTAGGTAACTTAATAATATTTGCTTCTGGATTTTTTACTAAACCTCCTAATTCTGCCAAAGCATCATTTACTCTTTGCTCTTCCTTTAAATATTCTGGAAAAATAGACAAAACTCTGGATGCTAATGAAATGTCTTTTGTCTCCACCTCTACCCCTGCTTTTGATGCAAAAGCGTTTACTATTGGCAATAAAGAATGAGTTGCCAACATTGGTGCCTCATCCGTTTTTGTGTAGATTATTTTACTCATTACTTTTTAGTATATATTTGTATAAAATATTTTTCGTGTTTATCTGTTTAAAAATAAATAAATATATTAATTTATTAGTATCCGAAAATATCTTCTAGAGTTAAAAATTTAATTTCTCCATATTCTTTTAACAACTCTAAATCTAAGTTATCTTTATCCCCTAACACCATGACTATTCTATTTGCTGGAGCGATATGTAAATTATGGAAATCTTTTAATGTAATCATATCCATTTCCTGAACTTCATTATAGATGTTTTCACGGATATCGTAATCAATACCCATCTTAACAGCTTTTTCGTATTCTGATAAAATTCTAGATTTAGTCAACCTTTCTGTTCTTATTTTTTGAATAATCCCTTCCTTAGAATTACTCATGTTTTCAGAAGATTCTGGCATGTTATTTAATAAATCAGACATCCCTTCTAAAGCTTCTCCTAGCTTGTCAGATTGTGTACCAATATAAGAAAAAGAATAATGTGATTTATCCAATTCTTGAGGAATAGAATAAGTACTGTAAACAGAATATGCTAATGCTTTGGACTCTCTCATTTCCTGAAAAACAATAGAACTCATTCCTCCACCAAAGTACGAATTATGGAATTTAATTTGAGGAATTTCTGAAATCTGTAATTGATCTCCCTTAGCCAATAATAAAACCTCTGCTTGTTGCATGTCATAATCAACAAAATATACAATAGGCACGTCTAAGGATAATTCTGTATAAGAATTTCCTTCCTTAATATCTTTTAAGTTAGAAGTATTAGCATGTAATAAAGATATACTTTCTGAAATTACATTAATTTGTTCAGGACCGTAATATAAAATTCTATGCTTATAAGAAGTCAAATTATGTATTAAAGATATTAAATCAGAAGAAGTAACATTATTTAACTCTTCTTCAGAAATTTGATTTATATAAGCAGAATTCTGACCAAATTTTGCATAGTTCATCATAGCTGACCACAAAATAACCTGTTTATTTAATTTATCATCATTTCTTGATTTCAATTGAGCTATCTTTAAGTTTACTAGAGCTTCTTCATCTGCAACTGCATTTGCTAAAATATTTTCAAATAATTTTACCGATTCTTCAAAATTAGACTGAAGTCCACTTAAAGTAACTTGTAACTTATCTGCACCACAATTAACAGAAATGTCACAACCTAACTTATAGAATTCTTGTTGTACATCAGAAGGAGAAAGTTCTGAAGTTCCTAAATAATTTAAATAGTTTACAGCAAGTTTCAATCTGTTGTCATGATTAGTACCCATGTCAACAATATAGTTTAACTTAAACCTTTCATTTTCTGTATTCTCTTTATACACTAATTTTAAATCTCCGACAGAAGATTGTTGCACATCCTCATTGAAGTTTAAAAATACTGGTTCTACCTCTTTTACCTCTTCAGAAGTTAAAGCAACTAAAAATGGAGATTGATCTTCTCTATTTACACTTACAGGAGTAATAGCAGGTTTATCTACTTTCGGAATGGAGTTATCTTCTCCCGTTCTTTTATAAACTACCACATAATTATTATCAGAATAATTTGCATTTGCAAAATCAATAATATCTTGTTTTGTAATTTTTTCTAATTGAGCCATTTCATTTTGATGATCTTCCCAATCAATTCCTAAAATAAAGGCATCTACAAATTCATTTGCTCTTCCAGAATTAGATTCTAATTTTTTAATTTGATTTAATTTTAAATCAGAAATAATAGCACCAACTAACCAGTCAGGGAAATTACCTACTTTCACCTCTTCAATTTGAGATAATAATAAATCTTTTACTTCTAATAATGTTTGTCCTGGTTTCGGGCTTCCGTAAAATCCGTGTATAGAATAATCTTTCATTACCATTGGGAAACATCCACCACCAATAATCTCTTGAGACTGATTTAAGTTTAAATCAATTAAACCAGCAGCAGTATTTGACAATACCATATCCATCATAGTAAGCAGTTCTACATCTCTAGTATTTGCACCATCAAAACGGAACCCCATATATAATCTTTCTGCTTCAGGACCCCAAACTTCCGTTTCTATAACTTCTATTATCGGAGATTCTTGTCTCACTTCAAAGGAAGGAGTTTCTTTTGATTCAAATCCACCCCAGTACTTTTCCACTAATTCGATAGTTTCATCATAATCAAAATCTCCTGAAAGACAAATAGCCATATTATTAGGAATATAGTACTTATTAAAATATTTTCTAATTTCAATTAATGAAGGATTTTTCAAATGGTCGATAGAACCAATTGTTGTCTGCTGACCATATTGGTGAATAGGAAATAATCCATCTAATAAAGCTTCAAACATTTTTCTACCATCATTATCTAAACTTATATTTTTTTCTTCATAAACTGCTTCTAACTCTGTATGAAACAATCTGAAAACTGGGTAACGAAATCTTTCTGACTCTAACTTCAACCATTTTTCCATTTGATTAGAAGGAATATCATTTATATAAACCGTTTTTTCATTTGAAGTATAAGCATTAGTTCCTTTCGCTCCTAATGAAGTAACCATTTTATCATATTCATTTGCTATTGCAAACTCTGCAGCAACACCAGAAACAGAATCAATTTGAGACCAAACTCTATTTCTGTTTTCTGTATCGCTCATATCAATAGTTCTATATTCTTCATACAGAGCTTCAATTTTTTCTAATAATGGTTTTTCTTTTTCATAATCTAAACTACCATACACATCCGTTCCTTTAAATAGCATATGCTCTAAATAATGAGCTAAACCAGTAGCATCTTCTGGGTCATTTTTACTCCCTGCTCTTACCGCAATATTAGTTTGCACTCTTGGAGCATCTGCATAAGAAGTTAAATATACCTTAAGACCGTTATCTAAAGTATAAACCCTAGCGTTTAAAGGGTCGTTTTCTACAAATTCGTAATTTTCATTCATGTTTTCTGATGTGTTTGCATTATACCAAAAATAGCCTAAAGCAGCCACAATTAGTGTAATGGTAAATATTTGTTTTGTTTTCATAATTAATAATTGTTTAGTTTAATAGTCAGGATCTAATCCTAGCTTTTGTTGTAAAGTATTTAAATGAGGATTTTCCTCAGTCATTTTTATAAATTTATCTTTCGGAGTATACGGAACATCACTTTTTTTATCTTCCGATAATTCTGTTTTTAAACTAATAAAATCATTGTTAAGAGAAGTTCTTAAATGATCCATTAATTCTATTTTATTTTCATCTAATATTTTTTCTTGTGCATCATTAGATATTTTTAAGTTTATTAAAGTCTCCTCTTCTAGAGTTGGATCAGATGAAGTAAGAGTAATAAATAAATTCATTTTACCTTCCTTATTTATTTTCTCAGCAAACAACATCCACACTTCCCTCATTCTGGATTCAGTAAAGTTTTCTGATTTTTTAGGAGCATTTAACTCTGTTTCTACTTCTTTTTTATCATCCATTACATCAGAGAGAGAGAATCTACTTTTCCTTACTCTCCTTAAAGGTTCCTGCTTCACTACTGTTTTTACCTCCACTTTTTCCTCTACAACAACTTCTACCTTTTCTACTTGATCAACTGTTTTATGTAGTACTTCTATCACAGGAACTTCCTCTACAATCTCCTGTTTTATTTTAACTTCTACTTGTTTTGCAGGAGCTATTATCTGGCTATTATTGTTTTTTTTTTCAGAAACAAACTGTCCGATAGTAGTCATTTTAAGTAAAGTTAATTCTACTAAAAGTCTCTGGTTTTTACTGGCCCTATATTCTACATCACATTTATTACACATTCTAAGTGCTTTTATCAGAAAACTCAATTCACAATTTTCCGACTGACTAAGATATTTAGATTTTAACTCCTCTCCTTTATCTAACAATACTAAAGTTTGAGGGTCTTTACACACTAATAAGTCTCTTAAATGAGAAGCTAGTCCCATAATAAATTGATGAGCATCGAATCCGTTCTGTAAAATCTCATTAATAGTAAGCATCACGGAAGAAACATCATTAGAGATAATTTGATTTGTAATTTTAAGATAATAGTCGTGATCTAAAATATTTAAATTTTCGATCACACTTTTATAGGAAATACTTAAATCAGTAGAATCTACCAATCTATCAAACATAGAAAGAGAGTCTCTTAAGGAACCTCCTGCTTTTTGAGCTACAATATGCAAAGCATCTTTTTCAGCATTAATTCCTTCTGATTTGGAAACATATTCCAAATGAGAGATAATATCATTCATACCAATACTTTTAAAATCAAATATTTGACACCTCGATAAAATAGTAGGAATAATTTTGTGTTTTTCAGTAGTAGCTAAAATAAATATAGCGTGTTTAGGAGGTTCTTCTAAAGTTTTTAAGAAAGCATTAAATGCTGCAGAAGACAACATATGTACCTCATCAATAATATAAATACTATATTCACCAACTTGAGGAGCAAACCTTACTTGATCTACTAAATTTCTGATATCATCTACTGAATTATTAGAAGCGGCATCTAATTCATGAATATTAAAAGAATGATGTTCGTTAAATGAAGTACAAGACTCACATTTATCACAGGCCTCTACATTTTCACTAATATTTTCGCAATTTATTGTTTTTGCTAATATACGAGCACACGTAGTTTTGCCTACTCCTCTCGGTCCACAAAATAAAAATGATTGTGCTAAATGATTATCCTTTATCGCCTTTGACAAAGTAGTTGTAATAGCCAATTGCCCTACTACATCTGTAAATGTAGAAGGACGATACTTCCTAGCAGAAACTACAAAATCACTCATTTTATTAGTTTAAAATAATAGAATACAAATCTAATATTTATGATGAGAAATGAGACTCTTTTTCCGAAAAAAATATTTTTACTTTTGAAAGCCCTGATTTAATTAGATTTACTACATTTGCAGACCTTTTTAAAAATTAATATTAACTAAAAAAAAGAAAAATGAATCATTACGAAACTGTTTTCATTATGACTCCCGTTTTATCTGAAGATCAGATAAAGGAAACAGTAAAAAGATACATATCTTATTTAAAAGCAAACAATGCAGAGATTGTATCGGAAGAGAATTGGGGACTTAAGAAACTTAAGTACACCATTCAAAAGAAAAAATCAGGATTTTATTACCTGATTGAGTATAAAGCTAACGGTGCTATTTTATCAAACATGGATATAGAATTCAAAAGAGACGAAACAGTATTAAGATGGTTAACAGTAAAATTAGAGAAATTTGCTAATGAATATGCCGTTAGAAGAAGAAAGAGACTAAGTGAAACTAAAAAATCTGCAGAATAATGGCTAGAAATAAAACAGAAATCAGATATCTTTCTCCTGTAGATATCGATAAAAGAAGAAAAGAAAAATACTGTCGTTTCAAAAAGATGGGTATTAAGTATATTGATTATAAAGATCCTGAGTTTTTAATGAGATTTTTAAATGACCAAGGTAAAATTTTACCAAGGAGAATTACAGGAACTTCACTAAAATACCAAAGAAGATTAGCTACAGCTGTAAAAAGATGTAGACAATTAGCTTTGTTGCCATATGTTGGAGACAACTTAAAATAATAAACCTTAAACACTATAAAAATGAATATTATATTATTAGAAAATATTGAGAAAGTAGGTTTTAAGGACGAAATTGTAACTGTTAAGAACGGTTATGGTAGAAATTTTTTAATCCCTAAAGGAAAAGCTGTTTTGGCTACTACTTCTGCTGTAAAAGTATTAGAAGAAAAATTAAGACAACAATCTCAAAAAGAAGAAAAAGTAATTACTGACGCAAAATCAAAAGTAGAAACTTTAAAAGGTTTAGACATTAAGATTAAAGCTAAAATTGCCGGAGGAACAAAATTATTCGGTAAAATTACTTTATCTCAATTTATGTCCGCTATTGATGGAATAGAACTAGACAAAAACTTTGTAAGTTTACCTTCTGCTAAAGAAACAGGAAAATATGAAGCTGTAATCAGACTTCACAGAACTGTGTCAGTTACTATTCCTTTTGAAGTAATTGGAGAATAAGTACTAAACAATACACACATTTTAAAAGCCCGATTTATTCGGGCTTTTTTATTGCCTAATTTCTCAGTTTTTACACCTCAAAAATCACCTTATTTTTATAAATTTGCAATACTTAATAAAAAACATATGGCATTCGATATTAATATGATTAAAAAGGTGTACGAAAAGTACCCTAAAGCAATAGAAGCTGCTAGAAAAGCAACTCAAAAACCACTAACTTTATCAGAAAAAATTTTATATACTCACCTTTGGGAAGGAAGTATAAGCAAGGAATTTGCAAGAGGGGAAGACTATGTAGATTTTGCCCCAGACAGAGTAGCCATGCAGGATGCAACTGCACAAATGGCATTATTACAGTTTATGCAAGCAGGAAAAAGTAAGGTTGCAGTACCTTCTACAGCACATGCTGATCATTTAATATTAGCTAAATTAGGAGCAGATAAGGATTTACAAGAAAGTTTAAATACCAATAATGAAGTATTCAACTTCTTAAGTTCAGTATGTAATAAATACGGAATTGGTTTCTGGAAACCAGGAGCTGGAATTATACATCAAGTAGTATTGGAAAATTACGCTTTTCCTGGAGGAATGATGATTGGAACTGACTCACACACAGTAAATGCTGGAGGACTAGGAATGGTTGCCATTGGTGTTGGTGGTGCAGATGCGGTAGATGTAATGGCAGGAATGCCTTGGGAATTAAAATTTCCTAAATTAATTGGAATTAAACTAACTGGAACATTAAGTAGTTGGGCTTCCGCTAAGGATGTCATCTTAAAAGTTGCTGGAATACTTACCGTAAAAGGTGGAACTGGCGCTATTGTAGAATATTTTGGTGAAGGAGCTAAATCACTTTCTGCAACAGGAAAAGGAACTATTTGTAATATGGGAGCTGAAGTAGGTGCAACTACCTCCACTTTTGGTTATGATGAAAGTATTGAAAGATATTTAAGAGCGACTGACAGAGATGATGTTGCTGATGCTGCAAACGATATAAAAGAACACTTAACAGGAGATGCGGAAGTTTACGAAAATCCTGAACAGTATTTTGATGAGGTAATTGAGGTTAATTTATCGGACTTAACACCACATTTAAACGGACCATTTACACCAGATTTAGCAACTCCAGTTGCTGAAATGAAGGAAAAGGCAGTTAAAAACGATTGGCCTTTAGATGTAGAATGGGCACTGATTGGTTCTTGTACCAATTCATCTTATGAAGATTTAACAAGAGCAGCTTCTATAGTAGAAGATGCAGTTAGTAAAAAACTTAAACCAAAAGCAACTTTGGGAATTAATCCAGGATCGGAACAAGTACGATTTACAGCCGAAAGAGATGGATTGATGGATTCGTTTATGAAGTTTGAATCTACTAAAATATTTACAAATGCTTGCGGACCATGTATCGGGCAATGGGACAGAGAGGGAGCTAGTAAACAAGAAAAAAATACCATTGTTCATTCTTTTAACAGAAACTTTGCTAAGAGAGCAGATGGAAACCCAAATACACATGCATTTGTAGGTTCACCAGAAATGGTAGCGGCAATTGCCATTTCAGGAAGATTAGATTTTAACCCTATAACTGATACTCTTACCAACGAAAATGGTCAGCAGGTAAAACTAGCAGAACCTCATGGTATGGAATTACCTTCTCAAGGATTTGCAGTAGAAGATAATGGATATCAATCACCAGCAAAAGATGGAAGTGGAATTGAAGTATTAGTGGCTCCTGATTCTAACAGATTACAATTATTAACTCCTTTTACTGCTTGGGATGGAGATAATATTATGGGAGCTAAATTATTAATAAAAGCAGAAGGGAAATGTACTACTGACCACATATCAATGGCAGGACCATGGCTAAAATATAGAGGTCATTTGGATAATATATCGAACAACTGTTTAATTGGTGCAGTAAATGCTTTTGGAGGAAAGACAAATGCTGTAGTAAGTCAATTAGATGGGACTACTAATGAAGTGCCAAATGTAGCAAGAGGATATAAAGCGGCAGGAATTACTTCTGTTGTAGTCGGCGACCATAATTACGGAGAAGGTTCATCAAGAGAACATGCCGCTATGGAACCAAGACACCTTGGAGTAATGGCAGTTATAGTAAAGTCATTTGCTCGTATTCATGAAACAAACTTAAAGAAACAAGGGATGTTAGGACTTACTTTTACTAATGAAACTGATTATGATTTAATAAAAGAAGACGACACTTTTAACTTCACGGATCTAAACTCCTTTACAGAGGGAGAGCAATTGACTTTAGAGATAGTTCATGAAGATGGAACAAATAATACTATTATGCTAAATCATACTTATAATAAAGCACAAATTGACTGGTTCAAGGCAGGCTCGGCACTTAACTTTATGAAAGAGCAAAACGCTTAACACACATACCCTCTTAAATAAATGGAAAGTAATTTAGAAACTGCTAGCAGAAATATAGGAGTTTTTTTTTTGATGTAATACTGACAAAACAGAAGATGCAAGAGTCTGTAGCAAAAATGCGAGAGCTGTAAAAACAGATGATATAATTTATAACACCTCTATAACAGATGGTATAATAAGTGAGAATAAGGTTTTAATAAGAATAAAAAATGTGCTAACTCAATCTATTCCACACAGAAAGAATACCCCCTATTGTATATTTATGATGATGGAATTGTAGAAAAGAAATTTTTATAGAGTAATAATTATCTAACCAACTCCACTGCTTGATTATAGTTATCAATTGCAACAAAGTAATCTGGATCTTCCAATACATTTACATCACATATTTTTTCTGCTTTCTTAATTAATTTCACACAATCAGGAGCAAGATGACGCAAATGGATCGTCTTTCCATTTTTCTGATATCGTTCCGCTAATTTATTTAACACCTCAATAGCAGACTGATCTACTACTCTACTTTCTGCAAAATCAATTACCACTAATTCCGGATCATTCTTCACATCAAATTTCGAATTAAATAATTCAACAGAACCAAAGAATAAAGGTCCATAAATTTCATAATGTTTTATTCCATGTTTATCCGTATGTTTCCTAGCTCTAATCATTAATGAATTTTCCCATGCAAAAACTAATGCAGAAACAATGACTCCAGAAATAACAGCTAAAGCCAAATCAAAAACAACTGTAAGTACTGTCACTAATATAATTACAAAAACATCAGAGACAGGAACCTTATTAATAATCCTGAAACTATTCCAAGCAAAAGTACCAATAACTACCATAAACATAACTCCTACCAATGCTGCAATAGGAACCATTTCAATATAATCGGAAGCAAATAATATAAAAACTAAGAGAGATAAAGCAGCTGTAATACCCGAAAGTCTTCCTCTACCACCCGATTTTATATTAATTATAGATTGTCCTATCATAGCACAACCACCCATTCCACCAAAAAATCCGTTTAGAATATTTGCACTTCCCTGAGCGATACATTCTTGATTTCCGTTTCCGTGTGTTTCAGTAAGTTCATCAATTAAGTTAAGAGTCATTAAGGATTCTATTAAACCAATAGCCGCTAATATTAGAGCGTAAGGAGCAATAAATTTAAAAGTTTCAAAATTTAAATCTATCAAAGGAATATTAAAGATTGGGAGTCCTGCTTTAATTCCCTCCCCTCCATTTTCTTGAATAAAAGAAAGTACAGTAGAGGTTTCTACATTACCAAAAATAACGATTAAAGAAACTACTACAATTGCAGTAAGTGCAGATGGGATTTTTCTAGTCAATTTTGGTAAAAAATACATAATTCCCATTGTAAGGAAAACTAATCCTAACATATTATACATTGCCGATCCTTCTATCCATTGTCCACCAACTTTAAACATTCCCAATTGAGAAGTAAAAATAACAATTGCTAATCCGTTTACAAAACCCATCATAACCGAATGAGGTATCATTCTCACAAATTTTCCCATTTTTAGCACTCCTGCAAAAACTTGAAACAAACCAGCAAGTATTAAAGTAGCAAACAGGAACTGCAAACCTAAACCATCTCCCATATCATTACCTTCTTTTATTAAATGCACCATAACTACTGCTAAAGCTCCAGTTGCACCAGATATCATTCCGGGTCTACCACCAAAAATAGCGGTAACTAATCCCATCATAAAAGCACCATACAAACCTATAATAGGAGAAATTCCTGCTACAAAAGCAAAGGCAACCGCTTCCGGAACTAAAGCCAAAGCTACCGTTAATCCAGATAAAATATCATCTTTTACATTCCCTTGGCTAGATGTAATAAATTTAAATGTTGATTTCATATATTTTTTTATTTTTCAGTTCGCGAAAGTAAGGAATACTATCCATCTAATAATCCGAATTTTAAATAAAAAAATCCTGCTAAAAAAATGAAAAAATACATATCTTTTATTCAATGAAAAAATAATCTGAATATTATATTAAAAATTAGATTATGCTTGCGTATAGCATTTGGAGTGGTTTTCGGCAATCTAGGTTTAGGAATATGTCTTGGTTTAGTGTTTGGTGTAGCCATGCAAATGCAACATACTAATAACTAGGTATTTCTTCTAAAAAAGCAATCCTATTTCTTTCGTAATCCATTTTGCAACAATAGTGATTCATTCCATTAGTAACCAGAAGGTATTTTACTTTTAATTGAGAATTATATTTTGCAATTTGATTAAAAGTATCTTGCGTTATTTTCACATCCGGAGCTTTACACTCAACAATAATATGCGCTTTTCCTAATGTGTTATACATCACAATATCAGCCCTAGTTTTTAAGGAGTTGTATTTCACCATTTGTTCCACTCCCATTAAACCCAAAGGATATTTTTTTTCCTTATTCAGATAATGAATGAAATTTTGCCTCACCCATTCTTCATTAGTTAGTAGTAAGTATTTTTTTCTTACCACATCAAAAATATATGTTTTTTCTCCATCACTTTTCATTTTGAGTTTGTAAATTGGCAGACTTAAAATCGGTAATTTTTTCACACTTCAAATTAAATGAAATATCAGGACATCATACAACAAATAGACAATAAAGTTTTTAGTCCAGTCTATTTTTTAATGGGAGAAGAAACATTTTACATTGATAAAATCTCTGAACACATTAGTGAAAATATTCTTTCTAAGGAAGAAAAAGAATTTAATCAAACTACACTTTATGGTAAAGATATTGATGTTTCAACAATCATTTCGGAGGCAAAACAATTTCCATTCGGATCAGAATACAGAGTTGTAATTGTAAAAGAAGCACAAGACATCCGAACTATAGAGAAACTTGAGTCCTATTTAGATCTACCCTCACCTTCTACTATTTTAGTTATTTGCTATAAATATAAAAAAATAGATAAAAGAAAATCATTTGGGAAAAACCTATCTAAAAAATCTGTTTTATTTGTTAGTAAAAAATTATACGACAATCAAGTTCCTAGTTGGATCAAAGTTCATATAAAAGATTTAGGATTTTCTATTGATGATAAATCTTGTAGAATACTAACTGAATATTTGGGTGCTGATCTATCTAAAATAAATAACGAACTAAGTAAGTTAATTCTTAATTTAGAAAAAGGAGAATCCATAACACCAAAAATTATTGAAGAAAATATTGGAATAAGTAAAGATTTTAATATTTTCGAATTACAAAACGCATTAGGAACAAAAGACATTTTAAAAGCAAACAGGATAATTAAACATTTTACTGAAAACCCAAAAAACCACCCTTTTGTACTTACTATATCCTCTTTATTTTCTTATTTTCAGAAAATAATGATTTATCAGAATTTAAAAGATAAAAGTAATAAAAATGCAGCTTCCCAACTAGGAGTTAATCCTTTTTTCATAAGTCAGTATCAAACTGCATCCAAAAACTATTCTATGGGTAAATTATTTAAAATATTTACTTATTTAAAAGAGAATGACTTAAAAAGTAAAGGAATCGGAAATCCTTCTACCCCAGAAGGAGAATTATTGAAAGAGCTAACTTTTAAGATATTACACTAAACACCCCCTTCAACTATGCTAACTAACTATATTTGCGAACATTTATTTTATATGAGTAAAAAAATTATATTTCTATTTTTAGGACTTTCTTTAAGTCTAAATGTTTTTTCTCAAAAAGGAACTATCAGAGGTTTTGTATCTGACAAAGAAACTGAGGAACCTATTATGTTTTGCAATGTAAGTATTGAGGGGACTAGTTACGGAACTCAAACAGACCTAAATGGAATGTACACTTTATCAAAAATACAAAGTGGAGAACATACTTTAGTAGTAACTTATGTAGGTTATAAAAAACTTACTAAAAAAGTGAACCTAAAAACAGGACAACTACTTACTGTTAAATTAGAATTAGAAAAATCAACTGTCAATATAGATGAAGTAGAGATTTCTGCCGAAAGACAGGAAATGAAAACAGATGTAAAAGTAGGATCTATAAAAATTACAAATGAAGATTTAAATTTAGTGCCAACTATTGGAGGAGAAGCGGATTTAGCTCAATACATGCAAATTGTACCGGGAGTTATTTTTACTGGAGATCAAGGTGGACAACTTTATATTAGAGGTGGTTCGCCTGTACAAAACAAAGTATTACTAGATGGAATGACTATCTACAGCCCATTTCACTCTATTGGTTTGTTCTCTGTTTTTGATGCAGACATCATTAAAACTACAGATGTTTATACAGGAGGATTCTCTGCTGAATACGGAGGTAGAGTTTCTTCTATAATGGATATAAAAACGAAAGAAGGAAATAGAAAGAGAGTACAAGGTAAAATTTCTTCTAACACATTCGGTAGTAAACTTTTATTAGAAGGGCCGTTTAGCAAAAATAGAAACTCCTCTTTTCTATTCTCCGGGAAAACTTCTTACCTAGATAAAACTTCTAATTTAATTTACAATTTCCCAATGCCATATTCTTACACAGATTTATATGGTAAATTAACTTTTAGGGCAAATAACGGAAGTAAAGCAAATTTTTTCGGATTTAACTTTCAAGATCAAGTAAATTATCAAGGAGTATCTGACCTTCAATGGACATCTAACGGTATTGGTTCTGATTTTTTGTTGATTCCTGGAAATTCTCCAGTATTAATTGAAGGAAATTTTGCGTATTCAGAATATTACATCTCTTTAAAAGAAGGAGACTCTCCTCTAAGAGAAAGTGAAATTTCTGGTGGAAATATGGGATTTGACCTTACCTCATTTCAAACAAATGGTAAAACAAAATACGGTTTTGATGTTTACAGCTTCTCAACAAAATATAAAACATATAATTCTGTAAATTCTAAAATTGAACTTAACGAAAATACATCTGAATTTTCTGCTTATGTAAATTACCAGTACAATGCAGATAAAATAATTTTAGAACCAGGATTTAGAATACAGAAATATACGCTAGGATTTTCACCTGAACCTAGATTAGGAATAAAATATTTAGCTACAGATGTATTAAGACTAAAACTATCTACAGGATTATATTCTCAAAATATTATGAGTACAGTTTCTGATAGAGATGTTGTAAATTTATTTTATGGATTTTTATCAAGCCCTGCAAACTTACCATTAGATGAAAATGGAGAAGAATATAAAGGTCAGATTCAATTAGCTAGACATTTTATTTTAGGAGGGGAGTACGACATCAACCTAAAAATGGATTTACAAATTGAAGGATATATTAAAGATTTTACTCAACTTACAAATATAAACAGATCAATGACTTCTAACTACGATAATGAATATGTCGTAGAAAGAGGACTAGCAAAAGGAGTTGACTTTCTTTTGAAATACAAGGGTAAAAGACTTTACATTTGGACCGTTTACTCATTAGGAATGGTAAAAAGAACGGAAAGAGAAAATGAATACTTCCCTCATTTTGACAGAAGACATAATGTAAATTTAGTAAGTAGTTATAAATTTGGAAATAAAAATAGTTGGAAAGCAGATGCTCGTTGGAATTTAGGATCTGGATTTCCATTTACACAAACAGAAGGTTTTTATGAAAACTTAACTTTTTCAGATGGAATAAATTCAACATATACATCTACAAACGGAGATTTGGGAGTCGTATATGGAGATCTGAACGAGGGAAGATTACCCTATTATCACAGATTAGATATATCTCTTTCTAAAACAATTGAATTTTCTAAAACAACTATTTTAGAAATGACTGTTTCGGTTACTAACGCCTACAACAGAGAAAATATATTCTACTTTGATAGGATTGAATATAAAAGAGTAAATCAACTTCCTCTACTACCTAGTGGAGGTATAAGTTTAAGATTCTAAAAACAACTTCTTAAAAAAAATATGGTTTAATAGCAAAATGATATAATAAGCAGAAGTATTTTGCTTAATTTTGCACACCGTAATCAAAAAATAAAACATTGAGCAAATCTCCTATAAAATACATATTTGTTACGGGTGGAGTTACATCTTCTCTAGGAAAAGGTATAATTGCAGCATCACTTGGTAAATTACTTACCGCTAGAGGATATTCTGTAACTATTCAAAAATTAGACCCCTACATTAATATTGATCCAGGAACAATGAATCCTTACGAACATGGAGAATGTTATGTAACAGATGATGGAGCCGAAACAGATTTAGACTTAGGTCATTATGAGAGATTTTTGGACAACAAAACTTCTCAAGCTAATAATGTTACCACTGGTAGAATATACCAAACAGTAATAAATAAAGAGAGAAATGGAGATTACTTAGGTAAAACAATACAAATCATCCCTCATATTACTGATGAGATAAAAAGAAGAATTAAACTTTTAGAACAAATTAAAAAATACGACTTTATCATTACTGAGATTGGAGGTACAGTTGGAGATATTGAATCTTTACCTTATATTGAAGCAGTAAGACAATTAAAATGGGAACTGAATGATGACGCACTATTTATACATCTAACTCTCATACCTTACCTAACGGCAGCAAAAGAGTTAAAAACAAAACCAACACAACATTCTGTAAAAACACTTTTAGAATCAGGAATACAACCAGACATATTAGTTTGCAGAACTGAACACCATTTAAATTCTGATATTAAAAGAAAAATAGCTAGATTCTGTAATGTGGAAAACGACTCTGTTATTGAATCTATTGACGCAAACACTATTTATGAAGTACCTTTATTAATGCAAAAAGAAGGTTTGGATAAAGTGGTATTAAGAAAACTAGGACTAGAAGATAATACAGAAGTAGAATTAAAAAAATGGCAAACATTTTTAGATAAATTACAAAACCCAAGTAGAGAAATTAACATTGTCTTAGTTGGAAAATATGTTGAATTACAAGACGCTTATAAATCTATTTCGGAATCCATAATACATGCAGGAGTAGAAAACGAATGCAAAGTAAATGTAGAATGGATACATGCTGAAGAAATTAACAAAGAAAACGCATCTTCTTTACTTTCTGATAAAGATGGACTTTTAGTAGCACCAGGATTTGGAGATAGAGGAATGAATGGAAAAATTGATGCCATTCAATTTGTAAGAGAAAACAACATACCGTTTTTAGGAATTTGTTTAGGAATGCAATCTGCTGTTATTGAATACGCCAGAAATGTACTAGGACATACAGATGCCAACTCTACAGAAATGAATGAGGAAAGTTCTGCACCGGTTATCAACTTAATGGAACAACAAAAAGAAATTACTCAAAAAGGGGGAACTATGAGACTTGGAACTTACGACTGCAACCTTACAAAAGATAGTAAGGCTTATAATTCTTACCTAAAAGAAGACATAAAAGAAAGACACAGACACAGATTTGAATTTAATAATGAATATCTGAATGAATTTGAAACTGCAGGAATGATTGCAACAGGAAAAAATAAGGAAAATAATTTAGTAGAAGTTGTAGAGATACCTACACACCCTTGGTTTGTTGGAGTTCAATTTCACCCAGAATATAAAAGTACAGTTTCCAACCCACACCCTTTATTTGTAGGGTTTATTAATGCTTGTTTACAAAACAAAAAATAAAAAACAATGAAACAGAATGACAAAAGTTCATTTACGGGACTGATTTTAATGGCAGCTATTTTAATTATTTTTAATGTATTTGTGTTTAACAATGCGGAAGAAATATCTGAAAATGAAAACACAGAAACAATTCATAATTCTGAAAACAGTAATACTGTAACAGAAACTACTATCTCAAATAGCACTGAAGAATCTATTGAAACTACTGAAACTCTTGTAGAACAAGATTATATTTTAGAAAATGATAAGATAAAACTTATCTTCAGTAATAAAAAAGGAGAAATAAAATCCGCAATTGTAAAAGGATTTTACACTTATGATGAGTACAGAAAAAATTTAGATGACAACAGCTACCAAAGTAAAGATGTTGAAATATTTAACAATAAAAATTCTGACTTCACCATTACAGCAGATAGAGGAATATCCACTAATGAATTCTTTTCTGTATCTGAAAACAACAACTCAATTACCTTCAGAAAGGATTATGAAAATAATGCCTTTATAGAATATACATACACCTTAGAAGATAATACAAACTTTGCAGATTTTACTATAAATTCAGAGGGTATAAATAACCCAGAATTAGTTTGGACTATAGCTACACCACAAACTGAAAAATCAAAAGACAATCAGAAAGAATACACTGGGTTTTACTACCAAGAAAGCTATTCTAAAGATGTAGACTATACTTGGGATAATGATAAATTTGAAGTAAATGCTTTTAATACAGAATTAAGTTGGATTGCATTTAAACAACAATTCTTCAGTACTATAATTACATCAAAAAAAAATAATTTCAATAACAATACCGAATTTCAGATAAATGTTAATGAAGAGGATGAATACATAAAAACACTTTCTTTAAGAACAGAGTTAGAAGAAGGAGAGAACAACTACAGTATCTATTTTGGAGACAATGACTATAATAAATTAAAAAGTTATAATACCGAATTAGAGAACATAATCCCACTTGGATGGGGAATATTTGGATGGGTAAATAGAGTAATAATAATTAACATTTTTGACTTTCTTCAAAATACTTCTGGAATTTCTAGTTTCGGATTAATTATTCTATTATTAACATTAATCATTAAAATATCTCTTGCTCCATTTACATATAAATCTTATTTATCTCAAGCAAAAATGAAGGTATTGAAACCTGAAATTGATAAGATTACAGAAAAACATAAAGAGAAAGACCCAATGAAGTCTCAGAAGGAAACAATGGGATTATACCGAAAGGCAGGAGTAAACCCTATGGGGGGGTGCTTACCTATGCTATTTCAGTTTCCTATATTAATTGCAATGTTTAGATTCTTCCCAGCATCAATGGACTTAAGGCAAAACGCTTTCCTTTGGGCGGATGATTTATCTGCTTTCGATTCTGTTTACGACCTAGGTTTTAATATTCCAATGTATGGAGATCATATTAGTTTATTTACTTTACTGATGACGGTTTCTACACTTATTTACACGCATATGAATAGTCAAATGACTACAAACCAAATGCCTGGAATGAAATGGATGATGTATTTAATGCCAATTATGTTCTTAGGGTTCTTCAATAATTATGCCTCTGCATTATCTTATTACTATTTCCTAGCCAATGTATTTACATTTAGTCAGATGTACTTTATGAGAAAATTTGTAGATGACAATGCTTTACTTGCACAAATTGAAGCCAACAAAAAGAAACCGGCTAAGAAAAAATCTAAATTCCAAAAGAAGTTAGAAGAAATGCAAAAAAATCAAGAGAAAAATATTAAGAACAAAAAGAAAAAATAATGAGACGATTACTATTTATAGTATTGCTGTTTTCTATTTCCTCTTGTGCAACATTTAAAAATAAATCAAATATTTTTTCATTTTCAGAATCAAAAGATCTAATTGTTTCTTTACAAAGAGGAGCTTGTTATGGCACCTGTCCAATTTATAAAATTGAAGTTTATAGTGATGGTAGTGGTCTTTATACCGGAACACAATTTGTTGAAAATATAGGCATTAGAATATTTAATCTATCTGAAACTCAGATAAACTTAATTTTAACACAAGCTGAATCAATTAAATTTGAGAAAATGAAAGAGGAATACAGTGAACCTATTAGTGACTTACCGACAACATTTATACAAATTAAAGACAAAAGAATAAGAGATCATATTGGAGCTCCAGAAGCTCTAAAAAATTTAGAGAACCTAATTGATCAACTATATCAAAAAGCAATTAAGGAGTAAGATACTTATAATATCAAAAAAATGTTGTATTCTTACAAAAAGTAAATAAATAAAAAATAATATTATGGGAAAAGGACAAGATTCAAAAAAAAACGTAAAGAAAGTAGCTACTAAAACAGCAAAAGAAAAGAAAGCAGAAAAGAGACTAAAAAAAGCTAAATAACGATTTTCACTGCTTATTTAGAGTTACCTCCCTCAAAAAAAGATCCATCCCTCTTCTTTTCTCGGAATCCAAATTATAAGAAATTTTATGGTTTAAATACTCTACTGGATTTAAACAGTGAGGATAATTTATTGATTCCTTTTCAATAGCTTTAACCCTATTTTTAACTCCTGTTTTTAAAGATGCATTAAACTCAGAAATAAAATCGTCTTCAATTTTTTTGTTCGAGACCCAACAAGCAAACACAAAAGGAAGTCCTGTCATTTCGTTCCAACTTTCAGATAAGTCGAACACAAATTTATAATTCCCATTTGCAGAAAAAGCCCTATCTCCTATTATCAGTGCGGCTGTTTTTCCTTCTACCTTATTTTCAAACCCTTCAGAAGAAGAAATAAATTTAGGAGAAACATTCCAATGTTCTCTGCATAATATTTTCAAAAGTTCTACTGAAGTTCGGGATTGGTAATCTAAATATATTTCTTCTATTTCCAATAAAGGAACATCAGAATACAAACAAACTGTATCTACTTTTCCTTTAGCACCTATGCAAAAACTGGATATAATAGTAAACTGAGGGTTCTCCTTTAAAACTACAATAGGAACTAATGCAATGTCTACTTTATTTTCAATTAGTTTTTGAGCACAAACAGAAGGGTAATCTAAACTAAGTTCTATTTTATCTCCCAAATCGGACTGATTTATTCCATAGATAAATGGAATTGTATTTAAGTAAGAAACGGCAGATATTTTGTATTTTATCATAAAGAAGGAAATGTTTGAAAAATAATATATATAATATATAAACTAACAGATAATTTCAACATTGTACCTACCAAAAAACCAGCAATCGTTCCTAAGGCAATTTTAATGGAGGTACCTACATCCATATTCTCCATTTTAGAACCAACAAAAGCACCAAAGAAAGGACCAATAATTATACCTATTATTGGTATGAAGATAATTCCTAAAATTAAACCAATAACAGACCCTCTCACCGCTAATTTTCCACCACCAAATTTTTTCACTCCATAAATCTGAACCCATAAATCTAACACAGTAACAGCAACTACTACAAAAGCCATTAACCATAAAAAGTTTTCATCTTCTACTTGATGAATATAAAAATTAGAAACTAATAAACCAAGAAATGAAATAGTAGGACCAGGAATTACAGGAGTAAAACTCCCAATTACACCTATAATTAGAAGAAATAAAACAATACATATTAATAGTAATTCCATAAATCAAAAGTAATAAATAACATTACAATACAACAATCTTCTTATTCTAATTTTGTAATTTTGCACACTTATTTTTAAACCAACTAACATGTCATTAAACGCACTAACAGCAATATCTCCAATTGACGGAAGATATACTTCTAAAACAGAAAAACTACAACAATACTTTTCTGAATCTGCATTAATAAAATACAGAATTCAAGTAGAGGTAGAATACTTTATTAGTTTGTGCGAATTACCACTTGCTCAATTAAAAAATTTCCCAACAGATAAGTTTCAGGACTTAAGAAATCTATATCAAAACTTCTCTATTGATTCAGCAAAAAGAATTAAAGACATTGAAAGTGTAACAAATCATGATGTAAAGGCAGTAGAATACTTAATAAAAGAAGAATTTGATAAGTTGGGACTATCTAAATACAAAGAGTTTATTCATTTCGGACTTACATCTCAGGACATCAATAATACAGCAGTTCCCCTTTCTATAAAAGACGCATTTACAGATGTTTTCTTTCCTGAACTAACTTCCGTTTTAGATAAATTAAAACAACTTTCAACAGACTGGGAAGAAATACCAATGCTTGCAAGAACACACGGACAAGCAGCTTCACCTACAAAATTAGGAAAAGAATTTTTTGTATTTGTAGAAAGAATAGAAAATCAAATTAATTTAATGACTAACATTCCTTTTTCTGCAAAATTTGGTGGAGCAACAGGTAATTTTAACGCACACCATGTTGCTTACCCAAATCAGGATTGGAAAAGATTTGCAAATAATTTTGTGGAACGAAATTTAGGATTAATTAGACAACAAACTACAACCCAAATAGAACACTACGATAATTTATCAGCACTTATGGATTGTATTAAAAGAATCAATAATATCCTAATTGATTTATCTAGAGATATTTGGACTTATGTAAGCATGGATTATTTCAAACAATCTATAAAAAAAGGAGAAGTTGGATCTTCTGCCATGCCACATAAAGTAAACCCTATTGATTTTGAGAATGCAGAAGGTAATTTAGGAATGGGAAATGCTATTTATGAATTTTTATCAGGGAAATTACCAATTTCCAGACTACAAAGAGACCTTACAGATTCAACAGTATTAAGAAATATTGGAGTTCCATTTTCTCATAATTTAATTGCATTTTCTTCTTTAAACAAAGGACTAGGGAAATTAGTGCTAAATGAAGAGAAACTAATTAAAGATTTGGATAATAATTGGGCCGTATGTGCAGAAGCAATTCAAACTATATTAAGAAGAGAATCCTATCCAAATCCGTATGAAGCACTAAAGGATTTAACTAGAACAAACTCTGTAATAAATAAAGAAAGTTTATCTGAGTTTATAAGTGGACTAGAGGTTAGTAATGAAATAAAAGAAGAGTTAAGACAAATTAGTCCTTTTAACTACACCGGTATTTAGGAAGTTACTCTACAGTTTTCTAGAAACTCCTCCCAATTCCAAATAAAATGACTAAGGTATTTTCTTAATTCATTAAACAAAACAGGATTGGGTTCATTTCTTCTTTTAAGTAACTCAGATTGGCATTCATTAATTTTATATTTATCGAAAACCGCAACCGCCATAGTCTCTATAGGATCTATTTGTTTTGCTAAAATATCATTAAAGTAAGTCTCATAATTTAAAAACAAATCCATTGATATTTCATTATCATCATCTAAATAAGGGAGAAGATTATCAATAACATTACTTCTTAACTCTACGGACTGTTCCTCCTCAAATTTTGTAGAAAGTAAATGTAAATTAGCTGCAAAAACAATCAGACGAAACCATTTCACATCTTCATCTTTAATGTTAGGACTTTTATCTAAGTTATTATTCTTATTTAAAAAAGTTTGTATCTCAGGAAAACCGTCATTCACTACTTTATTTAAAGCAATAGAAAAAATATTCGCAGTATCTTTTACTGTGATTTTTTCTTTTTTTGATATTCCGAAAAACTTTAACATTTTTATTTTTTTAATTTAAAACTTCTTGAAGCATGTTTAACTATTTCATCCGCTATAGACAAACAAGCAGTAGCTGCAGGAGAAGGAGCATTTAAGACATGTATATTTCTATCATTTTCAACAATTTTAAAGTCATCAATTACCTCTCCATCATTACCTAAAGCCATAGCTCTCACCCCAGATCTACCTACTTTAATATCGCTCATTTTTATAGAAGGAAGCATTTTATTTAATTCTTTCAAAAATAATCTTTTTGAGAACGCCCTCCTGTATTCATTAAGTCCGAATCTCCAATGATTTATGAACAATTTCCAAGTACCCGAAAATGTAAGAGCATCTAAGGTGTCAATAAGGTTAAAATCAGTCTTACCATAACCCTCCCTTTTAAAGGTAAATACTGCATTCGGACCACACTCAATTCTACCATCAGTCATACGAGTAAAATGAACTCCTAGAAACGGAAATTCCGGATTAGGAACTGGGTATATCAGATTATTTATCTTATTTTTAGCATGATCTTCTAAGTCATAATAGTCTCCTCTAAACCCAACAATTTTCATCTTCAATTTCATCTTATCCTTTTTTGCTAATCGGTCAGAGAATAAGCCTCCACAGAATACAGAATGAGAAGATTTAATATTTCCTTTTGAGGTTTTTAAAATCTCGTTTTCAACAGAAATAAGTTCACAATCTGTTAAAATAGTACTATTAGGGTTAATTTGTTTTATTAATTCTGCTAATTTATTAGTAACTCCTTTATAGTCAATAATCCCTGCTTCCGGAACCCATAACGCCTCTACTCCTTCAGCAAAAGGTTCTATCACCTTCACCTTTTTCATGTCAATTATCTCTAAACCCTTTAGCCGATTTTTTTCGCCATTCTCTTTTAAAAACGGAAGTCTATCTTGTTCTATTTTATTGGTAGCAAGTACTATTTTCCCACAAACATCATGGTCAATATTATACTTTACTGCAAAATCAACTAATTGTTTTCTTCCTTCTACACAATTATTTGCACGAAAAGATCCTGGTTTATAGTACAAGCCGGAATGGATTACACCTGAATTTCTACCTGTTTGATGAAAAGCTAATTCCTTTTCTTTCTCAATAACTATTATATTTAGTTTCGGATAGATTAATTGCAGTTTATAAGCAGAAGCAAGTCCTACAATACCACCACCAATTACCGAAATATCGTATTTCATATTATTCACAATGCAAAATTAGAAATATACATCTATTTAGCAAGAAAAAACAAAGAATTATTAATCTAAAATATTACAATCTGTAAAAGAGTACTCTTCAAATAAATCGTCAAAACCTACAAACCTAGATTTTACTTTTATCTTCTCTCCTAAAAAAAAGTTCTTTTCTGTTTTAGTCATTTCAAAAGAAAATACAAAAGAAGAATCTAAGGTAATACTTACAAAAGGAGAAACAGGATCAATCTTTGTAACTACCCCTGTTATCACCACTATTTTTGAAAGATAATCTTCCTTAACATCAACAAATTGAGAAGTACTATCAAAGGTTTCTTCTGATTTAAGTGTGAAATAATCGGTTGCTGGTTTTGTAACATATACATAAATCCCAATGCAGGAAAGTAGAATAAAAATACATACAATAATGATTTTTTTTATCATTTTAATTAAAGTTAAAGGGTCTACTAATATTAAAACCAAAGTGAACACCTCCAGACTTCCAGCTTCCTAAGGTTTCATTTAAAAAACCTCTTTCAAACATAGTTTCTGAATTTGTTAAAAATAACTGAAAAACATGACCTCCGGTTTCAATGTCGCAACCTACTGAAAAAGAATTAATAAAATCTTTATTCTTAAAAGGATGAATCACATTAGAGTTCGTCATAAATATCGGAATCCATTCTGAATTTAAAGAAACAGATCTACTTACCTTATATCTCCCTCCAATTCCTAAGGAATACATTTTTTCATTTACTAAAAGTGACCATGGGTATGGGGAAAGAAAATTATAAGATGTCAGTGAAGGCGATATTTGCAACGATAAATTGGAATTAACCTTTCTAGCAATCATAAGTTGATGAGTAAAACTAAAATCATTTTTCAACATATCTTCAGTTGCCAATAAGGAAGAAAGTGTATCGTAAAAAACAGCAGAATACATTGCAATGGTAAATGGGAAATTATTTTTACCCTGAGTTATTAATCTTCCTTTTACGGAAGCGTCAATCACTTTATAGGATGAACTTCTAGCAAGACCCACTGTAATATCATCTGTAATCCCATAATCAAAACTCATTCTGATACTTCCATAATCTAAACCATATAAGTTTTCTATGCCTGAATTTAGAGCTCCAAATCTATGAGAAATAACAAAATTAAGTTCGTTTTTATTAGTCTGCTCTACAGACTGAAGATTAATAATTTTAGTAGATTTAAATATAGAAAAAGTCAGTACATTTTCATTATCATCATTCAAAAAAGAGAGTAAATCCTCTTGAGAAAAAGAAGAAAAAGAGAAACAGATACAACTCAAAAACACAATAATTCTGTTCATTTTACTTTTGTATTAAGGTTACATTTACCTCTACTTTTACAGTTTCTGATATTTTATCTCTTACTAATCTAGGAATTTTAATTCCAAAATCTAAGATAATTATATCAAATGAGGAACTTAGAGAAATAGTAGACTTACTAGTTTCAATCACCCCTTTTACTATTATTTCTTTTTCAATTCCATGCATAGTTATTTTTCCTTTTACAACAACATCTTGTTCTATTCCATTCCAAGTAAAATCATCCCAATTTTGAATTTGACCTACAAAAGTAGACTTAGGAAATTTATCTGATTCTACATATTTTTCATTAAAATGTTCCTCCATTAAAGCTTTTTCAAACTTAAAAGAAATCATTTTCAGTTGAAAAACAAGGTTTCCATTTTCAGTATCTAAAATACAAGAAACATAATTATTAACAGGAGCAATAACTTCTAACGGAGTAGAGGCATTAAAAGTAACTTTCCCATTTCTTGTAATAAATTTTTCTTGAGAAAAAGACAAAACAGAAAGAAACATAATAAATATTAAAAAATAATTTTTCATTGTTCAAAAATAAGAATTATTCTTGTTTAAAATTGATTCTGTTGAATAAAAATAAACCAATAATAAAAAACAATATTACTACCCAAAGTGCCAATTGCTGACTATAAAACTTTGCAATAATACCAAAAAGTAAAGGACCTAAAAAAGAAGTTGCTTTTCCTGTAAGAGCAAAAAATCCGAAAAATTCATTTTGTTTTTTGCTAGGAATTAGTTGTGCCATTAAAGACCTACTACAAGACTGATTAGGCCCCACCATCAATCCAATAAAAACTCCTGCCACCCAAAACATTTGTTTAGGATTTGATGTTTCTGGAGCAAAATAAGCTAAAAGAGTAGAAAAAATTAAGACCAAAAGTGAAATGTTAATTACATTTTTTACTCCTATTTCATCTTCTAAATAACCAAATACAAAGGATCCAATTCCTGCTGCAACATTCAGAACAATACCTAAAATCAGAACCTCGTCAAAAGAGAAATTTAATGTACCCATAGCATAAATACCTCCTAAAGAAAATATAGTAACTAATCCATCATTAAAGAACAATCTGGCAACTAAAAAATTTAATATTGTTTTATACTTTACAACTTCATTAAATGTGTTTTTTAAAGATTTGAAAGAATTAATAATATGCCTTTTCTGTAACTTTTCACTTTTTCTATCCTTGACAAACAAAAAAGTAGGAATACTAAAAATTAAGAACCAAACTCCAACTAAAATATTTATTCTCCTAATCCCCTCAGAATCCAAAGTTGGAAACAAATGTAAAGACAGAAACAAAGCAGATAAACCACCCACAAAACCTAATCCCCATCCGAAACCAGAAATTTTACCAATATTATCTTCTTTAGAAATATCTGGTAGGTAAGAATTACAAAATACGCTACCCATTTCGAATGCAACATTTGCAACAACAAATAATGATAAAGCAAAATAAACATCTCCTGCTACAGGAAAATAAAGGAGAATAGAAAAAATAGCACAAACCCAAGTAAAAAACATTAAAAACAACTTTCTATACCCACCTTTATCAGCTAAGGCTCCTAATATAGGAGATAGTACAGAAACAACAACTGCTGTAATAGCAATAGCAGATGACCAAAGTAAAGTGCCTGTTTGCTTATCATTAGCAATGTACTCTGTAAAAAAAGCTCCATACACAAAGGTAACTATAATAGTAGTAAATGGCTGGTTTGCAAAATCGTATAACGACCATGAAATAACCTCTTTTTTATTTTTTAATTTGGATAAAAACATAATTTTTCTGATTTCAAAAATACAATAATTATTTCAGTTATATATCTAAGTTTCTTTCTATTAAAAAATGTAAATTTGCGGACCTAAAAAAAATAAAAGGAATATAAAAGGAATATAAAATGAATATAAAAGGAATCATAAATGTATCAGGAAAAGCAGGATTACATAGAATTATTAGTCAAGCAAAAAACTCCGTTATTGTAGAATCTTTAACCGATAAAAAAAGAACACCTGTTTATAGTCATTCACAAGCAAATTCTCTAGAAGAAATTGGTATTTACACTTATGAAGACACACTTGCATTAATAGACATCTTTACAAACATTGCAAAAAAAGAAGATTGTAAAGCATGTCTTTCCCACAAATCATCAAAGGAAGAACTTGAAAACTATTTTAGAGAAATATTACCAGAATATGATGAAGATAGAGTTTATATTTCAGATATAAAAAAGGTAATACAATGGTATAATGCATTACAAAAGGCTGGACTTGTGGAACTTCCTAAAGAAGAAAAACCAAAGAAAAAGAAAAAAACAAAAGCAAAAAAAGAGAATGAATAACTCAATAAACATACCAACAAGACCAACAAGAAAATTTGTTCCTGAAGATTTAATAATTGATTCGTGGATTAAAATTGAACCATTATTTGAAAGTTTATTAAATAGAGAAATACTATCCGCAAAAAATCTAGAAATATGGATGTTAGACAGATCGGAACTAGAAGCTGTTTTAGAAGAAGATATGGCATGGAGATACATCAAAATGAACATTGACACTACAGATAAAAAATTAGGAGATAGGTTTACATTTTGGATTAAAGAAATATCTCCTAAAATGGCACCTTATTCTCATCAACTAAATGTAAAATTAGTTGAAAATACTTTTCTAAATGAATTAGATTCCGACAAGTACAAAATCTACTTAAGAGGAGTGAAAAAATCAATCGAAATATTCAGAGAAGACAACATCCCTCTATACACAGAGATGGAAACAAAACAACAAGAATACGGAGCAATTTCTGCAAAAATGAGCATTGAGGTAGATGGAGAAACAGTAACAATGCAAAAAGCAGCACAATTCTTAAAAGATACAAACAGAGAAAAAAGAGAAGAAGTTTATCATAAAATATCTCAAAGAAGATTAGAAGATAAAGAAAAATTAGATGTTCTTTTTGATGAATTAATTACACTAAGACAAGAAATAGCGAAAAATGCAGGATACAGAAACTACAGAGATTACATGTTTGCTGCTTTAGGAAGATTTGACTACACCGCTACAGATTGTTACAGTTTTCACACTGCAATTGAACAAGAGATAGTTCCTATTATCACTTCTTTTGAAGAAAAGAGAAAAGAAAAATTAGGGTTAGAAAACTACAAAGCATGGGATACTTTAGTAGATGCAAATGGAAAAGAATCTTTAAAACCATTTGAAGGAGGAGATATTTTAACTGATAAATCTATAGAATGTTTTAACAGACTAAGGCCTTATTTTGGGGAATGTTTATCTACAATGAAAGAGATGAAACACCTGGACTTAGAATCTAAAAACGGGAAAGCTCCTGGAGGATTCATGTATCCACTTTACGAAATTGGAGTCCCATTTATTTACATGAATGCAGTAGGATCTCAAAGAGATGTAGTAACAATGGTTCATGAAGGAGGACATGCAGTACATTCTTTTTTAAGTAGAGATTTATCCATGACCGAATTTAAAAGCACCCCATCAGAAGTTGCAGAACTTGCATCTATGAGTATGGAACTTTTAAGTATGAAACATTGGGATGTTTTTTACGATAATAAAGAAGATTTAAAAAGAGCTAAAAGAGAACAACTAGAAAAAGCACTTGAAGGATTACCCTGGATTGCAGCAATTGATAAATTTCAACATTGGATTTATACAACAGATCATACAGCAGAACAAAGAAGAGAACAATGGATGGAGATATCTTCTGAATTAGGAAACCCAGTTGTTAACTGGCAAGGACAGGAAGATTCATTAGCAAATCAATGGCAAAAACAACTTCATTTATATGAAGTACCTTTTTACTACATTGAATACGGAATGGCTCAACTTGGTGCTATCGCAATGTGGAGAGAATATATCCTAAAGGGAGAGGTAGCTTTAGACAACTACACGAAAGCTCTGAAACTAGGTTATACCAAATCAATTGGGGAGATTTATGAAACTGCAGGAATACAATTTGATTTTTCTGTAAACTATGTTAAGGAATTATCAGAGTTTATTAAAACTCAATTATCTGAGATAGATAATAATTAACTATTTAAATCTTTTCCACATTTATTGCAAAAATCAGAATCAATTCTATGACCTTCATGTAAACAATTAGAACATGTAATGGTTGTTATGTTATCATTATTTTTAACCATAGATACTGAAACTATACCAGTAGGAACTGCAATAATACCGTATCCAAGAATCATAATAATTGAAGCAAGGATTTTTCCTAAAACAGTAAACGGAACAACACCTCCATAACCAACAGTAGTCAAAGTAATAATTGCCCAATACATTGAATTGGGAATATCGTCAAAACCATTAGTATTAGCTCCAGAGGGACCTTCAATTATATACATTACTGTTCCTAAAACAATAACTAACAAAACAACAGACATAAGAAATACTACTATTTTTGGTAAAGATTTACGCAAAGCAATTAACATAGTTTGACCTCCTCTTACATAAGGTGATAAATGAAAAACACGAAACAATCTAATTAATCTAATTGAACGAATTACAGTTAAATGATGAAGATCAGCAATAAACATTAAATAAGTTGGGATAATAGCTAATAAATCTATTAATCCCATAAAAGAAAATATATATTTAATTGGTTTCCTAACAATCCAAATTCTTATTAAATATTCAATAGTAAATATAATAGTAAAAATCCATTCTAATGTTTGTAGTAGAAAAAGATATTCTAATTTAATAATCTGAACACTCTCTAAGATAATACATAAGACTGATGAAGAAATAATGATTAATAGAAGAATATCAAATAACTTACCAGATTGAGTTTCTGCTTCAAAAATTATATGATATAATTTATTTTTAATTGATTTTTCTTTCATAATTCAATTTAGTTTACAAAACTAAATAATTTTTTAATAATAGATTTGATTTATGCAAAAACTATCGAACTTTCTGAGTTGTACCAATGATCATAATTTACCTTATATAATTTTTCTATTGAGTTACGCTTTATTTTCATAGTTGGAGTAAGTAACTTATTTTCAACACTCCATTCTCCTTTTACAATAATTATATTGTGTAATTTTTCATGAATGTCTAGTTTTGGATTTACTACTTCCAATGAAGTTTGCAAACTTCTAATAAGATCTTCATTTGATTTTTTTTGTCCTCTATCTGAAAGAACAATTAAAGCAATAGGTTGAGGAAGTCCAACTCCCACCACACAAACTTGTTCTATATTTTTATTAGAAGAAAGTTTCATTTCAATAGGAGAAGGAGCAACATATTTCCCTTTAGAGGTTTTGAAAATATCTTTCACTCTACCTGTAATAGTCAGAAAACCATTTTCATCAATCTCTCCTTCATCTCCTGTATATAACCAACCCTCCTTTATCGTTTCAGAAGTCTGTTTCTCTTCCTTATAATAACCATCCATCAAAGCAACATGTTTTATAAGTATCTCTTTTTGTTCCGATAGTTTTACATCACAAAAAGGTAAAGCCTGACCTACTGAACCAATTTTAATATTATTCCTAAAACTAACATGCGAATAACAAGTATTTTCCGTCATAGCATAAGCCTCTTGTATAGTAATTCCCAAACGAGCAAACCACCTAATAAGCGGAGCGGGAGTTGGAGCGGCACCAGTAAATATATTTCTAGCTTTACTCAAGCCTAATCCTTTTTGTATTTTCTTTTTTATTAAAGAAGAAACAAAAGGAATAGAAAGTAAAATATTCAATTTTTTCTGAGGTAATTTTAATAAAATTCCTTGCTGGAATTTAGTCCAAATCCTAGGAACACCTAGAAATACAGATGGTGAAGCAGTGGACAAGTTATCAGCAAAAGTAGATAAACTTTCTGCAAAGGAAATTTTCCCACCTGTATAAATAGATCCCATTTGAACTAGAAGTCGTTCTGCTATATGACATAAAGGTAAATACGAAAAGAAGGACTCATCTTTTAAAGGTAAGGAGTTTACTGCATTTGTAGTTGCAAAACTGAAATTATAAAATTTGTGCATCACTCCTTTCGGATCTCCAGTAGTTCCGGAAGTGTATATAATAGTAGCCATCTCCATTTCATCTCTTACTACATTCTCTAAAAGAGGATCTTTATCTTTTATTAAATCATTCCATTCTGGATAATTTTCTGAGTAAAACGGATAAGTAATGCAATTCATATCTGCAGGAATTCCACTTTTCATTTTCCCAAAATCATCTAACTTTCCTACGAAAACTATTTTAGTTTCACTGTGTATTAATATCTTATTTAAAGTATCTGCACTTAAATTTGGGTATAAAGGTACCGAAACATGGCCACTCATCATAATAGCCAAATCACTCATTATCCAATGTGCACAATTTTTAGATAGTATTGCGATCTTACTTTTTTCTTCTAAATTTAAACTCTTTATATAAGAAACCATTTTCCTCACTTCACTCATAGTTTCCTTATAAGTCCAATTGTGCCATATCCCATCAATTGGTTGACTCAAAAAAACTTCATTCTTTTTTTCCACTTCCCACTTGTACATCATTTCTAAAGGGGATAAATACTTCATAATTTTAATTTTTTAATATTTGATAAAAATAAACAAATTTTTGTGATTTTACTATGCAAGCATAATATTTTTAATTTTACTATGCACGCATAGTATTTTTCATTACTTTCGTGCTCTCAAATTAAAGAATACTATGGAACCAGAAGATACTATTGACTATAACATACGAAAAACTTGGTACAACATTACTAAGCTTTACAACCGAACAGCAAACGAATATATGGCAAGTATGGCCTTGGGAATGATTATATTAAACATTGACATAACAGAAGGAACACCTTCCACTCAACTTGGCCCAAACATGGGAATGGAAGCAACCTCACTATCTAGGTCCCTTAACAAATTAGAAGAAAGTGCTGTAATAATCAGAAAACCAGACCCGAAAGACAAAAGAAAAACAGTAATACATTTAACTCCACTTGGCATGGAATGGAGAATAGTAGCAAAAGAAGTTGTTGTAAATTTTAACAATACAATATTCGAACATTTTGAAAAAGAAGAAATGGATACCTTCTTTGCTATCCTGAAAAAAATAAATAAAATTATAGATGAAACTAAATAGACACATTAATAAGGTAACGGTAGTTGGGTCCGGAATAATGGGATCGCGTATTGCTTGCCATTTTGCAAATATTGGAGTAGAGGTTTTACTTTTGGATATTGTTCCTTTTGATTTAACAGATGAACAAAAACAAGATAAAACAATAAGAAACTCCATTGTAAATGACGCTTTAACAAGCACCTTAAAAAGCAAACCCTCTCCTATATATAGTAAAGAGTTTGTGAGCAGGATTATGACAGGAAACTTGGATGATGATTTGCATAAAATTGCAGATGCGGATTGGATTATTGAGGTAGTTGTAGAAAAACTCGATATTAAAAAACAAGTTTTTGAAAAAATAGAAAAATTTAGAAAAGAGGGAACTCTAATTTCTTCTAACACTTCAGGGATTCCTATTGAAAGTATGATTGACGGAAGGTCAGATGATTTTCAGAAACACTTTTGTGGAACACACTTTTTTAATCCTCCAAGATATTTAAAATTATTGGAGATTATTCCTAGTACTAAAACTGATCCAGAAGTTACTGATTTCTTAATGAACTATGGAGATAAGTTTTTAGGTAAAGACATGGTACTTTGTAAGGATACTCCTGCATTTATTGCCAACAGAATTGGAGTAGCTAGTATCTTATCGCTTTTCCATTTGGTAAAAGAGTTAGATTTAACAGTGGAAGAAGTAGATTCATTGAGTGGACCAATTATTGGTCGTCCGAAATCTGCCACTTTCCGTACTTGCGATTTAGTAGGATTAGATACCTTGATTCATGTTGCCAATGGCGTATATGAAAACTGCCCGGATGATGAAATCAGAAGTAATTTTGAATTACCTGATTTTATTACCAAGATGAGTAAGAATAATTGGTTAGGAGATAAAACTAAACAAGGTTTTTATAAAAAATCGAAAGATGCAAATGGAAAAAGAGTAATTGAAGCGCTTAACTTAAAGACTTTAGAATACGCACCAAAACAAAGAGTTAAATTCGCAACTATTGGAGCAGCAAAACAAGAAGATGACCTTTTAAAGAGGTTGAAAATATTGGTAAATGGGAAAGATAAAGCCGGAGAATTTTACCGTAAATATTTTTATTCCTCCTTTGCATATGTATCACACAGAATTCCTGAAATAACTGATGACCTTTACAAAATTGACAGAGCACTTTCTGCAGGTTTTGGATGGGAAGTTGGTCCTTTTCGAATGTGGGATGCTTTAGAAGTTGAAAAAACACTATCCAAAATGGAGGAAGCAGGATACAAAGCTGCACCTTGGGTTTATGAGATGGTAAAATCAGGAAAAAAATCTTTTTACACAACAGAAAATGGCAGCTTGAATTACTATAATATTCCATCAAAAGCACAAGAGAAAGTTGCAGGAATGGAGAATTTTATTGTTTTAGATCATATCCGTGAGAACAATACAGTCTGGAGTAATTCAGGATGTAACCTTACTGATATTGGAGATGGAATTGTAAACCTAGAATGGAGAACAAAAATGAATTCTATCGGAGGAGAAGTTTTAGAAGGGATTCAGAAATCCATAGAAATTGCAGAGAAAAATCATAAAGGGTTGGTAATTGCAAACCAAGGAACTAATTTTTCAGTTGGAGCAAATATCGCTATGATATTTATGATGGCGATTGAACAAGAATATGAAGAAATTGATTTTGCTGTTCGTGCTTTCCAAAATACAACTGGAAGAATCAGAAACTCTTCTATTCCTGTAGTAGTTGCAACACACGGAATGACTTTAGGAGGAGGTTGTGAAATTGCATTGCATGCCGATCATGTACAAGCCTCAGCAGAAACTTATATTGGTTTAGTTGAAATGGGAGTTGGTGTTATCCCTGGTGGTGGTGGAACAAAAGAAATGGCAAGAAGAGCATCACAAGCTTACTTTTCCGGAGATATAGAATTACCTACTTTAAAAGAAAGATACTTAAATATTGGAATGGCAAAAGTTGCCACCTCAGCACAAGAAGCAATAGAGTTGGATTTATTGTTAAATAATAGAGATAAAGTAACCGTAGGATTCAACAACCTAATTACAGATGCAAAAGCAGTAGCACTTAATTTAGCAAACCAAGGGTACACACAAGATGTTCCTGAAAAGATTAAAGCATTAGGAAAAGCAGGTTTAGGAATGTTTATGGTTGGCGCTCACTCTATGCATGCCGCAGGATACATTACTGAACATGAAAAACTAATGTCCGAAAAATTAGCTTATGCAATTTGTGGTGGTGATTTATCAGCACCAACACTAGTTTCTGAACAATATTTATTAGACCTAGAAAGAGAAGCTTTTTTATCCCTTTGTGGAGAAAGAAAAACTTTAGAGAGAATTGAGCACATGTTAAAGAAAGGAAAACCATTAAGAAATTAAAATTATGAATACAGCATATATAGTAGCAGGATACCGATCAGCAGTAGGGAAATCAGGAAAAGGAGTTTTTAAATTCACTCGCCCTGATGATTTGGCAGCAGATGTAATTAAACATTTAGTAGCATCAGTTCCTGAATTAGATAAGGATAAAATTGATGATGTAATTTGTGGAAACGCAACTCCTGAGGCAGAGCAAGGTTTAAACATTGGGCGTATGATTTCCTTAATGGGATTAGATACCATAAAAGTTCCCGGAATGACCGTAAACAGATATTGTTCTTCAGGCCTAGAAACAATTGCCATTGCAAATGCAAAAATACAAAGTGGAATGGCCGATTGCATCATTGCTGGTGGAGTGGAATGCATGTCCCCTATCCCATTTGGGGGATGGAGAATTATACCAAATTATGATATCGCAAAAAATAATTCGGATTGGTATTGGAACATGGGACTTACAGCAGAAGCAGTTGCTAATAAATGGAATATTAGCAGAAAAGACCAAGATGAATTCGCTTTTAACTCTCACCGAAAAGCATTAAACGCTATTGAAAAGGGATATTTTAAAAGTGGGATTGTTCCTATTACTGTAAAAGAAACTTACCTTGACAAAAACGAAAAGAGACAAGAAAGAGAATACATTGTGGATACAGATGAAGGACCAAGAAAAGGAGGTTCTGCTGAAGCATTAGGAAAGTTAAGAACTGTATTTGCACAAGAAGGAACAGTAACGGCAGCAAATGCATCACAAACTTCTGATGGTGCAGCATTTGTTATTTTGATGTCAGAAAAAATGGTGAACGAATTAGGTGTAAAACCAATTGCAAAACTATTGAGTTATTCGGTAGCAGGGGTGGAACCAAAACACATGGGAATCGGCCCTGTAAAAGCAATACCAATGGCACTTAAAAAAGCAGGATTAAAACTAGAAGATATTGAGCAATTTGAATTAAATGAAGCCTTTGCTTCACAATCCTTAGCGGTTATTCGTGAGTTAAGATTAAACCCAGAAATTGTAAATGTAAATGGAGGAGCGATTGCTTTAGGACATCCATTAGGGTGCACGGGAGGAAAACTAACAGTTCAATTAATTAACGAAATGAAAAGAAGAAATCAGAAATACGGAATGGTTACCATGTGTGTAGGAGCAGGACAAGGTTCAGCCGGAGTATTTCAAATTCTTTAAAAAAACCTAACAACTAGAAACAGAAAACGAATAACTAAAATTATGATAAAAGGAGGAGAGTTTTTAATAAAAGACCAAGAAGCAAAAGATATTTTTATTCCAGAAGAGTTTAGAGAGGATCAATTGATGATGGCATCAGCAACCAAAGAATTCGTTGAAAAAGAACTGGACCCTCACAGGCAAAGATTTGAAAAGAAAGATTACAAACTAACAGAGGAATGCATGAAAAATGCAGGAGAACTAGGACTATTAGGAATTAGCGTACCTGCAGAATACGGAGGAATGGGTATGCCATTCAATACTTCCGTACTTATTTGTGATAAAATATCAGGTGCAAATGGATCATTTTCAACTGCATTTGGGGCACATACAGGAATTGGCACTTTACCAATTTTACTTTATGGTGATGATGCGCAAAGAGAAAAATACTTACCAAAATTAGCCTCTGGTGAGTGGATGGGATGTTATTGTTTAACAGAACCAGGAGCAGGTTCGGATGCAAATTCAGGAAAAACAAAAGCGGTACTTACTGAAGATGGAAAACACTACCTTATTACAGGACAAAAAATGTGGATTTCGAATGCAGGATTTGCAGATGTATTCATAGTATTTGCCAGAATTGAAGACGATAAAAATATTACTAGTTTCATTCTAGAAAAAGGAATGGACGGAATTACTTTAGGTGAGGAAGAAAATAAATTAGGATTGAACTCTTCCTCTACTCGTCAAGTATTTTTTAATGATGTAAAAGTTCCTATTGAAAGTCTTTTAGGAGGTAGAGAAAATGGATTTAAAATTGCAATGAATGCACTTAATGTGGGGAGAATTAAACTTTCGGCAGCAGTATTGGATGCTTGTAGAAGAGTAATTAGCCTTTCTACTAACTATTCTAATGAACGTATACAGTTCGGAATTCCTATCTCTAAATTTGGAGCGATAAAGCATAAACTAGCTGATATGGCAGTAAAAACTTTTGCAGTTGAATCGGCAACTTACCGTGCAGGTGCAGAAATTGAAAAAAATATCCAAAGATTAGAATCAGAAGGAGTAGATCTTCAGAAAGCACACCTTAAAGGAATTGAAGAATATGCAATTGAATGTTCTATCGTAAAAGTATTAGGTTCGGACACCATACAATTCTGTTCGGATGAAGGAATTCAGATTTATGGAGGAATGGGATATTCGGCAGATGCACCTATGGAGGCAGCATATCGTGATGCAAGAATTTCAAGAATATATGAAGGAACAAACGAAATCAATAAAATGTTATTAGTAGGCATGATACTTAAAAAAGCCATGAAAGGCGAATTGGATATTATGACTCCAGCAATGAAAGTTGCTGAGGACTTAATGAGTATCCCCTCTATTAACAAACCTGATGATAGTATCCTTTTTGAAGTTGAGAAAGAATATATTAAAAAACTGAAAAGAGCAATTTTGATGTGTGCAGGAAAAGCAGCACAACATTTCGCTATGACAATTGAAAGAGAACAAGAAGTTATGATGAACTTGGCAGATATGGTAATAGAGGTTTATACTGCAGAATCTACAATTTTAAGAGCAGAAAAACTAGCTATTAAAAATAGAGAAGAAACTACAGAACATCAAATTACAATGAGCAAATTATTTTTATATCAAGCCATTAGAAACTGTAACCAATCAGGTGAAGAAGTAATATTATCTTTTGCTGAAGGAGACGAACAAAAAATGTTATTAATGGGATTAAAACGATTCACAAAAGGATATACAATTAACCCAAAAGAAATGAGAAGAAATATTGCAGCAAAACTAATTGAAGAGAATAAGTATTGTTTTTAAGATTTATGAAATGACAAAAATCAAAAACAAAACCATACTAATTACTGGGGGTGCTTCTGGAATTGGAAAGATTATGAGTCGTTTATCCTTAGCCCGTAAGGCAAAAGTTATTATTTGGGATATTAATACTGAAAACATAGAAAGCACCTTAAAAGAGTTAAATCCTTTAGGAAATATTTCTGCTGATGAAGTGGATGTTTCTAAGCATGAACTAATAGAAGAAGCGGCACAACAACTCATAAAAGAACATGGGAATATTGACATCATCATCAACAATGCAGGAATAGTTGTAGGAAAATATTTTCATGAACATACTGCATCAGAAATTGATAAAACACTAAACATTAACAGTTCCGCTCCTATGCATATTTGCAATCAGTTTTTAGGAATTATGATTAAAAATAATTCTGGTCATATCTGTAATATAGCCTCATCAGCTAGTTTAGTTTCTAATCCTAAAATGTCAGTTTATGCAGCAAGTAAATGGGCAATTTTCGCATGGTCCGATAGTTTACGTTTGGAAATGAAACAACTAAAAAAAGACATTAAAATCACTACTATCCTCCCCTACTTCATCAATACAGGAATGTTTGAAGGGGTGAAATCCCGCATACCTATTTTGGAGGCAGAAACAGCTGCACTTACTATTATTAAAGCAATAGAAAAAAACAAAAAAATTATTAGTATTCCTGGTTGGATTTATCGTTTTACTCGTTTCGGACAAACCCTAATGTCGGTAGATATATTTGATTGGTTTGCAGGAAGCGTTATGGGAATCTATAAAACTATGAATGATTTTAAAGGTAGAAAATAATTAACTTATATTTGAAAAATGGATATACCAAAAATTGTAAATCAGCAAAAATGTTTCTTTAATTCTAACTGCACAAAAGAGGTCACTCTCAGAATTAACACCTTAAAAAAACTAAAAAATGTAATAAAAGAAAATGAAAAAGAGTTGTATAAAGCAATTTACACAGATTTTAAAAAATCGGAATTTGAAACTTATATAACAGAAATTGCTCTTATTTACAATGAGTTAAATGATGCCATTAAAAACCTTAAAAGATGGAGTAAGCAAAAAAGAGTAAGAACCAACCTTGCAAATTTCCCTGCTAAAAGTTATATCATCCCAGAACCATTGGGAACTATTTTAGTGATTTCCGCTTGGAATTACCCTTATCAAATTGCACTTATTCCTGTTATTTCGGCAATAGCAGCAGGAAATACTGTAGTGATAAAACCTTCTGAAATTCCGAATAATACAAGTAGGATATTAGCAAAAATAATCAACACTAATTTTGATGCGAATCATTTTACTGTAGTGGAAGGATCAGTAGAAACTACAACAGAATTATTAAAACAAAAATGGGATAAGATATTCTTTACAGGAAGTACTAGTGTAGGAAGAATCGTTTATAAAGCAGCAGCAGAAAATTTAACTCCAGTCACTTTGGAATTAGGAGGAAAAAGCCCTACTTTTATTTTTAAGGATTGCGATATAAAACTCACTGCAAAACGAATTGTTTGGGCTAAGTTTTTAAATGCAGGACAAACTTGCATTGCCCCCGATTATTTGTTAGTAGAAAAAGAAATAGAACAACAATTGTTATCATCTCTAAAATCAGAAATAGAAATTGCTTATCCTGTTAATAATACAATCAATGAAAATTATGTGCAAATTATTAATGATGCACATTTCGATAGGTTAAGCAATCTTATTCCAAAAGATAAAATCTATTTTGGAGGAGAACAAAACGCATCTGAAAGAATAATACGACCTACCCTTTTGCAAAATATTAGTTTTGAGGACCCTATAATGAAAGATGAAATTTTCGGACCATTACTCCCTATCATTTCCTTTGAAAACCTAGATAAAGTAATTACAAAAGTAAAGGCAAAAGAAAAACCACTTTCCTTATATATTTATAGTAAAAATAAAAAAATAATCCGGAAAACATTGCACGAAATCTCTTTTGGAGGAGGTGCTATTAACGAATCCTTAGTTCACCTTTCTAACCCTAATTTACCTTTTGGTGGTGTAGGTACAAGCGGAATAGGAAACTATCATTCCAAAGCAGGTTTTGACACTTTTACGCATTATAAAAGTATTTTACATAAATCATTTTTGTTTGAACCCAATTTGAAATACACTCCTTTCACAAAATGGAAAAGACAAATTGTTAAGTTTATTTTAGAGTAATACAGATACCAGAATTATTATTTTGGGGTATGTTTGGTATTTGATCAGAAGTGACTTTACTGCTATTTTTGACCTAATCAAAAAAATAAAATTCCCTTGATGAGACATACTTCCTTCTAGATGTTCCCTATTTAAACTTTTGGTTTATCCTAAGGAATTGATAAAACAGAAAGCATTATCAAAAAAGATATAGTTCGTTTTTTATCTTATCCTATTTAAGTTTGGGTAATATTAGACATTGTAGTAGAACAACTGAAACAAATACTAGTTTAATAAATCTAAATATCAATTTAGCTTTTACTATCTTTACAAAATGAAATTTACAGAATTTAAGTTTGGAAACGAACTACAAGAAGGGTTAGATATGATGGGATTTGAAAAAGCTACCCAAATACAAGAACAAGCAATACCTATAATACAAGAAGGAACAGATTTAATAGCATGTGCGCAAACAGGAACAGGAAAAACAGCTGCATTTGTTTTACCTATTTTGGATAAGTTAACCAAAACAAACACCAACAAAGTAAACACTATAATTGTGGCTCCTACTAGAGAACTTGCAAAACAAATTGACAGACAAATTGAAGGATTTTCATACTTCACTAATTCGTCATCTTACCCAATTTACGGTGGTGGAACTGGAGTAGAATTCGACAACCAAAAACAAGCTTTAAAAAAAGGATCTGATATTATTATATGTACTCCTGGTAGATTACTAGCTCATTTAGACTTTAACTATTTTGACACTTCTGGAGTAAAACATTTTATTTTAGATGAAGCAGACAGAATGTTAGATATGGGCTTTTATGATGATATAATGAAAATTGCTAATGCTTTACCTAAAGACAGACAAAATCTTTTGTTCTCGGCAACCATGCCACCAAAAATAAGAACACTTGCTACTAGTTTACTTAAAAATCCTAAAAGTATATCTTTAGCAATTTCAAAACCAGCGGAAGGACTTACACAAAATGCTTATATGATTCACGACAATCAGAAAGTAAGATTAGTACGAGAACTTTTAAAGGCAAAAAGAAAGGATTTAAGTCATGTGTTAATTTTTGCATCCAGCATAAAAAGTGTTAAGGAGATAAAAACTACTTTAAATAAAGCTGGAATGAGAGCATCTGAAATGCACTCAGGATTAGATCAAGATCAAAGAGAAGAAACTATAAGAGATTTTAAAAATAAAAAAATACGAATTTTAGTAGCTACCGATATTTTATCTAGAGGAATAGATATTAAAGGAATTGAACTAGTGATAAACTATGAAGTACCTCATGATGCTGAGGATTATGTACACAGAATTGGAAGAACAGCAAGGGCAGACAGAACTGGAGAAGCCATTACTTTCATAAACCCAAGACAAGTGAAAAACTTTATGGATATTGAAAAGCTAATTGAAAAAGCGGTACCTAAATTAGATTTACCAAATGGTTTTGAAAAAGGACCTGAATATACAATTCAACAAAGAAACAATAAAAAGAAGTGGGGAAATTTTAAAAAGAAACACAATTAGTATTATAGCACATAACAAATTATTTTAAAAATGGCTAGAAAAAGAAATTTAAATAATTTAAAAACTGACAAAGAAGGTATTAAGATCCTAAAAAAAATAATTCCAAATTTTCTTGTACCAAGCAAGGAAGAAAGAATCTTTATTTATAAAAAACTTGATATTGATTACAAAAAATACTCAAGAAGTGTTGATGGAATATTATTAAATGTAAAATCTATTTCAGATATTAATTCCAAAAATGATGTTGATCTAATTGAAATTAAAAATACTAAAGCAAAAAATATAAAAAAATTACCTTATGGTGCATTTTTCGAAATAACTGAAAATGAAGAAAATCTCTTTAAATAAATGAAAAATTATAAGTTATGTATAGTTCACACATTAACTAAAGATTATATATTATTAACATTTAATGAATATGAATCCTTAATCCATAATAAAAGAATACAATATCAAGTAAATTTTAAATCGAAGAAATAGGAATAATGACAACTATTTCTACCTCTCCAAAACAGGAGCATGATACACTTTTATTCTAGCATCAATAATTGGAACAGTACAAGAAAAATGTTTGTTCTTATTTTCTGCATTTAAACCATATATATCATTCGCAGGATTGGAACGTGTAAAAGTAACCCACAACCAATTGGAGAAATTTTCAGAAGTAAAAGTAGCATCATCAACTAAAGTAATCAGTGCTATTCCTTCTAAATTCTGCTTTTCTAAACTAAAAATCAACTCTTTTATCTCTCCTTTTCCTTCCAACACTAAGTTTCCATTACTCACTAATAGAGGATTAGAAAATCCATTAGATAATTCTAAATTAGGTAATGATTCTGACAACTTTCTTTTCACTTCTCCTGCAGCAGCTACAACAACTTTTGAACCTTCATTCAGTCCATCTCCACTATAGTCCAAAGTATCCATAGTAGTTTTAGTTTGAAAATGTAAATCTCTTTTCCAATTTACCCTTTCAAAAAAATGAATAAAATATTCCTTTTCATTATTTACATTTGGTCCATTTTCATCATCACAAATAAACACATATTTAGCTAAGGACATTTGTCCTGTTCCTAAAATATGATTGGCAATAGTCAATAATTCTTGAGGTTGTTTGGTAGGATTGTAAGGAGTATACCTTTCACTTCCCACAGCTAATAATAAAGGATGTACTCCCGCATCATCTACTGCATTTACTGCTTTCAATCCTGGAATTTCTTGTTCAATTGCTTTTCCAGTAATTTCATGTATTAAAGCACCAAACTGAGAATCCTCTTGAGGAGGGCGACCCACAACCGTAAACGGCCAAATGGCATTTTCTTTAGCATACACTTTATGAATTTTCAAAACTGGAAAATCATGTTTCAAACTATAGTAACCCAAATGATCTCCAAATGGTCCTTCAGCCTTTATATCATTAGGATGTAATTCTCCACAAATTACAAAATCAGCATCTACTGAAATAGTATACCCATCTTTCTTTGCATAACGAAAATTCCTTCCTCCCAAAATACCTGCAAAAGAAAGTTCACTCATTCCTTCAGGCAAAGGCATTACAGCAGAAAAAGTATGAGCAGGAGGTCCTCCCACAAAGATGGAAACTTTTAAAGGTTCTCCTTTTTGATTTACTTTTTTTTGGTGCACCCCAATTCCTCTATGAAGTTGATAATGCATTCCCACTTCCTTATTTTTAGTGTATTCATTACCAGAAAGTTGAACACGATACATCCCTAAATTAGAATTCATTATTCCAGGATTCTCTATATCTTCCGAATATACTTGAGGTAAAGTAATAAAAGCACCCCCATCTTCTTTCCAACATTTTACTTGAGGTAAATCATCAATTTGTATTTCCTTAAATTTTCTTGGAAACCTAACCTTTACAGGAATAGCATAAATAGCATGCAGTGCAGTAAAAATAGCCTTTATAGGATTTTTTAAAGCAGAAGGAGGGTTTGTTTTTAGTTCAATTAGATTTTTAACCGATTGCAAACTATCCCGGAACATAAACTTACTTCTTTCTAAAGTTCCAAACAGATTAGATGATGCCCTAAATTTACTTCCCTTAATATTTTCAAATAAAATTGCTTTCCCACTCTTTGCAAATTCATCCAAATGAATAGATGCCATTTCCAAATTTGGATTTACTTCTTCAGAAATTCTTTTAAGTTCTCCTCGTTTATCAAGATCTGAAATACACTGTTGTAAAGTTCTGTATGACATAGTTCAAAAATAAAAAAAGGGAGCCAATTGACTCCCTTTTTTGTATAAAATTTTATTTTAATTATCTACTCTTAATAGAAATATATTTTCTTTCGGTAGCACCTGTGTATACCTGTCTAGGTCTTCCAATTGGTTCTCCGTTTTCTCTCATCTCTTTCCATTGTGCAATCCAACCTGGTAATCTACCAATAGCAAACATCACTGTGAACATATCAGTTGGAATTCCTAAAGCTCTGTAAATAATTCCTGAATAAAAATCTACATTAGGATATAAACCTCTTGATTTAAAATACTCATCATTTAATGCAACCTGCTCTAACTCAATAGCAATATCCAATACAGGATCTTCAATTCCTAATTCATTCAACACATCATCAGCTGCTTTCTTAATAATAGTTGCTCGTGGGTCAAAGTTTTTATATACTCTGTGTCCGAATCCCATTAATCTAAAAGGATCCGATTTATCTTTCGCTTTAGCTATGTACTTACTTACATCACCACCATCTGCTTTAATTTCTTCCAACATTTCAATTACGGCTTGATTAGCACCACCATGTAAAGGACCCCAAAGTGCCGCAATTCCGGCAGATACAGATGCATATAAACTCGCATGAGAGGAACCTACAATTCTTACTGTAGAAGCAGAGCAATTCTGTTCATGATCGGCATGTAAGATTAATAATTTATCTAATGCCTTTGAAACTATTGGATTTACTACAGTATCTTGAGTTGGTAAACCAAACATCATGTGTAAGAAGTTAGCGGTATAAGTCAATCCGTTTTTAGGATACATAATTGGCTGACGCATTCTATTTTTAAAACTCCATGCTGCCAAAGTTGGTAACTTAGCAATGAAACGAATAATTGTACCATCAATTTGTTCTTTTGATCTGTTAGGATCTAATGATTTAGGGTAAAATGCAGTTAATGCAGAAACTAAAGAAGATAATACTCCCATAGGATGTGCTTTAGATGGGTAACCATCTAAAATAGACTTTACATCTTCATGTACTAATGTATGTGTAGAAATATCATTTTGAAATTTATCTAATTCTTCAGTAGTTGGTAACTCACCATATATTAATAAAAATGAAACTTCTAAGAAAGTTGATTTTTCAGCTAATTCTTCAATAGAATAACCTCTATATCTTAAAACACCTTCTTCCCCATTTAAAAAAGTAATAGCACTTTCTGTAGAACCTGTATTTTTAAAACCTCTATCTAAAGTAATCAAACCAGACTGACCTCTAAGTTTACTAATATCTAATGCATCTTCATTTTCAGTACCTGTTACAACCGGAATATCATAAACTTTTCCATCATAATGTAATTCTGCTTTCTTTTCCATATCTTTTCTTTTTTATATAAATTTAAAACCTTTTCCTGTATAAATCGCTTGTTCTCCTAACATCTCTTCAATTCTTAATAACTGATTGTACTTAGCCATTCTATCAGAACGAGAAGCGGAACCAGTTTTAATCTGACCACAATTAAGTGCAACTGCTAAATCTGCAATCGTAGTATCTTCTGTTTCTCCTGATCTATGACTCATTACAGAAGTATACGAATTTTTTTGTGCCATTTGAACTGCATTAATCGTTTCCGTTAAAGTGCCAATTTGGTTTACCTTAATTAATATTGAATTTGCAATATTATTTTCAATTCCTCTTCCTAATCTATCTACATTTGTTACAAATAAATCATCCCCTACTAACTGAACTTTATCACCAATTTTATTGGTTAAATTTTTCCAAGCATCCCAATCATCTTCATCTAAACCATCTTCAATAGATAAAATAGGATATTTCCTTGTCCAATCTACCCAATAGTCTACCATCTCTGTAGGAGTAAGTTTATCTCCTGTAGATTGATGTAAATGATATACATTTTCATCAGTATTATAGAATTCAGAAGCAGCAGCATCCATTGCTATATACATATCTTCTCCTGGTCTATATCCTGCTGTTTCAATTGCTTTTAAAACAATTTCAATAGCTTTCTCATTAGATTCCAAGTTAGGAGCAAAACCTCCTTCATCCCCTACATTAGTTGAATATCCTTTACTTTTTAATTCTTCTTTTAAATGATGAAAAACTTCTGTACCCATCTTCAATCCTTCAGAGAAAGAAGTAGCACCAATAGGCATTACCATAAATTCCTGAAAGTCTATACTATTATCAGCATGAGAACCACCATTTAAGATGTTCATCATTGGAATTGGTAATTCTCTAGCATTTACACCACCAATATAATTGTATAATTCCTGACCAACTTCAGTTGCAGCAGCTTTAGCACAAGCTAACGACACAGCAAGCATGGCATTAGCTCCTAAATTTGCCTTATTATCTGTCCCATCTAAATCAATCATTTTCTGATCGATTAAAGATTGTTCTGTTACATATAATCCATTCAATTCTTCATTAATAGAAGAAGTAATATTTTGCACTGCCTTTAAAACTCCTTTCCCTAGGTAGGTACCCATATCACCATCTCTAATCTCTACCGCTTCATGTTTTCCTGTAGATGCTCCAGAAGGAACAGCAGCTCTTCCTATTATACCATTCTCTGTATATACTTCTGCCTCAACAGTGGGGTTTCCTCTTGAATCTAGAATTTGTCTAGCGTGAATTTTAACTATTCTTCCCATTAATTATTTTTTATATTATTTACAAAATCATCAAAGAGATACCTAGAGTCATGTGGACCTGGTGAAGATTCTGGGTGATATTGTACAGAAAAACAATTTTTATTTACCAACTTTATACCTTCAATAGTATCATCATTCAAATTAACATGAGTAACCTTTACATTAGGATTATTTTTAATATCCTCTTCTGAAATTCCGAAACCATGATTTTGAGAGGTTACTTCTGCCTTTCTATTTGAAAGGTTTATTACAGGGTGATTAATACCTCTATGTCCGTTATGCATTTTATAAGTTGAAATGCCTTCCGAAAGTGCAAGAGCTTGATGCCCTAAACAAATTCCGAAAACAGCTTTTCCGTCAGAAGTTATTTTCTTTACTTGACCTATAACTTCTGGCATTGCAGAAGGATCTCCAGGACCATTAGATAAAAAGAAACCATCAGGATTCCAAGACTTCATTTCATCATAAGAAGTATTCATTGGAAAAACTTTAAGATAACATCCCCTATCAGTTAAACATTTTAATATATTTCTTTTTACTCCTAAATCTAACACAGCTACTTTAATTTCTGCATTCTCATCTCCAACAAAATAGGACTCTTTTGTACAAACAGAAGAAGATAGTTCTAAACCCTCCATTGAAGGAACTTCAGATAATCTTTCTTTTAATACTTCAACATCTAAAATCTCAGAAGAAATAATTGCATTCATAGCTCCTTTATCTCTGATGTACTTAACTAAAGATCTAGTATCAACATCAAAAATAACTACTTTATTCTGATTCAGAAAATAGTCATTTAATGACATATCAGCATCTGATCTTGAATAACCATTATTAAAATTCTTACAAATTAATGCAGAAATTTTCATATTATCCGATTCTATTTCATTCGGATTAGTTCCATAATTACCTATATGAGCATTGGTAGTAATCATTAACTGACCAAAATAAGAAGGATCAGTGAATACCTCTTGATAACCCGTCATCCCTGTATTAAAGCATAGTTCACCCGTAGCGGTACCAATAGACCCTGCCGCTTTACCATAAAAGATAGTTCCATCTTCTAATAATAGGATTGCATTTTGTTTTTTCTGATATTTCATATTTGGCATAAAGTTATAAAAAAAGGATAAAACACAATATGTTTTATCCTTAAATTTATTGTCTCATAAAAGTAAATTAGTCTTCTTTCTTTTCTTCAGATGAATCGTTTGACTCTTCTTCTTTAGTTTCTTCTGTTGTTTCCACAACAGTTTCCTCTACTAACTGTTCATCAACAAACGCTTCTTCAGTAACTAAAGCAGTTTCATTAGTTTTTGCACTACCACCTCTTCTTGCTTTTTTCTTCTTTGGTTTGTCGTCTGAAATGTAAGAGTCATTAAAATCTACTAGTTCAATAAATGCCATTTGAGCATTATCTCCTAATCTATTACTTAACTTCAAAATTCTAGTATACCCTCCTTCTCTATCTGATACTTTAGTAGCGATATCTCCAAAAAGTTCTGTAATAGCTTCTTTTTGTTTTAAGTAACTAAATACAGTTCTACGAGAATGCGTAGTATCTTTTTTAGATTTTGTAATTAACGGCTCTACATACAATCTTAAAGCTTTAGCTTTAGCTAAGGTTGTAGTTATTTTCTTATGTTCTATTAAAGAACATGCCATATTTGCAAGCATAGCTTTTCTGTGAGCTGCTTTTCTTCCTAAGTGATTAAATTTCTTTCCGTGTCTCATTTTACTAATCGTTATTATTTAGATTATATTTGGAAACATCAAACCCAAAATGTAATTTTTTATCTTCTACTAATTCTTCTAACTCTGTTAATGACTTCTTACCAAAGTTTCTGAACTTTAATAAATCATTTTTAGAGAAAGATACTAACTCACCTAAAGTAAATACTTCAGCATGTTTTAAACAATTTAATGATCTAACAGATAAACCAAGATCTACTAAAGTTGTTTTCAATAACTGACTCATGTGTAAAGAATCTTCATCAAATTCATTATCATCTTCAGCATCAAAACTAATTAATTCATCAGAGAATAACATAAAGTGTTGAATTAATATTTTAGCAGCTTCTGTTAAAGCATCTTTAGGTTGAATAGAACCATCAGTAACAATGTTAATGTTTAATTTTTCAAAGTCAGTTTTTTGACCAACTCTATAATTTTCAACATTATACTTTACATTCTTTATAGGTGTGTAAATAGAATCTATAGCAATAGTACCAACAGACATCTCATCATTTTGATTGTCTTCAGCAGGAACATATCCTCTACCTTTCTCAATTGTAAATTCCATTTCAAATTGCATCTTTTTATCTGTAGTACAGATAACTTGTTCTGGATTTAAAACTTGAAAATAAGAAAGACTTGAACCTAAATCAGCAGCAGTGACAATTTCTGTTTTAGAAATTTTCATAGTTGCTTTTTCAGTTGTTTCGTCTTCAATTTGTTGTTTAAACCTAACTTGTTTTAAATTAAGTATAATTTCTGTAACATCCTCTACTACACCATCAATAGTTGTAAACTCATGATCTACACCTGTAATTTTAATTGATGTAATAGCAAAACCTTCTAGAGAAGAAAGTAAAACTCTTCTTAAAGCGTTTCCTACAGTTAATCCGTATCCAGACTCTAAAGGACGAAACTCAAATTGTCCCTCATTTTGAACTGAATCTAACATGATTACTTCTTCCGGTTTTTGAAAATTCAAAATTGGCATATTCTTATTCTTTTTATTTAAATTCTTATTTTGAGTAAAGTTCAACAATTAGTTGTTCTTGAATGTTTTCTGAAATCTGAGCTCTTTCTGGGACTGCTTTTACAGTACCTTTCATTAAATCAGAGTTCCATTCTAACCAATCGTTAGATTGTATATTGTTAGTTAATGAGGAAGAAATAGCTTCTAAAGACTTAGACCTTTCTCTTACACTAATTTCATCACCAACTTTTAATGCTGCAGAAGGAATATTACAAATCTCACCATTAAGTAAAATATGTTTATGTCCTACCAACTGTCTCGCACCTCTTCTAGTAGTAGAAATTCCTAATCTGTAAACAACATTATCTAATCTTGTTTCACAAAGTTGTAAAAGAATTTCACCAGTAATACCTTTTCTTCTTAACGCTTCTTTAAAAAGATTAGAAAATTGCTTTTCTAAAATACCGTAAGTAAATTTCGCTTTTTGCTTTGCTTGTAATTGAACACCATATTCAGATTGTTTACCTCTTCTTCTGTTGTTACCATGTTGTCCTGCTGGATAATTTTTCTTTTCCAACACTTTATCTGGTCCAAAAATTGGTTCACCAAATCTTCTAGATATTCTAGATTGTGGGCCTCTATATCTTGCCATTTCTTTATCTTAATTAAATTTATTAAACTCTTCTCTTTTTCGGAGGACGACATCCATTATGTGGTAATGGAGTTACATCAACAATTTCTGAAACAATAATTCCAGTATTGTGTATTGTTCTGATTGCAGACTCTCTTCCTGCACCAGGCCCTTTTACAAAAACTTTAACTCTTCTTAATCCTGCGTCAAAAGCTACTTGAGCACAATCTTCAGCTGCCAATTGAGCAGCATAAGGAGTATTCTTTTTTGATCCTCTAAATCCCATTTTCCCAGCAGAAGACCAAGATATAACTTGTCCACTATTGTTTGTAAGGGAAATAATAATATTGTTAAATGTAGCTTGAATATGAGCTTGACCCACAGATTCTACATTAACTTTTCTTTTCTTTTTAACTGATTTTGCCATATAATTAATTATTTAGATGCTATCTAGTAGCAACTTTTTTGTTAGCAACTGTTTTTCTTTTACCTTTTCTTGTACGAGCGTTATTCTTTGTTCTTTGCCCTCTTAAGGGAAGACCAACTCTATGACGGATACCTCTATTACAACCAATATCTTTTAATCTCTTAATATTCATTTGAGTTTCAGATCTTAACTCACCTTCTACAGTATAGTTATCTCCAATAATTGTTCTGATAGCATTTATTTCTTCATCATTCCAATCTTGCACTTTTTTATCTTCTGAGATATTAGCTTTATTTAAAATATCTTTTGCAAAAGATGATCCAATTCCGTAAATGTAAGTTAATCCAATAACTCCTCTCTTGTTTTTTGGTAAATCAATACCTTTAATTCTTGCCATAATTTATTAACCTTGTCTTTGTTTAAATCTAGGATTCTTTTTATTGATTACATAAACTCGTCCTTTTCTTTTGACGATTTTGCAATCTTCACTTCTTTTTTTTACTGATGCTCGTACTTTCATAATTTTATTTTTTTAGTACCTGAATGTTATTCTACCTTTTGTTAAATCATATGGACTCAATTCCATCTTCACTTTATCACCTGGTAAAAGTTTAATATAAAACTTTCTCATCTTACCTGATATATGAGAAGTTACAATATGTCCATTTTCTAACTCTACATGAAACATTGCGTTAGATAATGCTTTAATTATCGTACCATCTAACTCTATGTTTGCTTGTTTCGCCATTTTTTATTTTTTCAATCTTTTTTCTATTTCATCAAAACTTGATAAAACCTCTGCCTTTCCTTTTCTGACTACAATAGTATGCTCAAAATGAGCTGAATACTTTCTATCTGTAGTTATTACTGTCCAACCATCTGAAAGTTGTTTAATGTTTTTAGTACCTAAGTTAATCATAGGTTCTATAGCAATAACCATTCCTTCTTTTAGTTTAATTCCCCTCCCTCTTTTTCCATAGTTAGGTACTTGAGGATCTTCATGAAGGTTTTCACCAACACCATGACCAACCATTTCTCTAACCACTCCATATCCGAACTGTTCTACATGCCTTTGAATCGCAAAACCAATATCACCAATTCTGTTACCTGAAATCGCTTGATCGATTCCTAAATATAAAGATTCTTTCGTTCTTAGAAGTAAATTTTTCACTTTTTCAGAAACTTCTCCTACTTCATAAGTATAAGCCGAATCACCATAATATCCATTCATAACAACTCCACAATCCATTGAAATAATATCACCATTATTTAGAGGAATATCATTTGGAATTCCATGAACAACCTGTTCGTTTAAAGACGCACAAAGTGTATTTGGAAAACCACCATAACCTTTAAATGCAGGAACACCTCCATTATCTCTTATAAACTCTTCCGCTATTGTATCAAGCTGAAGTGTGGTAACCCCTGGTTTTATCAGTGTCGATATCTCGACATGGGTTTTAGCAACAAGTAAAGAACTTTCTCTTATTAAATCAATTTCATCTTCTGATCTATAATTTATCATTACATCATACTTCCTGAAGACTTCCCTTTAATTTTTCCCTTATCCATCAATCCATCATAATGACGCATCAATAGGTGACTCTCAATTTGTTGAAGTGTATCTAATACTACCCCAACCATAATTAACAAAGATGTACCTCCAAAGAACTGAGCAAACTGTGGATTAACTCCGGCAACCATAGCAAAGGCAGGAAGAATAGCTACAAACCCAAGGAATAAAGATCCTGGAAATGTAATTCTTGACATCACATTATCTAAATATTCAGCAGTTTTTTTACCTGGTTTAATACCAGGAATAAAACCACCGTTCTTTTTCATATCCTCTGCCATTTGTTTCGGGTTAACCGTAATAGCAGTGTAAAAATAAGTAAACAAAACAATCATGACAAAGAAGGTAAGATTATACCAAAATCCTGTAAAATCAGAAAGTGTATTTGCTATTCCTGTTAAATCATCTGAAAAACCAGCTAATGTTACAGGAATAAACATAATTGCTTGTGCAAATATAATAGGCATTACCCCAGCAGCATTTACCTTTAAGGGTATGAACTGACGAACTCCACCATATTGTTTATTTCCTACAACTCTTTTTGCATACTGAACAGGAATTCTTCTAGTACCCTGAACTAATAGTATAGAGAGTGCTATAACTAGAACTAATATAACAATCTCTAATAAGAACATCACTAAACCTCCTGATTGAGCCTCTAAAGCTTGTAAAAACTCTTGAGATAAGGACATTGGTAAAGAAGCTATAATACCAATCATAATTAACAAGGAAATACCATTACCAATTCCATTATCAGTAATTTTTTCACCTAACCACATTACAAATAAAGTACCAGTAACTAATATAATAATAGAAGATAACCAAAAAGCTCCATCTCCTAACAAGAAAGCTGTCTCGGGTAGAGTTGCCTTTAAGTTAGCAATATATCCTGGAGCTTGACCACCTGTAATAAGAATTGTAAGGTATCTAGTAATATTATTAATTTTTCTTCTACCACTCTCTCCTTCTCTTTGTAATTTTTGAAAATAAGGAATAGCCATCCCTAACAACTGAATAACAATAGATGCAGAAATATATGGCATAATACCAAGAGCAAATATAGATGCTTGAGAGAATGCTCCCCCAGTAAACATATTTAACAAACCTAATAGTCCATCAGCAGATTGAGCTTGTAAATTAGCTAACTGTGAAGGATCAACTCCAGGAATTACAACAAAAGATCCAAATCTGTAAATTGCGATAAACGACAATGTTACTAAGATTCTTACCCTAAGATCTTCAATCTTCCAAATATTCTTAATTGTTTGTATCAGTTTTCCCATTTTCTTTGTTATTCAGCTACAATTGTTGATAGAATATTAGCAATACCTCCTACTTTTTCAATAGCTTCTTTAGCAGAAACAGAATAAGCATCAACTGTAATGTCAATTTTAGAAGTTAATTCTCCTCTACCTAAGATTTTAATTAAATCATTTTTATAGGCCATACCATTTGAGATTAAAACCTCTTTAGTAATAGCTCCTTTAATTTTTTTATTAGTAATTACTTCTTGTAATCTATCTAAATTAATTCCTAAATATTCAACTCTGTTCGGGTTTGTAAATCCAAACTTAGGAACTCTTCTTTGTAAAGGTTGCTGACCACCCTCAAAACCGCTCTTTTTAGAGTAACCTGAACGAGATTTTTGACCATTATGTCCTCTTGTAGAAGTACCACCTCTTTTCGATCCTTCACCTCTACCGATTCTTTTTCCCTTTTTTATGGAACCTTCTGCAGGTTTTAAATTGTGTAATTCCATGTTTTTAGTTTTCTAGTACTTTTATTAAGTGTTGTATTTTTTTAACCATTCCTAAAATCTGAGGAGTAGCATTATGTTCTACAACTTTATTCATTTTTGTTAATCCAAGCGCATCCAAAGTTAATTTTTGATCTTTTGGACGACCGATTCTACTTCTTACTTGCTTAATTTTAATCTTTTCCATTTCTTTTATAAGGATTATCCGTTAAAAACTCTATCCATACTAATCCCTCTCTGATTAGCTATTGTTCTCGCATCTCTTAATTCTAAAAGAGCTTTTAAAGTTGCTTTAACTAAGTTATGAGGATTAGATGAACCTTTTGATTTTGCAAGAATATTTTTAATACCAGCACTTTCAATTACAGCTCTCATTGCACCTCCAGCCTTAACACCAGTTCCAGAAGAAGCGGGCTTAATAAATACTTGAGCTCCACCAAATTTAGTAAATTGTTCATGAGGAATAGTCCCGTTAATAACTGGAATTTTAACTAAATTCTTTTTAGCTGACTCAATTCCTTTCGCAATAGCTGTAGCTACATCATTAGATTTTCCTAAACCAATTCCTACAATAGATTGTTCATCTCCAACAACAACAATTGCTGAAAAACGAAAAGTTCTACCACCCTTAGTTACTTTTACAACTCTTTGTACTGCTACTAATCTATCTTTTAATTCGATATCAGAAGAAGCCTTTACTCTTTTATTTTCTGCTAGTTTCATACTATTTATTAAAATTTTAAACCTGATTCACGAGCTGCATCTGCTAAAGATTTGATTCTTCCGTGGTATAAAAATCCACCTCTATCAAATTTTACAGAAACTACTCCAGCTGCTTTAGCTTTTTCTGCTAAAAGAGATCCTACTAATTTAGCTTGTTCTATTTTATTTACTTTTTTAACTTCAATCGACTTTTCAGTAGAAGCTGCTGCAGCAATTGTAGTTCCTGCATTATCATCAATTAATTGAGCATAAATCTGTTTATTCGACCTGAAAACTGCCAATCTTGGAGTTTCAGCAGAACCGCTAATTACTTTTCTGATTTTATACCTCTTACCTTGTCTTTTATCTTTTCTTGACTCTATCATTTTATCTTATTTATTAACTTGCTGCTGTTTTACCAGCTTTTCTTCTAATATACTCACCCATATACTTAATACCTTTTCCTTTATACGGTTCAGGTCTTCTGAATGATCTGATTTTAGCGGCTACCGCTCCAATTAATTGTTTGTCTATAGAAGTTAAAACAATAACTGGTGGTTTACCTTTTTCAGAAATAGTTTCTAACTTTACCTCTGATGGAATCTCAAATACAATATTATGAGAATAACCTGCAGAGATATCTAATTTCTGTCCTTGATTTACAGCTCTATAACCTACACCAATTAATTCTAATTTCTTTTCATAACCTTTTTCAACCCCTTCTACCATATTGGCAATTAGTGATCTATATAAACCATGATAAGACCTAACTTGCTTATCATCAGAAGTTCTAGTTAATCCAACTTCATTTTCATTTACTGAAATTGAAATTGAACTATCAAACTTTTGAATTAACTCACCAAGTTTTCCTTTTACAGTAACAACTCCATCAGCAACAGAAACTGTTGTTTCTGAAGTAAAAGGTACTGGATTTTTTCCTATTCTTGACATCTTTTTTCTATCTTAATATTATTAGTAAATGTGGCAAATAACTTCACCACCTACATTTAATTTTCTAGCTTCTTTATCAGTAATTACACCTTTAGAAGTTGATATAATTGCAATTCCTAAACCATTAATAACTCTAGGAAGAGTATCTGTATTAGAATACTTTCTAAGACCTGGCTTACTCACTCTAATTAACTTCTTAATTGCTGGGTTTTTAGAATTGTATTTTAATGCAATTTTAATATTACCTTGATGATTTACTTCATCTTCAAATTTATAACTTAAGATATATCCTTTATCGAATAAAATTTCAGTTATAGATTTCTTCATATTTGACGCAGGAATATCAACTATCTTATGTCCTGCTTTTTGAGCATTTCTAACTCTCGTTAAAAAATCGGCTATTGGATCTGTAAACATTTCTTTTTTTTTATTTTGTAATTACCAACTTGCTTTTTTCACACCTGGGATCAAGCCAAAATTTGCCATTTCCCTAAACTTAACACGAGAGATACCAAACTGTCTCATATAACCCTTTGGTCTTCCCGTTATTTTACATCTACTATGCATTCTTACTGGAGAAGCGTTTTTAGGAAGTTTTTGTAAACCTTCATAATCACCCGCTGCTTTTAAAGCAGCTCTCTTTTCAGCATATTTTTCTACAGTCTTTGCTCTTTTTACTTCACGAGCTTTCATTGATTCTTTTGCCATAACTTATTTCTTTTTAAATGGTAATCCAAACTCTCTAAAAAGTGCAATAGCCTCTTCATCAGAACTTGTGTCCGTCACAAAAGTGATGTCCATTCCTGTGATTTTATTAATTTTGTCAATACTTATTTCCGGGAAAGCGATTTGTTCTTTAATACCCATAGTAAAGTTACCTCTACCATCAAATCCTTTCAACTCTAAACCTTGAAAATCTCTTACCCTTGGTAAAGTAGATGTAATAAATCTATCTAAAAATTCATACATTTGGTTTCCTCTTAAAGTAACCATTACTCCAACTGGCATTCCTTTTCTTAACTTAAAGTTAGAAATATCTTTAGTTGATTTAGTAATTAAAGCTTTTTGACCAGTAATCATTGTCATCTCTTGTTGAGCGGCTTCAATTTGTTTTTTATCAGAACTAGCATATCCTAATCCTTGATTTAAACAAATCTTAACTAATTTCGGAACTTGCATTACTGATTTGTAATTACCTTTCAGATTTTCTACAATCTGACCCGAATACTTTTTTCTTAAATTTGGTGTATATTCCATTATTTTATTGATTCTCCTGATTTTTTAGCGAACCTCACTAATTTTCCTGTTTTCTCGTCTACTCTTCTTCCTACTTTAGTTGGTTTTCCTGATTTAGGATCTATCAACATAATGTTAGAAATATTAATAGTAGCTTCTTGTTTAATAATACCTCCTTGTGGGTTAGCTGCATTAGGTTTAGTATGTTTTGAAATCATATTAACTCCTTCAACAATAACTCTATTAGTAGCAGGAATTACTTTAATAACTTTCCCTTCTTTACCTTTAGAAGTACCTGCTAAAACTACAACAGTATCATCTTTTTTTATTTTTATTTTTGCCATCTTTATATATTTATAACACCTCTGGTGCTAATGAAACAACTTTCATAAAATCATTATCTCTTAATTCTCTTGCAACCGGGCCAAAAACACGAGTTCCTTTCATTTGTCCGTTTTCGTCAATAATAACACAAGCGTTATCATCAAACCTGATGTAAGATCCATCTTTTCTTCTGATTTCTTTCCTTACTCTTACCATAACAGCTTTTACAACCTGTCCTTTTTTAACACCTCCATTTGGAGCTGCATGTTTCACTGTTCCAACAATTTTATCACCTACAGAGGCGTACCTTTTACCTGTACCTCCTAAAACTCTAATACATAGAATTTCTTTAGCCCCACTGTTGTCAGTTACTTTTACTCTTGATTCTTGCTGTATCATTATTTCACTCTTTCAATTATGTCTACTAATCTCCAATTCTTGTTCTTACTCATTTTTCTTGTTTCCATGATCTTTACAGTATCACCTTCATTACAAGAATTTTCATCATCATGAGCAATAAACTTTGTGGATTTCTTTACGAACTTTCCATAAAGAGGGTGTTTTACTTTTCTTTCCACCAAAACAACAATAGATTTCTCCATTTTGTTAGATGTTACAACACCAATTTTTTCTTTTCTTAAATTTCTTTCCATTTTACTTAAATATTCTTAGCTTCTATTTTTCTTTTAGAAATTTCCGTCTTAATTCTAGCAACTACTTTTCTAGTGGATGTGATTAATTTTGGGTTCTCTAATGGAGAAACCTCATGACTCATTTTCATTTTAAATAACTTCTCTTTTTCAGAAGCTAACATTTCCAGTAATTCTTTATCTGGTGTATCGATTAAAATTGTTGATTTCATTTATTTACTATTTACTATATAATCTCTTTTTACAACAAATTTTGTTGTAATAGGAAGTTTCTGTGAGGCTAACCTTAATGCTTCTTTAGCAGTTTCAAAATCAACCCCATCAATTTCAAATAACATTCTTCCTGGAGATACAGTTGCTGCCCAATACTCGGGAGCTCCTTTACCTTTACCCATTCTTACCTCTGCAGGTTTCTTAGTAATTGGTTTACTAGGAAATATTCTGATCCAAACTTGACCTTGTCTTTTCATATAACGAGTTACTGCAATACGAGCTGCTTCAATCTGACGAGCAGTCATCCAACACTCTTCTAAAGCTTTAATTCCGAAAGTTCCGAAAGCCAACTGGTGACCTCTTTGAGCATTTCCTTTCATCTTGCCCTTTTGCATCTTTCTAAATTTTGTTTTCTTTGGTTGTAACATTTTATCTTTTCTTTAAAATTATGACCTTCTTCTTTTAGGTCCTCTGCTATTTCCTCCTTTTTTACCACCTTTTGAAGATTTAAAATGTAACATTAAATCTCTCTTCCCATAAACTTCACCTCTACATATCCAAACTTTAATACCAATAAGTCCGTACTGTGTGTGAGCTTCTGCTAAAGCATAATCAATATCAGCTCTGAATGTATGTAATGGTGTTCTACCATCTTTAAACATTTCAGATCTTGCCATCTCTGCTCCATTCAATCTTCCTGAAATCTGAACTTTAATACCTTCAGCTCCCATTCTCATTGTAGAAGCAATAGACATCTTAGTTGCTCTTTTATAAGAAATTCTCCCTTCTACTTGTCTTGCAATACTATTTGCGACTAAAGTAGCTTCAAGATCTGGTCTTTTGATTTCAAAAATATTAATTTGAATATCATTTCCAGTTAATTTCTTAAGTTCTTCTTTTAAAGTTTCTACCTCTTGCCCACCTTTACCAATAATGATACCAGGTCTAGCAGTATGAATCGTAATTGTAACAACCTTTACGGTTCTTTCAATAGCAATCCTAGAAATACTAGCTTTTATTAATCTTATTTTTAAATATTTTCTTATTTTATGATCCTCAGCAAGTCTATCACCAAAGTCATTTCCACCAAACCAATTAGATTCCCATCCTCTGATGTAACCTAATCTATTACCAATTGGATTTGTTTTTTGTCCCATATTAATTATTATCTATAATTCTACTATCAACCACTAAAGTAACATGGTTCGATCTTTTTCTTATTCTATGTGCTCTACCCTGTGGCGCTGGTTGAATTCTTTTAGTCATTCTACCACTGTCTACTTTTACTTCAGAAACATAAAGATTTGATTCATCCATTCTTTGTCCCTCATTTTTAGTTTCCCAATTTGCAAGAGCTGAAAGAAGAAGTTTCTCCATTCTGCCAGATGCTTCTTTTGGGTTTAGTTTTAATTGTGCTAATGCTTTATCAGCATCCATACCTCTAATAAGGTCAGCAATTAACCTCATTTTTCTTGGTGATGTAGGACAATTATTCAATTTTGCAAAAGCGATTGTTTTTCTCGCTTCCTTCATTGCATTTGCTTTTAATCTTTTTCTAGCTCCCATTTTTTATTTTTTTCTATTACCTCCGTGACCTCTAAAAGTTCTAGTTGGAGAGAATTCACCTAATTTATGACCTACCATGTTTTCAGTTACAAATACAGGAATAAATTGTCTACCATTATGAACGGCAATTGTTTTTCCTACAAAATCAGGAGCAATCATAGATGCTCTTGACCATGTTTTAATTACTGAATTTTTACCTGACTCATTCATTATATCAACTTTCTTTTGTAACTTATAATGAATATATGGTCCTTTTTTTAACGATCTAGCCATAACTTATTTCTTTTTTCTTCTTTCAATTATATACTTATCTGAAGCCTTTTTCTTGTTTCTTGTTTTATACCCTTTAGCTGGAATACCATTCTTAGATCTTGGAATACCTCCAGAATGTTTTCCTTCACCACCACCCATTGGGTGATCGACTGGATTCATTACTGTTGATCTAACTCTTGGTCTTCTACCTTGCCATCTACTTCTACCCGCTTTACCTGAAACTTGTAATTGGTTTTGAGCATTAGATACAGCACCGATAGTAGCTAAACAAGTTATTAAGATTTGTCTTATTTCACCAGAAGCTAATTTAAGAGTTGCGTACTTACCTTCTTTTGCCATTAACTGAGCATAAGAACCAGCACTTCTAACTAATACACCACCTTGACCTGGTCTTAATTCAATATTATGAATTAAAGTACCTAAAGGAATTAAAGATAATGCTAAGGTGTTTCCAACATTAATAGAAGCTGTATCACCAGATAATACTTCCATTCCTACTTTTAAACCTTCAGGAGAAACAATATATCTTTTTTCACCATCTACATAGTTTAAAAGAGCAATATATGCTGTTCTATTAGGATCGTATTCAATCGTAGCAACTTTTGCTGGGATACCAAATTTATTTCTTTTGAAATCAATAATTCTATATCTTTGTTTGTGACCACCTCCGACATGTCGGATCGTCATCTTTCCTGTATCATTTCTACCACCAGATCTTTTTTGTTTAACTAATAAACTTTTTTCTGGTGTTGAAGTAGTAACTTCATCAAACGACCTAGCGACTTTATGTCTTTGTCCAGGTGTATTTGGTTTAAATTTTCTAACTGCCATTTTCCTCTAATTAAATATTACTGTAAAAATCAATAGTATCCCCTTCCGATAAAGTAACAATCGCTTTTTTATAAGTTTTTGTCATACCAGAAATGAATCCAGATTTTGTACCTCTACTTCTTTTCTTACCAATACAAACCATAGTTCTAACTGTAGATACGGTTACATCATAAGTTTCTTCTACTGCTTTTTTAATCTGAATCTTGTTTGCTGTTCTATCCACAACAAAAGCGAAACGATTTAGCTTCTCAGCTTGAGCAGTCATTTTTTCAGTTATTACCGGTTTTATTAAAATATTCATCACTTCTATTTTTTATAATTCTTCTCTATTTCCTTAATTGAAGACTCAACAAACATCAACTTATGAGCATTCATTAAATCGTAAGTGGTTAAAGATGATACACTTACTACTTTAGTACTCTTCAAATTTCTGGAAGACAAAAGTATGTTTTTATTTGAATCTGCAAGTATTAATAAGGTTTTATTATTAGATTGATCAAAATTAGCTAATATAGTAGCATAACCCTTAGTACTTGGAGCCTCCATTGAAAAGTCCTCTAATACTATGATATTCTTATTAATAGCCATTTGAGAAAGAGCTGATTTACGAGCTAAAACCTTCACTTTTTTATTCAATTTAAAGTTGTAATCTCTTGGTCTTGGACCAAAAACTCTACCCCCACCTCTAAATAATGGATTCTTAATATCACCTACCCTTGCAGCACCACTACCTTTTTGTTTTCTTAGTTTTCTTCTACTACCAGAAACATCTGCTCTCTCTTTCGATTTGTGAGTACCTTGTCTTTGTGCAGCTAAAAAGTGTTTTACATCTAAGTAAACAGCATGATCGTTTGGTTCAATACCAAATATGTCTTTACTTAAAGTAACTGATTTGGAAGTTTCCTTTCCTTCTGTATTATAAACTGATAATTTCATTATTTCTCAATTGTTATATATGAATTATTTGCTCCAGGAACTGCACCATTAACTAATATTAAGTTTCTGTCAGCTAAAACCTTAACTACTCTTAAGTTTTCAATTTTAACTCTTGCATTCCCCATTTGTCCACCCATTCTCATTCCTTTAAAAACTCTAGCAGGATAAGAAGCAGCACCAATAGAACCTGGATGTCTTTGTCTGTTATGTTGACCGTGAGTTGCATCATTTACACCTTTAAATCCGTGTCTTTTTACAACCCCTTGAAAACCTTTACCCTTAGAAGTACCAACTACTTCAACAAAATCACCTTCTTCAAAAAGTTCTGTAGTTAGAGTATCGCCTAACTTCACTTCATCAAAAGAACTAAACTCAACTAACTTTTTAAGCATTGGAGAGTTAGCTTTAGTGAAATGTCCTTTCAAAGCTTTAGTCATTCTGTGGTCTTTCTGCACTTCAAAACCGATTTGGACTGCATTGTAACCATCAGCTTTTTCTGTTTTAATTTGAGTTACAGTACAAGGACCTACCTCAAGAATTGTACAAGGGATGTTTTTCCCTTCCTCAGAGAAAACACTTGTCATTCCTATTTTTTTACCTATTAAACCTGGCATCTTTTTATTATTTATATTACTTTAATTTCTACATGAACTCCTGAAGGAAGTTCTATCTTCATTAACGCATCAATTGTTTTAGATGATGCATTATATATATCCATTAATCTTTTATGAGAAGATAACTGGAACTGCTCTCTTGCCTCTTTGTTTACGTGAGGAGACCTTAATACAGTGTAAATTTTCTTGTGAGTAGGTAATGGAATTGGACCACTAACAACTGCACCTGATGTTTTTACTGTTTTTACAATCTTTTCAGCAGATTGGTCAACCAACGAATGGTCAAACGACTTTAATTTGATTCTTACTTTCTGTGCCATAATATTATTTTACTCCTGTTGTTTCTGCAATAACTAACTCTGCAATATTTTTTGGTGCTGATTGAAAACTAAAGAATTCCATTGTAGAAGTAGCTCTACCAGAAGAAATAGTTCTTAAATCTGTTACATATCCAAACATTTCTGATAAAGGAACTTTAGCTTTTACTAATTTAGATCCAGCTTTGTCCTCCATACCTTCTACTTGTCCTCTTCTTCTATTTAAATCTCCAATAATATCTCCCATGTTTTCTTCTGGAGTAATTACATCTAATCTCATAATTGGTTCTAATAACTCAGGACCAGCTTGTTTTACAGAAGATTTAAATGCGATTTTAGCACATAATTCGAATGACAAAGCATCAGAATCCACATCATGATAAGATCCGTCAAATAATCTAACTTTTAATGTATCGATAGGGAATCCTGCAAGAACACCATTCTCCATTGCGATTTTAAATCCTTTTTCAACTGAAGGTATAAATTCCTTAGGAATATTACCACCTTTAATTTCGTTAACAAACTGTAACCCTTCTCCTTCAAAATCATCATCTATTGGAGAAAGTTCAAAGCTGATATCAGCAAACTTACCTCTACCACCAGATTGTTTTTTATAAATTTCTCTATGGTTTACAGAGTGCTGAACCGCTTCTTTATAAGAAACCTGAGGAGCACCTTGATTACATTCAACATCAAATTCTCTTTTCAATCTATCTACAATAATTTCAAGGTGTAATTCTCCCATTCCAGAGATAATAGTTTGACCAGAATCATGATCTGTTTTAACAGTAAATGTAGGATCCTCTTCAGCTAATTTAGCTAAAGCAACACCTAACTTATCCATATCTTTTTGAGTTTTTGGCTCAACAGCAATACCGATTACTGGATCTGGGAAATCCATTGATTCTAAAACAATAGGATGTTTTTGATCACATAATGTATCTCCAGTTCTAATATCTTTAAATCCTACAAGAGCAGCAATATCACCAGCTTGAAGTGAATCAATTTGGTTTTGTTTATTTGCATGCATCTGAAAGATTCGTGAAATTCTTTCTTTCTTATTAGTTCTTGTATTAAATACATAAGAACCTGATTCTAGTATACCAGAATAAGCTCTAGTAAAACATAATCTACCAACATAAGGGTCAGTAGCAATTTTAAACGCTAATGAAGTAAAAGGCTCATCAACTGAAGGTTGTCTTACTTCTTCCTTATCTGTATCTGGGTTAGTACCAATAATAGCTTCTGTATCCATAGGTGAAGGAAGAATTTCCATTACCATATCTAACATTGCTTGTACTCCTTTATTTTTAAAAGCTGAACCACACATCATTGGAACAACCTTACCTGAAATAGTAGCTTGTCTTAATGCTGCTAAAATCTCTGCTTCTGTTAAAGAATTTTCATCTTCAAAATATTTCTCCATCAAAGACTCATCAAACTCAGCTACAGCCTCTAATAATAAACCTCTATATTCTCTTGCTTCATCAATAATATCTTCAGGAATTTCTATCTCTTCATAAGTCATCCCTTGGTCTTCTTCATTCCAAACAATACCTTTAAAGTTAATTAAATCAACAACTCCTCTGAAAGTTTCTTCTGATCCAATAGGGATTTGTAATGGTAAGGCGTGAGAACCAAGCATATCCTTAACTTGTTTAGACACCTTTAAAAAGTCAGCACCCTGTCTGTCCATTTTATTTACAAAACCAATTCTTGGTACATTATAGTTATTCGCTAGTCTCCAGTTTGTTTCGGACTGTGGCTCAACACCATCAACTGCTGAAAACAAGAAAACTAAACCATCAAGAACTCTTAACGATCTGTTTACTTCAACAGTAAAATCTACGTGACCAGGAGTATCAATGATATTCACATGGTACTCTTCACCTCTATAATCCCAATTTAATGTAGTAGCTGCAGAAGTAATTGTAATACCTCTTTCTTGCTCTTGTTCCATCCAATCCATTGTAGCAGCTCCATCATGAACTTCTCCAATTTTATGAGAAACACCACCGTAATAAAGAATTCTCTCTGTAGTGGTAGTTTTACCAGCATCAATATGTGCTGCAATACCAATATTTCTTGTATATTTTAAATCTCTTTTTGCCATTTTCTTATCTTATTAAAATCTGAAATGTGAAAATGCCTTATTTGCTTCAGCCATTCTATGAGTATCCATTTTTTTCTTATAAGCAGCACCTTCTTCTTTAAAACCAGCTATAATTTCAGAGGATAAATTAACTGCCATTGTTTTTTCATTTCTCTTTCTTGCTGCAGAAATTAACCACTTCATACCTAAAGAAGTTCTTCTATCTTCTCTTACAGGTTGAGGAATTTGGAAAGTAGCACCTCCAATTCTTCTACTTCTCACTTCAACATGAGGAGTAATGTTCTCTAAAGATTTTTCCCAAACCTCTAAAGCATCTTCATCTTCTAACTTAACATCTATTATATCCAAAGCACTATAAAACACTTTAAATGCAATACTTTTCTTACCATCTAACATTAGGTTATTTACAAATCTTGTAACTAACACGCTGCCAAACTTAGGGTCTGGCATTAATATTCTTTTTTTCGCTGTTGATTTTCTCATTTTCTAAAATCTATTTATTTTTAGGCTTCTTAGTACCGTATTTTGATCTTCTTTGCGTTCTATCATCTACACCAGAAGTATCTAAAGCACCCCTAACAATATGATATCTAACTCCAGGAAGATCTTTTACTCTACCACCCCTAACTAATACTATAGAGTGCTCTTGTAGGTTATGACCTTCACCTCCGATATACGCATTTACTTCATTTCCATTTGTCAACCTTACCCTAGCTACTTTTCTAAGTGCTGAATTAGGTTTCTTTGGAGTAGTTGTGTAAACTCTTGTACACACCCCTCTTCTTTGTGGGCAGCTGTCTAGAGCTAAAGATTTACTCTTCTTCTTTAGGTTAGATCTACCTTTTTTTATTAACTGTTGTATAGTTGGCATAATTTTCTTTACCTTAATTTCTTATTAAAATGGTCGGCAAATGTAATAATTTCTTTTAGTATAAAGAAATGGAAGTTTGTTTTTTTTGATTATTTTATTTTACTAGAAGTAGAGTATCTCTTTTTTTTATCCTGAGATAGAACTATTGTAATGAATGGACTCCTTAATACAATATCTTATTCACATAAAATTGTGAAAAACAACTATAAGTACATGGGCCTTTTTACGAAAAACTCTATATTTATAGTAGAGTAATTTTCTTAAATATCTTGTTATTATTTATTATTATCTCTACAAAGTAAATACCTGTACTTTTTGTAGTTCTTTCTATCACTAATTCTCTTTGATTGTCTAACTCATAGATCTCAACTATATTC
>CAJQIZ010000016.1 GCA_905478555.1 uncultured Flavobacteriales bacterium
GGTGTACTTGGCGCAATGGAAACCATGTATCAAAGAAGTAAAATACAGGAGGAAAGTCTGCATTATGAAACCTTAAAACACACAGGAGAATACCCAATTATTGGGGTGAATACTTTCCTGAATAAAAATGGTTCTCCTACTATTATCCCTGAAGAAGTTATCCGTGCTACTGAAGAGGAAAAACAATATCAGATTACAATGTTGGATGAGTTACACAAAGGAAGTAAAGATAAATCGGCTGAACTTTTAAGTAATCTGCAAGAAGCAGCAATTCATAATGAAAATATTTTTGACCTATTAATGAATGCTGCAAAAGTTTGTTCCTTAGGAGAAATTAGCAATGCACTGTTTGAAGTTGGTGGGCAGTACAGAAGAAATATGTAATTTTAAAAATGAAAAACAAACAATGGAAACAATAACTGATTTTTTTAATTTTGAATTATTTAGTTTCAATGATAATTCACTCTCTGTTTTTGACTTATTTAGTATTATTTTAATTATTGTTATTACTAAATTAATTTTATGGATAATTAGTAAAGCATTATTTAACAAAAAGAAACTTCATAAACTTGATGAAGGAAGTTCTTTTGCATTATTTCAAATTATAAAATACCTAATATGGATAATTGCAATTACCCTGATGTTAGAAACATTAGGCATTAAAGTAACCATTCTATTAGCTGGGTCTGCTGCACTACTTGTTGGGGTTGGTCTTGGGTTGCAACAAACTTTTAATGATATGTTATCAGGTATCATATTACTTTTCGAACATTCGGTAAAGGTGGGTGATATTTTAGAAATAGATGGAGATAGGGTAATTATTCAAGAAATAGGTTTACGAACATCAAAGGGAATGAATGTAAGACAAATAGTAGTAATTATACCCAATTCATTAATCACCACTAACAAGGTAATAAACTGGAGTCATCAAACACAAAAAACACTATTCAGTATTAATATTGGTGTTGCTTATTCAAGTGATGTGGATTTAGTTATTAAAACACTTGAAAAAAGTGCTATAGAACATTTAGAGTTTTCAGAATGTGAATTTAAGGAAGTTAGATTTGTAGATTTTGGTAATTCATCTATGGATTTTCAACTGTTTTTCTACAGTAAAAATATTTTCACTATTGAAAAGGTGAAAAGTGATATCAGGAAAATTATATTCAGAAAATTTAACGAACAAAAAATTACGATTCCTTTTCCACAAATGGATTTACATGTAAAATCAAAAGATATTTAATTAAACTACTCTACTGAATTTTTATCCTCACAAACTTTTTTTAATCCTTCTAGTCCTTCTTTTAAATCTGGGCTAATCAGTAATTGCATAAAATGAATAAAAAACGGAAGTTCATCTCTAAATTCCCATGTCACTTTTGTTCCACTCTCTATTTCTTCAAAATTCCACACACCATAATATGATGGCATTCCTGTAAATGACAACTTATTATAAATAGACTCTGGATAAAGACAATCTAATATTTCTAAACTCCCATTTCCTTCTCCACTTTTCCAACTAATTTTGGATCCTTTTCCAGGTAATTCCCCATTATATTTTGTTTTCATTGTAGAATCTCTTTGCCACCAAACTGTCCAAGTAGACCAACTTTGTAAATCAATTACCTTAAAATAAACCTGTTCAATCGGTGCATTTATTTCTATACTACTTTTAATTTTACCTGAAATAAACCCATTAAAGGTTGTAAAAGCAATAATTGTAATAAGAGACCACTTCAAAATTTTTCTTACTGCTTTCATAATTTATGTTTTTTAAAATTTTCAGTCTGCAATTTACAAAAATACTTTAAATTTGGGCTTTCAATATTAAAAACACATATGATGATAAAAAAATTAGGAATATTACTTTTAGTAGCTACAGGAGTAAACGCACAAGATAAAGGACAATTTGATAGTTATTCTAACCCATTTTACGGAACCATTGTAAAAGAAAGTAACCAATATGATAAAGAAGAAAAAGAAGAAAACAAATCCTTTAAAATGAATTTTGATGGAAAACAAATTCCTTTAAGTTTAGAGGAGTTTACCATTGTAGAAGCTGAAAACCCTATCTCACAAGGAAATACAGGAACTTGTTGGTGTTTTTCTACTACCTCTTTTTACGAAAGTGAAATACATAGAATTACAGGAAAATCTATTAACCTGTCCGAATTATATCCTGTTTACTTTGAATACATTGAAAAAGCAAGAGGATACATCAACAGTAGAGGGAAAATACATTTAGGAGAAGGATCGGAAACCAATGCCGTGCAACGAATGATGAAAACATACGGAATTGTTCCTTTTAGTGCTTATGAAGGAAAGCCATCTGACCAACCTTTTTACAATCATGAAAAGATGTTTGGAGAAATAGAGACTTACCTTAAAAATTGTAAAACAACTAATTTCTGGAATGAGGACGCAATCCTTTCTAATATCAAATCTATTTTAAATCACTATATGGGAGTACCTCCAACTAAATTTCGTTATAATGGAAGAACTTATACTCCAAAAAGTTTTATGAGATATGTAACTAAATTAAACCCTAACCATTATATCGATTTTATGAGTTTGATGCAAAAACCATATTGGAGCCAGCAAGAATATAAAGTACCTGACAATTGGTGGAGATCTGAAGAATACTATAATATTCCTTTAGAGGACTTTATGTTTGCTATTAAAAATTCAATTGAAAATGGTTACTCCATCTCTATTGGTGGGGATGTCTCTGAAAGTGGATACTCCTCTACACATGATGTTGCAATGGTTCCTTCTTATGATATTCCTTCTGATTTTATTGATGAAAATGCTAGGCAATTTCGTTTTTCTAACGGAACTACTACTGACGATCATGCCATACATTTAATTGGTTATAAAATAGATGACAATGGAGATTGGTGGTTTTTAATAAAAGATAGTGGTAGTGGTGCACAAAACGGTAACTTTCCAGGGTATTACTTCTATCATGAAGATTTTGTAAAACTAAAAATGATGACCTTTACAATACATAAAGATGCAGTAGAAGGAATACTTGAGAAGTGTAATAACTAATGAAAAAACTAGTGTACTTTTTAGGAGGTTTTAGTGGACTCACAACTGTTTTAACATTCTTTTTCTATCATTCACATCTAGAAGGATCAAATACACTTTATGGAATTGCACTAATTTCATTATCTTTATTTTTTCCTTTATTAGCATATTATAAATACAAAAATGATTAAAAAAATACTCTTTCTACTACTAATTCCTTTTCTAGGGTTTTCTCAAAATATTGATGCTTTATTTTCTGAAAAGGGAGAAATCTACTTCTCATTCCAATACGATACCAAAAATCAATTAAATAAGCTTTCTGAAATTATTTCTATTGACCATAAAACAAATGATGATTTAGCTTTTGCCTATGCAAACCAGAAGGAATTTACTGAATTTTTAAAAACAGAAATTAAATATAAAATCATTAATAAAAAAAAAGTTTTTTTTACAAATAACAGTAAAAACAACTGGAACTACTACCCTACTTATCAGCAGTATGTAGATATAATGACCGCCTTTGCAGACTCCTTCCCATCTATTTGTAGATTACACCATTTAGGCACTTTAAATTCAGGAAGAAAAATACTAATTGTGCAAATTTCGAATAATGTGGGGCAAAAAGAAAACGAGCCATCTTTTCTATATACCTCTTCTATGCATGGAGATGAATTAGCAGGATATATATTGAGTTTACGATTAATTGATTACATCTTAAATGGATATGAAAACAACCAAAAATTAACAGATTTAGTAGATGGAATTGACATTTGGATTAACCCTTTAGCAAATCCTGATGGAGCGTATGCAGGAGGTAATCAAGATGTGTGGAGTGCAACTAGATACAATGCAAACTGGGTTGATTTAAACAGAAACTATCCTGATCCAGAAGATGGGCCACACCCTGATGGAAACTCTTACCAAACAGAAACAAATATCTTTTTAGGATTAGCAGATAGTGTAAATTTTAGCATATCTGCAAATATGCACGGAGGTGCAGAAGTTTGTAATTACCCTTGGGATACTTGGAGTAATCTAACAGCTGACGACAATTGGTGGCAGTATGTTTCTCACGAATATGCAGATAGCTGCCAAACAAATAGTAGTAACGGATATTTCAATTATTTGAATGACGGAATTACAAATGGTTGGGATTGGTATTCAATAGATGGAGGTAGACAAGATTACATGAATTATTTCAGATATTGCAGAGAATTTACTTTAGAACTTTCGGATGACAAGACACCAAACCCTAATGATTTAAATGATCTATGGGATGCAAACTACCCTTCCCTTTTAAATTATATGGAACAATCTTTATTTGGAATAAGAGGAATAGTGACCGATAGTATAACAGAGGACCCTTTAAAAGCAAAAGTAGAAATCACCAGCCATGATATAGATAGTTCTCATGTATATTCTAACCTTCCAATTGGGAATTATCACAGATATATATATCAAGGAAATTATGATGTGACTTTTAGTAAAAATGGCTATTATCCAAAAACGATTAATATCTCTGTACTGAATAATAATATTTCTGTTAACGATGTACAATTAGTCCCATTAAATACTACTTCAATTACAGATCAAATATCTACAAATATTAAAATTTTAAACATTGACATTCTAGGTAGGGAAAGTAAGAAAGGTGAAAATAATATTCAACTGATAAAAACAAAAAACGGAGCAGTTAAAAAACAAATTAAATTAAAATGAAAAAACTAATTTCCATCCTTTTTTTTCTACCTCTATTTACTTTTGCACAACAAACCATAAACGCAAGCATTAACCATGGAGGAATTGAAAGATATTATACTTTATATGTCCCTGCTTCTTATTCAGCAGGAACTGATTTACCATTAGTATTAAATTTTCATGGGTACACTTCCAATGCTTGGCAACAATCGTTTTTAAGCAACTTTAATACAATTGCAGATTCTGAAGGAATTATTATTGTATACCCTGAAGGAACAGAGAATAATACAGGAACCACCCACTGGAATGTAGGATGGGGAGGAAGTACTGTAGATGATATAGGATTCACTTCTGCTCTTATTGATTCTATCTCTGCAGATTACAGTATAAACCAAGATAGAGTATACAGCACAGGAATGTCAAATGGAGGTTTTATGAGCTATCAATTAGCTTGCGAATTAAGTGATAGAATTGCAGCCATTGCTTCTGTAACAGGCAGTATGAATATGGGATGGTTCAATTCATGTAATCCAAACCATCCAATGCCAGTAATGGAGATACACGGAACTTTAGATCAAACAGTATCTTATAACGCAAGTAGTTTTACAGAATCTATAGCAGATATTTTAGATTTCTGGGCTAATTTTAACAATTGTAACAGCACAGCAATAGTAACTAATGTACCAAATACAAGTACTATTGACGGATGTACTGCTGAACATCATATTTGGGAAAATGGAAACAATGGAGCTACAGTTGAACATTATAAAATAATTAACGGTGGACACAGTTGGCCAGGATCTTTATTTTCAATTGGAGTAACTAATCAAGATATTGATGCTTCAGAAAAAATTTGGGCATTCTTTTCGAAATACGATATTAATGGATTAATTGATCCTACTTCTATTAGCCATTCTGTAGATAAGAATAATAGGAAACTTATAAAAATTGTAGATGTATTAGGGAGAGATGTTTCAGAACATAGCACTGGATTACTTTTTTATATTTATAATGATAACAGTGTAGAAAAAAAAATAACTTTGGAAAAATAAAATTTATAACTATGATTATTACTACAACAGAAACAATACCAAATAAAGAAATAACTGAAGTACTAGGTATAGCAAGAGGAAGTACCGTAAGAGCCCGTAATGTTGGTAGAGATATTTTTGCAGGATTAAAAAGTATTATAGGTGGTGAAATTTCGGAATACACCAAATTACAAGCTGCTAGTAGAGAACAAGCAATTAAGAGAATGAAAGAAGATGCTGAAAAATTAGGTGCAGATGCTATAGTAAATGTAAGATTGACTACTGCTATGATTATGCAAACTACTGCCGAAATTTTAGCATACGGAACAGCAGTAAAATTAAAGTAATGGAATTAATACCATTTCTTATCTTTATTGTCCTTTTAAGTTATTTAATCTTTAACAGACTAAAGGAAAAGGATAAAGAAAATTTTGAAAAAAGGGATAACTAATATAGAATTATTGAATATTTTATTCGTCTGGGTTATATTTTGAAATTTTACTTAATATAATAATCTGAGTATATATTTCCTCATATTCATTATAATCTGAATAGAACCGAATTTCTTGTTCATCATAGTTTATTATAAATTTCTGTTCTGTTTCAGTATAATATATGTCCTGACCATCTTCATCTCTTTCAGAAAACTCCCAGTATACCTTACTTACTTCTCCATCTTCAATAATAATTCTATAATAATCTTTTTGAAAATCGATCATAGTATTCACCCAATCTTCACTAGATTTTTCAAACTTATCTGTATAAGTATTGTATTTGTATAATTCCATATATCTCGACACAATAGTCCCATCATCTACTTGAGAGAAAGAGAAAGTAGAAATTAGAAAAGCAAAAACAAAAATTATGTTTTTACTCATCTTAAAGAAGTTTTTATTTATATTAGTTAACATAGTTAGTTTCATAATTTATTTTTTTCAAATTTAAGAAGAATTACAACAATTTCCAAATAGTAGCAGAAATAGCACTTAAAGCTAGTACTGATTTGATAAAAGAAATAAAGAAACTATACCCCTTATACATTAAGTATCTTGCGATTAATAATGAAAAAACAACTATTAAAATAGCTGCTATCCATATTTTCATTATTTAACAGAAAGTAAAAATAGTTCTAGAGTAATATCATCTAGTATAAGATAGTCTCCTAAGTTATCAAAAAAGGATCCAGAATTATATTCAATACCATATTTTGTTCTATCAAAAACAAGAGTAGCGGTAGCTAAATATGCTTCGTTATTTATTTTAACATCTGCATTAAAATCTACTGGATGAGTAATCCCCTTTATAGTTAAATCTGCAGTAATTAAATAATTAGAAGCCGAAACATGACTTACATTAGTAATTTTTAAATTAGATGTTGGATGGTTTTCTACACCAAAAAAATCATCTGCTTTTAAATGTTTCACCAATTTATCACCACCTTCATTTGGTTTAAGATCTGTACAGACCATGGAAGTCATGTCAATCACAAACTCACCACCCACTAACATACCATCTTCTAACACAAGTTTTCCGGAACTTATCTTAATATCTCCTTCATGAGAAGATGTGATTTTTGAACCTATCCATTTAACTGTAGAAGCTTCTATATTTACTTTTACATGATCTTGATTAAGCATAGTTGTAAACGACATTAAGCTTAAAAAGCAAAGAGATAAAATTAATATTTTTTTTGACATGATAATTTATTTTTAATTTAAAACAAAAATAGTATTTTTACTTCAGAAAAAATGATAAAATGATAAAAATTAAAAAATTTAATTTCAACGAAACTAATTTAATGAAAGAATCTCATGCAATAAGAAATAAAGTGTTTGTTATAGAACAAAATTGTCCAGAGGAATTGGAATGGGAATATGAAGAAGAATCTACTCATTTTTTACTTTCTGTAGATGGAGAAGACAAAGCAACAGCAAGGCACCGAAAAACAGAAAACGGATATAAATTAGAACGATTTGCGGTACTAAATTCAGAAAGAGGAAAAGGATTAGGTCATCAGATATTACAAGCTATCCTAAACGACTTGTTAGATTTCAAGGGATTAATCTATATGCATGCACAAGTTGATGTCATTCCTTTTTACGAAAAAATGGGATTTGTAAAGCAAGGAAAACAGTTTGAAGAAGCTGGAATACAGCATTTCAAAATGAATTTGAAAAGAGATTAAGAAACTATTGAAGTCCAGTTATAAGTATCAACAATACTGCCTTTTTGTATTCCTTGAAGTTCTGTTTTCAATTTTAAAGCAAACGAATCTTCTTGATTTTCCAACTCCATCTTATTCTCTCTGAAAGTAATTGATTTTATAGGGTTCACAGTTACGGCAGTACCTGTACCAAAAGCTTCTTTTAGAGTTCCTTTATTATAAGCTTCTACAATTTCAGTAATTAATATTCTTCTTTGCTGTACTTCAATACCATTACTTTCAGCTAATGAAACAATACTATCTCTAGTTATACCTCCTAAAATACTATCAGAAAGAGAAGGAGTAATTAACTTATCTCCTATTCTGAACCATATATTCATAGTTCCAGATTCTTCAATATATTTATGTTCTTTAGCATCCGTCCATATCAGTTGTGTAAAACCTTTTAAGTTGGCTTGTTTGGTAGGATAGAAAGAAGCAGCATAATTACCTGCTGCCTTTGCAAAACCAACTCCACCTAGAGTTGATCTAGTGTATTCTTCTTCAATAACCACATTTACTTCACCAGCATAATAAGTAGTTGTTGGGGAAGTGATAATAATAAATGTAAATTCTTCAGAAGAAGAAGCTTTTATACATTCGCCAGAAGCAAAAACAAACGGACGGATATATAAAGAATAACCCTCTTTATTTTTACACCAATCCGAGTCTAACGAAATTAAATTATCTAATCCGTTCATAAAAATATCTTCCGGTATTTCTGGAATAGATAAACGAATAGAAGATTTATTAAATCTTTTAAAGTTCTCTTCTTTTCTGAAAAGTAACACTTTATCGTCTTCATTTTTAAAAGCTTTCATCCCCTCAAATATAGCTTGTCCGTAATGCAAAACTTGCATTCCAGGATTTACAGGAATAGGACCATAAGGGAGTATTTCTGATGAACCCCATTTCCCATCTGAATACTTACAGATAAGCATGTGATCAGAGAAAACAGTTCCGAATTTTAAGTTAGTGAAATCTGTTGTTTGTATCCTAGAGTTGCTAGTTTTTGATATCTTCATTTATCTTTCTACTTTAAGGATTCTTGATTTTGCAAAAATATAAAAAAAAGAGGGGAATAATCCCCTCTTTCAACAAAATAATATAATCTGGTATTACTTAACTGTCTGTAGATGTTGGGAATTAAGTATCATTCCATTCTCATCTTTAATTAAAATAATATACTGAGCAGAACTCAAATTAAAATCTTTCATAATTAGATGACTACCTACACCTAAATTAATATTAGATTGAGACATTTTAGTTCCTAATACATTATAAATTTCTATAGACATCTTTTTAGATTCCTCTAAAACAACAGGAATAAATACTCTGTTGTTAGTAGGATTCGGATAAATATTAGAAAATGCTATTCCATCAACACTTTCTAAAGAAGTAGCATTATTAGTCACTTCAAACTGAATGGTTTCATCAAAATAGTAGAAATTATCGGAAATACGAAACACTACTAAATAAGGGAATGATCGTACATCATCAATAGATGGAGTCCAAGAAAAAGTACCTTCAATTTCATTTCCATTTCCTGTAGGTAAAACATTAAATGTAGATAAAGAGGTAGTCTGATTAAAGGATTCACCAAAAGCTTCCATACCTACCACATCATTTATATCCGCATCAGAAGCGAGTAGATGTAACTGATAACTCTGACCTGGCATAATTTTCACATAAGGATAACCCATTGAATTTGTTGGAACATTATTAATATTAGATATCATTGGCATGGCATTGGTAGAATCAGGAATAACAACAAATTGCATGTCTCTGTTCATAGCACCAATAAAAACTCCATTTCTGAATTCTTGTATAGCAAATGAAACTACAAAATTTCCAACCAATTTTGCGTTCCAACTCACCTGACCCGTAATAGGATCAATAGAAAAGGGAGTAGAGGAATTAGAGTATAAAGTATCCGATAAGTATTCATAACCATTTACAGTATCGGGAATAGCGCTAGAACCACCAGAATAAGGAATTGACAAAGACCAAACTAATGAATCTCCATCCGGATCGAATGGAAGTGGGTTATATTGCCAGAAAGTATTGGTTGGTAAATAAGTTACTGGATCTGATAAAAAGGTAGGTGTAGAGTTAGGGTTAGCGGCATCTACATAAAGAGAAGTTGCAAAGGTCATGGACTCAGATAAAGGAGCACTCATATTAATAATAGCTCCATTCCTGCAACAATCTGACCACTTAATAATATAATTTCCATCTGATAAAACAATAGAATCTGAAAAATGATAAATCTCCACTCCATATACGGAAGACATAGAAGACATTGAGGTTCCGGAAGTAGTATCAAAAGAGATAGTTTGAGAAAATAAGAAGGTATAATTAAAACTGGAATCAAGTTCGTATATATCTAACTGTTGAATTAAACTCATAGACACTCCAAAAGTATCTCTATAAGCATCCAGATTAACAATATAATGCGAACCAATAGAATCGGAACTTAAGTAAGTTGCTGTTACCTGTCCTCCCATTAAATGAGTAGAATAAGCGGAAAAGGAAAGAACAGTTGCTAGTATTAAAGTAAATATTTTTTTCATAAGTTATAGTTTTTAATTAATTTATATTTTCAAATATACGACAAAAAAATTAAATAGTTTAATATAAAGTGATGAATTTTAAATACTTGTAAGTGGTTTTCTATAAAAAAATTAATAATTATATTTGCAGAAATCATATTCTATGAAGAAAGAAATTATCGTTACTAAAGATGGATCTCATTCTCTTTTTGTTCCTGACTTAAATGAAAACTACCATTCGGTACATGGTTCGATTGAAGAAGCCTTGCATGTATTTATTAAAAATGGTATTCACTCCCATCCCAAAAAAAACATAAATATTTTGGAGGTAGGGTTTGGTACAGGATTAAACGCTATACTTACTTTAGAAAACAAAAAACAGGCAACAGTTAACTATACTGCCTTAGAACCCTTCCCTGTTAGTAAAGACATATACACTAAACTGAATTTTTTTGAACGGATTCATTCGGAAGGAGACACTTTTTTGAAGTTACATAATTCCGATTGGGAACAAGAAATAGAAATAAACGAAAAATTTACTTTTTATAAAAGCCAAGAAAGATTACAAAACTTTACTACAGATAAGAAATTCGATATTATTTACTTTGACGCCTTTTCTCCTGAAACCCAGCCAGAAATATGGACGGAAAGGGTCCTGAAAAAATGTTATGAATTGCTAAACAAAGAGGGTTTCCTGGTAACTTACTGTGCTAAAGGAGTAGTAAAAAGAACCTTAAAATCAATAGGTTTTGAAGTGATTGCATTAGACGGCCCCCCTAGGAAAAGACAAATGACAAGAGCTAATAAATTATAGTATTCCCTAATGAAAAATCAATACCCAAGATTCTTTACAAAAGACTAAAAACTATTTACTATAAATAAAAAAATCCCTACAGAAATGTAGGGATTTTTATTTTTCGAAAATAGCCTCCAGAATAAGACTAAAACCTTTGTATGCAAAAAAGTAAATTGCTGGTATTAATAGTAAACCTATAATAAGTAAAGTGTAATTTCCTAATTGCATATTATGAAAACCAGCAAATAAAGAAGTAGCCGACATAATTATAGACAATGAAAATCCTGACAACCAAAGTACCCCCTTAATTAACTTTTCTTTATCCATTATAATTATTTATTGCATTACGGACAGAACCAAATTTTTGTAATAAAGAGTTAGCAGTCTCATAATCTACTTCTATTTCACTCATTATCATTTTTGTTCCTCTATCCACTAATTTATTGTTAGAAAGCTGCATATCCACCATTTTATTTCCCTTTACCTTTCCTAATTGTATCATTACAGCTGTAGATATCATATTCAGTACCAATTTCTGTGCCGTACCCGATTTCATACGTGTACTACCCGTTACAAATTCCGGACCTACCACCACCTCAATAGGGTAATCAGAAACTTCAAATACAGGACTGGATGCATTACACACAATACAAGATGTAGTTATATTTTCTTCTTGGCATTTTCTAAGTGCAGCAATCACATAAGGAGTAGTACCAGAAGCAGCAATTCCTACTACTACATCATTAGTATTTACTGCATATTCCGATAAATCATTCCAACCTAACTCCCTACTATCTTCTGCAAATTCCACCGCTTTACGCATGGCAGTATCTCCACCGGCAATTAAACCGATAACTAAGCCATGATCTACACCAAAAGTAGGAGGACATTCAGAAGCATCTACAACTCCTAATCTACCAGAAGTGCCAGCTCCTAAATAAAACAATCTTCCCCCTTCTTTCATTTTGGGGACAATTACATTAATTAAGTTTTCTATTTGTGATAACTGTTTCTCTACCGAAAGTGCTACTGTTTTATCTTCTGCATTTATGTTGATTAGTAAATCAGCAGTGCTCATTTTCTCTAAAGCTACATAATTAGATTCAGATTCAGTAGTTTTTTTCATTTAGTATAAAGAAGGGAATTTAGCAGGATTTGACTCTCCCATCATTTCGTATACTTTTTCAAAAATATCTTCTGTAGAAGGTTTTGTAAAGTAATCTCCATCTTTTCCGTAAGGAGGACGGTGGGCTTTTGCCGCTAATGTTTGAGGTTCAGAATCTAAGAAGTTATACGCATCTTGTTCTTCCACAATTTTCTGTAAAATATATGCTGAAGCTCCTCCAGGAACATCCTCATCAATTACTAATAATCGGTTTGTTTTCTTAACTGATTCTACAATATCATTTGTTAAATCGAAAGGAACTAATGTTTGCGTATCAATCACCTCACAAGAGATTCCTACAATTTCTAATTTCTCTGCTGCATCCATTACTATTCTCCAAGTACTTCCGTAAGAAACCAAAGTAATATCATTTCCTTCTCTTGTTGTTTCTACTTTCCCTAAAGGAACTCTAAACTCACCAATATTGTTTGGTAATTTTTCTTTAATTCTGTATCCATTTAAACACTCAATAACCATTGCAGGATCGTTCGATTGCATTAAAGTATTATAGAATCCTGCAGCTCTAGTCATGTCTCTTGGTACACATAAATACATCCCTCTTGTACCGTTTAACAACATTCCCATAGGAGAACCTGAATGCCAGATACCTTCTAATCTATGTCCCCTAGTACGGATAATTAATGGGGTAATTTGTCCACCATGTGTTCTGTAATGCAAAGATGCTATATCATCCACCATAGGTTGGAAACCATAAATTACATAATCCAAATATTGCATTTCTGCAATTGGTTTCAACCCTCTTAACGAAAGTCCGATTCCTTGTCCGATAATAGTTGCTTCTCTAATACCAGTATCCGCTACTCTACTTTCACCAAACTTATCTTGTAAACCTTCCACTCCCTGATTTACACCACCAATTTTACCAACATCTTCACCAAAAATCATTGCTTCTGGTATCGCATTAAACATGTGGTGAAAGTTATCTCTTAAAATAATTCTTGCATCTACCTCTTTTGAATTTGAATCATAAGTAGGTTTTACCTCTGCAACTTTAAGTGATGAAGTAGAAGTTTCATTGTATAGTTTTGTATTGTATCTATCATGATTTTCAGAATTAATTCTGTTAATGAAATTACGTAAATTAGCTTTTTCAGGAATATTTTCATGCACTATCATTCCTAAAAGAGTTCTTGCTTTACTTAAATAATCTCTTCTGAAAACACCAAACATTGCCGATTGGTTTAAATCTTTTATCCATTCTGAAATTTCAGGAATATTTACTTGAGCAGCAATAGAATTAAAAATAGCAATTACTTCTTTCAACTCTACTTTTATAGGTGCTTGATATTCTGTCCAAGCTTCCTTTTTTTGTTCTTTTACAGATTGTATAACTTCCTTATCTATAACACTTAATTCGTTTTTAGTAGCAATTTCATTTTCTAAAATCCACTCATTAAATTTCTTATTACAATCAAAATCTACTTCCCATTGTAATCTTTCCTTACTCTTATATCTTGCATGCGAACCAGAAGTAGAATGACCAGTAGGTTGCGTCATTTCAACCACATGAATAATAGAAGGAATATGTTTTTCTCTTGCTAATTTTTCTGCTTTTTCGTACACTGCAATTAATGCAGGATAATCCCAAGCTTTTACTTTTACGATATCATAACCAGCACCTTTTTCATCCATCTGGAATCCTTTCAATACTTCAGACACATCCGACTTAGTCATTTGTATATCATTAGCAACTGAAATTCCGTAACCATCATCCCAAACAGAAATAATTGCAGGAACTTGTAATACTCCAATAGCATTTACTGCTTCCCAAAAATGACCTTCCGCACAAGAAGAGTTTCCGATTGTAGCCCATGCAATTTCAGAACCTCCATTAGTAAATCCTGGTTTACTTTTAGCCAATTCAGGATTATCTCTGTATACTTGTGATGCTTGAGCCAAACCTACTAATCTTGGAAATTGAGATGCCAAACAAGCCATATCAGAAGTAGAGTTATTTTGTTCCATCAAATTTTTCCAACTACCATCCTCATTTAAAAAACGAGTTCCAAAATGATTCATCATTTGTCTAGAACCAGAAGATGGTTCTCTTTCTAATTCCGGATCACCATATAATGCAGAAAACATATGTTTTGGAGAATATTGACCTAAAGCAGTCATCAAAGCTTGGTCTCTATAATATCCCGCACGGAAATCACCAAGTCGGAATACTTTAGCCAATGCAATCTGAGCTAGTTCTTTTCCATCACCAAATATACCAAAACTACCTTTACCTGAAAGTACATCTCTTCTTCCCTGTGCACCCGACTCTCTTACTTCACCAGCTAACCTATAATCAGATAATATGGTATCTTTAAAATTCTTTTTTGATATTTTAGATGTAGCCTCTTTAGTTTTTGTTGACATAGTATAATATATTTCAAAATTTAGGACTGCAAAAATATACATTTATTATGATATGTTCATTAAAAAGATACTCTTAAAAAATAAAGGGTAAAAAACTTTCTATATTTAAAAAAATAATTACTTTTGCAATCCTTAACATTGAGGAATAATCACAGAGATGGTTTAACCAAAAAATTAGAAAAATGGCAACAAGAATTAGATTACAAAGACACGGAAGGAAAGGAAAACCAGTTTACAACATTGTTGTAGCTGACCAAAGAGCACCTAGAGATGGTAAATTTATTGAGAAATTAGGAATTTACAATCCGAACACAAATCCCGCAACAATTAACTTAAACTTTGATAGTACTGTAGAGTGGATGATGAAAGGTGCACAACCCTCTGACACTGCTAAGTCTATCCTTTCTTACAAAGGAATCCTTATGAAAAAACACCTTTTAGAAGGAGTTAGAAAAGGAGCTTTTAATGAAGAAGAAGCAGAAAAAAGATTTTTAACTTGGATGGAAGGTAAAAACCAAAAAGTTGCTGATAAATCAGCTAGTGTTTTAAAAGCAAATGAAACAGTCAAGAAAACAGCATTGGATGCAGAGAAAGTTAAAAATGAAGCTAGAGCAGCTGAATTAGCTAGTAGAAATGTAGTAGTAACTGAAGAAGAGTCTACAGAAGAAACTACTGAGGTAGAAGCAGAAGCGACAACTGAAGAAGAATCTATAGAAGAAACTACTGAAGTAGAAGCAACAACTGAAGAAGTGGTGGAAGTAACTCCAGCAATGGAAACTACTAATGAAGAAATAGTAGTAGAAACTCCAGCAGCGGAAGCAACTCCTGAAGAATTAGTTGTAGAAACTACTAAAGAAGAAGAAAAAACAAAAGAAGCTTAAATTCAAATGAAAAAGCAAGACTGCTTTTTATTTGGTACAATATTTAAACTTCATGGTTATAAGGGGGATGTCAATATCTATAATGATAATGACATCCCTTTAATTTTTACTGATATTGATTTTTTCTATATAGAAGAAAACAAGGAACTTATCCCCTATTTTGCGGATAGCGTACGACCAAAAAAGAAAAAGATATTATTAGTAAAATTTGAAGATGTTGATTCGGAAGAAATAGCACTTAAAATACTGAAACGAAAAGTTTACCTTCCTAATAAATTTCTTCCAAAAATAGAAGATATAAATCCGGATAAATTAATTGTAGGATTTGATGTTATAGACAAAACTTTAGGAAAAGTTGGAATAGTAGATTTTGTAAACGAAAAAACAGCTCAGAAACTTATTATAGTAAAAGATGGAGAAAAGGAGTTTTTCATTCCATTTCACGACAACTTTGTTACTAACATCAACCTAGAAAAAAAGGTTTTGGAAATAGATGTACCTCAAGAGATAATTGATATTAATTAATCTCCTCTTCCACAAAATTAATTCCATTTTCGGCCAGCTCTTTTAAAACAGGAAAATAAATATCCTTAGTGGTTGGTATTTTAACACCAACAGATGTTATCTCTCCATTTAAAATTAACTTAACAGCAATTGCCACTGGAAGTCCAACTGTTTTTGCCATTGCAGTATCTCTTTGGTTATCACCAAAAACAACAAAGGACGAATTTAATTTCTTATTAACTCCATCTAAAGTATACTCAAACTGATGTTGCATTACAATCATATCTTTATCTTCAGCAGATAGAGTCCATTTTTCTTCTAGTATTTTCTGCAGAACTTGTGCAGGAGTTGCATTTTCTAAATCTACTTTTTTATCACTAAAAATATCTAACCACTTTATTTTCTTAAATTCCTCAGAATCTTCTCTAATTCCAAATTCCTTGCAAAACTTCTCTTCTAAAGTCATCTTATCCGAACCAGGTAAGAACATATTTAAATAAGACCTATAGCTTAATTTTTCAGAATTTTCTATGACATAAGTATCATCTGTAAGTCCTAATTGCAATAAATAATTCCAAGATTTAGAATATCCACTTCTTCTTAAGGTACCTCTTAATAAAGTAGAAATATTTTCAATTCTATACGATTTTCTGTAGGAAAGAGAATCTCTATTTGCATAAGCTTCAAACTCTCCCGAATCTAAAACACTCATGTTCTCAGTTCTATTAAATAGTTTATTATAAGGAATATACTTAATCTCACCCCCCTCTATATATTGTGCCGTTCCTTGTCCTGCCAAAACCACATTTCTAGGGTTCCAAGTAAATTTATAATTCCAAGGATTATCATCATAATCCGGATGCACCAAACCACCACAAAAAGATTTAAAAGAAGTTAATTTACCTCCATCTGCTTTTATCTGATCGATAATTTGCATAGCCGACATATGATCAATACCCGGATCTAAACCAATTTCGTTTAACAATAAAACTCCCGCTTGTTTTGCTTTATCATCCAAAGCAGCTACTTCATCTGAAACATAAGATGCAGTAACTAAATTTTTCTTTAATCTTACACAATCTTCAGCTACTAAAATATGCATAGATGCAGGAAGCATAGATATTACAATATCTGCAATAGTTATTTCTTCTTCCCTTTGGATATCATCCGTTACATTAAAGAAAATTGCTTTAGCATTTACTGAATTCCCTACCGCTTGTTTGGCTAAATATTCTGAATAATCTGCAATGGTTATCATCCAATTATTAATTACTGCATTATCTAGTAAATAACTAATTAAAGTAGTTGCCGACCTACCTGCTCCAATCACTAATATCTTCTTCATTTTTATATTATAAAATTAAGTTTTGCTAAAGTATTATTTATTTACTTTGCTTGTATTAAAAAATTGTATTTTATGACAAACTTTATCAAGGTGGCAATATTATTTTGCACTACATCAGTTGTGTTAGGAGCTTTCGGAGCGCATTTACTTAAAGATTTACTTAACGAACATCAACTTAGCTCTTTCCAAACTGGAATTAGATATCAGATGTTTCATGGATTATCAATTTTAATTCTAGCTTTAAATAAAAATTATTTTACTGAGAAATTAAATAAAGTTCTACAACTTATGTCTGTGGGAATTATTCTATTTTCATTGTCAATATATCTCTTAAACTTACAAGAATTACTTGGATTAGCATTATCCTTTCTAGGTCCAGTTACTCCTATAGGAGGATTATTTTTAATGGTATCTTGGACACTTCTTTTTTTCAATGTTAAAAAGAATAAGTAAACTATTATTGAGGTATTTATAAATATATATCTTTGCATTCTTAAAAACCAAAAAAGAAAACATATTATGACCGAAACAGGCAAGAGAGCAAGTAATGCTACCATCACTGATTTAGGAATTAAAAACGCTACAGCACACTGGAATTTATCTCCAGAAAACCTTACAAAAATTGCTGTAGAAAAAGGACAAGCTACCTTAACATCATCAGGAGCAATAAATATTAACACAGGAGAATTTACAGGAAGATCACCAAAAGATCGTTTTATTGTTCGTGATGCAATCACCGAAAATTCTGTTTGGTGGGGAGATGTTAATCTTTCTTTTGATGAAGATAAATTTGACGCCCTACACTTAAAGGTATTAGATTATTTAAGTGGAAAAGAGTTATATGTAAGAAACTCTTACGCTTGTGCCGACCCAAAATACAAAATGAACATTACAGTTGTAAATGAATACGCTTGGAGTAATTTATTTGCATATAACATGTTCTTAAGACCTACAGATTCAGAAATTGAAAATTTTGATTCGGAATGGACTATATTAAACGCACCAGGTTTTATGGCTGATGCTGAAGTAGATGGAACTCGTCAGCATAACTTTGCAATATTAAACTTCACTAAAAAGATAATTCTTATTGGAGGAACTGGATATACAGGAGAAATAAAGAAAGGTATTTTCTCTGCTTTAAACTATATTTTACCTTACCAAAAAAATGTACTCTCCATGCATTGTTCTGCAAATGTAGGAAAACAGGGAGATACCGCTATTTTCTTTGGACTTTCAGGAACAGGAAAAACTACCCTATCGGCTGACCCAAACAGAAACTTAATTGGAGATGATGAACATGGTTGGTATGGAGATACAGTATTTAATTTTGAAGGAGGATGTTACGCAAAATGTATTGACCTTTCTGAAGAAAAAGAACCAGATATTTTTGCTGCCGTTCGTACAGGAGCTTTATTAGAAAACATCTCCTTTAAAGAAGGAACAAATAATCCAAATTATGAAGACGGAACTATTACTCA
>CAJQIZ010000017.1 GCA_905478555.1 uncultured Flavobacteriales bacterium
ACTCCAACCTTAAATCAATTTGGCTTAAGCACTATTCCTAATTCTATAGTTTACACAACTTTAGGAGATATTGATGGTGATGGAGATACTGACATGCTAGGTTTTTCTCTTAATTATTCAAACTATGCTACAGACTTCTTATTTATAGAAAATATTGGCTCAGCTTCAACTCCAAACTACACAGCACCTCAACTAAATGTTTTTGGGATCCCATCTGGAATAAATTACACATTAATAACTTTGGAAGATATTGATACTGATGGAGACTTAGATATAATGTTTTCTCAAGAAAATTATTATTCAACTGATTTTGGTTTTGTGGAAAATACTGGAACAGCAATAAATCCTCAATTTTCACCCCTACCAAATGTGAATTCATTTGGATTATCTTTAGCAAATTGGCAAGGTGGGGGAATTCTAAATTTTAAGGATTTAGATGGTGATGGAGATAATGATCTTATTTTAGGAACTGATGACGACAGAAACTATTATTTCGAAAATGTTAGTGTGCCTCAGCCCGTTACTTATGAATGTATTAATTATTCATGCGTTGATCCAGGAACAGGATCAGGTAATTATACTACGCTTTCTGCTTGCCAAACTTCCTGTGCACCTCCAGTAACCTTTGAATGTGATTGGCCAGGAAATTGCTATGACCCAGGTGATGGTAGTGGATGGTATACTAATTATGCTGACTGTATGAATGATTGTATTTCTCAACCAACTTGGGATTGTGTATCTCCAGGTAATTGCCAAGATCCTGGTGATGAGACTGGAAATTATTGGTCATTACAAGATTGTCAAAATGCCTGCCCTCTCACCCCAACATGGGATTGTGATGTAATTCTAGGATGTATTGATCCAGGATCAGGATCAGGATTATATACTTCTCTTACTGGGTGTCAATCAAATTGTACTAGTACTTCAATTGAGAATACAGAGATAAATAATTTAAAAATATATCCTAATCCTGCAAATAAAACCCTAAATATTAGTTCAGATAAGAAGATTAAGAAAATAGAAATTTATGATGCTATAGGTAGAGTCATTTATGCTGAAAGCAATCCTACAAACAGGATAAATGTAGAGAAATTACAAAGTGGACTTTACTCTATAAAGATTATCTTTAAAGATGAAAGTTCTATCATTCAAAAAATTATTAAATAATAAAAAGGGAATAATGGTACCAAGTACTACTTTTTGGAGGAAAGAAAAAACGAATAAAAATACAATATCAAACTAGTAACCATCATTTACTATGCTAAGCAAAGTATTTTAATTATTAATATCTATCTTTGAAACATCAAAACAAATTAATACATTATGAAAAATAAATATTATTCCAGACAACAGAGACAATTAAAGTATTTAGTTAAAAAACTAAATATTTTATTGCAAGAAACTGAAGGAAATTTAGAAACAGAAATAAGTAAACTTACTTCTAAAATTAAATTTTTAGTAATTAAACTAAACGGTATTCTATCAGGCAATAGAATGAAAAAAATATTAGGTGCAGTTGCTCTTTTTATTGGGATTTCTTTTAGCAATACAGCTACCGCACAATATTTTCAAGCTCCTGTTGTTAATCCTTTTGGAATTACTCCAGGATCTAGTATTATCGCAAGTATTCCTTCTCTTGGAGATTTAGATGGAGATGGGGATTTAGATCTTCTTACACAAGAATATAACTATAGTATGGATTTTAGATATTCCGAAAATATCGGAAATATAAATGTTCCACAATTCACGAACCCCTTAACAAATCCTTATAATTTAGTTGGAGACACTATTCCAAGGTTCCATAATTTAGTAGATTTGGATGGTGATGGTGATTTAGATATACTATCTTTAGATTCTGAAGAATTTAGTGATACAATAAATTACAATTATGGTTATTTATCCAAGTTCAGATATTATGAAAATATAGGTAGTTCATCATTACCAGTTTTCGATACTGTTGAAACAAACCCTTTCGGACTGATTTCTGACTCTTCTTGGGGAATTACCGAGCTAGCAGATATTGATAATGATGGAGATTTAGACATACTAATGGCAAGTAACTCAATGGATTATTATAGTTACACCTACTATGGATATACATACACTTATGGTACTCCACCCAAATTTAAGTTTATTGAAAATATAGGAGATGCAAATAATCCTATATTTAACGCTCCAGTTGATAATCTTTTTGGATTAACAATCCCAGGTATGATATCTTCTCCTGCTTTTACCGATTATGACAATGATGGTGATTTTGATTTATTTGTTGGAGCTATGGATACAACCGCATCTTCATACTATAATTCTGTTGCATCTATATTTTATTTTGAAAATACTGGAACAAATACAGTTCCTCAATTTTCGGGACCAATCACTAATCCATTTGGATTATCCACAGTTAGTGAGTTTGCTTTTTTAGAAATAGCCGATTTAGATGGAGATGGAGATGATGATATATTAGTAGGAGAGTACGGTGGTAATCTTATGTATTTTGAAAACGACACTACGGCTCCAGCTCCATTGGAAAGTTGGGATTGCACTAATCCTGGAAATTGCCAAGACCCAGGGAATGGAAATGGACAATACACTACTCTATCTGATTGCCAAACTGCATGTATAACCCCAGTAAGTTGGGATTGTATTAACCCAGGGAATTGCCAAGACCCAGGGAATGGAAATGGACAATACATTACTCTATCTGATTGCCAAACTGCATGTAATAATGTTTCGATAAATGATGCAGATTTAAATAGCTTCAATATTTATCCGAACCCTGTTACTAATGTGTTAAATATTAAATCTGTAAAGGAAATTATTAAAGTTGAAATTACTGATATATTAGGAAAGATTATTATTTCTGAAAACAATCCTACAAACAGGATAAATTTAGAGAAATTACAAAGTGGACTTTACTCTATAAAAATTATCTTTAAAGATGAAAGTTCTATCATTCAAAAAATTATTAAGTAAAAAAAAGGGAATCGAAAGATTCCCTTTTTTTTTATTCTATTCTAAAACTATTTTTTTTGTTTCTATTATTTCACTGGAGTAAAATTCTAAATAATAGATTCCCTTAGGTTGGTTAGTTAAATCAATTTTAGATTTATTGGTAAGTAATTTTTTCTCTAAAATTAATTCTCCTAAAGTATTATACACCTTTAGTAAATAATCTTCTGAAGTGGTTACATATACAATTCCCTTAGTTGGGTTAGGAAATAACTCCATATTAATGGATGTATTTTCAATTGAATTTACAGAGTTTTCATCAAACAGATACACATCATCAATTGCAGCTTCTACCAAACTACCACCATCTAAATTTTGTCCTAACCTAATACTATCAGAAGCAATAAACTTTATACTAAAATTATCAGTAATATTCACATAATCCTTTACTCTAAAAGAAAACTTCCTCCATCTATTATCTGAAGTAATATTGTTTTCAATATACACCCAATTTGTTCCATCATCAGAAACTAACACTTGCCACCAATCTGCAGCAGGGTTTGCTCCTGTAGGAGGAGCATTAGTATACCATCTATAATAAGAAAAAGTAGGATTAGTATAATCCGTTAAATCATAGACAGGAGAAGTTAAAGTAGTATGGCCTGCATCTACATCATTAGCTCCTATACTTCCTCCAGTATTATCGTTGCCAGTAAAAGCACAGTATACCCCCTGAGGAGTATGTTGTGTTGATGTTTGTACCGCAACTGTTCCATCATAAAAACTACCTTCGGGAACGCCTATTTCCCAAAGACCAGTAGTAGCATTGTCATTTGCATCAGATGTACTCCAAAAACCGATATTGAAATCAAAATCCTGTTCTTCTTGTAATTCGTATCCCACTAAAATAAAGTAAGGCAAATTAGCATGTTTATTCAAATTAGCTGAAAAAGGAGTTATAGCAGCTTTTTTACCATAAGTATCTGTTATAGTAAGATAATAAGCAATTACTGTACCTTTTATTTGAGAAGGTAATTGAGCCGTAAAATCAGAACCTGAAACTAAAACTAAAGGAACACTATCCCAAATGGTCGCTTCATTTAATTTATAATAACAAAAAGCATCATCTAAAGCCCAAGGATAACTCATAGTAATATTTGCATCTACATCAATTGATGTTTGTTGTATAGACTCATCTAATTCTGTATGATTTAATACAGCATTAGAAAGTAATGTTATTCCATGTTTTGCAAAAGCATCAACAATAGCATTATCATTAGGAGTTCCATTAAATATATTACCATCATCATCATCAGAATATAGAAACTCTAATAATACATCAGTATAAATAATACCTTCAGTACCATTAGGACCATCAGGACCAGCATCATATAAGTCAGTAAAAAGGTCCAAAGCTTGTTGCATATCACCTAAATTTAAATATGTATCCCAAAAAGCACCACAAATAATCTCTCCATCTGCATGAACTTCACCTACCAAATCTTGAGGATAAACTTTTGGTAAACCATTATAAGATCTAACATTTGAATTCGGATCATTTGTCTCCCATCCTTCTCCAAGTATAGGGTATTGAGTTAAAGATAAGGCCCATATATCAGCGGTCCCCTCATTTAAACCTCCATTCCACATTGAGGCTCCATTATTATACCTATAATCGTTTATTGCATGACCATACTCATGAAAACAAACGTCAGGGATATTAGCAGTTGCTTGACAACCTCCATCTTCTTCATAAAAATTAATAGTTCCTCCACTATAAAATGCATTACAACCTCCCTGTAAACCAATATCCACATTAGTCTCCATAGGGAAGTCTAAACCTGTATAATTTGGAAATTGAGCTTTAAAATGAGAGTGAATTTTATTAACTGACCAGAAAGCTGTTCTCTCCTGAATAGTAGAATTAGTATTGTCAAACAAAATATTATTACTAGAATTTATAGATGTAGTAATCGTTGGAGTTACTGAATTAGTCATCACTTTAGAAAATCTACCTTCTAAACTTATTAACATACTGCCAGATGAAGATGGTAAGATAACATCTCCATTAAAATCAGTGAAAAAACTAGATGATGAGGAGATGTCATAAACCTTAAGGTCAACCATGTTCTCGACGGATGAAGCATTAAAAGGATTAGTAGAATATACCTCACCTTCTACATGAATATTCGATTGAAGAGATTCAAATTTTATTTCATTTCTTCTCATTAAAAGATCTCCACTATTAGCATCTACATAACAAAGATATTGAGCAGGACCAATATTGTTTTGTGTCGTTAAGTTAACAACATAAACTAAATGAAACTCATACTTTCCGTTTACAGGAATTGGTAATATTTTAAGATTAGATTCTACTTTGCTTTTTGTAATATTAAAAGGTAAATTTTTACTCGCGCTAATCACAGCAGCATTCTTTTTAATAGTAGGATTTTCAGATAGTTTTAAATCAGGAAAAACATCCAAACCAAAAACAACTACCCCATTATTTACTGTCATTTTAATATAGATCCTACTATCTAAAACTTCTAATCCTTTATAAAACTGTGTGTAAGAATAGTTTTTATATTTTTCATTCTCTGAGGAGGAAGTTAAAATTAATTCTGTTTTATTTACATTAAAAATATCTAGGTTATTTTGTATAAAATCTAATGGAGATGAAGTAGAAATAGAGGGACCAAAAGCCCTATGAGGTAAACTATTATTTTCATTAAAATAAACAAACCAATTAGGGTTTTCATTTAGAAATGCTTGCCATTGATTAGAGTTTCTTAATTGGTATTGAGTATTATTATTTAAATGAATTGCTTCTTTTATATATCTAATTTCGTATTCATCTATAGAATGTCCATCATAAGAGAAAGAAGAAAATGAAAAGCAAAAAATAAGTAAAAATGTAAGTAGTTTTTTCATAGTAATATTTTAATGATACAATATTACACAATTACGTTAAAAAAAAGAAGAGAATTCTTGTTTTTACATAAATATTTTTTGTCCATCAAAAGCCAGTTGTACATTTTCTGGAAGTTCTTTCAACACATCTTCCTCTCTACCCATGAGATGGCTTATATGTGTAAGATACGATTTTTTAGGATTCACTTCATTAATTAAACTTAGGGATTGTTCTAAATTAAAATGGGAAAGATGTTCTTTCTTTCGTAGAGAATCAAGAATAAGTACATCCAGGTTTTTTAATTTTTCTTTTTCTTTTCCTGAAATAAAACTGACATCTGTAACATAAGCAAAGTTATTTATTCTGAAACCCAAAACAGATAGTTTATGATGCATTACCTCAATAGGAATAATTTCTGTTTTATTAATATAAAACGGCTGATTTGAAATTATATTTATATTTATTTTAGGAATTCCTGGTAAATCATTTCCAGAAAACACATAATGAAACTCTCTTTTCAAGGCTTGTTTTACTCTTTCAGTTGAAAATACTTGCATATCCATTTTCCACTTATGATTAAATGCTCTTACATCATCTAGCCCAGCAATATGGTCTTTATGTTCATGAGTAAATAAAATAGCATCAACTTTTTTAACTTTTTCTCTCAGCATTTGAGTTCTGAAATCCGGACCTGTATCTACAACTAAAGTTTGATTATCTACTTCAATCATTATAGAAGAACGCAAACGATTATCCTTAGGGTTTTCTGACATACAAACCTTACAATCACATGCTATTTGAGGTATTCCTTGTGAGGTTCCGGTTCCTAATAAAGTGATCTTCATTTACGTATATTTTACAAAATGTAAAAATATAGAATTTTAACTATTAAAATAAAAATAAGTACTTAAATTTGCATTCTTTACAAAACTAGAAAAAAATGAAGGAAGAAAAAGTAATTTTAACTCCAATACAAAAAGCACTTCGAATAAATTTAGACGACAATATCTACGGTTCAATGGTAGAAATAGGAGCTGGACAGGAAGTTGCTCGTCAATTTTTCCGTGCTGGATCTGCTTCTGGAACAATAGCAAAAACTATGTCGGCATACGATAAAGATTTCTCAGATGCTATTTACGGAAAAGAGGAAGATGGAAGATATGTTTGTAAAGACAGGTTAATGAACATACTAGACCATGAATATGGACTCTTAGAAGAGAGACTAGACAGGAAATCTTTTCCTGACAGAAAGTATTTTGCTTTTGCAGATACGGTAACAACCTTAAACTATGATAAAACCAATCAAGGTCATGGGTGGATTGGTGTGCGTTTTCAAAAAGATTCCAACAAAAAATGGAACGAAATTATAATTCATGTGAATTTACATGATCAGGATGCAAAATTACAACAAGAAACTGTTGGTATTTTAGGAGCTAATTTATTACATGCTTGTTTTTATTTAATGGAACCAAAAGAAATATTAAAAGAATTATACGATAATTTATCGAGATCAAATCTGGATATTGATATGGTAAACTTTTTTGGGCCTGACTTTAAGGATGTCGATAACAGATTACTTAGTTTATCGTTAGTAAAAGAAGGAATGACTGACGGAGTAATTTTTACTCCTGACGGATTAAATCATCAACCTTCTGAGATATTATACAAAAAAAACATACTTACTTTAAGAGGTAGTTTCAGACCTGTAACAAAAGTAAATATTGACATGTTAGAAAATGGTTTAAAGGAATTTAAAGCCGAAAAAAAAGTAAAGCAAGAAAACATACAGGTACTATTTGAAATAACATTAAGTAACCTTAAAGCTGCAGGAGAAGTAGACGAACAAGATTTTTTAGATAGAGTAGATATATTATGTTCTTTAGGTTATACAGTAATGATTTCTAACTTCAGAAAATACTATAAAGTAATTGAATACTTGTCTCAATTTACCGCTAGCAGAATGGGCCTTATTATTGGAGTAGATAATTTAATAGAAATGTTTGAAGAAAAATATTACAGAAATTTAAATGGTGGTATAATGGAAGCTTTTGGTATTATCTTTACAAGAGATATTAAAATATACCTCTACCCTTTTAAACCTTCGAATAATTCTGAGTTCTTAAATTCTACCAACATCCCTATTCACCCAAGAGTAAAAGCTCTTTATCAGTATTTATTTGTCAATAAACGAATTATTGATTTAGATTACAATGATGAGGTATTAAGTATTTTTTCTAGAAAAGTATTACAACTTTTACACGAAAACAAACAAGGAGAATGGGAGCATATGGTACCAGAAGGTGTGGATGAAATAATAAAAGAAAAATGCCTATTTGGGTACAATTGCGAAATAAACTAAGTAATATATGTATAAAAAAATAATCTTTACTGTTTTATTAATATCTCCAATGTTATTATTTGGACAAAAAACAGATGCCTCATCAGGAGCAACATGGACTAAAACAGAAAAAAAGGGAACGATATCTGGAAGAATAGTTAATGCAAATAATAATCAAGATATTGAATATGCAAATGTCTCTATTTTCAATGTATACAAGAATAAAATGGTCGAAGGAACTATTACTAATAAAAATGGAAAGTTCTCTTTCAAAGAAATATCCGTAGGTAAGTATAAACTAAGTATTAGTTTTATCGGATATCAAACTCAAGAAATTGAATTTACTACATCTATTTTGAGTCCGAATTATAAATTTAAGAAAATAACACTTATTCCATCTTCAAAACAAATTGCTGAAATTGAAATAAAAGAAACAAAAGCAATTTATGAAAACAAGATTGACAAGATAGTTTATAATCCAGGAAATGATATAAATCAGAGTTCAGATGATGCAACAGATGTATTAAGAAAAGCTCCTCTTCTATCTGTGGATTTAGATGGAAATGTTAGTTTAAGAGGAAGTAGTAATATTAAGTTTTTGGTTAATGGAAAAACCTCTACCTTTTTTGCCTCAGATGCAGCAACTGCTTTACAAATGATTCCGGCAGATCAAATAAAATCGGTAGAAGTAATTACGAGCCCAGGAGCTAAATATGATGGTGACGGAGATGCTGGAATAGTAAATATTATTACTAAAAAGAAAATTATTGATGGTTATAAAGGAACTCTTAGTGGTTCTTTTGGAAGTAGAATGAATAGACAATCCCTTAACTTAACAATAGGAAAAGGAAGCTTTGGAGTTGCTGTAAATGGAGGAGCACATTATAGCTGGCCAAGAATTGGAAAAACAGAATATAAAAGAGTAGATTGGAACTTAGATGACAGCAGTAATACCAGAAGTATTTTAGAGAGAAATGGAGAAACTTTTAGTCAATGGATAGGATATAGAGCTGGAATGGATATGTTTTACGATATCAATGCATTTCAAAGTATTACTTCTAGTCTATCATTTGGGGGAAGAGATAAATTTAACAATGATTCTACAGAAATTACATACACTGGATTTGATACATCTTATAATTATAAATCATTTCTTAATTCTACATCTGTTACTAATCAAGTAGAATTTACAACGGACTTCACTAAAAAGTTTGCGAATAATGAAGATAGAGAGTTCTCTATAGCAATTCAAGTTAGTGGAGAGTTTGAAGATGATGACACTGATATCACAGAGAACAATATAATAATTACCAATATAAGTGATGGTAGCGGATTGGAAAAAACTTTTCAGTTAGACTATTCCCATCCTTTTGGTAGTAATAAAAAGCAATTTTCTGGCAGCAGTAGTTCAGAAAAAATGCAACAGAAATCTGAAAGAAGAGGAATGTATGGAAAAAAAGGAAAAGGAGTATCTTCTAATGTAAGTTCCAATAAATTAGAAATTGGAATAAAATATATAGACAGAGATAAAAACTTTATTTACTCAACTACTGGAGATACTATTAATGGGGGAGAGAGTTTTTCAATTCCAAAAGAGGATTTCAACTACAATCAGAAAGTTGTAAGTTCTTACCTATCCACTCAATTTAAACTACCTTATAATATGGGATTAGTATTAGGAGGGAGATACGAACTAACTAAAATTAGTGGAGAGTGGCTTAATGATACAGAAGTGCCTTTTACTAATGATTATGGAAACTTTTTACCAAACATTGTTTTAAACAAAAAGATTTCAGAAACTAACTCTATAAAACTATCTCTTAATAGAAGAATTAGTAGACCTAGTAGTTACTATATTAATCCTAATATAGGGAGAACAGATAATAAAAATATTATTATTGGTAATCCAAACTTAAAACCTTCTTTAAGTAATCAGTTAGAGTTTGGTTATACTAGCTTTAACAAAATGTATCAAGGAAGCTATTATGTTTATCTAAAACAAACTACTGATGTCATAGAGTCTAACATTACTGTAGAGGAAGATGTTTCTACTACTAGATATCTTAATATAGGAGAAAATCAGAAATTAGGTTTCAACTATTATGGTTCTATTATGGTTGGTGCTCTAAATTTAAGAGGTGGATTTAATATCTTTCAATATAAATCTGAAGATGTTAGAATTGGTTCTATAGAAGCAATTTTATATAACTATAATTTTGGTGGTACACTTAACTTAGGTAACAGATTTAAACTAGAAACTTGGGGATGGTTCAGTTCACCTACACAGACTCTACAAGGAACTACAGATAACTTCTCTATGATGAGTTTTGGAATAAAAAAAGACTTTAAAAATAAAAGAGGTTCTTTAGGACTAAGAGTAATTGAACCTTTTAATAAATATAAAAACTTCACTACCCAAATTGAAGGGGATGGTTTTACACAATATAGTAATAGACAACGCACATTCAGATCAATAGGTATAAGTTTTAGTTATACTTTTGGGAAACTGAATTTTAAATCAAAAAGAGCAAATTCTAAGATTAAAAATAACGACCAAAAAGAAGGTGGAAGTAACGAACAATAAAATAAAAAGGAGATCCTCCTTTTTATTACTTACTTCTCACCTCTGCACCTACTATAGTTTCGTAAGAACTGATTAATTTATTCATCACCTTATCAATATACTTATCGGTTAAAGTTTTTGTATTATCTTCTAATATAAAACTTAATGCGTAGGATTTTTTCCCTTCCGGAATTTTATCTCCTACATATACATCAAACAAATTAACCGATTTTAAAATCTTAGTTTCTGTTTGTATTGCTATTGCATTTAATTCTTTAAAAGTAACTACCTTATCTATTAATAAAGATAAATCTCTTTTTACAGATGGAAATTTTGATACTTCCGAATATTTAATTTTAGTATTTAAAACTAAATTCAGAATTAAATCCCAGTTAAAATCTGCATAATACAGTTCTTGTTTTATACCAAAACTTTTTGTAATCTTTTTATCTAATTTTCCGAAACAAACCAATCTGTTTTTCTTGTATTTATACATTAATCCTTCAGAAAAACCATAACTAGATAACTCCTCCGACTTTATTTTAGTAATACCCAAACGGAATAATATATGTTCTACTTTTTCTTTCATCACAAAAAAGTTTGTTTTATCCTTAGTTGTATTCCAATTTTCTGTATTTACTTTTCCTGAAAGTAGCAACATTAAGTGTTCTTTCTCTTGACTCTCTCCCTCAACTTTATGGTATGTTTTCCCAAATTCGTATAGTTTTAAATCATGATTTTTTCTATTAATATTATAAGAAACATTTTCTAATCCAGAAAACAATAAGGACTGACGCATTACATTCAAGTCCAAACTTAAAGGATTTAAAATATTTATATTCTCCTCCTCATTTAATTCGGATATTAAATGAATATAACTTTCTTTAGTAAGGGAATTATTCATTATTTCCGAAAAACCATTACTACTTAATAAATCAGATATAATATTTCTTATTTTCTCCGGATTTACCTCATAAGAATGAGATATAGAAGTATTTAATTTAGAAGGGATTTTAACGGTATTAAATCCGTAAATTCTCAGTACTTCTTCAATTACATCAACCTCTCTTTGTACGTCTGCCCTAAATGGAGGAACTTTTAAAGAAATTCCAGTTTGGGTTTCCGAAACTATTTCAATTTCCAAATCTGTAAGAATAGATTTTACCGCTTCTCTTTCTATCTTCTCCCCTATCAAACTATCTAGTTTTTTGTAAGTAAGTTCTACCTCAAAATGTCGTAACTCATTAGGATAAATATCTATAATTTCAGAAGATATTTCTCCTCCTGCAATTTCTTGTATTAGTAATGCTGCTCTTTTTAAGGCGTACAAAGTCATGTTGGGGTCGCAACCTCTTTCAAATCGGAAAGAAGAGTCGGTACTTAAGTGATGTCGTTTTGCAGTTTTACGGACAGAAACTGGATTAAAATAAGCACTCTCTAAAAAGATAGAATTGGTAGAGTCTGAAACTCCAGTATCTAGTCCTCCAAAAACTCCTGCCAAACACATTCCTTCCTTTTCGTTGCAAATCATCAAGTCCTCTGCAGAAAGATCTCTTTCTACCTCATCTAAGGTACTAAATTTTGTTTTTTCGCTTAAAGTTTTTACTACTATTTTTTTTCCTGTTATCTTTTTGGCATCAAAAGCATGTAGGGGCTGTCCTGTTTCATGTAGTACAAAATTTGTAACATCTACAATATTATTTTTTGACTCTATTCCAATAGATTTTAATCTGTTTTTAAGCCATTCCGGAGATGGTTCTATTTTAATTTCGCTAATAGAAACTCCTGAATACCTAGGGCAAAGTTCAGAGTTTTCTACTTCTACCGAAATAGATAAATTATTATTGTCTGTTTTAAAGTGTTTTAAGTTAGGCAAACACATCTCTAATTCAGAACCATTATGATTCAATACGGTTTTCAAATCTCTTGCAACTCCAAAATGTCCCATTGCATCCGATCGGTTGGGTGTCAATCCTATTTCAAAAACAGTATCATTTTCTATCTTAAAATAATCGGATGCTAATGTTCCTACTTCTACTTCATTCGGAAGAACCATAATTCCATCATGAGAGGCTCCCAATCCTAGTTCATCTTCTGCACAAATCATTCCCATAGAAACTTCCCCTCTTATCTTTCCTTTTTTTATCTTAAACGAATCTTCACCATCATATAAAATTGTACCAATAGTTGCTACCAATACTTTTTGTCCGCTTGCTACATTTGGTGCACCACAAACAATATACAATACCGATTCTCCAATATTTACGGTGCATATTTTTAATCTGTCTGCATTGGGGTGCTTCTCACAACTTAATACCTCTCCTATTACAATTCCTTTCAGTCCTCCTTTTATACTTTCTATTTCCTCTATCCCTTCTACTTCCAATCCGGTATCTGTTAATAGTTCAGAAATTTGTTGTACTTCCAAATCCAGCTTTATATATTGTTGCAACCAATTAAGTGATATTTTCATCTTCTTGTTTTAATAACTGCTAAAATATAAATTGTTATCGAAATAAATACATTTCATAATTTTAATAATAAGGGGAGTGATTTATCATTATTTTGTACTTTTAGCAAATGCAAAACATCCCTTTAGCAGAGCGGCTACGCCCCACAAAAATATCGGAAGTAATAGGACAAAAACATCTTATTGGAGAAAATGCAACCCTTACAAAGCAGTTAAACCAAAAGTTAATTCCGTCTATTATTTTTTGGGGACCACCAGGAGTGGGTAAAACAACCATAGCCAACCTAATTGCTAAGGAATTAGACAGGCCCTTTTACACTTTATCCGCAATAAATTCTGGAGTAAAAGATGTACGAGAAGTAATACAAAAAGCATCTTCTTTAGGTCTGTTCGGAAAAGATATCCCCATCCTATTTATTGATGAGATACACCGATTTAGCAAATCTCAACAAGATTCTTTATTGGGTGCAGTAGAAAAAGGAGTAATCACCCTTATAGGAGCAACTACCGAAAACCCTTCTTTTGAAGTAATATCGGCCCTCCTCTCCCGCTCTCAAGTTTATGTGTTGGAACACTTAAAAAAGGAAGAACTTCTGGAAATGTTAGATAGAGCAATAAAGGAAGATATTCACCTAAAGGAAAAAAATATAACATTAACACAAACGGATGCATTATTACAAATTTCAGGAGGAGATGCCCGAAAACTGCTAAATATATTCGAACTAGTTATCGGATCGAAACAAGAAGACACCATTAGGATAACAGATGAAATAGTAATGGAAATATCTCAGCAAAAAATTGCCGCTTACGACAAAAATGGAGAACACCATTATGATATTATCTCTGCCCTCATAAAATCGATAAGAGGAAACGACCCAAACGGAGCCGTATATTGGCTGGCCCGAATGATAGAAGGTGGAGAAGATGTAAAGTTTATTGCCAGAAGATTACTTATTTCTGCTTCTGAAGATATTGGTAACGCAAACCCTACCGCACTAGTTATTGCAAACAATTGTTTTCAATCTGTTTCTGTAATTGGTTTCCCCGAAAGTAGAATAATATTATCGCAAACCACAATTTATTTGGCTTGTAGCCCAAAAAGTAACGCTTCCTATATGGCCATAAACAAAGCACAAGAAAGCGTAAAACAAACAGGAAACTTATCTGTTCCTCTACATTTACGAAACGCACCCAGCAAACTGATGAAAGAATTAGGATATGGAAAAAACTATATCTATTCGCACAACAAACCAAATTCCGAACAAGAATTTTTACCGGAACAAATAAAAGGAAGTGCTTTTTACAATCCTGGTAAAAATGCAAAAGAAAACTCCTTCCGAGAAAAACTGAAAACACTCTGGAAAGGGAAATATAAATATTAACTACATTTGCTTTTATGAAAAACCTACTTTACTTCAGTTTATGTACTATTCTATTCTTTTCGTGCAAACACGATTTGGAACAACCAACTTGGGAAGTAGATATGATTGCTCCAATTGCACGTTCTGAAATGAGTATATCAGACTTAATAAACCAAAACGAAACTAACCTAAACACACAAATAGGAACCGATAGCTTGGTATCCTTAGTATATAGTGCTGATTTATTAGAAACCAATTACGACAACCTACTGAATATTGAATCTACTTCAAACGAAAAAATGTTCCGGATTGATTCCGTTAGATTTGATGATGTAGTAATAGAACATAATATTACTATTGGTAGTGTAATAGCCGAATTAGGACCACTAGGACCCGTACTATACCCAGACGGACAAGATAGAGATATACCCGAAATGTTAGGAGTAGTACAAAACGATACTATAGATATTGATGCCAGTGAATATTTTGAAACAATGACCTTGTATAATGGTATGATGAATTTAGAAATTACCAATGGATTCCCTACCAATATATCCAATATGGATTTTGTATTGTATAACTCTATTAACCTTAATTTAATAGCAACTTTCAACATCCCCTTAATTGAAAGCGGAGCTACTTACACCGAAAGTGTATCAGTAGCAGGAGAAACTTTAGATCAGATAATGCTGGGTATAATAAACAATATGGATATAGAAGCCAGTGGAGGAATGGTACCAATAAATTACACAGACGCTATTAGCACCACAGTATCTATTACCAACATACAAATAATGGAAGCTACTGCTTATTTCCCTAATCAACTTTTACATGAAGAAATTGTAGAACAATCTTTCGATTTAGGAAACACAAAACTAACAGAAATAGGAATAAAAGAAGGTTACATTTCTATTATTGCAACAAGCAGCCTTCCAGATACCATAAGTATTTTGTATCTAATCCCTTCTCTAACTAAAGATGGAATTCCTTTTGAAGAATTAGTAAAAATACCACCCAACATAAACACTACACCAACTTCCTTATATTTTAATTGTGACGATTACATTATGGACCTTAGAGGAAAAGAAGGAAGAACAGGAGGAGATACCATAAATACAATCTACTCAGAAATGTATATTTATTTAGATTCTACAGGAGAGTTAGAGACCATAAACCGAGTTGATAGCTTTAATTTGTATAATGAGTTTAATATAACTCCCGAATATGCAAAAGGCTACATAGGTCAAGACACTTTAGTACTAAGCCCTGAAGTAAAAAACACTACTATTTTTGATAATATTACAAACGGAACTATAGATTTAAAACAGGCAAACTTAAACCTTAGTATAAAAAACTATGTAGGTGCTGATGCTAGTATTACCTTTAACCAGTTTAGTGCAGACAACACAAACGACAACCAAACACCTACTTCTGTAACTACCGACCAAAACGGTAATAATATTATTGGTAATCCTTATTTTATAAACAGAGCAACTATAAATAATAATGAACTAATAACTCCTACTATTACTAGTATTAATCTGGAGACTTCCGAAATGTTAGAGATTTTACCTAACCAAACTACAGTAGCAGCTACTTTTATGCTCAACCCAAATGGAAAACAAGTTATAGAAGATTTTATATATATTGACTATCCTATTTCTGCAACATTAGATGCTAGTATTCCTCTTTCTTTTATTGCAAATAATTTAACAATATCTAAAACTATAGAAACCGATTTAAGTTCTGACACAGAACTAGAGATAGAAGAACTATATATTAGTTTATCAAACGGATTACCATTGTCGGGCAAGGTAGATGTTATTCTTTTAGATGAGTACCAAAACATTATAGATACTTTAATAAAAAACACAGATATACTATCTGCAAATACAGATATAGAAAATAGAGTGATATCGGAAAGTAATAACCTTATTACCATAACAAATACCAATTTTGATAATGTGAGAAACATGAGGATTATTGCATCTTTTACCACTTCTTCTGTTACAGAACATATAGATATTTATAGTTATTATTCAATGAAAGTAAATCTTTCTGCTAGGTTTAAAAAAATAATTGGAGAATAAAATGAAAAGAATAACCTTATACATATTATTAAGCTTACCATTATTTACTTTTGGTCAGAACAGTACACCTGAATTTGGTCCTCATTATTTAAATGTAAATTCTTATATATCTATAGAAGCGGACGACCTAAATACTAACTTTTTAAACACCATGTTATACGGTGGTTTTATTACTGATGAAATGAAAAATAATTGGGTAAATTCGGGAGACAAAACTAACCGAATAAATGCAGAATTGACAAATGGATTTGGATATCGTTATACTACCAAAAAATACAGTAACTACTACTTTCAGTTTTCTGATGTAAACCAAATTAACTCCTCTTTTACAGATGATTTACTAAAACTTACTTTTCATGGAAACTATAATTATCAGGGAGATACTCTTGATTTTTCGAACACTGTGATAAGAGCAGATAGATACCAGCAATATAAAGTCGGATACGGTTACACCAAATGGATACAAAATGATTATCTTAAAGTTAGCACTGCTCTCTCCTATTTAATTGGTAATCATCATGCACAACTAAACATAAATAAAGGAAGCCTTTACACATCAGAAATGGGAACTTATTTAAATCTGAATTATGATATAAACGCTATGATGACCGACAGCTCTAATCTATCCCCCTTTTTAGGGAACGGAAAAGGTATGGCTGTTGATTTAGCTTTATCTTACACAAAAGATTACAATACATTTGAAATACGGATTAGAGATATAGGTTATATCAACTGGAATGAAAACTCAATTATTGCTAATACAGATAGTAGTTTTAATTTTACAGGAATAGAAGTAAACAACTTTAATAGTTTACCAGAGTTTAACGATTCTATATTAGATATTTCCTATAACCAAAACACTTCTTCTTTCCGTTCTTTTATCCCTGCCAGAATAACTTTAAGTTATAGTAAAACCTTATATCATAAATATTTTAATAGTATTTCTATTTTTAGCCATAGTAGGTGGCAACCCTACCAAGTAAAAGGAGGACTGAATTGGGATTTATTCCACAGAGGATTTAAAGAATCTGGATATACTACAAGTTTAGATGTAAGTTCGAATATTGATTTAAAATACATCAACTCTACTATCGGATTTAATATGGGAGGTTTTACAGATGAAACTAAAATACTCCTTACTCTAAGCGATAAAAAAGGGATACTCACAATAGGAACTTATCATTTAAACGAATTATTTAAAAAAGATAAAACCTCCTTATCTGCTTTTATTCAACTACAAACACGATTTTAATATGCTAGCAAAAATAAACAACTTACAACACAAAAATAGTGGAAATTTCTTCCTTATGGCCGGTCCTTGCGCTATAGAGAGTGAAGAAATGGCAATGGAAATTGCAAAGAGAATACTCTACATTTGTAACAAATTAGAAATTCCATTTATCTTTAAAGGAAGTTACCGAAAAGCAAACCGTAGCCGCTTGGATTCTTTTACAGGAATTGGAGATATAGAAGCACTATCTATCCTGAAAAAAGTAGGAGAAAAATTAAATATCCCTACCGTAACCGATATACATTCTGCTGAAGAAGCCGCTATTGCAGCTAAGTTTGTAGAAGTACTACAAATTCCGGCTTTCCTTTGCAGACAAACTGATTTGTTAGTTGCAGCTGCCAAAACCGGAAAAGTAATAAATATTAAAAAAGGTCAATTCCTCTCTCCAGAAAGTATGATACATGCCGTAAAAAAAGTAAAAGAAAGTGGGAACAATACAATAATGCTAACCGATAGAGGAACTATGTTTGGATACCAAGATATGGTAGTAGATTTCAGAGGAATACCTACTATGAAAAAAATTGGAGTTCCTGTAATAATGGATATCACCCATTCCTTACAACAACCTAACCAAAGTAGTGGAGTTACGGGAGGAAACCCGGAAATGATAGAAACCATAGCAAAAGCAGCTGTTGCAACTGGTGTAGATGGTTTGTTTTTAGAAACTCACCCCAATCCTTCTCAGGCAAAATCGGATGGAGCAAATATGTTGGACCTAAACAAACTAGAAGACTTACTGATTAAATTGGTTAAAATCAGCAAAGCACTTTAAAAAATTTTCTTTTTCTTAGGAAACTACTTCTCCGTAAAGGTCGTAATGATCAGCTTTAGTAATTTTAATGTTGGAGAAATCTCCAATTCTAACATAAAAGTCTTTAGCGTTTATTATTACTTCATTATCTACATCTGGTGAGTCAAATTCTGTTCTACCAATAAAATAATCTCCCTCTTTTCTATCGAAAAGTACTTTGTAGGTTTTCCCTACTCTTTCTTGATTCATATCATAAGAAATAGAAGATTGTAAGTCCATTACATCTTCTGCTCTTTGATGTTTTACTTCTTGAGGAACATCATTTTCTAAATTGTAAGCATGAGTGTTTTCTTCATGGGAATAAGTAAACACTCCCAACCTATCAAACCTGCTTTCTTGTACAAAATCTAATAACTCTTGAAATTCCTTTTCCGTTTCACCAGGATAACCAACAATTAAAGAAGTTCGGATTGTAATACCAGGAACATCATCTCTAAATTTTTGAATTAAATCTTTTGTTTTCTGCATAGTTGTTCCTCTACGCATAGACGATAATAAATTATCTGAAACATGTTGTAACGGAATATCCAAGTAAGTACAAACTTTAGGATTGTTTTTTATAACCTCTAATACATCTACCGGAAAAGCAGTTGGGAAAGCATAATGTATTCTTATCCACTCAATTCCTACTACTTCCGAAAGTTTAGTCATTAGTTCAGCAAGTCTTCTTTCCTTGTATAAATCTAATCCGTAATAAGTTAAATCTTGAGCAATTAGGATAAGTTCTTTCGTCCCTTTAGCTGCCAGTTTTTCTGCTTCTATTACTAAATCTTCAATAGGAGTAGTTTTATGTCCTCCCCTCATAAGTGGAATAGCACAGAAAGAACATTTCCTATCGCAACCTTCCGATATTTTTAAATAAGCATAATGAGATGGAGTAGTTGTTAATCTCTCTCCTACTAATTCGTGTTTATAGTCTGCACCTAACGATTTCAATAATCTTGGTAAATCTCTAGTACCAAAAAACTCATCTACATCTGGCATTTCCATCTGTAAATCTGGCTTGTATCTTTCAGATAAACATCCTGTAACAAATAGTTTTTCTATCTCTCCATTTTCCTTTCTTCTAATTTGTTCTAAAATAGTATTTACTGATTCCTCCTTTGCATTATCGATAAATCCACAAGTATTGACTACCACAATATTAGAGTCCTCTTTATGGGATTGGTGTTCTACTGCAATCTTATTTGCCTTTAATTGCCCCATTAAAACTTCCGAATCGTACAGATTTTTGGAACATCCTAATGTAATTACATTAATCTTGTTTTTCTTATGACTTTTTGCTCTCATCTAGTTAAATAAAGAATCAATAAATTCTGTTTTGTTAAATTGTTGCAAGTCTTCTATCCCTTCTCCAACTCCAATATACCTTACAGGTACTTTAAATTGATCGGAAATGCCAATCACTACACCACCCTTTGCTGTACCGTCTAACTTAGTAAGTGCAATAGAATTTACTTCTGTAACAGCAGTAAATTGAGTAGCTTGTTCAATGGCATTTTGTCCGGTTGAAGCGTCTAAAACTAACATTACATCATGAGGAGTTTCTGGAATAACCTTTTGCATTACATTTCTTATTTTACCTAATTCCCTCATCAGATTTATATTATTGTGTAATCTACCTGCAGTATCAATAATTACTACATCTGCATTATTTGCCTTTGCAGATTGTAAGGTATCAAAAGCGACAGATGCAGGATCAGAACCCATATCTTGTTTTACAATATCTACCCCTACCCTTTCTGACCAAATGATTAACTGATCTACAGCAGCCGCTCTAAAAGTGTCGGCAGCACCTAATACTACTTTTTTACCCTGTTGTTTAAACTGATGTGCTAATTTACCAATAGTTGTAGTTTTACCTACTCCATTTACTCCAACAACCATTATAACATAGGGTCCTTCTACATCAGGAAGTTCATTATATGAATCCTGCATTAATCCTGAAATCTCTTCTTTCAGAAATCCGTTTAACTCATCCGTATTAATATATTTATCTTTAGAGACTCTTTCTTCTAATTTTTCAATTATTTTTAAAGTAGTTTCTACTCCTATGTCAGAAGATATCAGAGCTTCCTCAATATCATCTAAGGCAAGCTCATCTATAGTAGATTTACCCGCTACAGCTCTAGATATTTTACCAAAAACATTTTCTTTTGTTTTCTCTAATCCTTTGTCGAGTTTCTCCTTTTTATCTTTCGAAAAAAATCCGAATATTCCCATAGTATATAAATAGATAAAGCTCCTTTCGTTTTAAGGAAAGAAGCTTTAAATTAAAAATTTATTAAAAGATTATTTCTTAGCGAAAAAATCGTTTACTTTATCTTTAGGTACAATTTCAGATTTAAATGAGTAAGAACCATTTTCGTTCTTTACCATTTTCACCGCTTTTGTAAATGCTTTCGCTCCTTTCTTTTGTAATGATGCTACTGTCTTTTTTGCCATTGTTTCTTATTTTATTTCTTTATGAACTGTTACTTTCTTCATAATAGAGTTGAATTTTTTCAATTCCATTCTATCTGGAGTGTTCTTTTTATTTTTTGTTGTAATGTACCTTGATGTACCTGGCATGCCTGAAGATTTATGCTCTGTACACTCTAAAATCACCTGAACTCTGTTTCCTTTTTTTGCCATTTTATCGTTATTTTTCGGACTGCAAATTTAATTAAATTATCTATAAAACAAAGTTTATTTTACTTTTTTAATATCTAATAAAAATAATTCTTCTTTCACCTTAAATTCACGAGTATCTATCTTTCCTAAACTCATCTCTTTCCACTCGCTATTTGGGTATATCCAAAAGTCCTTATTTCCCGCATTGACAATAAGTGGCATATCAAACATTTCAATTGTTTCCCACCTGTATTTTAAAGAAGTATGTCTTCCTTCTTTTATTAGTTGATACTGAAATTCAGGTAATTCAGAATGATTTAGATATTGCGAGAAAAACACATTCAAATCTTTATCTGTGCGTTCCATTATATAATTCATCACCTGTTTAGCATCAATTGTTTGGTATTTAAATTTATCTGAAATCTCTCCTATTATGGAAAACCATAACTCATCATCTTCAATTAATGACCTTAAGGTATGTAACATTACTGAACCCTTATGATACATATCTCCACTACCTTTGTCATTTACATGATAATGACCTACAATAGGACTATTATTTCTGATAAATCTTTTCTGATTATTTACATATTCTATCATCATATCATAACCGTATAAACATTCCACATACAACGCTTCCGAATAGGTGCAAAAACCTTCATGAATCCACATATCTGCAATGTCATTTGTAGTAATGGAATTTCCCCACCATTCGTGTCCTGTTTCATGAACTATAATGTAATCGAATTCCAAACCTCCAGAATATCCCAAACTACCATGATATCCTGGTAAATAATCATTTCCATAAGCGATTGCGGATTGATGTTCCATTCCTAAATAAGAAGTTTCTACCAAAGCATAACCATCCTCCCAAAAAGGATATTTACCAAAGTAGTTTTCGAAACACTCTATCATTGGTTTTACTTGCTCAAAATGTTTTTTAGCCTTTTCTTCATTGTACGATAGAACATAATAACTTAAATCCAAAGTATCTTCTCCACTTACATATTCATCCTGAAAATGAACATAATCTCCAATATTTAAAGTTACATTATAATTATTAATAGGATAAGAAACAAACCACTCTGAAGTATTTATAGAATCCTGAAGATTACTATTCCAAGTGGTTTCTTCACTTCTTAGGTTTCCATTACAAATTATTTTTAAAGGATTTTTGGCAGACACTGTAATTGTCATACTATCTGGTTCATCTGATTGATGATCTTTATTTGGCCACCAAACACTTGATCCTAATCCTTGACAAGAAACACCAATCCATGGATTATTATTCTCATCTATCTCCCACGAAAAACCACCATCCCAAGGTGGATTTACCGCTTCTCTAGGATATCCGCTATACCAAACCCTAATAGAGGATTGTTCTCCTTTTTTAATTATTCTTGGAAACGTCACAAAAACAGCATCATGTTTTCTGGTAAATTCTAATTCAGTAGCTTCTAAATCATAACAAGCATTATCTAATTTCTTATCTGGAAATAGAATAAGAAGTATTTCCATGTTTTTTGCTAAATCAATTTGAATGGTCTCAAAATCAGAAATAGAAGTAAAATGAATATCGTTAAAAGACCTTTCAATAGTCTGTTCTTTTACATCAATTGTAACATTTAAGTTATAATAAGTTACATCATAACAAGTTCTAAAGGCAGTAAGTTCCCCTCTTAAAGAATCTTTTCTTGTGAATTCTTGTGAAAAAACAGAAAAATTTACACAAAATAAAACTATTATAAGAATTGATTTTCTCATAAAAAAAAATAGATATTTTTAAATGAAAATTATTTACTTAATATAATTGCACAATCAACAGATTGACTACCAACAATAGGGATTTCAAAAGAATATGTTAAATCCATTACTCCAGTATTATCTAAAAAAACAGCACCATCTCCTTCAATATCTACATCTAAAGGAACTCCTAAACCTGGATCAATTGAAATAGTTTGTTTTTCAACTGAGATATTTCCCGCAACATCAATTTCTCCAGTTACAACTGCTCCATCAATATCAATAAATAAAGTAGTGGCCCCTTCCCCAAGTATCTCAATTGATTCTGGCAATTGTTCGTCTAATGCAATAGTTTGACCTAAAACATTTAGTTCCTCACAATCTGGATTCATATTCCAGATACCAAGAGCTAAGCTATGAGAATAAACACAAGAACCATCCTCTTTTTGAGCTTCTAAGTTATAAGTCATAGCATCAGGATCCATACAACCAGGTTCTTTTTTACAAGAAGAAAAAGTTATAGAAAGAACAGATAATGATAATAATAGTAGATTTATTTTTGATTTCATTTTGTTGATTTTAAAAAAGATTATAAATAAAAAAAGTTATCATCAAAGATAACAACTTTTTTAAAATATGATGTATAAAAAGAATTAAACTAAGGTATTACCGTTTGCTTTAGCTTCTGATAATACTGCAGAAATTCCTTTTTTATTTATAGTCCTAAGTGCGTTTGCAGAAACCTTTAGTATAACCCACTCTCCAGTTTCTGGTACAAAGAATTTTTTAGTGTGTAAGTTAGGGTAAAATTTTCTTTTTGTATGGTTTTTTGCATGAGAAACATTATTCCCTACCATTACTTTTTTTCCTGTTATTTCGCAAATTCTTGACATAATTCTTTATTTATTTTGAGGTCGCAAATATAAATAGATTCTTTTATTTATCATTAGAAATATGCAATTTTATTTCTGAAAATAAAAATTGAATACTTTCCTCTATTATTTTATCTGTTATTTCCTTTCTATCCCCTTCAAAAAAAAACTTTTTTACTTCTGTTTTACTAGGTGTAGAAACAGAAATATAAACCTTCCCAACATCTTTTCCATTTGGGCCAGCATAACCAGTAGTAGAAAGAGAAAAATCAGTTAAAAATCTTTCTTTAATTCCTTCTGACATCTGAACAGCTACTTCCTCACTTACTTCAGTGAATTTTTTTATACTTATGTCATCTACATTTAAATCTCTCCTCTTACTTTTATTAGAGTAAGCAACAATACCACCCATAAAAAAGGAAGAACTTCCAGAAACACTACATATTTCAGAACTTATCCCTCCTGCAGAACAACTTTCAGCAATAGATAAAGTTAAATTATTTTCACATAAAATATTTGATATAAGTAATTTAGTGCTCATTTTAAAATGATGTAGATGACTTTGTTCTATGTATTCTAGCTTTTGGATGAATACTCATAACCGGAATTTCAGAATTATAAATTAAAGTACGAGCAGTAACCGATAAACTATCAGAAAAAGATCCTTCCTTTTTAGTCATTATCATAATCAAATCAGATTCAAACCTTTTTTCATACTCCAAAACTGCTTCTGATAAAGATATCTTTTTTTCAGCAACTAAAAGCTCTGCCGTACATTCTACACCAGCTTTTGTTATAAAAGTCTCAACTAATTTAAGATTATTCTGTAAATGATTTTTAATTTCTGTATTATCTTTTAAAACTACAGAAACAATACGAACAGTAGCATTCCAATACCTAGCGTACTCCAAAGCATAGGACACTTTTTCTTTTGTTTCTTTCTCTAAATCTAAAGGTAAAATAATATTATCACAACCATCTTTATGGTTCTTACCTTTAATAGTAATTACAGGACATTTTGCAGACCTAACTACCTTTTCTGCATTTGATCCAATAAACTTTTTAGCAATTCCCTTAGGAGCTCCATTTGTACCCATCACAATTAAATCTACCGACATCATATCGGCAACTTCACAAATTTTATCGTAAACACTACCCTTTGCTACTAAAGTCTCCAACTCAACACCGTACTTTTCAGAATATTCAGATGCAATTTTATTTAGTTTTACTAAAACTCTATTCTTCATTTTCTCCTCCTCGATTTCGTTAGAAACAAAAATATCGAACATAGAATTTCTCTCCTCTATTACAGATAAAAGAATTACTTCAGAATTTTTAATTTTAGCTAAATTCATAGCTTGTCCCATAGCAACCATTGATTGTTCAGAAAATCCAATAGGAACTAAAATTTTACCTGCTGTATTACTCATAATTTTATTATATTTGAATTTACAAAATTACACATTATTATATGACTACCATCAAAGACACTGAATTAATAATTACTAAAGATAATAAAATTTATCATTTAAATATTGATAAAAATCAGATTGCTAAAAACATCATCTTAGTAGGAGATCAAGATAGAGTTTTTCAGATAAGTAAATATTTTGATGAAATTTCAGAAAAAGTACAACACAGAGAGTTTGTAACTCATACTGGAGTTTATAAAGGAAAAAAAATAACCGCACTATCCACAGGTATTGGTTGCGACAATATTGATATTGTAATAAACGAACTAGACGCATTAGTAAACATTGATTTTGAAAACAGAACTATAAACTCTGAAAAGACACAATTAAACTTAATACGATTAGGTACTTCAGGATCACTTCAGGAAAATATAAAGATAGACAGTTTTTTAATGAGTAAATATGCCCTAGGGTTTGATGGACTCGCTCACTTTCACGAAAACAAAAAATGTATTGATAAAAATATTACTAAATCGTTTATAACACACTCTAACTGGCCTTCACAACTTTCAGAACCCTATATTATAAAAGCTTCAGAATCTCTAATGAAAAGGTTTAATGGGATAACTGAAGGTATTACCGCTACCGCAAACGGATTTTACGCTCCTCAAGGTAGAGAGATAAGATTAAAATTAGCAATTCCAAACATGCACCACACACTCAATACATTTGAATTTAACGGAAACAAAATAACTAATTTTGAAATGGAAAGTTCTGCTTTATATTATTTAGGACAAAGTTTAGGTCATAATACCCTAACAATTTGCGCAATAATTGGAAATAGAATTAATCAAACACAATCCTCTGATTATAAAAAAATAGTAGAAAAACTTATAGTAAAAGTTTTAGATAAAATATAAAATTAACAATAATGAAAAGTTGTTTAATTTAAAACAATAAAATCTAATAAATAATTATATTTATTTTAATTTTATCAGCACAAAAAACCTCTAAATGAAATTAACACATATAAAAAATAGCGATAAATTAGATTTTTACTCTGTAGATGAAACTGCATTTGAAAAAATACCATTATTTGAGGGAGGTGTACAAGCAGGAACCCCTACTTCTACAGATAACCAGCTAGATCTAGACTTAGACCTTCACGATCATTTAGTGAAAAATCCTTCTACTACATTTTGTGTAAAAGCAATTGGAGAAAGTATGAAAGATGCTGGAATACAAAGTGGAGATGTAATGATAGTAGATAAATCTTTAGAACCACAAAACAGAAGTATTGTAATTGCAGTAATAGATGGAGAATTTACAGTAAAGAGAGTTAATGTAAATGAAAGAGAATTATACCTAATGCCAGAAAATAGTAATTTTTCACCCATAAAAATAACTCAAGATATGAACTTTCAGATTTGGGGAGTAGTAACTTTTATTATACACAAAGCAATCTAAAAAAATTCCTAAGATTACTCAAAGGGATAATTTAAAGAGATGATCTTTATTAATAAAATTTTCTACTGCACAATTAACTTCTTATTTATAATTCTATTTTTTGTTTCTATCTCTAATAAGTAAATTCCTTTTGAAAATTTAGAGATATTAATTTGTTTTTCATTATCCCCTATCATCAATATTTCTGAATAAACTAACTCCCCAACAGAATTCATAACTTTTAAAGTAGAGTTTTTATTTGTTGTATTATCCCACTTTATAGTGAAAATTCCAGTAGATGGATTTGGGTAAACAAAGATATTAGTAAAGAATAACTCATCTACTGATGTAGCACATGTGTCAACATACACCATAATATCTTCATTGGAAACACATCCATTAGAATCTATTGCTTTTAGTAAATATAAGAAATCTTGAGAAGGAGAAAGCTCTATTTGTTGATTTTGTCCAATTACTGCATTTTCAGAAAACCAATAATATTGATAAAAGCCTGTAGACCCCTCCAAAGTAATAGTATCACCTAAACAAATTTCTGCAGGACTAGATGAAGAACTAATGTTCAATGTTGGAGATTGAAAATAATTTAGAACAGTATTTACCAAACTATCACAAGAGTTAGATGATATAAAAGTATTTAAATAACTTCCTGGAGTGACATATATATTAGAACCAACTACGATACTATCTCCTTCACAAATAAATTGACGATTATAGGAAATAAAAGGCTGAATTTCTATATCATAATAGAAATAATAGTACTGATTACCAGCATTAGAAGATGTAATATTGACAGGTCCAATATTAAACGGATATGCAATTGAGTTTCCACTTCCAGCATTGTTTCTGTATAATCCTGAATTCCCTCCGTTAATTCCTAACTCATAATCAACACCAACTGGAATAATAAAATTAAAAACTAAATTTTGGGATCCTGGATAAACAGTATGAATAGATTCTTGTAACACTACTCCATTATCATCTCTCAACTCAAAGGTGACTATATTGGTATCTGCAGAGTAAACTGTTGCAGATTTCAATAAACTTGTAACAGTTGCATCTAAAAGTAAATGGCCATTATAATTGCTATATGATCCAGTAATAGTATCTATTAATCCACCACTAATTGTATTATAATTAGCTGAAATTATATTTAAATAAGTAGTCACCACACTATCACATCCATTTGAAGTTGCAAGTGTATCAGAATAAACTCCTGAATTTAAATAAGTACTTATGCCAACAGTAATACTATCTCCAATACAAATAGTTTGTTGATTTGTTGAAGTAACAGTAAATATGTTAACTGAAGTTGTTACAATACTATCACATCCATTTATAGAGATTAATGTATCTGAATAATTTCCAGATGAATAATATGTACTTGTTCCAACCGAAACACTATCTCCTAAACAGATAGTTTGGATATTAGAACTAGATCCTCCACTAATACTATCAACAATCAAAATAGTTGTAACTATACTATCGCATCCATGAATTGTAACTAAAGAATCTGTATACATTCCAGTTGAGTCGTATATATTACCATTGAGAACATAAGTTTCTCCATTACAAATAGTTTGATTATTTGTATAAGAAGCATTCGGATAAACTACCAAATTGGTAAACACTAAACTATCACATCCTATTGAGGAAATTAAGCTATCGGTATAAACCCCTGTTGTATTATATATATTCCCAGCAACTATAATATTTTCACCATCACAAATAGAATAGTTAGTTGGTTGTGAAGATTGTTTTACTTCAATATCATAAAAGAAATAATAATAATTTCCTCCAGCACTTGAAGATGTTACTGCTGCTAATGAACTAAAATTATATGGATAAATTACTCCTGAATTATTTCTAAATAAGTTATTACTTGCACCATTTATTCCAATCTCATAATCCAATCCAGCAGACATTAAATAATTAAAATATATTCTATGTCCTCCAGGAATAACATTAACAGTTGTATCATATAGTACATTTCCGTTATCATCTCTAATCTCAAAAGTTGATAAGGAAGTGTCAGCAGAATATATAACTGCAGAAACTAACTCTGATGGAATATAACAACTCAATTCTAAATTTTGCTGACCTGAATAGAAACCACCACCTCCTAATATATTATTTGGAATACCTCCAAAAATTGCATTGAACTGAGAATAAATTGTTAAGTTAGTATGTACAATACTATCACATCCAATTGAACTTTGTATTGTATCGGAATAATTTCCATTAGAGTTATAAACTGAATTCCCTACAACAATACTATCTCCATCACAAATAGTTATATCCTGATAAGTTGGAGTCTGAACTGTAAGATTTGTAGTAATGATACTATCACAACCTGCAGAGTTGACTAAGGTGTCTATATATATTCCAGAAGTAGTATAATTATTAAATCCAACAGCAACTAAATTCCCATCACAAATAGTCAGGTTATTAGTTACGTTAGATGCAGATACAGATAATACAGTTAAATTCGTAGAAATAATACTATCACAACCGTTAAAAGCAAGTAAAGTATCAGAATAAAATCCTGTAGAATCATATGTGCTATTTCCCACTGTTATTGATAATCCGTTACAAATAGTATCTGTAATTGATGTGTAGGAATTAGTAGCACTATCACAAACACAAGCATTGTGGAAACCAATATTTGTCCAATCATTTTGTGATAGAACTATCCATTGTGAATTAATAGGATCAATTCCAGCAGCATTTGTCCAAGATGTATCTCCTTGAGATAGTGGACATTTCCTAACTAATGTATGGTTTCGTGTTGCAGCTCCAACCCCAGCAACATCCCATCCTTGTCCTGGATCTGCATCCCAATCACCAATCCAATCCAAAATGACATATCCACCAGCTATTGGCCCAACAGGAGTTGTTGGTTCTGTACCGTAAACTAAAGCCATTCCATCATCACCATTACTTAAAGATCCATAATCCATATCAGCCTCCGCTATTATAAACGGATCAGCAGATGGATGAACAACAATATAAACATCATGAGGCAATACTACAGATCCAGTATCAAAATCTACCCAAAACTCAAATACACCATTATAATTTGTTGAAGAACTATTTACCCTAGCAAAAGCATAATTAGTTAAATCTACAGTATCAGAAGTTGGATTATATATTTCAAAATATTTATTATTTGAACTACCCTCCGCATATTCAGAAAAGTAAAGATTTTCAGATGGAGGTAGTGGATATATACAACTTCCATCATCTATATTTGCCAAAAGATTATAATTTGTAGCTGTTGAATCTGTACATCCATATGTAGCAACAGAATTAACAATAATTACTCCTTTCATTCCAGAATCAGCATGTGGCTGACATACATAATAATATGTTCTAGCAGAGTCTGCAATAAAATATCCACCAGGCGATCCAAGAGCAAAATAAAATCCTCCATTATAAGTTGTATCATTAGCACTCCATATAGATTCATCTACCTCAACAGCATTATGATATCCAAGAGATCCAAATTCAACAGTATCTCCAAGATTAATAGTTACAGTATCTGGATCAAAAGTCATTCCAGCAGTATTAATTGTATGTACTTGTGAAAATAAAGTGAAGCAAGCAAATAATAAAATAGATAAAAAATGTAATCGTAATTTCATAATATTAAGTTTTTTAGAGATGTAAAAGTACAAAAAAAATCCCAATGATTTCTCAAAGGGATTTCTTTAACTAATAATTAAAACAAAGAACAATTTACTTAGCGTATGATATCGCCCTAGTTTCTCTAATAACAGTAACCTTAACCTGTCCAGGATAAGTCATGTCATTTTGTATTTTTTCAGATATCTGGAACGATAATTTTCCAGCATCTGCATCTGTAACTTTTTCACTTTCAACCACTACCCTAAGTTCTCTACCAGCTTGTATTGCATAAGATTTTACAACCCCAGGAAATTCTAATGCAGTATCTTCTAATTCTTTAATTCTACTAATGTACGAATCTAATATTTGTCTCCTAGCACCTGGTCTAGCACCAGAAACCGCATCACAAACCTGAATAAGTGGAGAAATTAAAGAAGTCATTTCAATCTCATCATGGTGAGCTCCAATAGCATTACAAACATCTGCTTTTTCGCCATATTTTTCAGCCAATTGCATTCCTAAAATTGCGTGAGGAGTCTCTGCATTATCTTCAGGAACCTTACCAATATCGTGTAACAAACCTGCTCTCTTAGCCGCTTTACTATCTAAACCTAATTCGGCAGCCATTGTAGCACAAAGGTTTGCTGTTTCTCTACTATGTTGTAATAAATTTTGACCGTAAGAAGATCTGTATCTCATTCTACCAACCATTCTGATTAATTCAGGGTGTAAACCATGAATTCCTAAATCGATAGTAGTTTTCTTACCTATTTCAATAATTTCATCCTCTATCTCTTTTCTGGTTTTTTTAACTACTTCTTCAATTCTAGCAGGATGAATTCTACCATCTGTAACCAACTTATGAAGTGCAAGACGCGCAATTTCTCTTCTTACAGAATCAAAACAAGAAATAATAATTGCTTCTGGAGTATCGTCTACGATAACATCTACACCAGTAGCCTCTTCAAAAGCACGAATATTCCTTCCCTCTCTTCCGATAATCATACCTTTTATTGCATCTGATTCAATATTAAATACTGAAACTGCATTTTCAACAGCATGTTCAGTAGCAGTTCTTTGTATAGTTTGTATAACAATCTTTTTTGCTTCCTGATTAGCTGTCAATTTCGCCTCTTCAATTGTATCCTGAATAATAGATAAAGCCTCAGTTTTAGCTTCATCTTTCAAGGTATCTACTAATTCTTTTTTAGCTTGTTCGGCACTTAGGTTTGAAATAACCTCTAACTGTTGAATCTGTCTTTGTTTAGCAGAATCTACTTCTTCTTGTTTTTTATGAAGAATTTCTTTTTGTTTCCCCACAACTATTTTTTCATCCGAAAGTTCTTTGTCCTTACGGTTCATTTCTCCTAGTCTTTGGTTTAACTTTGTCTCTTTCTCCTTTACTCTAGCAGAAGCTTTATTTATATCTTTATTTTTTTCGTTTATTGATTTTTCATGTGCTGATTTTAATTCGATAAACTTTTCTTTTGCTTGTAGTATCTTTTCTTTTTTTATTCTTTCGGCTTCTTTCTTTGCATCTTCAATAATAGTATTGTTTTTTGAAGAATTAATATTTTTTAACACAAAGAATGAAATTAAAGCACCTGCTAAAAGTGCAATTATTCCAATAATTATTGTTGCTTCCATTTTTTTTATTTTAAATTGGTTAATAAAAAACCCACACTAGTTCTGTTAAATTCCTAATAAAATAGGGATAAAGATGCCGAACAATCTCAAAAGTCCACTGTCCTCCAATAGGAGAAACCCAAAGGGTTGAGGCCTGTTTTTAAAAATTCGAGTCATACTCTAATTTCTTAACTGTTGAATTTAACAATTATAACTAATGCGGGTAATTAATTTTTTATGTAAAAGAACTATATAATTTTTGATAAAGCAGATTCGATACTATCTAGTTTCAACTGAACATCTTTATTGTCTTTACTAGTGGAATTACTTACAGATTCAAATTTAGTAGCTATCTCTATTAAACACATAGCAAGTAAATCTTGCCTATCTTTAATAGCATAATTTTTCTCATAAAACTTTAGTCGTTCTTCAATCTTTTTAACAGATTTACGAATATTTTCTTCCGCATCTCTATTTATGGTCATAGGATAAGTCCTATTTGCAATATTTATTTTAATGTTTAACGACATAATCTAATATTATCTTCTGTATCTACTTGTTCAAAAGTGCAATGCACTTGTCTATCTCCCGCACGTACTCATTTATTTTTTGTCGACTTTCTTTATTTTTCTCTACATCCTGAGTAACTATCGACTTTGTTATTCTTAATAAATTTATTTTTTCTTCTAACCTTTTAATTTCCTCTTTTCTTTCAGATAAATCTGATTTTAAAACTAAATTCTGACTCAGAATTTCCTCTTTTTCTTTCCTAACAGAATCGTACAATGATATAATTTTCAGTACTTTTTTCTCTATATTTATTACTACTTTATTCATAAACTTTAATTGTTACAAACTTATATATTTTAAGTCAATTTTTAACACTTATTGATGTTATATTTGTAAATCTTTTAATAAAATATTGATGAAAAAACTTTTAGCACTTCTATTCACCCTTATATCAGTAAGTTCGTTCTCTCAGAATTACATTTCTCCATTTGACTTTCCACTATACCTTTCAGGTACATTTGGAGAATTAAGAAGTAATCATTTTCATTCAGGAATTGATATAAAAACAGAAAGTGTAGAAGGAAAGAAAATTTACGCAATTGAAGATGGATACATTAGCAGAATTAAAATATCTACTTGGGGATATGGAAGAGTACTGTATATAGTTCATCCTAAAACAGGACACACATCAGTATATGCGCATATGCAACAATTTAATAATGAAATTGAAAAAATCATTAAGAAAGAACAATACAGAAAAGAAAGTTTTGAAGTGAACTTCTATCCTATCAAAAACACTATCTTAGTAAGTCAAGGGGAGGTAATCGGATTGTCAGGAAATTCAGGAGGTAGCGGTGGACCTCATCTACATTTTGAAATAAGAGATACTAAAACAGAACACGCTTTAAATCCTCTAGAATATGGATTTGAGGTACTGGACAATATAAATCCTATACTCTCTGAAATAAAAATATATCCTCATAAAAACTCCTCTGTAAATAACAAAAGTATAGGACTAAAAATACCACTAATTAAAAAAGATGGAAACTATCAACTCCAGTCAGAATCAACCATTAAAGTAAATGGAGATGTTTCTTTTGGAATAAGTACTTTTGATAGACAAAATGGAGCTCCTTATAATAAAAATGGAGTTTATTCTATAAAAATGTATTCTGATGATCAGTTAATACACCATTTTGAAGTAGACGAGCTTAGTTTTTCAGAAAAAAAATTCATAAATTCTCATATAGATTATAAAGAATACTCCGATAACAATATTCGATTTAATAGATGTTTTTCGCTTCCCTACAATAAACTATCCAACTATAAACTAAATTTAAACAAAGGTATTTTAAGTTTTAAGGATACTTTAATTCATCAAATTAAATTTGAAGTAAGTGATATTGAAGGAAATACTTCTGTAATTCAATTTGAAGTTCAGTCGCAAACATCTTCCCCTAATTTTGAACAGATTGATAATGGAGACATCTGCTTATATGATGAAGCTATGGTGTTTGAACGAATTGATTTTAAAGCTCATATACCCGCTTATTCCTTATATGAAGATTGTTATTTAAATTATTCTGTAGGATTAAAAACAGATAATACATTATCTAGAATCTATCATTTTATGAATAAAAATATCCCTTTACATAAAGAGATTGTAATAACTATAAAAGATAGGGTTCCTGAAAGAATAAGAGAAAAAAGTTATATTGCAATAGAAAGAGAAGATGGAAGTTTTAAATACAAAGGGAAAACCTGGAAAGATGGGGATATACTGGCAAAAACTATAGAATTTGGTGCATTTGCTATTGTAGCTGACACTTTAAACCCTATTATCTCTAATTATAATTACAATTTCACATATAATATAACTGATAATTACTGGGGAAATATTTCAGTAAAAATAGCAGATAATGAAAGTGGAATTTCTTTTTATAGAGGTGAAGTAGATGGAAAATGGGTTTTAATGGAATATGACTATAAGTCTGATCTGTTGATTTATTATATAGAAAGAGAGAAAATGAAAAAAGGAGAACACACTTTAAGAGTAGTGGTAAAAGATAAACTAAATAATAAAACTACTTTTACTAAAAAGTTTAATTACTAATATTTAGACCAAATTGCTAATGTTTTTCCTTTCATATCACAAAGATTAATATAATACACTATCTCTATTAACATGCAAGATTAAAATCTATTTATTTTTTAAATTATCCTTTGCAAATTGCTCCATAAATTTCTTTAAATCGAAACTAACTTCAGAATATACTTTTATCAATTCCTCTTCTGTTCCTTTTGCTTTTGCAGGGTCAGGGAAACTATTGTGTATCATTTTTGCAGAAGAAGGGAAAACAGGACAAATTTCCTTTGCATTGTCGCAAACCGTAATTACAAAATTGAATTCAATGTCTTTGTATTCATCTATATTATTAGATGTATTTGATGAGATATCTATTCCTTCCAAAGCCATCACCTTTACCGAATAAGGATTTACTTTTTCTGGTTTTGTACCTGCAGAGTAGACCTCAATATTGTTAGATGTAAAATGTTTTAACCAGGCATCTGCTATTTGTGATCGGCAAGAATTCCCTGTACATAATATCAATACTTTTTTCGTCTGTTTTTTCTTTTTCACAAACTTCATAAAGTCTCTATCTTTATCATTACTCATACCTGCGACTAAAAATGATTTATCATCTTCTTCAGAAAAAGTACCTGGTGCATCTGCTCTTTCTAAAAAGTCTTCTATATCAGGATCTTCTTGCCACTTATTTTCTTTTTTTTCTTTAGTCATTTGTTTCTATTCTAATTTAGATATTTACTAAATAAATTACTCTACTATTATTTTCTTTTCTACAGTTCCATCATCATAAATAAAGAAAAGAGTGGCATTAAAATCAATGTTAACCTCTCTCCCTAATACATCACAAACCTTTATTAGTTTTTTATTTATAGAAGTTGGTGAATCTATAATTCCAGAAATAGTAGAATATTCGTAAAATTCATATTCTGCTCTTTCAGGAGAAAGCATCATAGCATCATTATTCTGAGACTTAATATAAAACTTTACATTTGTATTTCCTACAAAAGGCATTACAATAGAATAAACTCCATCATTTGCATTAACATCTCCATTTATTCCATCATCATTCATTATAAAAGATTGAAACTTAGAATTGTACTGTGATGTAGTAGCCATCAATTCTACTACAGAAGCATTAAAAACGGAAGTAGTCAATAAATTATTACTTACATTTACTGAAGAAACTAAAGGAGGAGTCAATGAAATTTCTGGATGAGATAACAAATATTGTTTTCTGGCATCAATGGTAGACATAATTCCTCCAAACCCCCAAGATGTAAATATAGAAGATTCTACATTGTTATAATAATCATTCATATTAAATCCTTTATTAACATCTGTAGATGCAGCATTAGAAACTAAAGATTGTAAATTATTTATTTTCATTCTGACATCTGCCGTGTCTAGAGATTCATTAATAACCGTTCTCATATGAGCTGTATACTGCTTTCTGTATTGTGAGTTAGAAAACAAAAGTTCTGTTAAAGGTCTTCCATCTGAAGAGTTCTCTCCAAAATAAGGATTATATTCGTAAACTGATGAGGGATTAAAATAGGAGAAACCCATAATAGCTCCAACAAAACTTTCACTCAAGTCCCATGGAATCATATTAAATAAACCATCTTTAGTTTGATATAAATAATAATTATGAATATAATATCCATTGTAAGTATCTAAGTTAGAGACAACCTGATTTACAGCAAATGCCCAAAGAGTTCTATCAACATTTAGTATACTATCAATATCTTGAGGAGTTAGGTTTATGGCTTTAATTAGATCCATTAACTCTTCCCAACCATTATCACTTTTTATGGTATAACTGTTATAATAAGATGTGCTGTCTTCTCCTAACCATTTTAAGTTTGGTTCTCCACTAGGTGGAGATCCTGCTGTATCACAAAACATACCACTAGGGTCGCATTTAAAGAGTACCCCAGATTTTTCATCAAAATGTTTTTTAACAAACTGCTTATTAATAGATTCAGTATTTACATACAAGCCTAAATAATTTCCCTGTACATATAATTTATTCAAGTTTATCTCAGGTGTAGGTAAGTAATTTTTATAAATTTGAGAAGCAGAAAATTCCTTTACAAAAGTTGGATCCATCCAAGCATTTGCTAGTTTCACTTTCTTTTTTCCTACTAATTTTTGTCCCGCAATCCAATAGTTGAAATCTAAATTATAAGGTACTTTTGGATTACTATTATCGTTTGGTAAACAGAAAGTAGAGTTTCCTTTATACCTAACACCTACACTATCATAAGAAATCCCATTCAAGGTAAGTGTGGCTGGAATCCTGTAAGAAGGGTCTGTAAAAAAAGCATCTACTAGAATACTATGATAATTTGAATCTTGAAAATCAACATATATAGATCTCAGAGAATCTTTATCGAATAAACCCCCAGGAGATTCGTATGCAACTTGAGGATTATAAAGGGTTTGTCCAAAAATTGAAAATAATAAAAAACTTAAAAATATTATTTTCCAATTCATAATTTATTGTTTACTCTCCCAAAGATAAATAAAAGCAAAAGCAATATTTATAACTGAAGTAATTAAAAGTTGTGGAGGATTAGTAGGTAATAAAAAATACATCATTGGGCCAACGACAGCTAATAACAACATTGTAACTATAAATGTAGAATTCATTAAACGATATACACTTTTTGATAGGGAATGAATTCTCCAAATTAAGATTCCGATAATAATAAACAGAACACCTATTTCTCTAGTAAAAGTTATAGCTAGAAAATTATTATTATTAAAAGAAATATCTAAATGTGGTATTTCAGGAAAGAACAGAAATATTAACCCAATCATCAAATAAAAAGGAGGAATAATTTTAGATGAAGGAAATGATTTCATAATTGTTAAATTTTATATGTTGCAAATATAATAAACAAAAATTGTTTATGTTTAATAGTAGCTCAACAATATTTATATTTTTGCAACTTATGTATAAACAAATTTACATTTTATTTTTCACTTTAATTAGCGTTTCTATTTACGGGCAAACACTAAGCGGAATAATAATTGATAATGATAAAGAGTTATTAGTAGGAACTCACATAATAATTAAAGGAGAAAATACAGGAGTTACTTCTGATAATAACGGAAAATATTTTCTGAACTTAAAAGCAAACAGATCAGTAGTTATTGAAGTTTCATTTATTGGATACGCAAATAAAATTATTCGTATTCCAATGCTAAAAAAAGGACAAACCTACACTTTAGATATTCAACTTTTTCCTGAAGGTAAATTAATCAATGATATAATTGTAAGGGATAAAAAAAGTAGAAAACAAGCATTAAGTAAAATAAAAACTCAACATGTAAGTATCATTCCTAATTCTGTAGGAGGAATAGAATCAATATTAAAAACACATGCAGGAGTCAGTTCAGCTAACGACCTAAGTTCACAATATTCTGTTAGAGGTGGAAACTTTGATGAAAACATGGTGTATGTTAATGGAATTGAAGTATACAGACCCTTTTTAATACACTCCGGACAACAAGAAGGACTTACTTTTGTAAACTCAGATATGGTGGACAACATTCTGTTTTCTGCTGGAGGATTTGAAGCTAAGTATGGAGATAAAATGTCATCTGTATTGGATATTACTTACAGAACACCAAAAGAAAATAAAGCATCTATAAACATGAGTTTATTAGGAGGTTCAGCACATTTTGAAGGATTAACCTTAAACAATAAGTTCTCTTATATAGTAGGGTTTAGAAATAAGAGTAATCAGTACTTACTTAATGCAATGGATACCAAAGCAGAATACAAACCTAACTTTTCTGATTTACAGACTTATCTGAAATATCAAATTAAAGATAATTGGACTATTAGTTTTTTAGCTAATGTTTCTAAGAACAGATACAGAATGGTACCCGAAACAAGAGATACAGAATTTGGAAACCTAAATGAAGCCCTAAAACTAAGAATATTTTTTGAAGGTCAAGAATCAGATAAATACAACACCTATTTTGGAGCATTTAACACTAGCTTCTCCCCTAACCTGAAAACAAAAATAAACCTAACAACATCTGCATTTAAAACTATGGAGTCAGAAAGTTTTGATATTTTAGGAGAATACTGGTTATACCAATTAGACAACAACTTAGGTTCAGATGATTTTGGAGATATAAAGTTTGACAGAGGAGTAGGGAAATTTATAAATCATGCCAGAAATAACTTAGAAGCAACAGTAATAAACACATCTGCAAACGGACACTATATAAGTAACGAGAACACAAAGTGGGAATGGGGATTTAGAATACAAAAAGAAGATATAGAAGATCATATAAAAGAATGGACTTTAATTGACTCTGCAGGATTTACCCTACCTCACCCTAATGACAATATTGGTGGCATATCAGATACTAATCAAACAGTAGGAATGACAAGTTATTTAAAGTCAGATTTAACCCTTTCTTCTTTAAGAAAATCAGGATACATACAAATAAATAAAGAGGCAGGAAACTTTACTATAAACGCAGGAAGTAGATTTTCTACATGGAGTTTCAACAAAGAACAACTCTTTTCTCCTAGAGTAAACATTGCATACATTCCATTATGGGAAAAAGATTTTGTGTTTCGTGCCGCAACTGGTATTTATTATCAATCTCCATTCTACAAAGAATTAAGAAAATTGGATGGGACTTTAAACTTAAATATTGAAAGTCAGAAATCAACACACTTTGTAGTAGGATCAGATTATCTGTTTTATAGTTGGGGACGACCATTTAAACTAGTAACAGAAGTATATTATAAAAAGTTAGAAAACCTAATACCGTACAAAGTAGATAATGTTAGAATTCAGTACTTAGCAGAAAACAATTCTAACGGATATGCTACAGGTATTGACCTAAAAATAAATGGAGAGTTTGTACCGGGAGTAGAAAGTTGGGCTTCTATTTCGGTAATGCAAACCATGGAAGATATTGAAGATGATTTTTATATTGATTCTGAATCAGCAGAAACTATATACCCAGGCTTTATCCCAAGACCAACCGATCAGAGAGTAAACTTTTCTATGTTTTTTCAGGATTACATACCTAATAACCCAAACTACAAAATGCACCTTAGTATGATGTACGGAACAGGACTTCCGTTCGGACCTCCAAAATCAAATAAATACCAAGATGTACTTACCATGCCGGATTACAGAAGAGTAGATATTGGTTTTTCGGCCGTGATAAAAGCAGAAGACAAAAAAAGTAAAATTAAATTTTTAAATAAATTGAACTCTATGTGGGTTTCTGCAGAAGTATTTAATCTGTTAGATATTGACAATACAGTATCTTATCTTTGGGTGTCAGATGTTAGTGGTAGACAATATGCCGTTCCTAACTATCTTACCCCAAGACAATTAAACTTTAAACTTATTGTTAGTTTTTAACATAACTAGCACACCATCCCTCGCTAATCGGTTTTAGGTAAGTGTTCAAATCTCTTTTTGCAAGTATAGTAAGGTCGTAAAAAAGGGTGTTAGCATTCGCTACACTTCCTAACTTAAAAGAAGGTACAGAATGTATCTCCTGTTCTATTTTACAAAATACATTCAATCGATTCATTAAAGAAACAGAGAATTCTTTTTCAATCTCTTGTATTTTTTGTTGTAAGGTATCAATAGAACAACCACTAGCCCCATTCTTATTCTCATCCAAAGCAACTACAATAAAATGGTTTTCTAAAATAGTAACACCAGCAGTTAAAGGTACTTTATGTGCATTCCATCCTTCAAGGTGATCAGAAAGAATATTAATTATTTCCTTCTGTTGATTAGAATTTAAAATAGTTTTTGATGCATAAATCCAAATTCGTGCATCTTCCGGGAGATTATTAAAATCAGTTAACATTATATATTCTCTGCTATTAGTTCCGCAATATCTTTCACCTGTGCAGCCCCTTCATTTACAGATTTCACACCATCCGTCATCATTGTATTACAAAACGGACATCCAGTAGCAATAATATCGGGTTTTAAGGCAAGAGCTTCTTCTGTTCTGTTTATATTAATATCTTGCTGTCCTTTTTCTGGGTCTTTAAACATTTGAGCTCCACCAGCACCACAACAAAAAGATTTCCTTTTACTTCTTTTCATTTCTGCTAACTCCACTCCTAAAGATTTGATCAATTCTCTAGGTATTTCGTATACATTATTTGCTCTTCCTAAATAACAAGGATCATGATAAGTAATCTTTTTTCCGGATAAATCTCCTGTAACCTTCAGTTTCCCCTCACTTAAAAGTTCTGCAATAAATTCAGTATGGTGCTGCACTTTATAATCACCTCCTAAGCCTTTATATTCATTTTTTAGGGTATTGTATGAATGCGGGCAAGTAGTGACAATACGCTTAACATTATAAGCGTTCATCACCTCAATATTCATCATGGCTTGCATTTGAAATAAAAATTCATTTCCTGATCTTTTAGCCGCATCTCCTGATGAGGATTCTTCAGAACCTAAAACCCCAAAATTTACTCCTGCTTTATTCATAATTTCAACAAAAGATCTAGTTATCTTCTTTGCTCTATCGTCAAAACTACCGGCACTTCCTACCCAGAAAAGAATATCTGCTTCTTTTCCTTCTGCCATAAATTCGGCCATTGTTTTTACTTTTAATTCACTCATAATATTAAGATTTAAAAACTTGTATAGTTACCTCTTTATCTATTAAATCAGTAAATTTACCATCAAAACGAGTAGCACGAACAATATGATTATCTACCCAATGGTAATTTCCACCTCTAGGTTTCCCCATTAATAGGCAATGGTAATTAAAACCATTTTCTTTTAACCAAACTTCCGTCACCTCTCTATGCTCTTCCAATCTAGAGGTGAAAAAAGTTATATAATGACCTTGATCATACCACTTATTTAAAGTATCTAAAGCATCTGGATATAACTTTGCGGTTGCCATTCTTTCTGGCTCTTCATTCGGAATATCATCACAAATAGTGCCATCAATATCAATCAGATAATTTTTAAGATCATCTGGTAATACTGGAGAAATTAATTTTCCATCTACTATCTTATCTACTAATTTATTCATCTTTCCAATTTAATCTATCCGCTGCAGGGAATTGCCATGGAGCTCCATTGTTTTCAACATTTGTAAACATCATATTTAATTCGGTAGGTGCTGCCGATTGTTCCATAACCAAATATCTTCTCATATCTAAAATAATAGATAATGGATCTAACTCAATAGGACAAGCGTCTGTACATGCATTACAAGATGTACAAGCCCATAACTCTTCTGTAGTAATATAATCTCCTAAAAGTGATTTTGTATCTTCTGTTCCTTTTCTTTTATTATCTACATACTCTGTAATTCTATCTCTAGTATCCATTAGGATCTTTCTAGGAGAAAGTAATTTACCCGTATGATTTGCAGGACAATTATCTGTACACCTTCCACATTCTGTACAACTATAAGCATTTAATAATTGCACCCAATTTAAGTCCGTTACATCTTTAGCACCAAAAGATTGTGGAGGTGTTGATCCCTCAGGAGCTGCTGCAAACGGATCTGAATTAGGGTCCATCATCAATTTAACTTCTTTTGTAACAGACTCTAAATTATCAAACTGACCTAAATTATTTAAATTTGCAAAGTAAGTACTTGGAAAAGCAAAGAAGATATGTAAGTGTTTTGATATCAAGACATAATTCATGAAAATAAGAATTCCGACAATATGAAACCACCAAGCAAACCGTTCTACTAATATTAAAGTAGAATTTTCCATTCCATTAAATAAAAAATGAAAATACTGACTTACAGGATCAGAGAAAGAAATCGTATAATGATCGGCACTATTAGCCACTAACATAGCATCTGTTGCATTCATAATTAAAAATGCAGACATTAGTAATATTTCGAAAATAAGAATAAGGTTTGCATCTGTTCTTGGCCAAGAAGTCATCTCTTTATTCCAGAATCGGTTAATTCTAATTAGATTTCTTCTAACAAGAAAAATAACACAAGCCACTAAAACTAAAATAGCTAAAACTTCAAAAGAACCAATAAGAAAAGTGTACAATCCTTCTGATAAAATAGTCGAAAGAAACCTATGAGTACCAAAAATACCATCTATAATAATCTCAATCATTTCTATATTAATGATTAGAAATCCTACATAAACAATAATATGTAGAATTCCAGCAACTGGTCTTCTTGTCATTTTAGATTGTCCCATTGCAACACGAAACATATTCTTCCATCTATCCGCTTTTCTATCTGATCTATCAATATCTCTACCTAGTTTTATGTTTGAAATGATCCTACTAAAATTTCTAACAAATACACTTATAAAAACTACAAATACAATTAAAAATATAATATTACTTAATTCCATCATCCTCTTTTTTAGGTTCAATATATGGTTTTGATGTACTTAAAATAGAAAAAGTAAGGTATCTTTCAGGATGCAATTTCATATCTGCAATTAACTCATCTAATTCTTGTGAAGCGTCTTTCAGATTATTATACAATTCTGTATCATTTACCAATTGACCTAAACTACCCTCACTATTATTTATCTTAGAAGTTATTTTATCAATACTACTTAATGTAGATAAAATATCTGCTTTTGACAAACTATCAGAAATAGAAGAAAAATTAGATATAATATTTTTAATCTCTTCATTTGAGGCATTTAAATTGGATGAAATAGAAGTGAAATTAGTCATAATCGTACTAATATTTTTTTCATTTTCATTCACCATTTTATCGACTACTAACATAGTTTCTGAAAGAGTGCTAAAAGTACGATCTAAACTAACTAATGATTTTGTCAAACTCTCTCTGGCATCTTTATTTAATACTGAAGTAATAACAGTCATAACAGAGTCAATAGAACCAATTAATTGTTCAGTTTTATTTTTAAGAGGTAAAATTTGAGCATTTACTTCATCTTGCAGACTAGATTCTATAGAGGAAGCTAACTCAGAACCTGAAACCGACATTACAGAGGTATCTCCTAAAGAAAGTGATATCCCCTTAGTTCCCATTAAATCAGTACTCATGATTTTAGCAATTGTATTAAGTGGAATATTAATTCCGTTTTCTATATGAAGAGTTACTTTTAATAGATTTTCTTTTTCTAAATCAAAATTGATTTTCGTGACAGTACCTATTTTATAGCCCTTTACTGTCACTGAATTCCCTTCTGTTAATCCAGAAACATTATCGTAATAAGCATAAAACAACCTACCATTATTCATTACATTTATTCCTTTCAGAAAATTAATTCCGAAATATAAAAGGAAGATAGTTAATAAGGATAATACCCCAACTTTTACTGATTTTAATTTATTACTCATAATATTATTTGTTTTGCAAATCTAAGGCTTCTTTTACACTTATCTGTTTGCCTTTTGAAAATGCTATTATAAATGCACCCGGAAATTTTCCGGATCTATATTTTATTTTCAATCTATCTGCTTCTTTCTTATCAGAACTAGCGAAAACAAAGTATTTAAAAGTACCATTCTTAATTACTTCCTCCACTATAATCCCTTCAAATAATGAGGATAATTTCATAGATTTAAGATAGGTTCCTAACTGAACTTTAAAAATCACCTCATCTTTCTTTTTTATCTCTACTTTAGTTTCTTTTTCTTCTATTTTATCAGAATTGTCAACCTCCCCTTTCCCATCCATACTTTCCTTGTACTCTTCAAAAGCTCTAAAAATAGCAGAGGCCATATAAATTTGTCCCTCATCAGAATGAAGAAAATCTTCCTCATCAGGGTTAGTCAAAAAACCTAACTCCACTAAAACAGAAGGCATGTTCACACTTGATGTTACCCAAAGTGGAGTTTGCTTTACTCCTCTATTTCTTCTTTTCACTCTATTTTCAAATTGTTTTTGCACCATATTAGCCATCAGAATACTTTGGTTCATATATATGTTAGAAGTTAATGAAAATATAATGTAACTCTCATTTGTATTAGGGTCAAATCCATCATAATTTTCTTTATAATTATCTTCTAAATAAATCACTGAATTCTCTTTTTTAGCTACCCTCATACTTCTCTCAGAATAATTTAACCCCATAACATGGCAAGAAGTACCATGGGCTGAAGATGTTGTAAAAGCATCACAATGAATAGAGAGAAATAAATCTGCATTATTATTATTTGCAAAATCTGTTCTTTCTCTTAAAGTAGGATACGAATCATCTTTTCTGGTATATAGAACACTTATATCCGGAAAAGCTTCCTCAATATATTTACCTAGCATTAAAGTTACTGTTAAAACTATTTCTTTTTCATTCTGTTTATACCTGCCTGTTCCTAAATTACCAGGATCTTTCCCTCCATGTCCCGCATCTAATACAATTGTTTTTATAGAATTATCTACAGATTGAGAATATACTAAATTATTTGCAATAAAAATTATCAGAAAACACAAAAAAATGCGTTTACCAAATGGATTAGAAGAATCATAGATTTTACTTAGTTTTGCCAATCTAGAATTAATATTAGTTCTAAATACAAAAATAATACTTAGATTGAATAAAAAAATATTTATACTCGTTTCATTCATTATCTTATTAACAGGATTTTTCAACAATTCGTATGCTACTATTTTCATATTTTCTTCTGACACATTACCAGACAACAACATAATAGAGCACAATATTGAACGAGAATGTAAAGATTCTATTAGACAAGACATAAAAAATGAAACCATTTACCTCTATGGTACTGCAAAAATTAAATATGGAAATATAATTATAACAGCAAATCAGATAATTATTGATTGGAAAGAAAATACAATATTAGCCAAAGGAGGGGAAGATAGCAGTGGAAAAAAAATAGGAAATCCCATTTTTTCTGAGGGAAAAGAAAGTTTTAAAGCTACCGAAATACTTTATAATTTAAAAAGTAAAAAATGTATTATAAAGAAAATAATAACCCAAGAGGGAGAAGGATACATACATGGACTAAAAGTGAAGAAGTTAGAAAATGATGTTCTGTATTTAAAAAGAGGAGAATACACTACCTGTGATGCAGAAAAACCACATTATTCAATAAGAGCAAATAAAATAAAATTAGTACCTAAAAAACAAATTATTACAGGTCCTGCCTACTTTACATTTTTCAATATACCTACCCCATTATTTTTACCTTTTGTTTATTTTCCAAATACAGATAAGCAAAGTTCGGGAGTTATTATTCCATCTTATGGAGAGAGTGCTAATTTAGGTTTTTTCTTAAAAGAAGCAGGATATTATTTTTCTTTAAATGACTATATGGATCTCAGTATAAAAGGAGATATATACACAAAAGGAAGTTGGAAAGCAAAAACTAATTTACGGTATAAAAAAAGATATAAATATAATGGAAACCTAAACCTAAGCTTAGGTAATATAGTTAATAGTGAGGTTGGTTTTCCAGACTATAGAGTACAAAGAGATTTCTTTGTTAGGTGGAGTCACAGACAAGATCAAAAAGCAAATCCTAATCTAAGTTTTTCTGCAAATGTAAATGCTGGTAGCAGTAGCTATCATAAAAACAATACTACTAACAACACTACAGATTATTTAACTAACACCTTTACATCCAGCATAAATTTAAGTAAAAGTTGGGACGGAAAACCATTTAACTTTTCTTCAAGCTTAGGACACAATCAGAACACTAAAACACATAAAGTAAACTTAACCTTACCAGATATTAATTTTAGTGTAAATAAAATATATCCTTTTAAAAGTATCGGAAATAAGGGAACAAAAAATTGGTATGATAATATCGGTATTCGATATAATATGAATACCAAAAATCAGCTATCAACCACTGACTCTTTACTTTTTCATAGGAGTAATTTAAGCACTTTCCAGTCAGGAATGAGACATAAGATTCCTATTAGTTCTTCCTTCAAATTATTAAAATATTTTACTGCAACACAGAGTTTAAATATTTCTGAAAGATGGTATCTAAATCAGATAGAGAAACAATGGAATGGTAGTGAGATAATAACAGATACAATAAATAAATTTACTAGAGGAGGAGAATACAATTTTTCTAGTTCAGTGAATACTAAAATATATGGAATATCTCAGTTTAAAAAAGGTAAAATAGCAGCATTCCGACATGTACTAACCCCTAATTTATCTTTCACCTATAACCCGAGTTTTGAAGATGAAAAATATGGATTTTATAAATCTGTAAATTCAGATAGCTTAGGAAATACTACTATTTATTCTGTAATGGAAAATGGTATTTATGGCAGTCCCAGAAGAAATGAATCTGGAAATATATCTTTAGGTTTTGGTAATATATTTGGTTTGAAAATACGAAATAACAAAGACACCATTGAAAAGATTACAAAAATAAACCTTATAGAGAGTTTAAACATAAACTCCTCTTACAACATATTTGCTGACTCCTTAAATTTCAGCACTATAAAATTAAGTTTAAGAACAAAACTATTCAATAAAATAAACATCAGTTACAGTAGTGTTTTTGACCCTTATATTACAACTGAAAAAGGTAGAATAAATAAATTTGAACTTTTTGAAAATAAAAAGTTAGCAAGATTTAAGAATTCTAATCTCTCTGCAAGCTTCAGTATAAACGATAAATCATTCTCGAAAAAGAAAACCAAAACAGAAGAAAACAAAGAGGTAACAAGAGGGTTTTATCAGATACCTTGGAACCTTAATCTGAACTATTCACAATCTACAAATCTAGGAAACACTATTATTTCAGAAACTATAAAGACTAAAACACTCGGTTTTTCAGGAAATATAAAAGTAACCAAAAAATGGAAAATAGGGTTTCACTCTGGATATGATTTTACAGATAAAGATTTTTCATACACTTCCTTAGATTTATACCGAGATTTACATTGTTGGGAAATGTTATTCCATTGGATACCAACCGGATATCAAAGAAGTTACACCCTTACAGTTAGAGTAAAAGCTGATATGTTAAAAGATTTGAAATTAGAAAGAAAGAAAGATTGGATAGCTCCAAGTTTCAATTAAGAATTTATCCAGTTTTCAATTATCTTTTTACCGTAATTGGTAAGAATAGATTCTGGATGAAACTGTACACCCTTAACATCATATTTATTATGCCGGAACGACATAATTAAACCCTCCTTATTTTCAGAAGTAACGCTTAAGGAATCAGGAAAACTAATTTTATCAACTACCCAAGAATGATAATGTGCTACTAAGAATTTATTTGGAATTTCTTGAAACAAACTATCTTCTATCTTTATTATGTTTTCAGAAGTAACCCCATGTTTTACCTTATTAAGGTTTAATAAACTCCCTCCACAAAACTCTGCAATAGCCTGATGACCTAAACAAATTCCTAAAATAGATTTAGATGAAATATACTTATCAAGAAACTTAAATATTATTGGATAATCCTTAGGTAAGGAAGGTCCTGGAGAAAGAATAATTTTATCAAAGTCATCTATTTCTAATGAAGAAATTTCATCTAATCTAACTACAACAGAAGTATCTACAAACTCACTCACATAATGATGTAAATTATAAGTAAACGAATCAAAGTTGTCAATAATTAGGACTTTCAATTAAATATATTTTCTAATTACTCAGAAAGGTTTTCTAATACCATATCAATTCCATCTTCAAAAGAAATATCATGTTTCCAACCTAAATCATTAGAAGACTTAACTATAATATTTCTGAACCCTTCTGATTTTAACAAATTTAAAATAACAGAACCTACCATACTATTGTGCGCAGCAATATATATTTTACTGTTTTTATCCATTTTTTTTTGGTCTTCTGAAAAATTGACTGATTTTTGAAAGAGGTTTTATAAATCGTAAAAGAAATGGAGGATTAATACCATTAATTTTCCATGACACATAATCCTCATGGTTCGCTCTCCATCTATTTCTAATTGAAGTATTACTAATACCACCATTTCTCATATTTACAAGAACTCTAGGAATATATTTAACCGAAATAGTGTTTTTAAACAACAATCTCACCATCATTTCATAATCTGCAGCACTCTTTAATCTAATAGAATACAAACCGAATTTGTTATATATTTCTTTTTTAATAAAAAATGTTGGGTGAGGTAACATCCACCCTCTTCGAATCTTACATCTCTTAAATGGTTTTGACTCCCAATACCTTAAAATTATATCTGTATTATCTTTTGCTACATAAATTAAATCTCCATAAACAGAATCTAGATCATCATCTTCAAAAACTTTTACTACATCTGAAATCACATCAAAACAAGCATAAAAATCATCTGAATTTAATATCCCAATAACATCACCTGTAGCAGCTCTAATACCTTTATTCATTGCATCATAAATACCATCATCTTTTTCTGAAATAAAATATGATATCTTATCCCCATAAGACCTTACTATTTCAATAGTATTGTCTTTAGAATCCCCATCAATAATAACATGCTCAATATTATCATAATCTTGAGAAAGAACACTCTCAATGGTATCTCTAATAGTTTTTTCACTATTAAAAGTAACTGTAATTATTGATATTTTTATTTTGTTAGTCAACTTTCTAAATTATAAAAACATGGCAATTACCATTAGTTCTGTCGTATTTTACTAAACTACAATTGTTATTATCTATCCAATTTTGAACTTCTTTTGAAGAATATCTATATTCAAATAGAGTGCTATAAAAAAATGTTTTTTCCATTACCTTTCAATAATTATATTTTCCATTACTAACATATCCATTTTAGTTCTAAGAAAACAGTTCAACGCCTCTTCTGGATTGTTTACAATGGGTTCATTTTCGTTAAAAGAAGTGTTTAATAAAATAGGGATTCCTGTTTTTTTATGAAATTCTGATATTAACCTATGGTACCTAGGAGAAATCTCTTTATTTACAGACTGTAATCTACCAGTTCCATCAACATGAGTTACCGCAGGTATAATAGAATATTTCTCCTTTTTTATATCAATCACTTTCTCCATAAAAGGTACTTCTTCATTTTGAATAAAATACTCTTTCACATATTCTTCTAAAATGGAGGGAGAAAATGGCCTAAAACTCTCTCTCCTTTTTATCTTTTCATTTAATAAATCTTTCGCATCTTTCCTACTAGGATCAACCAAAATAGATCTATTACCTAACGCTCTAGGACCAAATTCTGCTCTTCCTTGAAACCAACCAATCACCCCACCTTCTTTCAGTCTTGTCGAAACTCTATCAAATAAAATATCATCCTCTACTTTTTCATATTTAACTCTCTCTTTTTCCAAGCAAGAAATTATCTCTTTTTCAGTAACTTTTCTTCCAAAATATGCAGTTTTTATTTCTGGCATTCTTTTCTTACCTAAAATATGATTATACAAATACAATGCTGACCCAATAGATGTACCCGCATCATGTCCTGCCGAAGGAATATACATGTTCTTAAAAGGAGTATTGGCTAATATTTTTCCATTTGCAACGGAGTTTTGAGCCACCCCACCAGTTATACAAATAGTATCTAATCCTGTTTTTTCATGTAATTTTGTTAGCATATGAAAAATTAAATCTTCAGTTAACTTTTGTACGGAAGTTGCTAAATCAATATGAAACTGTTCTAAGGTATCCCCTTTTTTTCTTGATTTCCAGAACAACTCCTCCCATGATTTAGTATAGAGAGAGTCAACAGTTGGCTCCCCATTCTCCCAATCCATAGCGACCCCCTCTTTAAAATGTTTAAAATATTTTTCATTTAACACAAAAAAACCATCTGCTGTTTTTTCAATAATTGATGAAAGTTCTTTCAGATATTTAGCTTCACCATAAGGGGCTAACCCCATCACCTTATATTCATCACCATAATTAGGAAAGCCCAAAAACTGAGTAACAGTAGTATAAAAAACTCCCAAAGAATGAGGATAGTTCACACTATCCAATACTTCAATTTTATTATCTGAACCAATAGCAGTCATAGTTGATGTAAAATCACCAAATCCGTCAATAGATAAAATAGCAGATTTCTTAAATTTTGATGCAAAAAAGGAAGAAGCAATATGACTTCTATGGTGCTCAATATTATATATTTTTGCTCTTATATCAGATTCAGAAACATTAAACATTGTAGCTAACTGACCTTTTACAGAACTTACTTTTTTAGAATTCATTAACCTATCAAAAATATATTTTAATCCTAACCTATTTTTCAGAGTATGTAGAACTTTTTTAGAAAAATTCGCATTCGGATTTCTCGAAATTGTCACATAATCTAAATCATCAATTGAAATACCTGCATCTTCTAAACAAAACTTTATTGCATGAGAAGGAAATCCTGCCCAATGTTTTATTCTTCTAAATCTTTCTTCTTCATTAGCACAAATAACCCTTCCATCTTTTAGTAAGCAAGCAGAAGAGTCACCATGAAAGGCGTTTATTCCTAAAATATACATTATTTTTTCGTTATAAGGTTTAAGAATTTTTGAGAAATAACTTCAAAATCAAAATTTTCTTTCACATAATTCTTACAATCTTCAGAGGTGAAATTTTCCTTTTTAATTTCATGAAAAGCATCACAAAATTCTTGTTTCTGGTTTTTAGCAAATATACCACAATTATTTTTATTTAAGTCTCTCCAAGCAGTTTTATCAGAAACCACAACTGGAGTTCCACATGAAAGAGATTCGGTAATTACAATACCAAAACTCTCAAAATCAGACGCTAAAGCGAAAAAACTACAACTACTAAGTAGTTCTTTTTTCTGGTTGAAATCAATTAAACCTATAAGAAAAACAGATTCCTCTAATTCCATTTTAGTTATCTGAAGGATAAGGTTTTCTCTTTCCCCGTCATCACCCCCAGCAATTATTAATTTAGCATGTTTATTATCTTTTAAATACAAATCAAACGAGTTAATAAGAATATTAAAACCTTTAATCTTATGCAATCTACCCATTGAAAATATCACATCTGAAACCTCACTAAACTTAGTATCCGTATATTTTTCAACTAATGGAATAAAACTGATCTTCTCCTGATCTTGAAATTCATTAAAATTTACTCCATCTGAGATTACTTCTACACTAGCATTAATTAGAGATTTCAAAATATCTTCTTTTTCTAAATAGGAAGAGGCTTGCCAAATAACTTTTTTACTGAATGGTTTTATTAAAATCTGTAACCATAATTTTTTAAAATATATTTTATTGTTTTCTAACGTAAATGAGGAGAAACTACCTCTAGGGCAAATAATTACTTTTTTCTTTAAAACCCAAGCAAGAAACAAAGATAATACTACCGTATAATGAAATAAATACTGAACATAAATTACTTCAGATTTCTTTATATCCGAATGAATATTTAATAAAAATGATAGAGAGAAAAAATTAATAATTTGTTCGTGATAATATCTCACATAAATATTCTTAGCAAGTCTATCATGATTCTTAGTGTCTGTATTTTTTAATCTTTCTCTACCATTTGCATTAGTAGTAGAAACATAAATTTCAATCCCTTTTTCAGCTAGTTTCTTAGATAAATCCCAAGTAGCAGAGATGGGACCACCATAAAAAATAGCAGGATAAAAATGAGAAGAGACTAAACAGATTCTCATTTTGTAAAATATTTTTTAGTGTACCAATAATTTAAAAAATCATCTCCTCCTTTTAATATATTTTTAAACTGATTTACATTTAAAAACTGAACCAAACTTCTTCTTTTTACTTCAGGGAATACTTCATTTTCATAAATTCCAGGTAGTGAAGAATACTGCCTTTTATAACCAATTTCTTTTGATTTTGAAACGACATTTTCAGAAAACATACCCATTGGGTAGCAAAGTGACACTATCTCTTTTTCACATATATCTTCTAATATTGTTTTAGAATTAGATAGTTCTGAAATTAGTATCTCTACAGATAAATTCGATAAGTCTTTGTGAGAAAAAGTATGACTTTGAATATTAATTAATGGATTTTTAGACATAGTTACTAGTTGCTTTTTGGTTAAAAAATTATCTTCTCCTAAAAAAGAGGGAATTATAAAAAGAGTAATTGGTATTTTTAATCTATTAATAATATCAATGTTCTCAAAAATCCCTACAAAACCATCATCAAAAGAAATTTCAATTTGATTTTTCTCTTCCGTAATTTCAGGAACAATTTCAAATCCCATTTCCCGAATAATTTTAATATGTTTCTCAAACATCTCTAATGGAGTAGACATATTTGTGAATAACTTTGAAGAATGAATATCGTGATAAAATATAGCTTTACTATTCCTGGAATTCTTCAAATATCCAAAGATATTTACTATACTATTTTTAATCATAGTTGTCAGACTCATATTCCAATAAATTTAAATGATTCTAATAAATTTTTTTTGTACATTTCATAATTCCATTTCTCTTTCATTAACAGTGTTGCATTTTCAGAAAACTGTTTACACAATTCAGAATTATTATATAATTCTAACATTTTATCCTCTAATTCAGTCCAACTTTCAATCACAAATCCTGTTTCCTTTCCTTTTATTAAATCAAAAACAGATCCTACTTCTTTATGTGCAATAACAGGTAATGAAGAAGCTAGAGCTTCATTTACTACCAATCCCCATTGTTCTAAAGTGGAAGGAAATACAAAAGAGGAAGAATTATGATATAATTTTAACAACTCATCTCCATAAACACTACCCTTAAATAGTATTCTTTCATTTTTATATTTCGTTTTATAAACCTCTAGATTTAATCCTCCACCAACTATTATTAACTCTGAATATTTGTTAGAAAAAGAAGACAAAAACCTTTCACACAGAACATCAACATTTTTTGTATCTAATAACCTGCCAACAAACAAAAAAGTAAACTTATCTGGAAAGATCTTGTTTTCATGATAATACTTTTTATTATTCACCATCATAGGAATCATGAAAATTCTTTCTTCTTTCATTCCATAATGAATGAATAAATCCTTATGTGTATAAGTTCCTCCAGCAAAACCTAAAACATATTTATTTCTAAAGATTATATTCAGATAAATGTATTTAATTATTCTTTTAATTATATTATTTGGAATCTTTAATTGAGTGTCTGATTCAGTAGCAATATATTTCTTATTAACAGAAAAAATGTTAAATAAAAAGGTCAGGACAAATACATAATTATTATATCCGTTTATAATAACAAAATCATATTCCTTCCTTCTAGACCGAATAAATTTTATTTTCTGAATCAATGAGAAATGCGATAAAAAAGTTGATGATGAAAGAGATACTTTAGTCATTGCTTCAGATTTGTTGTTTATAAAAGCATATTCTATACCTTGTTTTAAATGTACATTAACAATTAAATCAATTGTATAAGAAGCTGGTTCTACAAAATAACAAAACACTCTCATTTCTTAAATTTTTCATAAACAATTCTTAAAAATTGAATGATATTTCGTTCAATATTACACTTTAACCCCTGCCATTTTGATGAAAATATTTGTAAAGAAAATAAATCTAATGACTGGGGTAAAAAGTTTAATAATTTATATCTATAAACTCCCCTACCAAAATTTACTTTTACAGATTCTTCTGAACTTAGAACAGTAATTAATGTAATATAATTAAATATATTAATCATCTTTGATTCATCAAACATATCAATCCAAGTTAAATATTGAGTGGAATCTTTTATGACAAATGAAATAGCATGTATCTTATTATTAGTTTTAACAATACTCAGAATAATTTTTCCTTTATTGTAAAGTTCCTCAATTAATAATAACTGAACGGAGGGTAAGAAATTTTTATCTCTTAACCCTAATTTAATCATCTCACATCTTAATATCTGTATGTCAGAAACGGGGAAAACTGAAATATTACAATCTATTATCTCATGTTTTTTATCCTTATTTATTTTCTTTATTCTTCTAAATACTGTTTTTTGCTTAGACCTATATTTAGAAAAGTTATCTGGGAAAACACCTTTTTCTAATTGTAGTATTGAATATTCAGAAGAAGGTATAGGTTTGCAATAATTAGGCAATTTATTTTCTAAAATACACGAATTAGTTCTTAGGTTTATAAGATTAAAATATCTTATTGTAAACTTAGATTTCAACTCTTTAACTACTTCATCAAAATCAATTTCAATATCCGTAAGATAATCACAGAAATCAGCATGTAAATCATTAATAAATCTTAATATTAATCTTTTATCAATATAAAAAGGCAGTATTGATTTAATAGTATTACCTTCATGAAGAACTACTATTGATAATATATTTTTTGACTTACTTAAATCGTATTTCCATGAAAAATAATTAAACTCAAAAGATTGGAAAGTAGAATAATTATTTTTTGAACTAAAAAGTGTATTCCAGTCCTCTTCTAGATATTTAAAATCTGATATGTTACTAATTATTTTAATCTGCATAATCTTCTAAGAATTTTGAGTGAGATAAATACGCTAAACTAAACCAGAATAAGATAGTATGAAACTCATTAATGCCTGTAATTAAACTTTCAACATTAGCTGAAATTAATGTATAAATTACTAAAAATAAATAAAATTTAATATGACCCTCATATAGTTTAAAAAAATTGAAAACTTCAAAACTTTTCCATAATATTATAAATAATACAAAAGTTCCGAAAATAATCCCATATTGAATAAATAATGAAAGGTAACCATTATGAGCGGGAACAATTATCCCATCATACTCTTCTCCTAATACAATTTCTGGAATTCCAGAATAATTACTTAAACCATGACCTTTAATTAACTTGTCATTTATACTTTCTAATGCTAATTGAAACTGTAAAGTTCTATCGTTAAAAATAGATTGTGAGGAAATCCTATTTATACTAGTATTTAAATCTGTAGAAACCACAAATAAGACCAAAAATAATGCAAATATAGAATACATAAAATTCCTCAAAGAAAATCCGAATTTAAAAATAAACGATAGTACAATACCAATAATAACAAGCCTGGAACCAGTAGATATGGCTATTATGAAAAGTAATATTAGTAAGAAATAGTCCATATTGGATTTACTAGAATTTTTAATCAGGAGATACGAAAACGCTATTACAGAAATAGATGCTAGCATATTAGGATTCCATAAGATACCTGAATATCTATCATCAAAAATAAAAGGATTAAAAATTAAACTAAATATAACAACAAAAACTATTATCCTAATTAATAAATCTTGGAAATCTGTTTTAAAATAATTAAAATTATAATAAACTGAAAATGATATAAGTGAATATTGACCAAATCTGGCAAGTAGATACTCTAATGAATTTTGATTTTTAATATCATCAAAAAATAAGAAATATACTAAATTTAAACAATTAATTAGTAAAATAAATAAGAATGATCTATGAAATAATACCTCTTTCAAGTGATGAGGATTTATTAACAAAAATAAAATAGTAAGAAACATTAGAACATAAAAAATAGATGGAGCAATAGTATGCATAGTCTCAGGTATAGAATACAAAATTGTATTTAATAACAAAACTACAAGACCATATTTATAAATCCATTTTATCATCTTAATTCTTTATATAGGTTAAATATTGATTTGTAAAATACAAAAAAATACATCAAATAGACAACAATTGGTATTATAATAAAATGACATAACTGAAAGGTATGCTCTTGAATAATTGCAAAATAAAGAAATGGAACTGAAAAAATAATTAACAACAATAATTCTTTACTAAATGGTGAAATATTAATATCTTTTTTTATTGAAATTAGTTGAGCAACACCAACATAAATGGTGAAAACAATAAATAATGTAACTACAGCAACTAACTCATATTTTCTTATCAGAACCAGAGCTAGGACAAAACTTAAAATACCTCTAATTAGTTGAATAGAGAGTTCCTTTTTCTCCATTCCCGCCATAATCATAAATGTTTTCGAATTACCAGAAAGTAAACAAATCATGTTTCCAATAATTAATACAAATAAATAATTTTTATAAACCGATAAGGAAGAATCTGAAGCAAATAATTTAAGTATCTCGTCAGAGAAAAAACAAACAAGAATTGCAAAAGGAATAGTAAGAAGATTAATAATAAAGGTAGTGTTTTTGTACAAACTATTTAGTTCTAAAAATTTATTTTCTGCAAATAGTTTTGACACAGCTGGAGCGAATACTTGCCTTAAATTCTTATCTAAAAACATAGACAAAGCACTTATTGACAGTAAAACACTATACACCCCCATTTTATCAGGAGAAAGCATAACTCCTAAAATAAAACTTAAGGATTGTGTAGACAAGAGTGAAACTAAAGAATTTGCATACATGTTTTTACCATAAGAAACCACTTCATTATTAATTAAGAAATTAGGATCTTTCTTAATCCTAAATATTCTAAACTCATTTTTATTGAAAAAATAATACAACAAAAACAAAGTTAGAATTTGAGTAAAAATCTCAACAACAACAAAATACATAATATTATTTGTGTATTGAAATACAATAAATGTAAGTATTGCTCTGATAGGGACACTCACAAAAGTACCATAAATTATTATTTCCTTAATTTTTAAAACGGACCTATACAAAGAAGTAATTACTCCCATAAAAATAGAAATAGGTACATGTATTGAAATTACCAATAATAGATAAGAAAAATCATCCGTTTTTACATAGAAATATTTATCTAAAATAGGAGATAAAAAAAACATAAGAAGTAAAAATATAGCACTAGCCGAAAAAGCATAGATAAAGATCTTTCTTATTAGTTGTGATGCAACATCTTTAGATCTATTTATGAAATCAGGAAAAAACTTTAAAATAATAAATGGGATGCTGATAGAAAAGAAAGTGTCTGCAATAATAGCAAATGTATGAGCTGTTGCATATTTCCCCCATTCTAATGTACCAACCTCTCTAACAACATAAGTTTTTACAAAAAATCCAATAGCAAAAGCAAATACTGAACCCAGTATTCCCCAATTTGCTTGTCTAATTATTAACTTTAACATATTTATTTAAAACAATATTCAAAGATATCAATATCTTTTTTGTAAATCCTTTTTACAACTTCTATCATTTCTGGACTGTAAATTTCAGTATAACTTTTCTTTATATTCATATTATGATATTCTAATTTTACTTTTGTTTTCATAATTGAATTTAACTCTAAAATTTCATTTTCAATATCCTCAAATTTAGCAATATAATCTACTAAAATAGTACCATTTTTATCGCACACAAATTTATATTGAGGAATAAAATGTGTTATTTCAAAAAGGATTTTCTCATTTAATCCATTGAGTACAAAATTTTCAAAATCATTATATTCTGAAAGGTGCATATCAAAAGCATTTTTATCGTGAATATTAATCCCACCCTTTTGTAAAAACTTATATGCAGAATACAACCTATCCCAAGGATTTCTAACAAATGTAAAGGTGAAAAAATTAGATAAATCCTGTCCAAAAACTTGTTTATAAAAGTAAACCGATCTATGTCCTTCTAAAGTAACATCACCAAAAAATGCTTTCGTAACAGAAATACCTGCTGTTTTAGGAATATGAATAAAAATTTGTTTCTTTTCTAAAAAAACATGCAGTAAAGTCCCCTTTTTAGTAAGGTTTTTCTTTTGATCCTTTGCAAATTTTAATTTCTTAAAATACTGTTTTATATTCTTTAAAATTTTAATCATGGAATATTTTATTTTTTAAGAAATGGGTAATGGTATTTTTTATATCGAATGAAGTGTTAAATTTAAACTCTATTTTATTATTAATAAAATAGAGAATCTTTTCTGAGAGTTCAATTTCATTCCAAGGTGACACTAACATTTTATCCTTTAATTCAGATGGAATAAGTTCACTTATACCTTGGCGTTTTACAGCAACAAAACAAGTATTTGTAGCCCAACTTTCCAAATATACACATCCTAAAGCTTCATAGTAAGAAGGGAGTACAAACAAATTTATCTGATTGAAAAAACTGTTTAATTCCTCATGTTTTATTTCCTTTACAAATACTATATTTTGTGATAGATTATTTTCTGAAACAAAATCTTTACACATCTTTAAAGTTGGTCCTGTACCAATTAATTTTAATAGAATTTTTATTCCTTTTTCGTGCAGTATTTTCACTGATTTTATCAAAGTTATTTGATCTTTTGTATGCCAAAAATTTGCTACGCAACCAATCGTAAAAACATTATTTTCATTTATTTTTTCTGGATAAAACTTAGTAGTATCTACTCCGTTATACAAAACATATTCCTCTTTAGGATGGTAAGTAATAAACTCAGATAATTTCTGTAAAACCAATCTTGAAACTCCAATATTTAAGTCTGATTTATTAAGTTGTTTTAGGGTGTTCTTTTTCAGATAATTCTTTTGTAATTTTTTCAGAAAATCACTTCTTCCATTTAATAATTGTAATACATCTAAACCATGGTGTTGCACAATCTTTTTGCAATTTAAATCCTCTACCAAATAAGCAGCAGGATAAGAAACATGAGAATGAGAATATTTAATGTTTTCAATATTTTTTCTGTAAAAAAAACTCTTAAATCTTATTTTATTTAATCTATTAAATAACCCTGGGAAAATGAAAAATGGAATATCAATAAGTTTAAAAACTCTTACCTTAAAACCTTTAAATTCATAATCCTTTTCAAAAGAAAATGCAGAGACAACTTTTATTATTTCAATATTAAAATTAGTTTGATTTCTAATTTCATTTACTTGATCAAAAATATAATTTCCAATAAAACAATTATCTGATGGGAAAAATGGTGTAATCACTAAATATGTTTTCTTATTTCTCATTTTAGTAAAGATATAAATTTTTGTTCATCAAAAATAGAATAATACTCTGATTCCCACTTTTTAACTAAATCTGAGCATTCTAAGTAATGTTGTACTATGTAGTTTAAATCATTTTTAAGAGGATAACAAAAATCTGTTTCAAACATATTGAAATCTTCTTTTAAAGTATTTAAAAATATTGTTGGAATACCAAAATTAGCACATTCGAAAGCAGTTGTAGAATAGGCTGTAATATGTATAGAACACATCTTAAAACAATCTGACAAAAGTAATGGAGCTAACTCTGTATTTTCTTTTTTAAACAATACTGATAAATCCACCTCATTGTTAAATCTAGGGTGATTTCTCAAATAAAAAGTAAAATCCTTATGTTTGTCTGTAAAAACTGATAACTCTTTTAACAAACTATTATTCTGACTCTGAGTATGATCTTCTGTAAACTGAAGACTAACTAATATATTTATATTTGGAAAATCATGATAGATGAGTTTCTCTTTATTTACTCCTATTACACTTGCATAATTTTTGATAAAATCACAGTCACTATTTTTAAGAAGTAAGTTTTTAAAACCTATACCACTTAATAATAAGGACACTTTATTTTTTGTAAGATGCGGAGAAATTATATTATCAATAAAATAATCTGATTTATTTGTATGGATTATTCCATGTTGTAAGTCAAATAATTTAGCATCTTTATTGATGGAAGAAAAAACTGAAATCATACTTTTAGAAAGAACTATATAGTTTTTATATTTAAAATTACAGAAAAATGTTTTAGAAAAAAATATCCCAATTTTATTTTCAATAACAATAATATCCTTCTCATTTCTAAATAATTTTCGGGATAGGACAATAAGATAGTACATAAAATCAAATGGAATATATTTGTTATTTCTTGATTGATTTGAAGAGGAGGTCGGTTCTTCAAAAACAATAAAACTAATATCATTATTTCTACAGGCATTAAATAAGGGTTCGAACAATAAATTTTCGTTCTTCTCACCTCTATTAAAATGTGTTGGAGCATAAAACACAATATCAACTGAAACTCTCCTAAAAGGAAGAGTAATAAAATAAATAAAGGAATGTAAGAAATTCAACATTAAAATATATGTTTTATAAAATAATAAAAACCTGAAAGGTGAGCATTTATTAAATACTTATTCTCAGTATTTGGAAATGAAAATCTTTGTATGGAGTAAGGATTTTTTTCAATTTTCCAATTCCATTTATTGATAAAACATTTCTGAAATAATGAATCTTTAAATGCATTAATAACCTTGTCATTTACTTCTATATCACTACCAAAAGGATAACTAAAATAGTTACAGTTATATAATGATGAAATTAATTTTTCACATTTCAAAATCTCATCCGAAAGTTCAATAGCTTCTAATTTAGATAAAATATCATGAGATGTAGAATGACATGCAATAAGATGTCCATTTTTCTTCATCTCTTCTATTTCAGAGATACTTAAGGCATTAAATCGAGAGAAATACAAATCCGAACCTATTTTCAATGATGAAAAAGGGTACAACTCCTTCATCTCCTGAATAAATATATATTTGTCTTTATAATTTTCTAAAATATATCGATAGGATTCAATATATAAAATTCCTCTATTTTTTTCAGAAACACAAAAAGAAAAACCACAAATATTATAACTACCTACCGGAACGTACGAAAACCAAAATAACATTTTATCAACCCATAAAATATCTTGATTTTCAATTAAATCTGAAGTTATAAAAAAAACTGCTGATAAATTTTTCTCGTTTAAAATTTTATTTGCAATCTCAAAATTATTTGAATATCCATCATCAAAAGTAACAACACAGGAATTTGGAACTCCAATTTCAGTTGTAATTTTATACTGTTTTAATATTTCACTAATCTGAGTTTTAAAGACACTTTCTGTACAAGAAACTCCTAAATGAATACTATTATCAAAACAATGATCAGGAATCACATTATGGAAAGTTATTACCCTTTGCCTAGAATTTGAAAAATAGTAGAACAACTTATTAATTCCAGAATAATAAGAGAAAATAAAAAGTAAGTTTAATAGACTTTTCTTCATTCGAAACTATAGATATTAGTTTTTTCAAATCCAACATTTTGTATCGCTATATTAGATGCTTTATTCGATTTTAAGGTATAAATATAAGCATCCGATTGAAGATGAAACAAAATATTTTGTAGAATTAATTTATAATTACCTTTGTTTCTGAATTCAACAGGAGTGAAAAAATCATACAAAACATAATTACCCTCAATATTCAATATCTTCTCTATCTCAGAAAGGTGTAGATTTCTACTAGAAGACCATCCCGAACAAACCATGTGATTTTCAGAAGACAAACAGTAGTAAACATCACCACTCATTAACCTTTTATAATGATGTCTTTTTACAGATTTTTTCATTTCTCTAAAATAATTTACTAGAACTGAGTAATCAGAAATAACATGGAATTTTACTTTATGTTTTGGAGATTTCAACTTATCTATTTCTTTACATTCTGCCTTATAAATATTTACAGAATTTGAAATAACACTTAATTTTCGGTAAATTATTTTTAGAAAATTAAGAAAACTATTTACACCAATATCTCTTAAGAAAACGGAAAAAACAACTTTTATTTTCTGTATAAAACCAATAGGAAAATAGGAACTGTAAATAGTTTTATTCTGATTTGAAAATCTGACTTTATATGTTTCATCTCCCAAACCAAAATCTAGAAATCGGATGTTATTTTCATTACAAAAAATTGATGTTTCTAACAATAAAATTTCAATTGGTGAAAATTCGTAAAACTTTATATTTAAAACGGGAGAATGCCATATCAGAGTTTCATTATAAATCATTCCAAAATGCATTGCCAATATTTCATTATTAACTTTTATCATGGTTAATAATTTATTAGATGTTGATTGCAGATAATTTATTTTTCTTTTCTCAGATTCAAATGCACTTTCAATATTATCAAAATTCCAACGCTCTATATGTAAGTCTGAAAACTGAGAAATTAAATCATCTGTAATCTCATTTCCTCTGAAATGGCAAACAGAATAATCATTATTTATCAGCTTTTTTTTATGTCTTTTTAAGCTCTTTTTATTTATTATAAAATCAAAATTATTTTTAGAAATATTTTTGTCAAAAAAACTAATTTCCTGAAATTCTTTCACCGAATTTAGGGAGTTGAAAGAATGTAAAATATTTTCAAGTATTAAAAGTTCAATATTATTTTCGGAAGCATATTTTTTCACAAAATTAATATATTGTTTTTCAAAACCTCTTTGAATAAAAATAGGATTGTAATCAAAAAAATCAAATCCGTATAAAAATAAGGAATTGTATTTTAAAGCAGATAGCTGACGAACAGATTGAGAAAAAAAAGCTAAAGCAACAATTTCACTTTCCAATTTTAAAGAAAGTAAAACTATATTTTCTTCATGAGATTGAGCAATATTTATAATCTCTTTAAAAGAAGGTACAGAATCTACAGGGAAGATTTCATCTTTTATAAAAAGATGCATTTCCTCATAACTTCTGATTTCTATTTTTTTCATTTAATTAATGGTATAATAAAATATTTACTGTAGATTTATAATTAAAATATTAATTGATTATCTGTCTTTAAATAATTTTTGCTTGGAAGATTTCCAAAATTCATTTTTACAAATAATTTCTAAAAATTGTTGATCACTTTTTCCAGAACCAAAACTTTTCTGTGATTTAAAACTACCCAGATTTATAGCATTTTTAATTGCTCTATTTATTTCTTCTCTATTATAATTACAATTAATAATCTCTGAATGAAGAGCTCTACTTTGCTGTCTAGTTCCAATATTTATAGTTGGCACCCCATAATATGGTGCTTCCCTAATACCTGTACTAGAATTACCAATAATAAATTGAGAATATTTTAATAGCACTAAAAAATATTCGAATCTAATAGATGGATAAATTCTAAAATTATCTTTATTCTCCAGCCTTATAAATTCATTAAAAATAGAACTAGAACCTAAATCATTATTAGGCAGAATGACTATGTAATTTAAATCTGAACTCAACACCTCATCTACAAGATCTGATGCATATTTCTTTATTTTTTCTACTTCAGTAGTTACAGGGTGAAACATCAAAATAGAGAATTTTTCAAAAGAGATTTCATAATGTTTTTTCACAAATTCTATACTCCTCAATTTATTAGAAAACATAATATCAACATCTGGAGATCCAATTACAAAAACTGATTCCTCCCGCTCTCCCATTTGTAGCAACCTAGACCTTGCTTTATCATTTGCAACGAAATGAAAATGACTTAATTTTGAAACAGAATGACGAATTAACTCATCAATCGTTCCTGAAACTTCACCACCCTCAATATGAGATACAAAAATATTATTTAATGAACCAACAATAGCAGATGCTAAGGCTTCCACCCTATCACCATGAACAATAATCAAATCAGGATTTATCTCTTTAGAAAAGATAGAAAGTCCACGAATTGTATTTGCTAAAATTTCATCCATAGTTTCTTCACAATTAAAATTTTTGAATTGATGTATATTAGAAAAATTACTTTTCTCAATTTCTACAATGGTATTTCCATATTTTTCATGCACATGCATACCAGTAACAAAAATATGAACTTCAAAATCAGAATGGTTTCTACTAATTTCAATAAGCGATTTTATTTTTCCAAAATCAGCTCTAGTACCTGTTACAAAAAGTAGTTTCTTTTTATTCAAAATCTATCCATTTTAATTGTTCATCTTCTTCTATTTCTCTTGTTGCTTTTTTCCCTAACACTAAATTAAATTTTTCAGCTAATATATCTCCTGTTCCAGGTCTTTTTACCCAAATATTTTTCATTGTTAACTCCTCACCTTCTTTAATTTTCTGTATGGTACAAATAGTAGCAAAAGCAAAATCAATAGTAACCTGTTCCTCTTTAGAAGGACCTTTCTCCCCACCACTTTGACTCCAGATAATTTCACTTCCAGTTATTAAATCATTACAAGAACCCTCATCCATTGAACATATAATATCAGGACCTATTCTATTCATTTTATCTGTAAAATGTCTTTCTAAAATAGAAGCTCCTAAAGCAACTGCTCCAAAACAGGCATGATTACTTATTGTATGGTCTGACAAACCATAAACGATATTCGGAAAACTATCTGACATCTCTATCATTGCACCTAAACGAACCAAATTATTTGGTGTTGGATATAAATTAGTAGTGTGTAATAAAGCAAATGGGATATTGTTCTTTTTAAAAATAGACACTGCATTATTAATACTTTCAATTGTATTCATTCCTGTACTCAGTATTATTGGTTTTCCAAAAGAAGCGATATGCTCTAAAAGAGGATAATTATTACATTCCCCCGAACCAATTTTGTAAGCTGGAACATCCCAAGATTCTAGCCTATTTGCTGCTGCTCTAGAAAATGGAGTACTTATAAAAATCATTCCATTTGACTCTACATATTCTTTAAGTTCTAATTCTTCTTTTTCAGAAAGAGAACATCTCTTCATAATATCATAAATAGAAACATCTGAATTTCCTGGAATAACTTTTTTAGCTTCCTTATTCATTTCATCTTCAACTATATGAGTTTGATGCTTCACCATTTCTACCCCAGCTCTTTTAGCGGCATCTACCATCTGTTTTGCTACATCTAAATTTCCTTCATGATTGATGCCAATTTCAGCAATTACAAGAGGCTTGTAATCCTTACCTATTTTCCTTCCGGATATATCTATAAATGAATTCATGTCTTTTTTTGTATTAAAAATTCTGCCCACTTCCAGTCTAATTCAGTATCAATATCTACTAATAAATAATTAGGATTAACAATCATGGGAACTGAACTTTCATCCATTAATATTCCTTTTTTAATTAAGGAGACAGATGATATATACATCAAACCGTTTTCATAATAAAATGGAGTAAGATCCTGACTTCTTTGACCGAAATTATATGTTATAGGAATAAATAATCCATTATTTATCCTCCCTAATTTTTGATGATTCAAACTAACTGTAAATAAGGATTGAATATTTGTATCTGAAAAAACACTCCACGCTTTTTGAAATAAATCATTTGGCCTTAGAGGGTTAGTTGGCTGTAATAAAACTACAAAATCATATTGGCTAAATGCATGGTCAATTACATACTGAAGGACATCAATTGTAGGAGTATTATCCTCAGATAAAAAAGAAGGTCTATTCTGTACAATTGCACCACACTTCTTTGAAATCTCTGCTATTTTCTCATTATCTGTTGAAACAATAATATCTGAATTAGGTATGTTTTTTTGAGCATATTCAATACTATAGGCAATTAAAGGTTTTCCATTTAATAGTTTTATATTCTTCCCTGGAAGTCGTTTTGATCCACCTCTAGCAGGGATAATTATTAATATTTTAGTATTATTTTTCACTTCTACAAATTTATAAATTTGACAAGTTAATTATTACTTTTTCCCAATCTTTTATTTTCACTTTCCAATCGAATGACTTACCTAACTGAATTGCATTAGAAGAAACATTTTTTAATAGAGTAGGGTTTTGCATTAATTCTCTAATTACCTCCTCCATTTCATCTATTTTTTCAACTACAAAACCATCTATTTTATGTGTCATCCATTCAGAAGCTCCATAATCAGAATACACTAATGACGGCACTCCGGCACATGCTGTTTCTAATAAAACTTTTGGAAATCCCTCAGATCTTGAAGGAAAAACATGTAACTGAATTTTTTGTAATAACTGATTAAGTTCCGTGTGATTTAACTGTTTATGAAAAACAACATTATTCAATTCTCTTTTTGATATTTCATTTTCAATAGAAATCAGACTATTTCCAGAACCTACAATATGAAAATTTAGATTAGGAAATTTACTTGACAAATAAAAATAATCTTTGTATCCTTTGTAAAAAAGGTTACTTGCGATAATTGCAATATCAGTCAATGTTTCTTTAGGAAAAGAACTGAAGTCTGAACAATTTACCCCCAAATATAGAGGAACCTTATTTGACTTTATCTTCAGACTCTTATAATTCTTTTTTATCATAAAAGAAGTAATTGAAAAAGTTTGAGTAAATGAAGAAAAATATTTCTGAATATTTCTAGATGATGAAAATTGGTTTATTATTTTTTCCAAGTTTGTTTTATCAAATACTCCCTCAACCGTTACAAAACTTTTTTTTCTAAGAAGTTTTAAAAGTGGAAATACAAAAAAAGGGATGGATGACTTTGGTAGATATACAATGTCTGAAAAAATAATCCCTTTAAAATAAGCAATGTAAGAAGAAATTTTTAATGGATAGAAACAGTTTATTATTTTAACGCCCTCTGATTGTAAAGATGTTAGTTTTCCAGAATAAACAGACATACTAATCACTTCAAATTTATTCTTATCCAAATAATGTGCAATAGATCTGCAGTTTAGATTTTGTGCATTTGTTACATTTACATATCCTCCAAGAAAAACAATTGTCTTTTTCATCTTAATAATTGAAAATTAAGATAGAATTAACTCAATAAATTCTCTGACTACACCTTCTCCACCATTTTTCCGCAATTGAATAATATTAGGAATAGACTTTATTTTTTTCATTGCATTTTTAGGACAAGCAGCTACTCCTACATTTGAAAGTAAATCAAAACAATTTACGTCATCACCGATATACGCAATGTTTTCCAAGAAAATATTTTCTTGTTTACACAAATCTTTGATTAGTTGTAATTTATCTTTCACACCATGAAAATCATAATCTAAACCCAATTTATTTGATCTCCTCCTATTCATTTGTTTGTCTTCAGTGGTTACTATTCCTACCTTAACCCCTGTTTTTTGTAATAACTGAAAACCCATTCCATCATAAACACTATACTTTTTAAACTCATCACCATTTTCAGTATAATACATGCCTCCATCTGTTAACACTCCATCAACATCAGAAAGAAAAATTTTAATTTTAAAATAGTCAGTATTCATAATTTATTTTAAGAATCTGTAAAGTAATCAGAGTCTTTCGTGTAAGAACCGTAGCCATACCCATACCCATACCCATATCCATAAGAATACTTACCATAACCATATACTCCACTTCCAGAGCTTACATCATTTAATACTAGATTGAGGTTCTCTACTCTATTGTTTTCTTCTAAATCATTAACAAAACGCAAGACATCTTTATTTGTATAGTTTTGGCGAACTACATACATGTTAACATCTGTATGTTTCATAATCATATATGCATCAGAGACTAATCCAATTGGTGCCGTATCAATAATAATTTTATCATATTTATTTTTTAAAGTATTTATTAATTCTTCAAACTTATCCCTCAGGAAAACATCTGCAGGATTAGATAGAATAGGACCAGCAATTATAATATCTAAATTTTCTTCTACATTAAAGATTACTTCATCTACACTAGAATTACCTTCTAATATAGTCGATAATCCTAGAGATTTATCCACATCAAATCCTTCATACAATTTAGGTCTTCTTAAATCTGCACCTAAAAGTAAAGTCTTTTTTCCTGAGTTTGCAAAAACAACCCCCAAATTAGAAGCTATAAATGTTTTCCCTTCTCCACTTACAGAGGAGGTTACTAAATATGTTTTATCTTTATCTTTTTTATCTTTATAGTTAAGATTAGATCTTAACGACCTAAAACCTTCCGCAATAGAGGATTTTGGGTTTAATTTAGTTAATAAGTTATTACCAGAATGGTTTCTACCAATTACTCCTATTATATCAATCTTACTAATCCGTTCTAAATCTATTCTAGATCTAATTTTATCATTTATTAAATCTGATAATAGAATTGAAAATATAGGTAATAACACACCAATTAAAAAAGCAATAGAGTACCATTGTGAAGCATTAGGAAACAAAGGAGGTTTAACGAAAAAAGAAGATGGTTCTAGATGTTGAATATTAGAAGTAATAGAAGATGATGTTATCTCTGCCTCCGATTTTTTCTGAAGTAAAAACATATAGAGTTTCTCACTTGTTTTCTGAATTCTTTCAATATTTATTAATTCTCTTTGCTCAATTGGTAACGAATTTAAAGATGATTCCTCAATTGAAATTCTTGCATTTAAATCTTCAATAATTATCCTATTAGTATGTCTACTATTTGATATTACTTCTTTAATATTTTTTGATAATTGAACTAATTGTAAATTAAAATCAGAAATTGACGGGTTATTATACTGTCCCCCATCAATCAATACATTTTTTTCTAATTGAATACTTACAAGCTTTTTTATGAGTTCTGATAGAGAGGAATTAGTAATTCCATAAGTTGAAGGTGCTACAATTCTATCTAAAGAATTACCATTAATAATATAATCTCCTAAATAAGAGTAATATTTATCTTGATATTTATAAGTTGATAATTCTCGTTCTAACTCTGATATCTTTTGGTAAACATTTTCAGTTTTTAAATTAATATCTGGAATCTGATGAGAATACTTATAATCTTGTAACTTTATTTCAATTAAGGATAAAGAATCCTCAATAGCATTAATTTCATTTTTAATAAATAAAACAGTGTTTAAAGAGGAAGATTTCTTGTATTCTAAATCATTACTAATATAATTAGACACCAATTTATTTAAAAAGATCACTCCTTTTCGCTGATCTTCCTCTAAAATAGATAGAGTGAAAATATTAGATTCTTTCTCTGGATTATCATATTCTATTTTAGATTGATACAGTTTAGCTACTCTTTCTAAACTTTTAAAGGTAACATTTGTAGTAGGCAGTAATGAAAAAGGATAACTTTCATTTAACTCAACTTTAAAGATTTTATCATCTATTATAATTTCTTCTCCAAAATTATACTTTTTATCTAAAATAGGTGAAGTACAATTCAGATTAAAATGATCATCATTAATAACATCAATTTTAAATTCTAAATGTGTGCTTTTCTTAGTAGTTTCTATGTCAGCAATTAACTTGATGGGAGCAATATATGTTTCAGATGTTTTAATATTTCCTAACAAATAATAAGAAATATCAAATCGCAAATCACTTACTGTTTGAAAAACTAATGGGAAAGATGTAAACTTATTAATTTCATCTTTTATAGAACTTTCATTAGAAGAATTTAAATTTTCATATAGTATTTCAGAAGCAGATACATTTTCACTATTTTTTTGAATTAAGACTTTTGTTGTACTCATAAACAATTCATTACTATACCTAACATAAGAAAAAGCAAAAGCTAGACATAAAAAAATACTTAATAAAAAGTAATACCAATTGTCTAAAATTTTATAAAACAGATCTCTAAAATTTATAATGTTATCTAAAGGATTTATATTTTTTTCCATTTAATTATTAATTAGTAGGTAAAGCGTAATAGCAGATATAGAAACTGAAACAGCATTTGACAAACTCTTTACAGAATAAAATTTCTTTTTCATTGGCTCAACATAAACTATATCTTGAGGATGTAAGTAGAAATTCTTATCATTAAGAACTAGAGGATCAGTTAAATTTAAATAAATTATTTTTGAAGAATATTCTCCATTATTTCTTATCACTTTAATTTTCCGTCTGTTTGCAAACTCTGTTAAATCATTTGCTTTACCAATTAAGTGTAATAAATTCTGATTAGAACGAACTATATTGTATTCTCCAGGATTGTTTACCTCTCCTAAAATACTTACTTTAAAATTAATAATATTTACCTTTACTATCGGATCTTTAAAATAAGTAGAAGAAATCTGTTCAATCACCCTCTCTACTTCATTAATAGTAAAACCCTCAACCTTAACATTTCCGATCATAGGTAAATTTATTATACCATCTTGTTTCACTAAATACCCATAAAAATACGGATTTAAGGACATTAACTGAGGATTAGAAGATTCTTTTAAATTAAAAAAATCGTAATCAGATTTAGTGGTACTACTAATTTGAACAGACAACAAATCTTCCTTTTGTATGATGTAATTAAAAGGGGTAGACTTTACACTTTGTGTATTATTATCCGTAGAAACATACTCTAAATTCCTGTTTGTAACACAAGAACTTAAGGATAATATAATTACTAAAAATGTTAATGTATTTAATCTAATATTTCGTTTCATATCAAGGTTTTATTTAATAACTTTACAAATATGGTAAAATTAATTCATTTTATTCTACTTACAAACTATTAATATTCTAATAATTCTTTTAACTGTAATTCAAATCTTTGTTTTGGTAAAAAGTTATCTTCTAAAACTGCTGAAAAAGGAACTGGAGTATCTAAACTTGCAGACCTAAATACCGGAGCATCTAAATACTCAAAACACTCTTCTGAAATCATAGAAGAAATGTCTGCACCAAAACCTCCAATCATACAATCTTCATGTAAAACAATTGCTTTTGAAGTTTTCTTTACTGACTTAAAAATAGCTTCTTTATCCAACGGAACTAAAGTTCTTAAGTCAATTAAATCTGCAGAAATATCTGAATTGTTATTTAACAAATCTAACGCCCAATGAACTCCCATACCATAAGTAACAATAGTTACATCTTTTCCTTCTTTTATCAAATTAGCCTTGCCTATTTCTGTAGAAAAATAATTATCAGAAACCATTTCGGAACAACTTCTATAAAGTGCCTTATGCTCAAAGAACATGACAGGGTTCGGGTCATTTATCGATTCAATTAAAAGTCCCTTTGCATCTTCAGGAAAAGCAGGGTACACAACCTTTAAACCTGGTGTATGTGTAAACCAAGCCTCATTTGACTGAGAATGAAAAGGTCCCGCTCTCACGCCAGCACCAGTTGGCATTCTTACCACAACATCCGCATTTTGTCCCCATCTATAATGAGTTTTAGCTAAATTATTTATTATCGGATTAAACCCTGAAGTAACAAAATCTGCAAATTGCATTTCCATTACAGATTTATATCCATTTATAGAAAGACCTAGTGAAGCACTAACAATTGCTGATTCACAAATTGGAGTATTTCTTACTCTTTCCTTCCCAAATTCGTTCATAAAACCATCTGTCACTTTAAAAACCCCTCCATAGTCTGCAATATCTTGTCCCATAATAATTAAATTATCATGTTTTTGCATACTTTGTTTCAAACCATCTGAAATAGAATCTACTAATCTTTTTTTAGTTTTATTAGCTGATTTTTTAATATCAGAAAAAGAATAATCTTGATACAAGTCTTTTATCTCCATATCATGATTTAAAATTAAATCATCTTCTTTTTCAGCAATAGTCCAACATCTATTTATATGTAATTTTATTTCATTCCTTAAGTCTTCAATGTCTTTTTCAGAAATTATTTTTTCTGAAAGTAAAAAGTTTTCATAATTAGCTAAAGGATCTTTTTCAGACCACAATTCCATTAAATCTTGTGGTACATATTTTGTACCTGAAGCTTCTTCATGACCTCTCATCCTGAAAGTCATACACTCTAAAATAACCGGTTTAGGATTTTCCGAAATTTCTTTCTGTAATTTTGAAACAGCAGAATACACTTCTAAAATATTATTTCCATCTATAGTATAAGCATCCATCCCATACCCTTTTCCTTTATCTGCAAACTGCTTACATCTAAATTGCTCAGAACTAGGTGTAGAAAGCCCATATCCATTATTCTCAATCACAAAAATTACTGGCAAATCCCATACAGCAGCAACATTCAAAGCCTCATGAAAATCTCCTTCACTAGCACCTCCATCACCAGTAAAAACAGCTGTAACATTACCATTTCCCTTTAGTTTATCGGCAAGAGCAATACCGTCCGCAACACCTAACTGAGGTCCTAAGTGCGATATCATACCAACAATATTATAATCTTGTGTTCCAAAATGAAAAGACCTATCTCTACCTTTGGTAAAACCATTCATTTTCCCCTGAAACTGAGAAAACAATCTTTCTAATGGGATGTCTTTAGAAGTGAAAACCCCAAGATTTCTGTGCATTGGTAAAACAAACTCTTCCTTAATTAATGCAGAAGCCACTCCAACAGAAATAGCTTCCTGACCAATACCCGAAAACCATTTTGATATTTTACCCTGTCTTAAAAGAATCATCATTTTTTCTTCCACAAGCCTGGGAGTTAAAATGGATGTATATAATTCAATTAATTTTTCGTTTTTTATTCCTGATTTATTAAACTTCATAATCTGTGTTATTTCGACACAAAAATACCATAATTATTCTTTACTTTGTACTAATATCTTAATCTTATGAAAACACAAGAAATAATTATTTTTTTTATACTTTTTATCGCAATTATTTACCTCTATAAAAGGTTCGTAAAAAAAGATGATGATTGCGGAAGTGGAGGATGTAATTGCTCATAAAAAATGAAGTATTTCAAAATATTTTATTTAAGAATTTTCTATTTACTTCTCATTTACTTTTCTAGCAGAGTATTATTTTATCTTTTCAATACAGATTATTTTGACACTAACATTCTTTATTCATTTTTAGAAGGAATCAGGTTTGATATTTCCTCACTAGTATACATAAATATTCCATTACTTTTATTTCTACTTTTCCCAATTAATTTAAGAGAAAAAAAGACATACAAAAAACTGACAAACTATATATTTTACCTAACAAATATCCCTTTTTTATTAGTAAACAATGTTGACATTGAATACTTTAAGTTTTCTCAGAAAAGAACTACCTCCGATATATTTGACTATTTATCTTTAGGAGGAGGGTCAGATGCAATGGAAATTATTCCACAATACTTAACTGATTATTGGCATGTAACACTTATTATTATAATCCAGCTTTATTTTCTTTTTAAAATAAAACACATTCCATCTGAGAGGATAAAAAACTATCCATTATCAATAGGTCTTTTATTAATATCAGTAGCTATTTTTATTTTAGGAGCTAGAGGAGGAATACAACTAAAACCAATAAAAACAATAGATGCTGGAATGTGGAGCGAAACAGAAAACAGCATTTTAGTTCTTAATAGTCCGTTTTGTGTACTACACACTTTTTTAAAAGTAGATCTTAAAAAAAAGAACTACTTTAATAATAAACAATTAAAATCTATCTACTCTACTAAACATAAATTTGAAAGAGATAATTTTAAAAAGAAAAATATTGTAATTATAATAATGGAAAGTTTTTCAAAGGAATTTGTAGGATATTACAATAATGGAAAAGGATATACCCCTTTTTTAGATTCCCTAATTCCTCATTCTTTAGTAATGGAACAAGCATATTCCAACGGAATAAAATCAATAGAAGCCTTACCCGCTATTACCGCTAGTATCCCCACACTTATGAATAACCCATTTATCACTTCTAATTATGCAACAAATCAATATAAGGGGATTGCAAAAATCTTAAAAGAAGAAGGTTATTCTTCATCTTTTTTTCATGGAGGAACAAGAGGAACAATGGGGTTTTATCAATTTAGCAAAAAGGCAGGATTTGATAATTATTTCGGAAAAGAAGATTATAATAATAAGAAAGATTTTGATGGGACTTGGGGTATTTTTGACGGTCCATTTTTTAATTATTTTTCTGAATATCTTAACAAAGAACAAGAACCATTCATAAGTTCTATATTTAGTCTTTCCTCTCACCCACCCTATAAAATACCTAGTGAATTGAAAAATACATTTCCGAAAGGAGACTTAATAATACATGAAAGTATAGGATATTCTGATTTTGTATTAAAACAGTTTTTTGAAAGAGCAAAAAAAGAAACATGGTACAAAAACACTTTATTTATTATTACAGCTGACCACACCTCTCCTGAAAGAAAAAAGGATATCTATAAAAACAAAATTGGAAGATACTCCATTCCTATTTTATATTTTATGGGAGATAGCTCCTTAAAAGGAAGTAATAATAGCATTACACAACAAATAGATATTATGCCAACTATTTTAGACTTATTAGACTACAATAAAGAATTTTTCTCTTTCGGGAAATCTGTTTATGAAAATAAAAACTGGGCAATAAGTTACCTTAATAATGAATATCTATTTATTAAAGATAATACTAACATAACAGATAGAAACGAAAAACAGATTACTTATTTGGACAGAAAAAAGAAAGTAAAAATAGAAAACAACAAAGAGTCTATATTACTTTTACAAGCTATAAAACAACAATATAATAATAGTTTAATAGAAAATAAATTAAGTACAGATGAAAACTAAATTTATTATAAACCCTATTTCTGGTACGGGAAAACAAAAAAATATCAAAAAATTAATAGAGCAATTTATTAATAAAGAAAAATTTGAATACGACATTAGTTTTACTGACAGACATTTGCACGCAAAAGAAATAGCAAAACAAGCGGTAAAGGAGAATTATAAATTACTAATTGCTGTAGGAGGAGATGGAACAGTAAATGAAATCTCATCTGAGTTAATTGGAACAGAAATTGCAATGGGAGTTATCCCAACCGGATCAGGAAATGGATTTGCTTTTTATTTCGGAATGAACAAAAAAGTAATTGAAGCAATTCATCAAATTAACAAATCAGAAATAAAAATTGTAGACAGTTGCACTGCAAATGGAATTCCATTTGTAAATGTATCTGGAATAGGATTTGATGCTCATATCGCTTATCTGTTTGCAAACTTAACAAAAAGAGGTTTTACAAATTATATAAAACTAATATACAAAGAATTAAAATACAAAGCAAGGAACTACACTATAAAATATGATGGGAAAACTGAAAATATAAATGCATTACTTATCTCATTTGCAAATGCCACACAATACGGAAACAACTTTCAAATATCACCAAATTCAGAAATTGATGATGGATTAATAGATTTTGTAGTTTTAAAAGATATACCAAAATGGAAAGTTCCACAAATTTTACTTAAAATTGCAAAAGGAAAAGCTCATCTTTCCAAATATATTCGAATTATCCAAACCAAAAAAATGACAATTATTAGTAATGATAATATAATTCATTTGGATGGAGAACCAACTAAAATAAATGGAAAATTAACTATTGAAGTAAATCCGAAATCATTAAAAATATTTGCACCAAATGGATAAAAAAGGAAAAAATAAAAAAGGAGTAATGTACTCCACCAACCCAGATTTTGAATATGAATACGAAAATGAGGAAATGGAAACACTTCCGAATAAGGAACAACACTTAAAAGTATGCATTGACAAACATAGAGCGGGCAAAATTGCAGTTATCATTAAAGATTTTATAGGAACTACGGATGATTTAAAAGATTTAGGGAAAAGATTAAAATCTAAATGTGGAGTAGGAGGATCTGCTAAAAATGGAGAAATAATTATACAAGGAAATGTTAGAGATAAAGTATTGGAGTTGCTAAAAAAAGAGGGATTTAATTACAAAAGAGTTGGAGGGTAATTGAAAAGACAAGAGTCTGGCAAAGTAAAATTGTGCCCAGAGCGGGAGTCGAACCCGCACGTCCTTAGGACACATGACCCTCAATCATGCCTGTCTACCAATTTCAGCACCTGGGCGATTTTTAAAAACTAAAAAAAAAAAGAATCCCACTAAAATAGCGGGATTTTTAATTTTTGGTGACCTGGCTGGGGCTCGAACCCAGGACCCTCTCCTTAAAAGGGAGATGCTCTACCAGCTGAGCTACCAGGTCTTTCAAAATCGGTTGCAAATATATTTATTATTATCATTCTACAATACTATTTTAATATTTTTATTATTAATATATTTTAATGAGTAAAGCCCTGAAAACAAAGATAATAATTGTTATTTTGTAATATCAAACATTAATTATATAGTCAGATGAGGTATTTTTTAATTGGTTTTATGGGATCTGGAAAAAGTAAAGTTGGTAAAATAGTTGCCGATCAACTTCTCTTAAAATATATTGATTTAGATGAACTTATTGAAGAGTCAGAACAAAGAAGTATTTCTGATATATTTAATAATAGTGGAGAAAATTATTTCAGAAAATTAGAAGAAATATATTTCAAAAAAATAATTAAAGACGATAACATTTTAGTTTCTACTGGAGGAGGAACTCCAACTTTTCATAACCTTATTGAAACCATGAATAAAGTAGGTGAAACGATTTATCTGGAATGTTGTCCAGAAATATTATTTGAACGATTACAAGAAAATAAAGAAAAAAGACCCATGATAACTGGATTGTCGGACAAAAGTTTAAAAAGATATATAGAAAATAAATTAGCGGAAAGAAAAATATTTTACACAAAAGCTACCCACACCATATGTAATGATAAAGGAGATTGTATCAAAGGAATAGTTAACTTACTAAGATAAATAAACTCCTTCTTCTTTTCCGAAAACTACAGTTATATGTTCTTGCAGTGTAGTAGAAAGCGACATACCTTCATAATCTGCCTTTACAGGATATCTGTTATGATTTCTGTTAACTAACACTAATGTCGAAAGTTTCTTAAGAGGAACAGATAAAAATTCTTTAGATGTATATATTAGAGTTTTCCCCGAATTTAACACATCATCTATCAAAACAACTACCTTGTTTTCAATAGAATCAGCATCTAAACTAAAAACAATGTCAGAAGACAAAGGATTTTCCTTATCTAATTTTACAGTAGAATTAATAACTTTTATATCTGAAATAGAAGAAATAACATCCGATATTCTTTTAGACAGTTCTACACCTCTTTTTTCTATACCCACAACAATAATTTCTTTTTCAGAATAATTTTGCTCATATATCTGCCAAGCTAATCTATTTACCTTTTGTTGTAATTGTATCTTATCCAGAATTTGTGTTTTCTTTTTCATTCTATTTTTTTTACAAATTAAACTATTTTCTTTCTAAAATCATAAAAAGTTCTCTACCACTTCTCTCTTTTATGGAATTATGCGATTTTTCAAATGTCTTAAAATTAAAACCCTCTTTAAAATAGGATATATACTCCTCTTTACTTCCTCCAAAAGGAGGGTGATCTTCAGACATAGGAACATTAAAAAGTAAACCTACTAATTTACCTTTCTCAGATAATAAATTATTCATTTTTAAAGCATACTCCCCTCTTTTTTGTTTATCAATAGCACAAAAAAAAGTTTGTTCTATAATTACATCCAATTCCATATTTAAATCAAAAAAATCAATACATAATAAATTTTCTGAGGGGAAATACGGAACTCTTTTCTTAAAATTACTCAAAGCTTTTTCAGAATAATCTACTACAAATATATTTTTAAATCCATTATTAAATAAGTATTCTGCTTCATAGGAATTACCGCAACCAGGAATTAATATTCTTAACTTTTTATCTTCCATCTGATTAAAATATTCCTTCAATGGAGTAGTAATATGACCTACATCCCAACTATGTTCGTTTTTTAAATATTTATCGTTCCAGAATTTCTTGTTCAGTTGTATCACTAATAACTAACATTAGTAAACACACCATCTTGAACATTTATCTTTGTGAATAATAATGGATCTATATTCTGAGATTTAAAATGAAATGTACCTGAAATTTTATCAGCATCTTTCGTTGTAAATACTAATTGTCCATCATAAGGAGGACTGTAAGTATTAGAATAAGTAGAAGCACCTTCATTCACCATCCCCATTCCAGGAACCGAGAAATATACAATTTCATTAACAAGAATATCAGAGAAATTATATATTCTAAAGTTTACATCATAATTAGCGTCTGACAGATTAATACTCATCATGTCTGATAAATTAATATCAATAACAGGCGTATTATCATCAAAGTTATTTCCACCTACTATGCAAGTAAAAGAAGAAGATATTGTCGTTTCAATTATTTCTTCTTCACAAGAAGAAAACAATAAAGTAAAAATTAAAAGCAAGTAAGTATATTTCATAGTTATTATTTTTTACAATTATTCAATTAATATATTCTTTTTATCTTAATAATTTTACTTGCCCTTGATACTCAAATATTTCTCCATAAATATTTTCTATAAAAACAGAATAAGTATACACTGCTACCGGGCAAGGATTTTCGGAGGCGTAGTGATTTCCATTCCACCCTTCTTCTAGATTTTGAGTTTCGAAAATTAATTCTCCCCAGCGAGAAAATATTTTTAGTTCATAATTTGCTATACCGACACCATAACCTTTAAAAATACTATTTTGAACCTCATTACTTGTAGGAATAAAAGAGTTAGGGATATAAAAACTATATTCATCCACTACTACTTTTTTACTTATAGTATCTATACAATTAGCATGAGTTATAATTTCTAAATGGACCAAATACTCACCATTTCCTTCATAAATATGAGAAACTACAGAATCGTAAGCATAATATCCATCACCAAAACTCCAATTCCAATTTTTTACAGAAGACCAAAATGTATTTGTTAAATCTACAAAATAGAAAGGTTCGTTTTGTTGATCAAACAATCTTTTATGATACGGATAAGCTTCAAAATTTGCAATAGGACTTTCTAAATTTTTGATAATAAAACTTTCGGTTTTCATACACGAATTAGCATCAGTAATATCTACAGAATAATCTCCTTCTGAAAGATTATCTACTACAATTTCTGTAGAAGAATTCGACCATAAAGCAGTGTAGTTTGCAACTCCACCTTCTGCTAGAAAATCCGCTTTCCCTACCTCCCTACTGCAAGTATCTTGATAAAAAAATAAATCTAAAAGTAATTCTGTAGGTTCTGTTAAGGTGATAGAATCTATAGCCAAACACATGTTGTTATCATAAACAAAAACCTCATAATATCCACTATACAAATTACTAATTGATTTTGTTGTTTCTTCTGTATTCCATAAATAAGTATAAGGAAAAACCCCATTGTTTGCATCTACATAAACAGAGCCATCATTTAAATTAAAACAGCTTATATTATACCCATTAAAATCAGAATTAGAAATTACATTTGCTGTTACATATGTTGCTGGTTCATTTAGATTTATATTTATATTTTCTGTACATCCTAAAGAATCAGTTATCAAAACAGAATAAGGACCTTCATAAAGATTATAGATACTATCCGTTTGATTTCCATTATCCCATAAAAAAGTATAAGGGTCATAACCTCCAGAGACAGAAAGTTGAACCCAAGCAGAATTCCCTCCTTTACACCTTACATTATATCCAGAATAATCAGAAGTATTAATAGTGGTAATTTGAGAGAGTTGTTGGGGTTGATTTACAAAAAGTTGCAGTTCCTGAACACATAAATTAGCATCTATTATAGTAAGAAAATAATCTCCTGATTCTAAATCAGTTAAATCTTCTAAAACAGAAGAAAAATTATTTGGCCCTGACCAATTATAAGAATAAGGAGGAGTACCTGTTCCTTGAGCTATTTGAATCTCTATCTCTCCCGTTAAGCCTCCAAAACACTGTACATCTGAAATTACAGAATAAATCTGTATAGAGTCATTTTGAAAAACCTCTACGGAATCCGTAAACTTACAATTATTATTATCCGTTACAGTAAAAATATGAAAACCAGCTTCCATAGCCGTTGTATCCGTATTTCCCCAATCTAAAAGATAAGGACTAACTCCTCCATTTATTTGAGTAGATACAGTAGCGGTTGTATCTCCATAACAAAGTACTAAACTTACATTTGTAGCAGCAGCTAATTGTTGTGGGGAAGTAATAATTACATCTCTACTTATGGTGCAATTTGTTATGTCTGTTATATCTACTGTATATACCGCAGAAGGAATATTATTTAAATCCTGAGTAGTATCTCCGGTATTCCAACTATATGTAAAAGGGGGATATCCTCCTATAATATCCAAATCTACAGAACCATCAGAACCTCCATAACAACTAACATTTATTATACTCCTAATAGTATCAAATAAAAATAGAGATACAGTAAATGAATCTGTAATAATACAATTATTTGCATCAAAAATATTTAAAATATATTCTCCATTTAATAGATTAGAGTTTATAGAATCTCCATTTCCATTATTCCAAACATAAGTATAGTTTGGAGTTCCTCCTGAAATAGAAACCTCAATCGAACCATCTAAAACCCCTTCACAACTCTCATCAAGAATGATGGAATTGATAGATAAAGGAGATGGTTCTATAATAGGGAATGTTAATTGAGTAGGACAATTAGAATTATCATTAACAACAACAGAATAGACACCAGCTGGTAAATTAAGAACTTGAGAACTAGAAGAGGTAAAGGAATTTGGACCAGACCAACTAAAAGTAGAATTTATAGAGTTAGGAGCTAATAATACTATATTTCCATCCATGAGTCCGTTACAACTTACATTGTTAATGAAAGTATCTATTGTAATTACATTACCAATATTTACTGATTCGGTAACTAATGTTTGGCAATTATTAGTATCGGTAATAATCAAATTATAACTTCCGGCTTGCAAAGAAAATATATCTAAACTTGAAGAAGAAAACAAATTAGGTCCTACCCAAGAATAAGTAAATGTTCCAGGTCCAGTTATAGTTACATCAATAGTTCCGTCAGAATCCTCATAACATGTTTCGTCTGTAACAACAGATGTAACTTGTATACTTAATGGTTGATTGACTACTAATGGTGAATTACTTGAAGAAGGAGAACATCCATTTATATCTGATATAGTATAATTATAAGGACCCGAATACAAACTAAAAGCATCTTCCGAAATATTAAAATACCCATTTGGACTATTCCATATAGTAGTATAGTTTCCTACTCCCCCAGAAATAGTTAAATTAATACTTCCATCATTTAGTCCGTTACAACTTACATCTGTTAAAACATAAGAAACTAAAATATCAGCAGGCTCTAATATAGTATAACTAGCAGAAGGTCCAAAACAACCGTTTAAATCAGTAATACTAATTGTATAAACTCCAGGTTCTAAGGAATTAATATCTTCTAAATTAGAAATAAAACCATTAGGTCCAATCCAACTATAGTTTATATTTGTTCCTGTTGTCACTAAATTAATATTGCCATCATTAAAACCAAAACAGCTGACATCAGAGGAGGTTCCAAATAATGTAATTTCAGATGGCTCAGTAATGAAGACAGATTCAAAAATAGGTCCACAATTATTAGCATCTGTAATAGTAGCAGTATAAACATCTGAACTTAAATTAGATATATTTGTTCCACTTCCTAAATAACCTCCAGTAGAAGTCCAACTAACAGAATAAGGGGGAATTCCTCCAGAAACAGTTAAATCAATACTTCCATCATTTAAATTAAAACAACTAACATCCGAAAATATTGAATTAACTATTAATTCTTGAGGCTCAGTAATTACTGCAAGTATTGGTTCAACTCCACATCCTAAAGTATCTAATAAACTATCCACAATAAAACAATAATAGTTTCCACTATTTAAATTTGTCAAATCTTGGGTATTAGTATTAAAACCACTGACAGAATCCCACCAAAAATAATTATATGGAGGAACACCTCCAACTACTGATAAATCAACTGCACCATCTTGTAACCCAAAACAACTAATATCAGAAGAGATAAAAGAACCTGAAGAATAAGACAAAAGAATTGTATATGTATACGAAAATGAATTATTTATTGGACAAGCATCATCAATAACAGTTACAGTAAAGTAAAAAGGACTATTTGACACATCTGTAATTGTTGGTACCCAACTGAAAACTCCTTGAGGACTTGTAGTATTATTTGCAGAAATATTAAAAGAGGAATTAGATATTGAATTATCCCAACTCATATTAATATTATTAGAGGAGGAGGAAGTAACAGTATTTATATTAAATATTATTGGAGTAGATCCATCAGTACAGAAATCACGAATAGCAATTCCCCCTGAACTATCTGAATTTACTGGAGCTATAGTATCTATACCGCTAAGAACCGGAGGAATAGAAGAACAATTATCTAAAACAATAATTTGAATATCTCTGATTACACTACCAATAAAAACTCCATTACGATATTCTGAAACCTTCATTGCTACAACCGATACTTGTAATTGATTTGCTAGCATGCATAAATCACCAGTTAATGCATCAAAAGTTGTCGTACCAGAAATTGGATTAGAAGAAGAAAAGCCTGCATTATAATTTACAGTACCTCCAGCTGCTGAATTTAGTGGAGTAACAAGAGTATAAACTAATGAATCTCCATCAGGATCAAATGCACCATTATTATAACAGAATTGTTGACCAACACATAAGTATGGGGTTGGGTACTCTGAGAAAATAGGGGAATTATTACAATATTGTGAATTATTTAATTCTGATTGAACACATAAATCTTGCGCACCTGGATTAGTAATGGTTGTAATTGCTCCATTCCTTGCATTCAGACATGTAGATAAAATCCAGTCAGGACAATTATTAGGTAATGTTATTATTGTTTGATAGATATACTCTTCAATACCAACAATTCCTGGAGTATTACAAGGATTAGGTATAGAATTACAAGCAGGTGTTATATTTTGAAATGAAACTTGATTCATGGTAGACGAATTATTACTTCCACAAGAATTAGAATTATAATCTAACATAAAAGTTGGCGGAGCAGAAGCATTAAAAGTTCCACAATCTCTATAAAATTTTAAAGTGACTCTGTATGTATTTGCAGGATAATTAATAAGAGTATAACTACAAGTACTACCAGAAGATGTAAAAAAAGAAGAACCTGAGCTGCCAGTTGGTGGCGATCCAGAAGTTAAAACTGCACCTGTATTAGTAGTAACGGTATAACTCCCCCCATTCCAGCCATCTCCAAAAGAATCAAACCAATTGAAAGTATAATTTCCCGAAGGTATACATACATTGATAGTATATGTTGAATTATTATTATATCCACTGCCTGATTCTATAACAGCACCAGTGTTATCGTCAATAATATTCCATGAACATTCATTACCCCATGCAGCCGTAGCAATATTAACTTGATAATTACCTGTCCAAAGCGTATCAATAGTTAAGCACTCATAAGTAAGATCCATTCCTGCTGCGTGAGTAGAGAAACAGTCTTCAGAAAATACAATAAATACAAATAATAAAAGTAATCCTTTCTTCATAAATTTAGTAACACAAAAATAGAAAAAATATCTAAAAAAAGAGAGTTATTCTTTCACAACCTTTGTTAAGTCTAATGAATTCTGAGCATTTGAATAAAAACCATTAATATTTTTATGACTAAAACGCAGTACTTGATCGTAATAAAGAGGAACAATAATAGCATTATCCATTATAATTTGATCTAATTTAAGATACAACAGCCTTCTTTCATCTACATCCGTTTCTAAAATAGATGTCTAGTAAACTCTATCAAATTCTGAATTATTAAAGTGAGTATAATTTGGTCCGTACGGACAAAAGTTCTTACTATAAAA
>CAJQIZ010000018.1 GCA_905478555.1 uncultured Flavobacteriales bacterium
TATTTTCTTAATTGGATTTAGAAAATATATATTATTACTATTTTTTAAAATCTCTTTTCTTTGAGAAAATAGATTAATTATTTTTTTACTATTATCATTTCGATAAAATCGTTTTACAATATTAAAATTATCTTTGTATAAAGGTCCAAAGATAATATCTGATGAATCACAATATTTATTGTTTAATATACTTCTTACAACATCTTCATCATTCTCTGTATCATACACATTTACAATAACAGAAATACCTAGTTCAGATAAAGAATCTACCGCAATTAAAATCCCTTTTAAAAAACTTATTGACCAATACTGAGGTTTACTTTCTACATCATCAGACATAAATGGTAACAATACAGAAATACGAACTGGATGAATCCCGCCTATTAATAAGTCATCTTTTATTATAATTCTGTATGAAGTGTCATTTGTTATAGAATCAATAATAACTAATGTATCTTTTATAAAAACTGTATCTTTCACTAAAGATATAACGGAATCTTCAATTACTGGAAGAATAATAGTGTCTTTTTCTATATCATACTGAACATTATTATGATTTATTGACTTCACTTTCCCAGAACCATCATGATAACCAAATTTTATTTTATCTTGAGAAAATGATAACAAACTCCCAAATAAAAAACAAAACAACAACCCTATTTTAATAACTAAATTCATTTATTCCCATTCAATAGTTGCAGGTGGCTTTGATGAAATATCATATACCACTCTATTTATCCCTTTTACTTTATTTATAATTTCATTGGAAACTTTCGCCAAAAATTCATATGGTAAATGCACCCAATCTGCAGTCATACCGTCAGTAGACTCTACCGCTCTAAGTGCTACTGCATTTTCATAAGTTCTCTCATCACCCATAACCCCAACAGATTGAACAGGTAAGAAAATAGCTCCCGCTTGCCAAACTTCATCATACAAACCATCTCTTCTTAAAGAAGAAATAAAGATATGATCTACTTCTTGTAATATACGAACTTTTTCAGCAGTAATATCACCTAAAATACGAATTGCCAATCCAGGACCCGGAAAAGGGTGTCTTCCTAATAATTCAGAATCAATCCCCATTGACTTACCAACTCTTCTTACCTCATCTTTAAACAATGTTCTTAATGGCTCTACAATTTTTAATTTCATATAATCTGGCAATCCACCAACATTATGATGAGACTTGATAGTTGCAGAAGGACCTCCAGTTGCAGAAATAGATTCAATAACATCAGGGTAAATTGTACCTTGGGCCAACCATTTTACATCTTTTATTAAATTAGATTCATCATCAAACACATCAATAAATATTCCTCCAATTGCTTTTCTTTTCTTTTCCGGATCAGATAAACCTTGGAGTTTATCATAAAATCTATCTTTAGCATTTACCCCTTTTACATTTAATCCCATACCATGATATTGATTTAAAACAGATTCAAACTCATCTTTTCTTAACAAACCATTATCTACAAAGATACAATACAAATTTTCACCTATTGCTTTATGCAAAAGAACTGCTGCAACAGTAGAATCAACACCACCTGAAAGACCTAAAACTACTTTATCATCCCCTAACTTTTCCTTCAATCCACTAACAGTATCTTCTACAAAAGTAGAAGGAGTCCAATCTGCAGAACATTTAGCAATATTAAATAAGAAATTCTGCAAAATCTGTTTCCCATCTGTAGAGTGATAAACTTCAGGGTGAAACTGAATAGCATAAGTATCTTCTTCTTCAATTTTATATGCTGCAATCTCCACATCTTTAGTACTTGCTATAATTTTAAAATTAGATGGCAAAATAGAAATAGTATCACCATGAGACATCCAAACTTGAGAATTATCAGGAACATCTTTCAAAAGTAAATCTCCGCTATCTACATAAGATAAATTTGCTCTACCATATTCTCTAATTTTAGAAGGAAGAACCTCTCCTCCATCTATTTTTGCTAGATATTGAGCTCCATAACACACTGCTAATAATGGAAGTTTTTTTCTTATATTTTCTAGATTAGGATTGGGTGCATTTTCATCACGAACAGAAAATGGAGAACCTGATAAGATAACCGCTTTTACATCCTTATCCATTTCTGGAATTTTATTAAAAGGATGGATTTCACAATATATATTTAACTCCCTAACTCTACGAGCAATTAATTGAGTGTATTGAGAACCAAAATCTAGAATAATGATTTTTTCGTGTATCATTTTTTATTTTTTTGTAGCGACAAAATTAAGAAATTTGTATCGAGTGGGTTTAATTCTTCTTTTAATGTTTCAATAAACTTTTCACCATAGTTTAAATAAAACGGAATAAAGTTGTTAAATCTTTCTTGCAAAGAAGAATTGGGAAACAACTTCTTCTTTATTTTAGTTATCTGACTTATAGAGTTTTCATGTTTTTGTTTTTCCGATTTCAAGAGTTTTTTTTCTAGTTTTTGTAAAGATTTAATCTGTTTTATTTTCTCCGAATCAATAGATGAAAACAAACTTTTATCTGAAGTTTTATGGAGAATAGATTGATACAATAAATCCAGATCATTTATCTCTTTTTCAAAAGATAAGGAGGATTTACTTTGAACAAACCTACTATGCAAACTATGTTCTTCTGCAAAAATATCTTGTATTTTAAAACCTAAATCACTCCATTTATTCTTCTCTTTTTCCTCCATAATCATCACAGAGTTTCTCAAAAAAAGCAGAGGAAAATCTACTTTATTTTCTGAAAAAAAATCTTTCAATTGCATCCAATAAGAAACTTCTGCACCACCTCCAATATAAGCCAAATTTGGCAATAAAAATTCTTGATACAAGGGTCTGATTAAAACATTAGGACTGAAGTACTCAGGATTATTATTCACTTCCTGCTCCGACACCTCTCCATCTATTCTTATTCTTTTTCCTTTTGAAATTTTAAAAAAATTTATTTCTCTAACATAAGCTTGCAACTTATAATGTACTGATAACTGATCACTACAATATTGTAAAGATTTAAAGTTAGCTTTCTCAAGAATATCTTTTTTTATGAATGGTGAAAACTCCTTTTTTAAACTTTTATCATCTCCATCAATAATTACCAATCCATATTTACCGAATAACTCATTTATCAGAACCCTAGTAGAATCAGCTAAATTAGAATTATTCAGATACGCTTTTTCAAATATATTTAATAATTGTTTTCCATTTTCAGAATCTCCAATAGTTTGTTTTAATTCATCTAAAACAGATTGAATTCCTAAAGTATCCATTCTACCAACCACTCCTTTCTGATCAGAATCCCAAACTATTTTTTTTCCAAAAAGATGAATATGATTAACTTCTTCAAAATCATGATCTTCTGTTGCCATCCAAAAAACAGGAACAAAATCACTTTCAGGATATTCATCCTTTAACTTTTCTGTTAAGTTAATAGTAGAAATAATTTTATAAATAAAATAAAGAGGGCCAGTAAACAAACAAAGTTGATGACCTGTGGTTATCGTAAAAGTATTATCTAATTTTAGTAAATCAATATTTTCCTTTGACTTTACTGAAAGAGAAATAGAAGAATTCTGCTTTTTCAAGACATCTACCAATAAAGTTCTATTTGTTTTATAATTTTTCTTAGAACTTATTTTTCTTTCAAAATTTTGCAAAGAAGGAAAATCAGAAATAAAAGGTTTTAATTTCTTATTTTTATCTAAATAATCCATCACTAATTTTGAAAACAACTCTGTATCTTTATAGGAAACCTTATATTTATTCACATTACAAAAATACAAATTGTATTTCGTATAATAATTGTATAAATTTTCTTTATTTGAACTTTTAAATTTTATACTTTTGTAAGATGCAAACACCACGATTACCATCCATGTTTAAAAGTCCTTCTATCAGGAGATTTCAATTTCCTACAAGGTATTATAACGAAGGGAAAGAACGACTAAACAAATTAAAAGAAGGGAAATCAGTTGAAATAAAATTCACAAGTAGCAATAATTTAGGAATAAACAAAGGAAGAAGCTTGCGATTAATAAGTCTAATCATTACTTTAGTTATTGTTTCCTATATAATATTAAAATAATTAAGAAATTGGATATAATTCAGTTACTACCAGATCATATTGCAAATCAAATTGCAGCAGGAGAAGTAATACAAAGACCCGCTTCTGCCGTAAAAGAAATGCTAGAGAATGCTTTAGATTCTGGAGCTAATAATATAAAATTATTCATAAAAGACGCAGGAAAAACACTTATTCAAGTAGTAGATAACGGATGTGGTATGAGTGAAACAGATGTAAGAATGAGTTTTGAACGACACGCAACTTCTAAAATTAGAAATGCAGATGACTTATTCAATATACAAACAATGGGGTTTAGAGGAGAAGCAATGGCATCTATGGCCGCAATTGCTCATGTAGAGGTAAGTACAAAACAGATTGAAGAAGAACTTGGAAGTAAAATAATAATTGAAGGAAGTGAAATAAAAAGTCAAGAAAATTGCATTTGTGCAAATGGAACTTCTGTAAAAATAAAAAACTTATTTTTCAATGTTCCTGCCAGAAGGAATTTCTTGAAATCAAATAAGGTAGAGACAAGGCATATAATTGACCAATTTATTAGAATTTCACTTGCAAACCCAGAAATATCGTGGAGTTTATTTTTAGATGATAATGAATATTTTCATTTAGAAAACTCTAATTTCAGACAAAGAATTGTGAATATTACTGGAAGCAGAACAAATGAAAAACTTGTACCAGTAGAAGAAGAAACTCATCTAGTGAAAATAGATGGATTTATAGGCAAGCCAGAATTTGCTAAACGATCAAGAGGAGAACAATACTTTTTTGTGAATGGACGATTTATTAAAAACCATTATTTAAATCATGCGGTGAGTAAAGCATTTACTGGCTTAATTGTTGATGGACATTACCCCTCTTATTTCTTAAATCTGAAAATAGATCCAAAAAAAATTGACATAAATATTCACCCTACAAAAACAGAAATAAAATTTGAAGATGAGCAAGCTATTTATGCCATTTTACGATCTGCAGTAAAAAGATCTTTAGGCAAATACAATATTGCACCTACTTTAGACTTTAATACAGAGGCTGCTTTTAATCTTCCGTTAGGAATGGAGTATACCGAAATTAAAGAACCTAAAATAAGAGTAAACACGAATTATAATCCGTTTGAGAACAAGGATTCAGAAAAGATAGAAATTAGTAATCAGATATACCAAAACTCTTTTGACACAGAAATACAGACAGAAATAAAACTAGATGATATTGAAGTTGGAAACAAGCAATTCTTTCAAATTGAAAATAATTTTATTGCAGCACAAAGTCCTGAAGGTTTAATTATCATTCACCAACAAAGAGCTCATCAGAGAATATTATACGAATACTTTAAAAACAATGAGGGAAGGAAGTTAAACTCTCAGAAATTATTATTTTCTCAATCTATTCATTTAAATAAAATAGAGATGGAAAACATAAAAGAAATAGAAGTAGATTTAAATAATATTGGATTTAAATTTGATGCAAATACAGAATCATTAGAAATAACAGCAGTACCAACAGAATGTATAAATGAGAATTTACAAGAACTTTTTTTCAGCTTTATTAATAGTAATGAATTAGAAAGTAGTAATTTAAAAGAAAAACTAAACACTAAAATAAGTAAAGTTTTATCTAGTTCTTTATCAGTAAAATCAGGACAAAAAATGTCAGAAGAAGAAATGAAACAACTAGTAAATGAATTAATGAAATGCGATATCCCTTCTATTAGTCCTTACGGATTAAGCACCTATTTTAATATTACATCTACAGAAATAAATAAAAAATTTAAATAATGTTAGGACAAAAATTTAGTCATTTACCAGAAGTAGTGAAAAATTTAATGATCATTAACGGATTGTTTTTCTTAGCTAGTTGGAGTTTACACAGTAAAGGTATTGATTTATCAAGTTGGTTTGCACTTCACCAATTTCAATCCCCTGATTTCCAACCCCATCAACTTATTACACACATGTTTATGCATGCTAATTTCACACATCTATTTTTTAATATGTTTACTCTTTGGATGTTCGGAAAAACCTTAGAAAATAAATGGGGTGCAAAACGATTTTTAACTTATTATCTGATAACTGGATTTGGTGCGGCATTAATTTATGTTGGATATATACAGTTCCAAATTGTAAATATTAGTGCAGAATTAAATCCTGAACTTATAAATCAAGTGATTAATGCAACTAATAATACAAAAATTTCTGCTGAACCATCTCAATTTTTATCAATGCAAAATCTATATAGTCTAATTAACACACCAATGGTAGGTGCTTCTGGTGCAGTTTATGGTTTATTACTTGCTTTCGGTATGTTATTCCCAAATTCAATTATTTACCTTTATATGGCAATACCAATTAAAACAAAATACTTTGTTGCGGGAATTGGATGTTTAGCACTTTTTAATGGAATAGGAAACAATCCTGGAGATAATGTAGCTCATTTTGCACACCTAGGAGGAATGATTTTTGGTATTATATTATTAAAATACTGGAAGAAAAAAGGAGAAATCTGGTTTTAGATGAATACAATTTGGAACGACATAAAATCTAACTTAAAAAAAGAGGGTAACTTTACAAAGCTACTTTATATTAATATTGCTATCTTTTTACTATTTAAAACAATAACAGTTTTTGGATTTCTATTTAATATAAATGATACAAATAATTTTATAGAAAGTTATTTAATTTTACCATCTAACTTATCTGATTTAGTAAAAAAACCATGGACAATAATCACATACATGTTTGTCCATAAAGACTTTTTTCACCTCCTCTTTAACATGGTTTGGTTTCATTTAGGATCTAAATTATTTTTACAATATTTTAACGGGAAACAATTAATAAGTACTTATATATTAGGTGGAATATTTGGTGGACTAATTTATATTATTGCATTTAACTCTTTTCCTGTATTTTCTAATGTTGTTTTAAATGCAAAAGTGATGGGAGCTTCTGCATCTGTATTAGCTATTTTTATTGCAATTGCTAGCTACACACCAAATACACATATCTCCTTTCCTTTTATTGGTAATATTAAATTAAAACACATAGCTATTACTCTTGTAGTGTTAGATTTTTTAAGTATTTCACCAGAAAACCCTGGAGGACACATATCACATTTGGGAGGTGCACTTTTTGGTTATGTTTATATTTTACTATTAAAAAAAGGAACCGACTTATCTATTAATTTTCATAATTTATTATCCTACTTTAATTTTTCCAAGAAGCCGAACTTAACAAGGGTACATAAAAAAAGAAGATCCAGAAAAACAGATGATGATTACAGAAATGAAAAAGTAAACAGACAAGAAAAAATAAATTTTATTCTTGAGAAAATATCAAAATCAGGGTACGACAGCTTAACAAAAGAGGAAAAAGAACTTCTATTTAAAGAAAGTAAATGATAAAAAAAATAATACAATTCATATTATTATTTTTCAATATCATTATGTTGTTCACATTAGTATTTTCACTATTATCTCCTTTTGTAAATCCAAACTTGTTTTGGCCAATTTCATTTTTCGGATTATTTTTCCCAATTATACTTTTTGTTATTTTACTATTATTTATATACAGTATTTTTTATAATAAAAAACTAATGTGGATCAATCTAGTTATTATTCTTATTTCTTCTCCTTATTTAATTAGGTATATATCCTTAAACAAGGAAAATAAAACAGAAGAGGGAATTCACATTATGTCTTATAATGTTAGATTATTTAATAAATGGGGATGGATAAAAGAAGATAATATTGATCGTAAAATCATTCATTTTGTAAATAATAAAAAAGTAGATATTTTTTGCATTCAAGAATACTATAACCCTAATGATAAGTTAAACTTTAATTTTAATGATTCTCATATTGGTTTACAAAGAAATAAAGATAATTGGCGCATGGCAATCTACAGTAACTACCCACAAATAAATAAACAGACCGTAAATATTGATGGAGATAGAATGAATAATACCTGTATTTTTTCAGATATAAAAATTGATAAAGACACAATTAGAGTTTATAATATTCACTTAGCATCTAACTTTTTTCAGATTAGGGATTTTGAATTTATGAGTTCTATAGAATTAGAAAAAAAGAAAATAAAGAATGGAGTAATAGGAGTCGTAAAAAGGTTAAAAAAATCTTTTAAAAACAGAGGAAAAGAAGTAGAACAGATAAAAGAACATATGAGAAAATCCCCCTATCCTATTATTGTTTGTGGTGATTTTAACGACACACCAGTTTCCTATGCTTATAGAGAGTTATCTGAAAATAAAAAAGATGCTTTTATAGAATCTGGAAATGGAATTGGAGCAACATTTACTAAAATACCTAGTCTACGAATTGACTATATTTTCTACGATAAAAAGTTTAATTCTTGCCGATTCAATACCCATCAAGAAAATTTTTCAGATCATAGAGCTATTAGTTGTAAAGTAAAACTAAACTAGCTTAGTTTTTCTGAAACCACATTCATTGCAATAGCAGATTTTTCTACTTTCAACTTTACTCCATAACTTTCAATGGTGACTGATGAATCTTTCATCTCTACAATTTTACCATGAACACCTCCAATAGTAATAATATCATCCCCTTTTTTCAATTCCTCTCTGAATTTCCTTTCTTTCTTTTGCTTTTTTACTTGTGGACGAATCATAAAGAAATACATCACTACAAATATTAATCCGAAAAATAGTAATTGTGATGTACCTTGTCCTTCTGTTAGAGTTTGTAATAATGTCATAGTTATAATGTTTTTAATTTTTGGAGGATATCACCTCTCCTGTAATTGTTAATATTTTAATGCTAGGGTTAGCATTAGTTACTAAAGTAATTTTTTTAGTTTGTTTTCCTAGTTTACCTTTACTATCAAAAGTAATCTTTATTATCTCAGTCCCTCCATCTTCAATAATATCTTTAGGGAAATCTAATTTCGTACATCCACAACTTGCAGTTGCATGTGTAATAATTAAACTACCATATCCAGTATTTTTTATTTTAAATTCTAAATCTACAGTTTCCCCTTCAGTAATTACTCCAAAGTCAATAGTCTCATTTCCTAAAACGGTAACTATTGGTTTACTTTCAAGTAAAGAAATATTTACTTCTTCATAAGAATTAAAATTAGTACAAGAAATCGTACATAACAGAAAGAGTATATAAAAGATATTTTTCATGTTTAGACTAGTCCTCTACCTATTTTTTTAATTTTACCCTCCCTTTTAAATTGAGATACAATCTTATCAAGAATACCATTAATAAATACTTTTGCTTTCTGGCTACTATAGTATTTCGATATTTCTATATATTCATTAAAAGAAACTCTAATTGGCATCTCCTCAAACGACATCACCTCTGTAAGTGCCATTTTAATAAGAAGTAAATCCATTTTAGAAATCCTTTCTAACTCCCAATTTTTTAACTTACTACCAACGAGAGATTCAAACTCCTCAGCACTATATATTGTTTTTCTGAATAAATCGACAGCAAATTTTTTGTCATCTGAGTTTTTAAATACATCTACAATAAAATCTGCAGATTTATTTTCTTTCAAATTATTAATTTGAGATTTTAAAAACATAGCTACAAAAGGTAAATCATCAGTCCAAAAGATACTTCTTTCTTGAAGCACATGCATGAATACCTCATTATCTAGAATATATTCATTTAACATTAATTGAATAAATTTCTGGTCAGATTTAAAACTATCTTTTTCATCATTTAAATAAGAAGTATACTGCTCACTTCTATACATATCAACAAATATCTTTCTAATTATATCTAATTCCCCCTTTCTCCATATACCAGAAACGCGAGTTGTTTTTTTTATTAATAATTCATCCACTTGCATAGCAAGAATAACCCTATTATGCACAAACTTCATTTTAGGGTTTAAATCATCATATTTAGGAATATATTTACCTTTATTGTCCTCCATAAAATCAACAGCAAATTTATGAATTTCTAGAATTAATGAAAAAATGACAATTTGTAATTCTGATACATTTCTGATATCTTTTAGCAATCCCTTTTCAGCAATTACCATTTCATTATTTGGGTTAGAAAAATAAGAATACAAAGATTGCATTACTTTTACCCTAATATGTCTTCTAGTAATCATATTTATTTATGGTCCTGAATTCTTTGTTGAGCAATTATTAAAGCTGCTTCATGAGTAGTTATATCTTCAGCATCTGCTTTTAGTAAAATCTCTAAAGTAGTATTATAAATCTTTTTAGTTTGCTCTAAAGATTTTTCTCTATTATACCCATTAATTTCAGAGTAAACATTAATTAATCCACCAGCATTTATTAAAAAGTCAGGTGCATAAATCAAACCTTTCTCTTTCACCATTTCTGCATGTACTAACTCATCTTCAAGTTGGTTATTTGCAGCACCAGCTATAATATCGCATTTTAATCTGTTAAGGGTATTGGTGTTTACTGTAGCACCTAAAGCACAAGGAGCATAAATATCCATATCCATATCGTAGATACTATCTCCCATAATAATTTCTGCACCATACATTTCAGAGACTTTTTCTAATTTAGACACATTAATATCCGTAATATAAACCTTAGATCCCTCTTCTGTAGTATGTTTGACAAGGTTTTCTCCTACATTTCCAACACCTTGAACTAATATTTTTTTTCCTTTTAAAGAATCAGAACCCCATTTAAATTTTGCTGAAGCCTTCATTCCCATATATACACCATAAGCAGTTACTGGAGAAGGATCTCCACTACCACCCATTGATTCAGGTATACCTGTTACATGTTTCGTCATTTCTCTTACATACTCCATGTCTTTTGTGTTCATACCTACATCTTCAGCTGTAATATATTTTCCTCCTAAACTATCTACATATTCTCCAAATTTCCTCATTAGAGCTTCTGTTTTCTCAGTATTTGCATCACCAATAATAACTGCTTTACCACCACCTAAATTTAATCCGGAAATAGCAGCTTTAAAAGTCATTCCTCTTGAAAGTCTTAAAACATCTTGTAAAGCTTCTGCTTCTGAAGTGTAATCCCACATTCTAGTACCTCCTAATGCAGGACCTAAAGTAGTGTCGTGTATTGCAATAATTGCTTTTAATCCTGTTTCTTCATCTGTACAGAATAGTATCTGTTCGTGTCCCATCATTTCCATCTTGCTTATTACAGCTCCTGAAATCTTGTTTTTCACTTCCATCATTATGTCAATTATTTAACTTAGTTATTAAATCTAACTTCTTTTTTTTGAAGTTATTCCGTTTTTTTAACGGTTTGCAAAAATAGTTATTATTTTTGGCCTACCAAAATTAAAACTCAAATTAGAATTGAAGAACTTATTTCATCTGAATAAATACTTTATAAAGTATAAAAAACTATTAATAATAGGAACATTTTTCATACTAGTTTCTAATATTTTCGCTCTTTATCCTGCGGAATTTGTGCGTCATTCGTTCGATAACATACAAAACGCACTAAATAATGATGAAGTAAAAAACAATATTCATTACACTTTACTAAAATACGGTGGGCTAATTATTCTATTTGCTATTATAAAAGGAGTTTTCATGTATTTTATGAGGCAAACTATTATTGTAATGAGCCGGAAAATTGAATTTGATTTAAAAAATGAAATCTACACTAAATATCAGGAATTAAGTCTTTCGTTTTATAAGAAAAACAATACAGGAGATTTAATGAACAGGATTACAGAAGATGTAAATAGAGTAAGGATGTATTTAGGGCCAGCATTAATGTACGCAATAAATATGTTATTTTTATTTACATTAGTAATATGGAAAATGTTCAGCATAAACACTACACTAACTATTTATGTACTTATACCATTACCAATACTTGCACTAGCGGTGTATTATGTAAGTAATCAGATAAATAAAAATAGTGAGAAGGTTCAGAATCAACTTTCTGTTTTAACGTCTATTAGTCAAGAAACATTTAGTGCAATAAATGTGATAAAAATATTCAGAAATGAAGAGAACTCTTTTCAGTATTTCTTCTCAGAATGCAAAAAATACACACAACGACAATTAAAATTAGTATCTATTGAAGCTTGGTTTTTCCCACTAATTATACTATTAATTGGTATCAGTACTATAACTACTATTTACATAGGAGGTCTAGAAAGTTTTAAAGGCACTTTAACAACCGGAAATATTGCAGAGTTTATAATATATGTAAACATGCTTACATGGCCAGTTGCATCAGTAGGATGGGTTACCTCTTTAGTGCAAAGAGCGGAAGCTTCTATGGAAAGAGTAAATGAGTTTTTGAATACTGAAACTGAAATGAAAAATCCTACAGAAGAACATATTAAAATTGGGGGAGATATAACTTTTAAAAACATCAGCTTCACATATAAAGATACAAATATTAAAGCATTAAAGAATATTAGTTTTATAATAAAAGAAAATGAAACCTTAGGTATATTCGGGAAAACAGGAAGCGGAAAAACTAGTATTGCAAATTTAGTATGCAGAATGTTCGATAGTAACACAGGAGATATTCTATTTGGTAATAAATCCATAAAAGAACTTAACTTATTTCAGTTAAGAAAAAATATAGGTTATGTTCCTCAAGATGGCTTCTTATTTTCGGGAACTGTAACAGAAAACATTAGTTTTGGTAAAAATAATTTTACAGAAGAAGAGGTAATAGAAGCCGCAAAAACTGCAGAAATAACAGAAGAAATAGAAAGATTCCCAGAAAAATACAACACCATAATTGGAGAAAGAGGAGTGCAACTTTCTGGAGGACAAAGACAAAGACTATCTATTGCAAGAACAATATTTATAAAGCCACCTATCTATATATTTGACGATTGTTTATCAGCAATAGATGCCAATAAAGAGAAGTTAATTTTAAGAAACTTAAAAAATAAAACAGGGAAAAATACTAATATTATTATTAGTCATAGAACTTCATCTTTAAAAAATGCAAATCATATTATTGTATTAGATTCAGGTGAAATAACAGAAAAAGGTACACATAAAGATTTAATAAAACAAAATGGTTTTTATGCAGAAATACACAAAAAACAAACTACTGAAAATGTATCTTAACCATTAGATAATAATACTATATTTGCAGGAAACGAACCAAAAATGACAAAAACAATAATCAGCCTAGCTACAAGACTAATACCCAGACACTATTTACAGCATGTTTCTCACTTCTTTTTAAGGATTTTATCTTTATTTATAAGAGGTAATAATTTTGAAGATCCTATAAACGGAAAAACATATAAAAAGCTATTACCTTATGGAAGATTAACCCCAAGAGAAAACGCAATTGCTCCGGATAGTATGAGTTTAGAAAGACACCGATTAATGTGGCTTTTCATGAAAGAAAAAACAAACTTTTTTACAGATAATATTAAGTTTTTACACATTGCTCCAGAATATTGTTTTATAAAATTGTTTAAGGGAATGAAAAACTTAGACTATACTACAGGAGATTTAATTTCCCCATGGGCAGATATAAAAATGGATGTACACGACATACCAATGGACGAAAATACTTTTGATGTTGTAATCTGTAATCATGTATTAGAACATGTAGAAGACTCCCATAAAGTAATGACAGAATTTTATAGAGTAATGAAACCAGGAGGATGGGGAATATTTCAAGTACCAATTGATACTAATAATCCTAAAACGGAAGAAGATAAAAATGTAACCGACCCAAGAGAAAGAGAAAGATTATATTGGCAAGATGACCATTTAAGACTTTTTGGTTTAGATTACGGTGAAAAACTAGAAGCAGCAGGATTTAAAGTAACTGAAAGTAATTTTATAAATGAACTAGACCCAACACTTGTAAAAAGATACGCATTACCAAAAGGAGAGGTGATTTATTTCTGTGAAAAAAAATAATGAAAAAAATACTTTTTTTAACACTGATATTATCGACTACATTAGTAAAATCGCAAAATCTAAACGACTTAAGTTTTGGTACGGAATCTAACTTTGAAGTAATAAGTTGGAATATTGAATGGTTCCCAAAAAACGGAACAACCACTGCAAATTATGTAGAAACAATACTCACAAATTTACAAGCAGATGTATACGCTTTACAAGAAATAGACGATACTACTTTACTAAAATCGGTTGTAGCAAATATCCCAGGATACGAATGCCATTTTGTAAGCTCCTATTATGGAGGATTGGCTTATGTGTATAACGCAAATACGGTAACTGTAAATAACAAATACGAAATATACACCTCACAACCATATTGGTCTGCATTTCCTAGATCACCACAAGTATTAGAACTTACTTTTGAAGGAAAAGATTATGTAATTATAAATAATCATTTTAAATGTTGTGGAGACGGAACACTAAACACTAACGTCTCTAATGATGAGGAAATGAGGAGGCTAAGTGCTGTAACACTTTTAAAACAATATATTGATAGTTTATTTGCTAATAAAAGAGTGGTTTTAGTGGGAGATTTAAATGATATTTTAACAGATTCTCCTAATAATAATGTTTTTCAAAGTATTATAGATGATACTGTAAACTATATGTTTACTGATCTCCCTATTGCTTTAGGAAATCAAATTGATTTTTCTTATCCATCTTGGCCTTCCCATTTGGACCATATTCTGATAACAAAGGAACTTTTTGACGATTTCTCGGCACCTAACTCTGAAATAAGATGCATACGAATTGATGATTATATGAGTAATTGGAATGAGTATGACAATAACATTTCTGACCATAGGCCAGTAGCAATTAAACTAGAAGTTGGAAACATTAACTCTGAAATAGAAGTTGAGGAAAAGAGCAAAAATCTCCTTAAAATAGTAGATGTACTAGCAAGAGAAGTAAATGAAAATACAAAAGGACTATTGTTTTATATATATGATAATGGAACGGTAGAGAAGAAAATTATTTTGAAATAATTAATATCCAATATATACTACCTTTTAGTTTCAAAACATTCTTTTTCAAAATAGTTCTATCCAAAATTAATAGAACTGTATGACTTGCTAAAAGAAAACATTATTTACATTTGTAAAAAATAGATAAAAAAATGAAAAAAATATTAATTATTTTAATTGCATTGACAACTACATTAGTGAGTATGACAGTTCTCACTGATTTATACACAAGAAATCAGATAGATTCTCTTATAGATGAGATTTGTCATAATTATTCCCCATATATTTATCTTAAAGATTATAATTATCAAACGAAAAAATGGGAAAATGTTAAGGATAAGAATAATAACTATGTATATAGAGAGGATGTAGTTAATCCATTGTTTTTTTTTAATCTTTTAAACATGAACAAATACGCTTTAAAAAATGAAGATTGGAAGGATTATAGTAATTGGAAATTGGTGATTGCAAACAACCCCTCATTAACATATACTGCTCTTGATTTGTATGGAGACCTAATTATAAGACAAATTGGATCACGATTAGATTATCTTGCTAACCAACGTACTGATTATTCTTTTAAAAAATCTGATTCTTATACAAAAAAGAAATTCTGGGATGCTAATACAAAATCTATTAAACAATATCAAAAACTAATAGACATATTACTAGAATTGAGTGATAAAGATCTTAATTATTTTATTATAACAAATGATGTTTCAGATGCAGCTAGTTATGAGTTTAACTCTTGGCTAAAGAAGAAAAAACTTTTAAATATTGATCATATGGGCCATAGTTGGGCAACTCAAAATGCTAACGCTTATTTTTGCTATCCAGGAGATTTACTTTGTCTAACAAAAAGGGTTTTTGAAAGACACCCTCAATGGACTCCTAGGAAGTTTTTAACGGAAGCTAAGAAATTTAGCAATGAAGTATTAGAAATAATAGAGGATAATAACTAATACCCAATATATACTACCTTTTTAGTTTCAAAAAACTCTTCCTCAAAAAAGTTAGGGATATCGTATAAATCAACATTTTTTATACCTTTTAATTCTTCTGTCAAATCTCCACCCTTAAGATAAAGTATTCCATTAAAAAGTGTGTTTTTTTGTTTTACAGAAATTCTTTTTCGTACCCATTGCTGAAATACTTTCATTTTGGTAACGGCTCTACTAACTACAAAATCGAATTGTCCTAGTACTTGTTCTGCTCTTGTATGCTGAGCCCTTAAATTTTTAAGTCCTATTGAGTTTGCAACTTCATTTACTACCTTTATTTTTTTACCAATACTATCCACTAATAAAAAATCAACTTCAGGATATAATATTGCAAGCGGGATACCTGGAAAACCTCCCCCGGTACCTACATCTAATATTTTACTTCCATCCGCAAAATCAATAACCTTTGCAATAGCTAAGGAATGTAATACATGTTTTATATAAAGGTTATCCATATCCTTACGCGATATTACATTTATCTGAGCATTCCAGTCGGTATATAAATTTTGTAACTGAGAAAATTGTTGAATTTGTTTTTCCGTTAAATTCGGAAAATACTTTAAAATAAGCTCCATTAAATATTATCTTTTACTCCAGACATAATCTTAAAAAGTTGCTCTCTACTTCTATAAAGTTGTGCTTTTACAGTACCTAATGGTAAATCTAATTCCGCAGCTACTTCTTCATAAGAATACTCTTTAAAATATCGGAGTTTTACTAAATCTCTGTATTTTGGTTTTAACTGATCTACAATTCTTCTCAGTATTTTCACTCTTTGCTTTTTCATTAATATTTGCTCCGGATTTGGGTCTTTCGATTCTAAATAAAAATTAGATTTTCTCCCGTCGTCATTTACCGTCATTTTATCAATAGAAAAAGTAGGTAACTTCTTTTTTCTTAAATAATCGATACAATGATTTCTGGCCACAGTAAATAACCAAGTACTAAAAGTGAAATCTGGTTTGTATAAATGAAGTTTTTTAAATGCTTTTCCCAACGATTCTATAGTTAAATCTTTAGCTACATCCTGATCACTAATCTTTTCATAAATCATGAAATATAAAGGATCTCTATAGAGTTTCATCAATTCAGCATAAGCTTTAGGGTCTCCAGTTTCTATGGCCCTATTTATTAGCTTTAGGTCTCTCTCCCCTTTATTAGTAAGTTTTTTTCTCATCTCCAACTATTAGTTTTATATCGCGAATTCAATAATACAAAAAAGATTTGAATAAAGAGGTGCAAAAATTCCATTATAGGATAAAAGTAAAACAAATCAAAAGTTCTCAATTTTTTCATAGTACGGTAATACACAAAATAATACAACAAAATTCGAAAAGAAAATAAAGAAGAAATAAGAATTATATCCGAATGAAAAATAAATAAAGGAACAGCAATCAACCAAAATAATGTAGTACTAAAAGGAAATAAAAACAAAAGTAATTTATGATTTACCCTATAATGTGCAGAAGTAGAAATGTGTCGTTGCCTTTGATATATCCAATCTTTAAACTTTTTTTTAGGTTCGGATATAGTTTCAGAACTCTCTGAGAACTGAATAGCTACATTGTTTTTTGTAGCCACTTCTTTTATAAATAAATCATCATCACCTGAAGCAATATGTATGTGAGAAGCAAAACCTTTAACACTAAAAAATAATGATTTTTTATAAGCTAAATTTCTACCCACCCCCATATATGGTATTTTTGAAATTGCAAACGAAAGGTATTGAAGCATTACTAAAAACTCATCAAATCGGATACATTTATTTAACCATCCCTTTTTCTTTTCATACGGACTTACACCCAACACAATATCCTTATCCGAAAATTGAGAAGTCATTTCACTAATCCATTCCTTTGATGTAGGTACACAATCGGCATCCGAAAGCAATACATAATCGTACTTTGCAGATTTAATACCCATAGTTAAAGCAAATTTCTTACCTACCCTACTATTTACCGACTCATCAATAGTAACTACCTTTAAATTAGCATATTTCTGTTCCAACTCTTTTAGTAGATATATTGTACCATCTACCGATTGATCATCTACTAATATTACTTCATATTGAGAATAGTTTTGATTTAGGAAATAAGGGAGGTTTTTTCTTAAATTTTTAATTTCATCTTTAGCACATATAATAACAGATACAGGGTCAGAAAATGTTCCTTTTGTCTGTTTATAAAAAGCCAAACGAAAGTAAAAATACAGAGCATAAAACAACTGAACAGATAGTGAAAATACAAAGATGTAAATTAGTATATCTACAAATAACTGCATCTATTTTGATAAATAAGTAAGTATATTTTGCTCTAATCTATCTATTACATTAGAAACATCCGATTTTACAAATTTTTCTCCTAAAATATGTTCGTATAACTCAATGTATCTTTCTGAAACAGAAGTTACATACTCTTCACTCATTTCTGGAATAGATTGTCCCTCTTTGCCTTGAAATCCGTTTTCGATTAACCACTGACGAACAAACTCTTTAGAAAGTTGCTTAGGAGCTACTCCACTTTTTACTTTTTCTTGATATCCCTCAATGTAAAAATATCTAGAAGAATCAGGAGTATGAATTTCATCAATTAAGATAATGTTCCCATTTAAATCTTTCCCAAATTCATATTTAGTATCTACTAAAATTAACCCTCTTTCTTTCGCCATTTCTGTTCCTCTAGCAAAAAGTGCATGAGTATATTCTTCTAACTGAACATAATCCTCTTCTGACACAATTCCTTGTGATAAGATTTCCTCTCTAGAGATATCCTCATCATGCCCGACATCCTCTTTAGTTGTTGGCGTAATAAAAGGACTTTCAAATTTCTGGTTTTCTAACATACCATCTGGTATTGGCATACCACATAATATTCTCTTTCCAATTTTATATTCTCTCCAAGCATGTCCTGTTAAATATCCTCTAATTACCATTTCTACTTTAAAAGGCTCGCACATAATACCCACCTGTACATTTGGGTCGGGAGTTGCCTGTTTCCAGTTAGGAACAATATCAGAAGTAGCATCTAAAAACTTAGAAGCAATCTGACTTAGCACCTGTCCTTTATAAGGAATTCCTTCTGGCAATACATGGTCGAATGCTGAAATTCTATCGGAAACTACCATTACTAAAGTTTCGTCTGCAATAGTATATACATCTCTTACTTTTCCTTTATAGAATTTTGTTTGATTAGGTAAATTAAAATTTGTTTCAGTAATTGAATTGCTCATTTTTTTTAGTTTTTATATGCTTTAATTATTTGTTTTACTAATTTATGTCTTATTACATCTTGTTCATCAAGGAAAATAAAACTAATTTCTTTTAATTTCTCTAATATCTCTCTTGCTTGAGAAAGTCCTGATTTTTGTCGTTTTGGCAAATCTATTTGAGACTCATCTCCATTGATTATAAACTTAGCCGACTTCCCCATTCTGGTTAGGAACATCTTCATTTGAGATTCTGTTGTATTCTGAGCTTCATCCAAAATAACAAATGCTTTATCTAAAGTTCTTCCTCTCATAAAAGCAAGAGGAGCAATCTGAATAATTCCTTTCTCTAAATAATCTTTCAGTTTATCTGCAGGTATCATATCCATTAGGGAATCGTACAAAGGCTGCATGTACGGATCTAGTTTTTCCTTTAAATCCCCAGGTAAGAAACCTAGATTTTCTCCGGCCTCTACCGCTGGTCTGGTTAAAATGATTCTTTTAACTTCTTTTGATTTTAAAGATTTTACAGCAATTGCAACCGCAGTATAGGTTTTACCCGTTCCGGCAGGTCCTAAAGCAAACATCATATCGTTAGTCTGCATTTCTTTTACCATCTTTCGTTGGTTAGCCGTTCTAGCTTTTATTAATTTCCCATCTGTACCATGCAGTATCACATCTTCTTTATCTTGTAAAACCTTTGTCACATCTTCCATTATTAATCTTTCAATCTGGCTATTAGTAAGTTTATTGTACTGATTTATATGATCAATAAAAGATTGAAATTTATTTTCGAAAAATAAAACTTGATCGTTATCACCAATAACCATTAATTTATTGCCTCTGGCTACTAATTTGAGTTTCGGAAAAAACTCTCTAATCTTATATAGTTTCTGATTGTTCGATCCAAAAAGAACAACTAAATCAATATTTTCTAAGTCAATTATTATTTCGTTCATTAAAAGATGGTTTTTACTATATTTCTTTTTATTTTTGGTCTTTGCAAAATAACAATAAAAAATACAAATCAAACTGACTTTTCTAAGCGATATATGTCAATAATTACACTTACAACAGATTTAGGTATAAAAGACCATTATATTGCCATTGTCAAAGGAGAAATACACAAACAAATAGCAGATATTAACATTGTTGATATCAGTAATGAAATATCAAAATTTGACATACAAGAAGCCGCTTTCGTATTCAAAAATAGTTTTCAGCACTTTCCAGATGGTACTGTCCACATTATAGGAGTTAATGACGAACTGACTAATAAAACACAACATATAGCAATTGAAATAAATAATCAATTTGTAATAGGAGCTGACAATGGTATCTTTTCACTCATATTTGACAAAACATTCCCTAACAAAATTGTTCAACTAAATATTCCTTTAGATAGTAATGTACTTACTTTTGCTATTAAAGATATATTTATAAAAGCAGCTTGTCATTTAGCAAGAGGAGGTACTTTAGAAATGATTGGTACTCCCCTTTCTGATTTTCAGCAGAAAGCAGCCAGCTTACAAGCAGTAACAAATAGAGATTCGATTAGAGGAGTGGTAATGCATATTGATAGTTACGGAAACGCAACTACAAACATTAATAAAGATACCTTTAACAGAATAGGTATGAATAGAGAATTTGATATTTTATACGGTAGAGAAAGTGAAAGAATAACTAAAATAAGAGAAAAATATAAAGAGGAGCCTGCCGGAGAAAAGCTAGCTATATTTTCTACAAATGGTTATCTGGAAATAGCTATGAATCAAGGTAAAGCAAACGAACTTTTAGGGCTGCACCATTATGATATAATAAGAATAGAATTTAAATGATAGTTAGAATAGTACAAATGACATTTAAACAGGAACATATAGCTTTATTTATTTCTATTTTTAAGAATTCGAAGCATAAAATAGAATCAATGGAAGGATGCTTAAATGTAGAATTATTGCAAGACAAAAAAGAAAAAAATATATTTTTCACATACAGCCATTGGGAAGGAGAAGAAAATTTGCACCACTATAGAAAATCAGAAATATTTTCTGAAATATGGCCCAAAACAAAAGCTTTATTTTTAAAAGATGCTGCCGTATGGACAACTGAAATAAAAGGATAATGAAAGCAATATTTAAAAAAGAGATAAATAGGTTTTTCAGCTCTCCAAGCGGAACGTTAATTATTGTTATTTTTTTATTGATAAACAGCAGTTTGTTATGGTGGATTTCAGGAACAGGACAAAATATTTTAGAAGCAGGATACGCAAATATAGATCCCTTGTTTTTTATTGCTCCATTTCTACTTCTATTATTTATACCCTCAATATGTATGAATAGTTTTTCTGCAGAAATAGAGAAAGGAACAATAGAGACCTTAAAGACAAAACCCATTACGAACTTTCAGATAATATTAGGTAAATACTTTGCTATTATTACTATTGTATCGCTATCTATATTACCTACTTTCACTTACTTATTTAGTGTATATTACCTATCAGAAAACGGAATAGATTTAGGAGGAATTACAGGGTCGTACATAGGTTTATTTCTACTTTCCTTTGTATTCGCTTCTATTAGCTTATTTTGCTCTAGTCTAAGCAGAAACCCATTAAGTGCACTAATAATTTCAATAATTATGTGCAGTCTATTTTATTTCGGATTCGATATTATTTCTAATATTGATAATCTAGAACCATTTAAAATAGAAATATCAAAATTAGGAATTGCATCCCATTACAAAACTCTGAGCAAAGGACTGCTTGGTATTACTGATGTTTTATATTTCTTAATAATAATAATGTTGTTTTTACAATTTACTAATCTGAATTTAAATAAAAAAAATGACTAGAATTTATCTATTAATTTTAAGTTTAGTATTTATGCTTTTTTCTGTCATTTTATCTGATGGAAACAAATACGAAATAGATTTAACTAACGAAAAAAGAAACTCTATCTCAAAAGAAACTATAAAAATATTAGAAAACTTAGAAGACAAAATATACATTAAAATATATTTAGAAGGAGAACTACCAGCCGAATTTTTTAGATTACAAAAACACTGCATTCAACTAATAGAAAAGTTTAATAGTTATAGCGATTTTGAAATTGAATACGAACTAATCAATCCTTCCCAATCTGAAACAAAAAAACAAAGAAAAGAATATTACAGACAAATTATTGAATCTGGAGTACGTCCTATTTGGGTGAAATCTACAACTAAATTGGTAAACAGTACACAAATTTGTTTTCCAGGAGCTATTGTAAGTTTTCAAGAAAAAGAAGTAGCACTACAAATTTTCACAAATATTTATTTCAACGACACTACAAGAGCAACACACTACGAAATTCAGCACTCTATAAATGAATTAGAAAATAATTTAATAAAAAGCATAATAGACATTTCAGAAAAGAAAAAGAACATTGCTTTTATTCATGGAAATGGAGAGTTAGATACCAATTACACAAAGTCAAGTATTAACATTCTTTCTGAATACTATAATGTACATCAATTCGACATAAGTAAATACGAAATAGATTCTAGTACAGGCAAATTAAATATACAAAAACAATTAGATAGAATACAAAAATTTGACGCAATAATTATTGCAAAGGCCACTGAAAAGTTTCAAAAATTTGATAAATTTATTTTAGATCAGTATATTATAAATGGTGGAAGAATATTATGTTTACTAGACGGAACACAATCCAATATAAATAACTTTAATGGAAATTACTACTTTCCTATTGAAAGTAACTTTTTACATCTGGAGGATTTGTTTTCTCATTACGGTTTTAAAATAAACAACAACCTTATACAAGATAAAAACTGTAGAAAGATACCACTTCAATCTGAAAATGGAGTACAGTACTTTAACTGGCCTTATCATCTATTAATAAGTAATATCAGTCCACATATAATAAATAGAGGAATAGATACTTTAATTTCTGAATTCACATCTAGTATATCAATAATTGATAGTAGTAATTGCACTGTTTTACTATCTTCAACTAACAACTCTAATGTAGTATATTCAGGAGGAGTTGTAGATTTAAATTTAGTGAAAACTGGAATTAATAATCCCACACAGAATCAACAACATACAATATCTATTTTAGTAGAAGGTAGCTTTGAATCCTTTTACAAAAACTGGGAACTAACTGATTCTTTAAATTTAAACTATAGTACTGATAACGCAAAAATAATTGTAGTTTCTGATGGAGATATAATTAGAAATAACATAAATTCTCCCAACTTTTATTTTGAATTAGGATATGACGCCTTTCAGAAAAAAGTATATTCCGCTAATAGTAATTTTATTTTAAACTCTATTCAATACTTATGCGGAGACGAAAACCTCACGAAAATTAGAAATAAAACGAAAGAAGAATTAAGAACTTTAAAAACTAAAAAGATAAAGGAAAAAACCCCTTTAATTAAGGTTGGAAACACATTAATTCCTTTATTTATTTTATTTTTAATTTACTTAATTTTCACTTACATCAGAAAACAAAAATATGCGAAATAATAATTTTTCAAAATATCTTTTTATACTTACAACTATTGGTTTTTCTTCTTGTGTAGAAGAAAAGATAAACGATAGAGACTTTGCTATTTCTAATACAGAAGAAATAAGTATGATAGTAATGAGCGACAAATCAGGAAATAAAATTGAACTGAAAAAAGACGGTAAAAACTGGACTATTAATGACAATCATAAAGTATGGGACAGACAAATAGATTATACTCTTGAAGTAATGAAAGATATTAGAGTAAAAAGTTCGGTATCTAGCCAAAAGATGGATTTTGTAATAAAAACTATTGCCACTAGCGGAGTGAAAGTAGAAGTATATAATGAAAAAAAGAAGGTGAAAAGCTATTACATTGGAGGAAATACTTCTGATCATCAAGGTACTTATATGATAATGGAAGGATCGGGAACAGCATATATTTTAACCATTCCTAATAGACATCCAGGAATTTTAAACCCTAAATATGGTTTAGAAGGGACTTATGTAAATGCAAATCGATGGAGAGAACCCATTACCATCTCCATAGATAAAAAAGAAATACACTCTATTAAAGTAGAGGATATAGAACAGGAAGAATCTTCCTTTACTTTAGATACTAGAAATAATAAATTATATGATTATAAAGAAAAGGAAGTAGATGCTTTATCAGAAAAACTACAGGATTTCATCATTAGTTTTAACAAATTAGAATGTGGAGTATATAAACCAAAGCTAAAATCATCTGACTTTATTTTAATTAAAAAAATATACATTCAGAAAGAAAACAGTATCGACTCCTTAATTATATACGATAAAACAGAGCTTCAAAACACTACAAAAGAACACAATACCTCTGTAGAAAATCTATATGCAAAATGGAACAATTCTGAATTAGTTATAATACAAAAAAATATTTTCAACAAAGTGTTAATTACTATTTCTGAATTGAAAGAATAATTGTTGTAAATTAAGTTTGTATTGCAATATATTTGAGCATCATTTAAAAAAAACAAAATTGATTATGAAATTTATAGTAAATAGTTCGGAACTATTAAAAGAATTACAAAAACTAAGTGGAGTTCTTAGTACAGGAAACACACTTCCAATACTAGATAATTTTTTATTTGAAATTGAAGATAGGAAGATGAAAATTATTGCTTCTGACCTAGAAACAACTATGTCAACAATAATTAGTGCAGACACTTCCGACAATGGTAAAATTACTATTCCTGCAAAACTTTTATTAGATACACTAAAAACATTTTCTAGTCAGCCTCTTACTTTTTTAATTGATGATGAAAATTATGGTATTGAAATAAATTCAGAAAATGGAATCTATAAACTTTCAGGACAAAATGCAAGAGAATTTCCTAAAACACCTACATTAAGTTCAGCAAGTACTGCTTCTATTAGCTCTTACACATTTGTAAACGCAATAAACAAAACTCTTTTTGCTTGCGGAAATGATGAATTAAGGCCAGTAATGTCAGGAATGTTTTGTGAACTATCTGCAGAGAAAATTACTTTTGTAGGAACAGATGCACATAAACTAGTAAAACATGTCAGAAATGATTTTAGTGCAGAAGCAACTGCATCATTTATTCTACCAAGAAAACCTTTAACTCTACTTAAAAACACTCTAAATTCGGAGGGAGATCTTAAAATTGATTACAATGAAACAAATGCAATGTTTACTTTTGATAGTACAACAATTATCTGCAGATTAATTGACGGAAAATACCCAAATTATGAAGCTGTTATACCTAAAGAAAATCCTAATAAACTTACTATTGCTACTTCTAAACTTCTAAGTTCTATAAAAAGAGTTTCTATTTACGCTAATAAAACAACTCATCAAATACGACTTTCTATTAAAGGGAGTGAATTACATATTTCTTCTGAAGATTTAGACTTCTCAAATCAAGCAGAAGAAAGATTATCTTGTCAATACCAGGGAGAGGATATGACAATAGGGTTTAACTCTAAATTCATGATTGAAATGTTAAACAACATAGGATCGGAAGAGATAAACTTAGAAATGAGTGCTGCTAACAGAGCTGGAATTTTACTTCCTTTAGACGGACAAGAAGAAGGAGAAGAAACTCTAATGTTAGTTATGCCAGTAATGTTAAATTCTTAAAGTTAAATTTTCTATATATTTGCAAAAAAATAAAAAATGAAAAAAATATTATTTTTACTTCTTATAAGCAGTTTCGCATTTAATACCAATGCTCAAAACCTTAGTGTACCTCATTACGGAATTAAAGTAGGTCTAAATCATTCTAGTTTTAATTACACACAGTACAACTATTTATTTTTAGGTTTAGTAAAACCAGATGATGGATTAGGACTACCTACTACTACTTATAATAATGGAGTAAAAGCAGGAGCATTTATTGATTTGAAATTATCTAAAAGATGGTACATCAGTCCTACTGTTTCTTATTCTCAATTCGGTGTAATATCAGAGAAAAAAAGAACTTGGAATGAAGATACTATCAGAACTACAGGTAATGAAGTGAAAACTTATACAATGGACTATGTAACTTTAGATGCAAATTTTGAGTACAGAGTTACGGATAGATTTTCTTTATTAGTAGGTCCTAGTGGAGGATATTTAATTTCTAACAATGTAGTAAAAGTAGTTACTGAAGAAGATGCAGTAAGAACTGCAGATGCTTTTAACGGAGAAATTGAAGGAGTAAACACAATGGACGCCGGTTTAAATTTAGGACTTTCTTTCTTTATAACAGAACATTTGGATGTAGATTTAAATCTATATTTAGGATTGTTAGGATTTGAAAATATAGATGAAGGATATCAGAAATCCTTACAAGCAGGATCTCTTTCTTTCGGATATACTTTTAACTAATTAATGTTGGTGTCCTCGGGCATCTTCCTTAGTAATTTTATGATCAATTTTTATCTCTTCTGTAAAAGGAGTAGAAGATTTTTGCATTCCATCTAAAACTGGTTCTTCAGCATCTACCCAATGAGGAATTGAATTTACTGAAATAGCAAATGATAAAAATAGAAGTATAAAAATATTCTTATTTCTCATAAGGAATTAATTTACTATCCTTAAATAGTGGTACAATTTCAGATTTTAAATTAGGGGACAAACAGAACTTTGTATCTTGTTCCATATTTAAATGTTTTAATCGGATTCTATGAGCAGAATGTTCTAAGAAAGAAAACATATCATCATCAGAAGACTTATATAAAGAAATAGAAGAAAGTAAAGAATCGCATTTAGAGGAAAATTGTTTAGAACTCATTAGCATTTTAGATAATTGACCTGCAAAAATGGTATCTTCCATATTAGGCAAACCTTTCCATCCTGAACAAAAAATAATAACATCTTTATCAGATTGCAGTATATAATTAAAAACGGCATTAATATTTACAAATGATGCTGTTATTACTTCATGATGTTTAGATAAATGTATTGCTTTAGTTCCATTAGTGGTGGTTAATACTAAAGTTTTATCTCTCACTTTTTCATTCATATACTGAAAAGGAGAATTGCCATAAGGAATCCCTTCAATAGGCTCTGCATTTCGTTCTGCAGCTACAATATAACTTTCTTTATTAAGATATCCCTGTGCTTCCTCTACTACACTAACAGGAATTAAATCTTTTATTCCATAATGAAAAGCGGTGGAAATAACAGTGGTAGCTCTAAGTATATCTACCACAACAACTAACTTATTGCCTTCATTATAAAATGGGAATAAACTAGTAGACAAACAAACATTTATATTTCTCATTTTACGAATGGTAAAGAAACTACATTAGCTTTAATTTGTTTTTTTCGTACTTGAATATAAATTTCAGAGTCTACAGATTTATACTCAGAAGAAACATAACCTAAAGCGATCGATTTATTTAAAGTTGGAGACATAGTACCGGAAGTAATCACCCCTATTTCTTTTCCATCTACATCTACAATAAGATAATCTTTTCTGGCAATTCCTTTATCAATTAACTCAATAGCTACTAGTTTTCTACTTACTCCTTCTTCTTTTTGTTTTTTCAAATTTTCTGAATTCACAAACTTCTTGGTAAATTTTGTAATCCAACCTAATCCTGCTTCTATAGGAGAAGTAGAATCATTTATATCATTTCCATATAAACAAAATCCTTTTTCTAATCTTAAAGTATCACGAGCAGCCAGTCCTATTGCTTCTAACTTTATATTAGTAGAAAACAAAGCATCCCATAATTGTTTTGTACCTTCATTCCTAACATATAGTTCAAAACCAATCTCCCCAGTATAACCCGTTCTCGATAAAATAACATTATCTACTCCAGCTATATTACCTATTTTAAAATTATAATATTTTATTTCTGATAAGTCTACATCAGTAAGTTGTTGTAAAAGTTCTATAGAATGAGGACCTTGAACTGCAAGCAACGAATAGTTCTCAGATTGGTTGTCAATAGTACAATTAAAAGAATTATGATCATTAATCCACATTAAATCCTTTTTCATATTAGAAGCATTAACTACTAAAAGGTATTTATTTTCCTCTATTTTATACAATAAAAAATCATCTACAATACCTCCATCTGCATTAGGTAAACAGGTATACTGAACTTTACCTACCGTTAATTTACTTACATCATTAGAAGTAATAGATTGTAAAAAATCTAATGAATTCTCACCACTTACAAAAACCTCTCCCATGTGTGAAACATCAAAAACTCCCACTTCCTGCCTTACAATTTGATGCTCAAATTTAACACCTTTAGAATATTGAACTGGCATATAGTAACCAGCAAAGTCTACCATTTTACCTCCTAAACTTTCGTGTACATCTGAAAGTACTAACTTTTTCATATCTTAATATTTTAAATGCTAAATTAACAATTCAAAAGTTTATAAAAAAATTACTGCATCTAAAAATATTTATTATATTGCATTAAAATAATAACCACTTGAAAAAATTAGAAAGAACATTATCATTACCTGCCATAATTGCAATTAGTATTGCAGGTATGTTGGGAGGTATATTCATAATTCCAGGAATAGCTTCTGCAATAACTGGACCATCATTATGGTTAGCCTTTTTAGTTGCAGCTGTATCAATACTTCCAGCAGTATTATCAAAATCAGAGTTATCATCAGCTATGCCTAAAACTGGAGGAGCATATGTTTTTATTGAAAGAGCGTTAGGTCCATTAATGGGAACAATTTCCGGATTAGGACTATGGGCATCTCTACTATTAAAAAGTGCATTTGCTTTAGTGGGATTAAGTGCTTATTTATTAGTTTTTGTTAATATTCCAGAATACTCAATAAAATATGTGTCTTTAGTTTTTTTATTATTGATTATTATTTTAAATATATTTGGAACAAAAAAGGTAGGAAATATTCAAATAATAATAGTTAGTCTTAGTTTATTAAGTTTAATTTCATTAGTTATTTTTAGTTTCCCAAATATCAATAATGAACTTTTTTCCCCATTCCTAGCTAGTGGGAATTCTGGATTTATTAGTGCTGTTGCTTTTGTATTTGTAGCGTATGCAGGAGTAACAAAGATTGCTGCTATTGCTGGAGAAATCAAGAATCCACAAAGAAACATTCCACTTGCAATGATTTTTTCATTAACATTTATAGCCTTAATATATATCTCAGTTTCATATGTATTATTAGGAAACATTCCATTATCAGAATTAAAAAATGACATCAAACCTTTACATACATTAGCTAAGACCTTTAAAATACCAATAATAGAGATTTTAATTGGAATTATAGGAGTTGTAACTCTTATTTCTCTTGCTAACTCAGGAATCCTAGCTGCCTCTAGATTTCCTTTTGCTATGGCAGTAGACAAATTATTACCCTCAGATTTAACAAAGGTTCATAGTAAATATCTAACACCAATAAATACGATTCTTTTAACTGGTATAACCATGGGGTTTGTAATTATCTTTCTTGATATTGAGAAAATTGCAAAACTAGCAAGTGCATTTAAGGTTTTCATGTTTATATCAGTAAATATGAGCGTTATTATTTTAAGGGAAACTTCTGTACAATGGTATAATCCAACATACAAAACTCCACTATACCCATTTATGCAAATATTTGGAATTATTAGTGGGATTATTCTACTTTTCTATTTAGGAATGTTACCACTTATTACTATACTAGTTATCTCAATTATTGGCATCTCAATTTACTACAGCTATGGAATTAATGCTTCTAGAACAGGAGTATTAAAAAGATATGGCCACATGCCTGCTTCTTATCTTTTATTTGGTAAAAAAAGAAGATACAAACACTTAAAAAAACTGGGCAAAAAAGAAAGAGAAGAATTATTAAATATAAATATAGATAAAGAGGCTGGGGTGATTGTACCACTATTAGGTAATGAAATTTCTCCAGAAACACTAATTGAAATAGGAGCATCTTTAAATACAAAATCAAAAATACAAACCTTAAATATTATTGAAGTACCTGACCAAACTTCATTAGATGATTTTAATGAGAAAAAACCTAAAAAAAAATCCTTAGAAAGGATGGTTAAAACATTAAGTAATCGCAATAATCTGGATATTAATTTCGAATCTATAGCTACACACAAACTAACTAGTACAATGCAAGCTCTAAGTGAAATGACAAATATAGAATGGTTAATATTAAGTTGGAATGGTAGAGCTTATAACGGTATCCTTTTCAGTAACCCTATCGGTTGGATTGTTAGTCATATTAATTCTAATTTTGCACTATTTAAATGCAACGGAGTAACACGATTCGAAAAGGTGTTATTATCCATTCGACACAACAGTAAAGATACAGATAAGTTAATAGAAACTACCAATGCAATTTGCAAGTATTATAATTCAGAATTCACCCTACTCCATGTAGTAGAAAAAGACATAAAAACAGAACAATTAGAAAGCATGAGGAATAATACCAACAAAAAATTAGAAGGAACTAGAGGAAAATTACTCGTTATACCCTCAGAAGATCCAATTGAAACTGTCTCTGAAATGACTGCAGAACACGATTTATTAATATTAGGAACACCAAAAAAAGATAATTGGATAACTATACTATTTGGTACGGGTAAGGATAAATTTGCTATTAACTCTACCTGTTCAGTGTTAAGACTTACCATTAAAGATTAATTAAGAATACATATATATTATTTTATCAAATTTGAATTTAGATATAGTGTATATTCAATAAGTACTCATTTTTTTATTACATTTGTAATAGTTTAAAATAAAAATAAATAAGATGAAAGATAATAGAGATGAAATTTATTCTAAATCGTTAAGAGCAGGAAGAAGAACTTACTTTTTTGATGTAAGATCTACTAGAGCGGATGATTTTTACCTAACTGTTACTGAAAGTAAAAGAGATTTTAATACAGATGGAACACCATTCTATAAAAAACATAAAATATATCTTTATAAAGAAGATTTTCAAAACTTTAAAGATCATATGAATGAAATGATGGACTACATCATTAAAGAAAGAGGAGAGGAAATCATATCTCTAAATAAAGAAAAAATAGAGGAAGAAACAAACTCTATCATTGAAAAAACAGAAGTTACAAAAATTACAGAACCAATAGAACCTAAAGAAGATTCAATAACTGAATTTACAGAAGTTAATTTTGACGATTTAGGGAAAGAAGAAAAGGAATAACATTTTCTTACATATATTACAAAAGTTCACTAAAATAGTTTTTTTATTCAAAACTTTCTGTTTTTTGTTAATAAGTGATACTCTACAAAATATAATCCGGCAGATATAGTTGTATTTTTGAAAAGTTCAAAAAACTAATAAAAAATGGGAAAAATAATTGCAATTGCAAATCAAAAAGGAGGAGTAGGTAAAACTACCACTGCTATAAATATATCTGCAGGATTAGGAGTGTTAGAAAAGAAAGTTCTATTAATAGATATAGATCCGCAAGCTAATTCCACTTCAGGAGTAGGGTTCGACCCAAGAGAAATTGAAAATGGAGTTTATGAATGCATTATTGGGAAAGTAAAAGCTCGAGATATTATTTTAGAAACAAAGAGTCCTAATTTATTTTTAATGCCAGCACATATCGATTTAGTAGGGGCGGAAATTGAACTCATAAATGAAGAGTTTAGAGAGAGCATGATGAAAGATGCAATTGCAGATATTGTAGATGATTTTGACTATATTATTATTGACTGTGCACCTTCATTAGGACTATTAACTTTAAACTCTCTAACAGCTGCCGACTCTGTTTTAATCCCTATACAATGTGAATATTTTGCTTTAGAGGGATTAGGAAAACTATTAAATACAGTGAAAATTGTTCAAAGAAGATTAAACCCAGAATTAACTATTGAAGGATTACTACTTACCATGTATGATACTCGATTACGACTATCTAACCAGGTGGTTGAAGAAGTGAAAACTCACTTTCAGGATTTAGTGTTTGACACCATAATACATAGAAATGTTACATTAGGAGAAGCTCCTTCATACGGAGAGACAATTATAATACATGACGCTACAAGTAAAGGATCTGTTAACTACCTAAATTTAGCATCAGAATTACTAAAAAAAGAGAAAAAATCAGAAGAAAAATTAGTAAGCAATGAGTAAAAAGAGAAGCGTTTTAGGAAGAGGATTAGGATCTATTTTAAGAAGTCCGGAAACAGACATTACTACTACAAAAACAGAAACAAAAGAAAATGTAGTAGGAAATGTAAGTACTATTAGCTTGGACAAAATAAGCACTAATCCATTTCAACCCCGAACTGATTTTAACAAAGAGAAATTAGAAGAATTAACCACTTCTATTGAAAATCTAGGCATCATTCAACCTATTACCGTTCGTAAATTAGGAAATGATAAATACCAACTGATTTCTGGAGAAAGAAGATTAAGAGCATCTAAAATGGCTGGAAAAAAGGAAATCCCTACATTTATTCGTATTGCAAATGACCAACAAATGTTAGAAATGGCATTAGTAGAAAACATACAAAGAAGCAATTTAAACCCTATTGAAGTTTCCTTATCCTACCAACGATTAATGACTGAATGTAAGTTAACTCAGGAACAGTGTTCTGAAAGAGTAGGGAAAAAGAGAAGTACCGTTGCAAATTTCTTAAGACTACTTAAACTTCCAGAAGAAATACAATTATCATTACAAAAAGGAGAATTAAGTATGGGACATGCCAGAGCTCTTATAAATATTAAAGATTCTGAAACTCAATTAAACATTTTTCATGATGCTATTGCAAACGGATTCTCGGTTAGGGAAGTAGAACAAATGGTAAAAACATTTGCAGAAATAGGATACAAAAGAACTTCAAAAAAGAAAACAGCTACACTGCCCAACTCCCTACCCTTTTCTTCTCAGCAAATGATGCACAATTTAGGAAAGTATTTAGCAAAAGAAGTAGAGATAAAAAGAACAAAAAAAGGAAAAGGTAAATTAATTATTCCTTTTAAATCAGATGAAGACTTAAATCAATTAATTGAAAAATTAAATAATCTGAAATAATGAAAAAAGTGTACATTTTATTTATTTGTACTCTGCTTTCTGTTTCTGTTTTTTCTCAAGTAAAGTCACCTAAAAAAGCCGCAATATATTCTGTCATTCTGCCTGGTACTGGACAGATTTACACCAAAAAATACTGGAAAGTACCAATAATTTATGCGGGAATACTCTCTTCTGCACATTATATAAACGAAAATAATCAAAAATATAATTTATACAAATCTGCAGCTATCAATAGTATAAATAACAATAGTTCCAACCAGATAGTAAATGGAAATGACTACAGTTATTCTGAACTAAAAATACTTAAAGATTACTACCGTAGAAATCGGGAAATTTCTTATTTCTCATTTATAGCCGTATATGTTTTAAATGTAGTAGATGCATCTGTAGGTGCTCATCTCTATCACTTTAATGTGTCTGATGATATCTCACTAAATATCACACCTTTTTCAAATTTTAAGAATCAAGGGTTAAATTTATCGTTAAATTTCTAAATTTGCATTCTTAAAAAAATAAAAACATGTTACGAGATTTAAAAAATATAGAAAACTGGGATTTATCTAAGAAAAGAAAATTCTTTTGGTCTTTTAGTATAATATGGGTTATTACTATTTTCCTTATTGGTGGAGAATGGTTATATTTCATTCCTTTTATTGTGGGAGATATTATTTTCTGGAAAACAATCAACTACAGATTCTGGAAAAAGAGAAAAGTAAACAAAGAGAAACCAAAAAGCCAGTTCAGAAGTTGGGCGGATGCTATACTATTTGCTGTAATTGCGGCTACCTTATTAAGAACTTTTTTTATAGAAGCTTACACTATACCAACTCCATCAATGGAAAAATCATTAATGGTAGGAGATTATCTATTTGTAAGTAAAACATCCTACGGTCCTAGAGTTCCTATCACACCACTTTCATTTCCCTTAGTACATCATACACTTCCATTTGTAGGAGGTAAGTCTTATTCCGAAATCATAAAACTGGCTTATCACAGAATGTCTGGATGGTCGGATGCTAACGAAAGCTCAGCTATTGGAGTAGAGAGAAACGATTGTGTGGTTTTTAACTGGCCAGCAGAAAGAGAGGGAAGACCAATTGATAAAAAAGAAAATTATGTAAAAAGATGTGTTGCCATACCAGGGGATGAAGTGAAAATTGAGAATGGAACTCTTTTTATTAATGGAGAAAGGGAAACTAGACACGACTGGATGAAACAACAAAGAAGATATTTTGTGAAAACAAAAAACGGTTTAAATAAAGAAAAACTATATCAGGATTACGATATATACCCTACTGACATACAAAATATTAGAGGAACAAAAAATTTATACGTAATAAATTGTACGGAAGCAGCAATTACAGATTTAGAAACAAAAATCTATGTCGATTCAATATGGACTACCGGATCACAAGGAAATATTTTCAAAAGTAAAATAATGAATCCTGATGGATTTATGGTACATTCAGACTATCAATGGGATGAAGAAAATTACGGACCTATAACAATACCAAAAATGGGTACAACAATCACTTTAACTTCCGAAAACCTTGTTATCTATAAGCAAGTACTAAAAAGGTATGAAGGAGAAGAGATGGGTAATGTAGATGCTTTTCAAAATATAAAAACAGAAATAAAAGAAAACGGATCTGCTAATTACACTTTTAAGCAGAACTATTACTGGCTAATGGGAGATAACAGACAAAATTCTGCCGATAGTAGATTTTGGGGATATGTACCTGAAAACCACATTGTAGGTAAGGCATTATTTATCTGGATGAGTTACGATAAGTACGGAAAAGGAATCCGTTGGGAACGATTATTTAATTCCGTAAAATAAATTGAAAGTACTACTGCCTATCGCTTATTTAGGGCCTATTAGTTATTTTGCTATTATTCTAAAAGCAGAGGAAGTACATATAGAATCTAAAGAACATTTCGTAAAACAATCTGTTCGTAATAGGTGTTCTATTTTAGGAGCTAACGGTAAACAAACTTTAACTATTCCTAAACAACGAAAATCTTCCGACAAAACAATTATTGAAGAAATACACATTTCTAACAAGGACAAGTGGCAAAAGTTACATTGGCAATCTATTGTTTCGGCATACAACTCCTCTCCTTTTTTTGATTACTATAAAGATGAGCTAGAATATTTTTACAATTCTACATTCATTAATCTATTCGATTTTAACCTGAATTTAACACATAAAATACTACAACTTCTACAAGAAGAGAGGGAGATGAAAATTACTACCGAATTTCAAGCTAATTTTAGTGGTAATGATTTCCGAAATCACACCTTCAATACGGAAAAAGAAAATAAATACGAACAGGTATTCAATGAAAAACATAATTTCATCCCCCACCTATCCATTTTAGACTTACTCTTTAATTTAGGACCTGAAACAGAGGAATATCTATTAAATTTAGATTTAAATATTCCTACAAAAAACTAACTACAGGAAACTAACAACTAATAACTATTATTACCTTTGTCAAAAATTACAGAATGGCAGATTTAGAATTCAATAAGAATGACGATAGTTTGAGGTTATTAATTTCAGAGATGAAAAGAAAGCACGCAACAGTCTCTTTGGGTGGTGGTAAAAAGAAAATTGAAAAGCAACATGCAAAAGGAAAACTTTCCGCTAGGGAGCGTATTGATTACCTAAAAGACACAGATGCCAATTTCTTAGAAATTGGTGCTTTTGTTGGGGAAGGAATGTATGCAGAATACGGAGGATGTCCTTCTGGTGGCGTAGTTGCGGTTATCACTTATGTTAAGGAAAAACAATGTATTATTATTGCCAATGATGCTACTGTAAAGGCGGGAGCTTGGTTTCCTATTACGGCAAAAAAGAATTTGCGTTTGCAGGAAATTGCAATGGAAAATAGATTGCCAATTATCTACTTGGTAGATAGTGCTGGAGTATTTTTACCTATGCAAGATGAAATTTTTCCGGACAAAGAACATTTCGGAAGAATGTTCAGGAACAATGCCAGAATGAGTTCAATGGGTATTACACAGATTTCTGCAGTTATGGGTGCTTGTGTTGCTGGGGGTGCTTACTTACCTATTATGTCAGATGAAGCACTTATTGTAGACAAAACAGGATCTATATTTTTGGCAGGTAGTTACCTTGTAAAGGCGGCTATTGGCGAGAGTATTGATAACGAAACTTTAGGGGGTGCTACTACCCATTGCGAAATTTCTGGAGTTACGGATTACAAAGCCAAGGACGATAAAGATGCCTTAGATAAAATCCGAAACATTATGGATAAAATTGGCGATAACGAAAAGTCAGGATTCAACAGGAAAGAAGCTAAAAAACCAAAAGAGGACGAAAGAGAAATTTACGGAATTTTACCTAGAGAAAGATCAAAACCTTACAACATGAAGGACATCATTTCTCGCTTGGTGGATAGTTCCGATTTTGAAGAATATAAGGAAGGATATGGTAAATCTATAATTTGCGGATATACCAGAATAGACGGTTGGGCAGTAGGTATTGTTGCCAATCAAAGGGAAATGATTAAAACCAAGACAGGAGAAATGCAATTCGGTGGAGTTATCTATTCGGACTCTGCAGACAAATCAGCCCGTTTTATTGCCAATTGCAACCAGAAGAAAATACCATTGGTATTCTTACAAGATGTTACTGGTTTTATGGTCGGTTCTCGATCCGAACATGGTGGTATTATTAAAGATGGTGCCAAAATGGTAAATGCTATGGCAAATTCTGTAGTTCCTAAGTTTACAATTATTATTGGTAATTCCTATGGAGCGGGTAATTATGCCATGTGTGGTAAAGCCTACGACCCACGACTTATTGTTAGTTGGCCAACGGCTCAAATGGCAGTTATGGGAGGTGAACAAGCCGCTAAGGTTTTATTACAAATTGAAAAAGCATCTTTAAAAGCAAAAGGAGAAGAAATTGATGAGAAAGCAGAAAAGTTACTTTTAAAAACCATTACCGATAGGTATGATAGGCAAACCTCTCCTTACTATGCTGCATCTCGTTTGTGGGTAGATGCTATTATCGATCCTCTGGAAACCAGAAAAGTAATCTCTATGGGAATTGAAGCTGCTAATAATTCACCTATTAAAGAATCGTATAACCCTGGAGTGATACAATCATAAAAAAATGACATTCACAATCTAGTGTGAAAACTTGTAATTTATTATCAAATCATATTATATGAAGACATATTTGTTAAAGAATATAACATTTCCGCTAATCTAGAAATTCTTTCAAGATGGTACCTCTCCATAACCCTTCCACTAACCGACCTTATTGTTTTCGAAATTATTCTGAAATTAGTAGTCTACAAAATCCTGCCCGACCGCTAGGGAGTTTATTTTGTTTAAAAAATAATTATTACTGATTTAAAACAATCCAGTCTTGAACTTTTGATTCGTTTTGCTTCAAGACAAAATGAATAAAAAAACAAGTTCTCACTACTGATATCTAACATCAAATCCTTACATTTGCAACCTTCTAAAACAAAAACGAATGATTAACATTACTCTTCCTGATGGAAGTATCAAACAAGTAGAAAGTGGAACTTCCGCAATGGAAATTGCTATGGGAATTTCTGAAGGGCTGGCACGAAATGTGCTTTCGGCTAGTGTAAATGGTGAAGTATGGGATGCAAACAGAGCCATCACCACCGATTCTACCCTTACCCTACATACTTGGAACGATAAGGAAGGTAAAATGAGTTTTTGGCATTCTTCTGCACACATTATGGCAGAGGCATTAGAAGCACTTTATCCTGGTGTTAAGTTGGGTATTGGTCCGGCAATCGATAATGGTTTTTATTACGATATCGATTTAGGAGACAAAGTTTTATCTTCTGATGAGTTGCCTAAAATTGAGCAAAAAATGAAGGAATTGGCTTCTCAGAAAATGTCTTTCGATAGAAGGGAGATTTCAAAAGAAGAAGCTACTGCTTATTTCAAGAAAAAGAGAGATGAGTATAAATTAGAACTTTTAGAAGGTTTAGAAGACCGAACAATCACTTTTTACACACAAGGTAATTTTACCGATTTATGTAGAGGGCCACACATTCCTTCATCAGGAAAAATAAAAGCATTTAAGTTATTATCTATTGCGGGTGCTTACTGGAGAGGTGATGAAAACAGAAAACAACTTACTCGTATTTATGGGGTTTCATTTCCTAAGCAAAAGGAACTTACAGCACACCTTGAATTATTGGAGGAAGCAAAAAAACGAGATCACCGAAAATTAGGAAAGGAAATGGAACTTTTTACATTCTCACAAAAGGTTGGGCAAGGTTTACCATTATGGTTACCTAAAGGAGCACAACTAAGAGAAAAACTAGAAAACTTCCTTAAAAAAGCACAAACACAGGCAGGTTACTTACCCGTAATCACACCACATATCGGCCACAAAGATTTATATGTTTGTTCCGGGCATTACGAAAAATACGGAGAGGATTCGTTCCAACCTATCAAAACTCCTAATGAAGGAGAAGAGTTTTTCTTAAAACCTATGAATTGCCCGCACCATTGCGAAATTTATAAAACAAGACAATATTCTTATAAAGACTTACCAGTTCGTTTTGCAGAATTTGGTACAGTATATCGTTACGAACAATCAGGAGAATTACACGGATTAAACAGAGTAAGGTGCTTCACACAAGATGACGCTCATTTATTTGTTCGTCCTGACCAAGTAAAACAAGAATTTATTTCTGTAATTGACTTGGTATTGTATGTTTTCAAAGCCTTAGGTTTTGAAGATTTCAAAGCACAAATTTCTTTGAGAGATCCAGAAAATAAATCAAAATACATTGGTTCGGATGAGAACTGGAAAAAAGCAGAATCAGCCATTATTGAAGCAGCAGCCGAAAAAGGGTTAGAAACAGTAATAGAATATGGGGAAGCGGCCTTTTATGGTCCTAAACTAGATTTTATGGTAAAAGATGCTTTAGGTAGAGAATGGCAATTAGGAACTATTCAGGTGGACTACAATTTACCGGAACGATTTGAACTAGAATATACCGGTGCCGACAATAAGAAACACCGACCTGTAATGATTCACAGAGCTCCATTTGGTTCTATGGAACGATTTGTAGCGGTTTTAATAGAACATTGTGGAGGCAATTTCCCCCTTTGGCTAACCCCAGAACAAGTAGTGATTCTACCTATTTCAGAAAAATATCACGATTATGCTAATAAAGTATTGCAATTACTAAAAAATTACGATATTTGCGGCCGAATTGACCAGAGGTCAGAGAAAACAGGAAGAAAGATTAGGGATGCAGAAGTATCAAAAACACCTTACATGATTATAGTCGGTGAAAAAGAAAAAAATCAAGAGACTGTATCTGTTAGGAAACATGGTGGAGAAGATTTAGGAAGTATGAAAACTGACACACTGATTGATGCTATAAATAAAGAAATAGAAGAAGTAACAAAATTTAATAACTAAAAACAAAGAGTAATCGCAAGGAAACAATTCAGCAGAAAGAGAGTAGAGAAAAAAGACCTACACAAAATTAATCATCACATTAAAGCTACACATGTCAGATTAGTAGGTGATAATACCGAACCTAAAATAGTATCCACTAAAGAGGCCATTCATTTAGCTAATCAATTGGATTTAGATTTAGTAGAAATCTCACCAACTGCGGAGCCTCCTGTTTGTAAGTTAATAGATTATAAAAAGTTCATTTACGACCAAAAGAAAAAGCAAAGAACTATTAAGTCGAAAGCTATTAAGGTTGTAATAAAAGAAATAAGGTTCGGACCTAACACTGGAGAACACGATTTTGATTTCAAATTAAAACATGCAACCAACTTTTTAGAATCCGGATTTAAAGTAAAAGCTTTTGTATTCTTTAGAGGAAGAACAATTGTATTTAAAGAACAAGGACAAATTTTACTTTTAAAACTAGCACAAGCACTAGAGGAAGTGGGTGTTATTGAGAACATGCCTAAGTTAGAAGGTAAGAAAATGATAATGATGGTAGCACCAAAGAAAAAGAACAAATAAAATTAGTATATAATGCCAAAAATGAAAACAAAAGCAGGAGCCAAAAAAAGGTTCAAGCTTACAGGAACAGGAAAACTTAAAAGAAAACACGCTTTTAAAAGCCACATCCTAACTAAAAAAGAAACAAAACAAAAAAGAAACTTAACTAAATCTGGTATCGTTCATAAAGCAGACATGAACAACATCAAACATCAGTTAGGACTTTAATATTAACTAGGTTATTAACCAGCTCCTTAGTATTAAGTGCCATTAAATAAATTCGGCCGCTAATTAGCAAAAAAATTAAAATATGCCAAGATCGGTAAATGCAGTTGCTGCAAAAGCAAGAAGAAAAAAGATTATCAAAGCGGCCAAAGGTTACTTTGGTAGAAGAAAAAATGTTCACACAGTAGCGAAAAATGCTGTTGAAAAAGGAATGCAATATGCATACCGTGACAGAAAAAACAAAAAGAGAACATTCAGAGCACTTTGGATTGCTCGAATCAATGCTGGTGCCAGATTACAAGGATTGTCTTACTCTGAATTAATGGGGAAAATTCATGCAAACGGAATTGAGTTAAACAGAAAAGTTCTTGCTGATTTAGCAATGAACCACCCAGAAGCTTTTAAAGCAATTGTAGATAAAGTAAAATAAAGAATTTATTCTTATACTACAAAAGGAGAACCTAACGGTTCTCCTTTTTTTTCAATCTATTTTTTCAAAACTAATACCTCATTAAGAAAGTTCCTCTTTCACCAATCTTGAAATTAGTTTTCCATCCGCTTTCCCATTCAACCTACCCATAAGTGGTCCCATACATTTTCCCATATCTGCAGGAGAAGACGCACCAACTTGAGCAACTACTTCTTTTACAATCTTCCTTACCTCTTCCTCTCCCATTTGTTCAGGCAAGTAAACTTCTAAGTACTCTAATTCTGCTATTTCATCTTTAGCTAAGTCTTCTCTTCCTTGTTCTGTAAATATAGAAGCAGACTCTTTTCTCTGCTTCACTAGTTTTGAAATAATTTTTTCTGTCACATCATCCGGAACAGAATCTGCTCCATCTTTCGACATCTCTACAATTAAAGCTGCTTTTACTGCTCTCAATGCTACTAACTTATCTTTTTCTCTGGCAAGCATTGCCTTTTTTATATCGTCTGTTATTGTATTTTGTAAACTCATCTTATTTGTATTTTATGTTATCTAATAATAATTGATCTAATTGTTGCTGAGCTTTCTCAAATCCAGAAGAAATATCTAAACTCTTTCTATAATATTTTTCTGCAGACCTTACATCTCCTAACTTCTGATAACAAAATGCCATCTGATAGAAACTTAAAAAATGTTTTTCATTTATTCTTATTGCTTCCAGGTAATAATCAATAGCATTTTTAGGATCTTCTAACGCTTCTTGAAACATAATACCTAAGTTATAACAAGCGTTTGTATAATGTATATCTTCAATCTTAAAATCTAATATCTTATGATATGCATCCTGAGCCTTACTATAATATTGATTTTCATCATAAGATAAAGCGATATTATAATAAGCAATTCGGTTGTTAGGATTTAAAGAGATAACACTATTATAATACTGAATTGCATTTGAATCTTTTAAAAAATAATATAAATTACCTATTTGCATGTACGCCTCCTCATTATTACTTTCTAAACTAATAGACTTCTGAAAACTAGATATTGCAAGTTCTATATCGTTTAATTCTTTATAACAATAACCTAATAAAATATAGCTATGGTGATTAGTGTTATTAATAGACAAAGAAATCTTTAAAAGTTCAATAGCATCCTCAAACTTCTGAAATGCAAGTAAAATTTCTGCTCCTTTTTTATAGGACATTGCCGAATCAGACTCGTATAAAATAGCTTTTTGAAAATGTTTTGCAGATAAAATAGCGGATTCAGAATTCCCCTCTCCTCTTCTTGCCATCTCTAACAATACATCTGCAAATAAATAGTGAGTATGTCCATCTGTAGAATCTAATAAAAGAGCTTGTTCTAAATCTTTTAAAGCTTCTACTAATCTATTTCTATCAATATTTATTTTAGCTCTTTCTACATATAAAGAATCATTTGTAATATTGTTTTCTATCTGATGAGAAACAATAATAATAGGATCTTCAGTTTGTTTTTTTTCTACTGGTTTATTTACACAACTAAAAAGAACAACAGAAAATAGTACATAAAAAAATTTCATTATTCAGCTGAATCAACTTCTTTAATTTTCTCTTCTAACTCTTGCATTAATTCCGGATTGTCTTCTATCATATTTTTCACAGCATCTCTTCCCTGACCTAATTTTGTCTCTCCATAAGAGAACCAAGAACCACTTTTCTTAATTACATCCGTATCTACTGCCATATCTAAAACTTCACCACTTCTAGATATTCCTTTACCAAACATAATATCAAACTCTACTTTCTTAAATGGAGGAGCCACTTTATTTTTAACAACTTTTACTCTAGTTCTATTTCCAATAATATCCTCTCCATTCTTAATCGCTCCAATCCTTCTAATATCTAATCTTACAGATGAATAAAACTTAAGAGCATTTCCACCAGTTGTAGTTTCAGGATTTCCGAACATAACCCCAATTTTCATTCTTAACTGATTAATAAAAATAAGAGTACAACCTGTTTTACTTATAGTTGCAGTAAGTTTTCTAAGTGCTTGCGACATTAATCTAGCATGAAGACCCATTTTACTATCTCCCATTTCTCCTTCAATTTCAGATCTAGGGGTTAAAGCTGCTACCGAATCAATTACCACCAAATCTACCGCTCCCGAACTAATTAAATGATCTGCAATCTCTAAAGCTTGTTCTCCATTGTCTGGTTGAGAGATAAGCAGATCATCTGTATCTACCCCTAAATTTGCTGCATAACTTGCATCAAAAGCATGTTCTGCATCAATAAAAGCAGCAATACCACCTTGCTTTTGTACTTCAGCAATTGCATGTATCGTTAAAGTAGTTTTACCTGAAGATTCCGGCCCATATATTTCTACTACTCTACCTCTTGGGTATCCTCCAACACCTAAAATAGTGTCTAATCCTAAAGAACCAGTAGGAATAGCATCAATATCTTCCACTACCTTATCTCCTAACTTCATCACTACTCCTTTCCCGTATGATTTTTCTAACTTACCTAAAGTAAGTTCTAATGCCTTTAATTTAGATGTTTTTTCTTTATCGCTCATAATAATTTAATTTACTACAAAAAAGAGAAAATATCTATCCATTTTCAAACAAAAAAGCTTGTAGTTATTAACAAACTCTACTTTTTTTATTTATGTTTTTTATAATATTTACAAAGGAAAGTTATACCACATTTTTCACATTCTGCTCTCCTAGCTTTACATACATACCTACCATGCAAAATAAGCCAATGATGAGCAATATTCAATTTCTCTTCTGGGAAAAGTTTCAGTAACTGAAGTTCTGATTGAAGAGGGTTTTTTGTGTTTGTAGTCAATCCTATTCTGTTTGATACACGAAAAACATGAGTATCTACAGGCATAGCAGGAATATCAAAATAAACGGACCCCACGACATTAGCTGTTTTTCTACCAACACCAGGTAATTTTTGTAATTCCTCTATACTATCAGGAATTTCAGAATTAAAATCTTCTATCAACATTTTTGCTAATCCAGATAGATGTTTTGCTTTATTCCTTGGGTAACTACAACTTTTAATAAGATCAAATATATAATCTATTGACGCTTCCGCCATTACTTCTGCTGTAGGCAAATGTTCAAATAATGTTTCAGTAATTATATTAACTCTTTTGTCGGTGCATTGTGCCGACAAAACTACTGCCACAGTAAGCTCAAAAACATTACTGTAATTTAACTCTGTTTTTGCTTCCGGTAGGTTTTCCGAAAAATAATCAATGAAGAGACGAACTCTTTCTTGTTTGTTCATATTACAAAAATACAAATAAAAAAGGCCGAACAAAATAATTTGTTCGACCTAAAATAAAAAACCAAAACCAATTAGTTATTTACAATTAAAACATCTCCAATGGAGCTTGTTTTAATGTTTCTTACAGAACGAGAATAGGCAACTAACATTTGTATTGCACTTTCTTTTACACTATTGTTATCTTCTAGCTCTTTTTCAGATTTCTTTTTTTCTATTTGCGAATTCTGATACAAATTTTCTAAAGTAGAGTTTCTTTTCATATAATATTTTTTTATTCATATTAATAAAATAACGACTCTTTAAAAACTATATTGTATTAAAACTAATTTAATTGCAATTGAATGTTATGTTTTTCTACCAACTTACGTAAATTAATAACAGCATATCTCATTCTACCTAATGCAGTATTTATACTTACATCAGTAATTTCAGCAATTTCTTTAAAACTTAAATCTCTGTAATATCTCATCATTAACACTTCTTTCTGATCAGAAGGAAGTTCTTGAATTAATTTTTTAACATCAGAAGTAATTTGTTCATCAATAAGTATTTCTTCTGCATTTTTCTCATCAGTAGAAATTACATCAAAAATATCAAAGTCTTTTGTTGGGGCAATACTTCTTGTTTTCTTTTGCCTACGAAAATGATCTATTACTAAATTATGAGCTATTCTCATTACCCAAGGTACAAATTTCCCTTCTTCATTATACTTACCTCTTTTTAATGAATTAATTACCTTAATAAATGTATCCTGAAATACATCATGTGCTAAATTATAATTTTTGAGTTTTGATAGGATAAAAGCAAAGACCTTATCTTTGTGTTTTCTTATTAGTACTTCAAAAGCAGCTTCATCACCACTTAAGTACGATTGCACTAAAATTTGATCAGATTGTTTAATAGACATTTTACTTAGTTTTAATTAATAAATAGTTTAAAGTAAAATTTCGTCTATAAAATGTTTTTTTTAGTTAATAATCTGTTTTTAATACGGTACAAATATAGTAAAAGTTTTGTAAAAAACTAAATCTTATTAACTAAATTTGCAAAATAGGGAAAAAGAAAATGAGTAAAAAGAAAAAAAACAATCAGGAATACATTGAAATTATAGGAGCTAAACTCCATAATTTAAAAAACATATCTTTAAAAATACCTAAAGACAAACTTATAGTTGTTTCTGGTGTTTCTGGTTCTGGTAAATCCTCTTTAGCATTCGATACTTTATTTGCAGAAGGACAAAGAAGGTATATTGAAAGTTTATCCTCATATGCTCGACAATTTTTAGGAAAACTACAGAAGCCTGATGTAGAAGCAATAAAAGGAATATCCCCTGCAATTGCTATTGAACAAAAAGTAATATCAAAAAACCCTAGATCAACAGTAGGTACAGTAACAGAAATTTACGATTACTTAAAACTACTATACGCACGAATAGGAAAAACATACTCTCCTGTTTCTGGGAAAACTGTAAAAAGACATCAGGTACAAGATGTTGTAGAATTTATTACAAATCAGGAAACATCAACTGCTTGCATTCTACTAACTAAAATAGAAGATGGAAATTCTGAAAAACTAAACACCCTACTAAAACAAGGGTATTCCAGAATATCACATAAAGGTAAGTTAGAAAAAATAAATACTATTCTAGAAAAAAAGATAAAATTATCAAAAGAGAAATTATTTTTAATCATTGACAGAATAATAGTTTCAGATAAGGATAGCGACTTAATCAGTAGGATTACCGACTCAATAGAAACTGCCTTCTTTGAAGGAAAGGGAGAATGTATCGTTGAAATAAATAACATCAATTCTCTTTTTTCAAATAAATTTAAGCTCGATGGAGTTGTATTTGAAACAAACTCTGTCCCCTTATTTGCTTTTAATAATCCTTACGGAGCTTGTCCTAAATGTGAAGGGTTTGGAATTACTTTAGGTATAGATAAGAATAAAGTAATCCGAGATAAAAAACAATCTGTATATGGTGGAGTAGTAAGTTGCTGGTCTGGAATAAAATTAAGTAAATGGAAAGAAAAATTCATTTTAAACTCTGCAGAATATAATTTTCCAATACATAAAAAATATCAGGATTTATCAAAAGAAGAAAGAGATCTATTATGGAATGGAAAAGGGAAATGTAAGGGTATATTTCAGTTTTTTAATAAGTTAGATAGAGAGAAACACAAAATACAAAGTAGAGTTATTTCTGCCAGATATAGAGGTAGAACCGAATGTGATGCTTGTGATGGAAGTAGACTGAGAAAAGAGGCACTATATGTTAAAATAAATAAAAAAACAATTGCGGATATCACTAAAATGAATATTGAACAAGCAATTTCGTTTTTTGAAAAATTAGAACTAAGTACTTCCGAAAAAAAAATTGCAGACAGAATACTAATTGAAATAAAAAATAGATTAGAATACTTAGAAAAAGTAGGACTCTCCTATCTAACATTATCCCGAAAGTCGGCAACTTTATCTGGAGGAGAGAGTCAGAGAATTAATCTAGCAACATCATTAGGAAGTAGCTTGGTTGGTTCTATGTATATATTAGATGAACCATCAATAGGACTACACTCAAAGGATACAGAAAATCTAATAAAAGTACTGAAGGATTTACGAGATATTGGGAATACAGTAATTATTGTAGAACATGATGAAGAGATAATGGAACAAGCAGATCAGATTATTGATTTAGGACCAGACGCAGGTATTCATGGTGGAGAACTTATCTTTCAAGGAAAATTAGAAGACATTCACAAAGCAAAAAAAAGTTTAACTACTCAATATTTATCTGGGAAGAAGAAGATAGAAGTTCCAAAACAAAGAAGAAACTGGAAACATTCTGTGAAAATAGACGGAATAAACATCAATAATATTAGTAAAATGGATGTTGAAATACCTTTAGAATGTTTTACATTAATTACTGGTGTAAGTGGATCTGGAAAATCATCTTTAGTGAGAGAAGTACTAAAACCATCATTAGAGCAAAAATTCACTGGCCAAACTACTACAAAACGAAACTATAAGGAATCTACAATAAATACCAATAAATACAGTAAATTAGAATTTGTTGATCAGAATCCTATAGGAAAATCATCTCGATCTAACCCGATAACCTACATAAAAGCATATGATGAAATTCGTTCTCTTTTTGCAAAACAAAAACTTGCAGTAAGCAGGAGTTATAAAACAGGATTCTTCTCTTTTAATGTAGATGGTGGTAGATGTAATAAATGTAAAGGAGAGGGAGAAACTACTGTAGAAATGCAATTTATGGCAGATGTACATCTGCTATGTGAGGAATGTAAAGGACATAGGTTTAAAGATGAAATATTAGAAATAAAATTTTCAGATAAAGACATATCAGGAATATTAGACCTAACAGTAGATGAGGCTTTAGTGTTTTTTAAAGAGAATGAGCAAGAAAAAATTGTAAAGAAAATACAACCTCTACAAGATGTAGGATTAGGATATGTAAAACTAGGTCAATCTTCCTCTTCACTCTCTGGAGGGGAAGCACAAAGGATAAAATTAGCCTCATTTTTAGGTAAAGGAGAAAATTCCGAAAAAATTATTTTTATTTTTGATGAGCCAACTACAGGACTACATTTTCATGATATTAATAAATTACTTAAATCTTTTAATGAACTTATTAAAAAAGGTCATTCGGTTATTTGTATAGAACACAACCTAGATGTTATAAAATGTGCAGATTGGATTATTGACCTGGGACCTAAAGGTGGAGATAAAGGAGGGAAAATTATTTTTGAAGGAACCCCTGAACAATTGATAAAGAATAAAAAGTCAGTCACAGCTAAATATCTTAAGAATAAATTATAAAAAAATCCCATCTATCATGATAGATGGGATTTTTTATTTTTTATATCTAGTAAAAATTATTCCTTAATAAATTTCTTTACAATTATTTCATTCCCAATTTGAGCTTCAACTATATAAATTCCTTTAGAAAAATTAGAAATATCAAATGTTAAAGAATGAGAACCTATCATGTTACCATAATTTCCTTTAGCAATTAGTTTTCCTTCAATACTTTTTACAGAAATAGAAACTTCTTTCTCAGTATCAATAGTCATTAATAGAGTACTAGTTGAAACTGCAGGATTAGGGAAGATATTTATAGAAACATTTGAAGAAATATTATCTACAGAAACAGGGTTATTGTTTATAGATACTGGCAAAGAAACTGCATTATCAATATTTCCATTATTTAACAACATTCCTACTACATGCATTTCATTTATATCCCAACTAGGGTCAGCAGTAAATTGGAAGTTTGTAGTAAACACATCCCCAACATTATAAGTTGAAGATGGTAAAGATCCTCCACCAAAAGAAGGTAAAATCTCTCTTCCTACATGTCTGTAAATCATTTGTGCATCCGGAACCCATCCTGGTAAATTCATCCAGTCAACTCCATCTACATCAATTAATGAAGAACCACCAGAATAAGAATTAGATTGGTACCAAGTACCTCCAGAACCTGTAACACTATCTTCAACTAAAACACAGGCAAAGGTCCAGTTACCACTAATTGCAGAAGTTACTGTAGTTGAAATTTCAACATCAATTATATTTGCTGAAGCAACAGCAACACCAGTGAATGTAGCAGAAATAGGAGATATAATTTTTTGTATAAATTCCTGTTCAAATCCTGAAGGATCAATTTCTGTACCTCTATCTACAATAGCTGAAGGGTAACCTCCAATATAAGGTGATAAACCAGCATCATAAGCAGTATTAGTCATTGGATCTCCATTATGAACCGCTATTCCCTGAAAGTAACCATAGTAATCTCTATCCATAAAATTAAGTGCAACTGCACCTCTTGGACACCAACCACACCAAGTACCAGTAGCTTCTTCACCAATTACTAATTTTCCAGGAGTTGGTTCTATAGCAATAACATCTGTATTCATAGAATCATCTGTAGGGTCATCATCTTGTCCTAATCCATTTACATTGGATACTGTTGCAGTACCAATATTAGTACCACCAATTAAGTTAAGAGGAGTAGTAAAGTTTACTGTAGTTCCTGTAACTGAAGGAATATTTACTCCAGTAATGTTTTCTGAAATTGTTGTTCCGTTATACAAGAAATCAACATCAAAAGAAGTAATAGTATTTATACCAAAATTAAATACATCAACAGATATATCTCTTGATTGACCAGCCAAACCACTAACTGAAGAAATAGAATTGATTTTCGCATTTAAGTTAGGAAGTATCGCGGGAGTATAATTATAACAAATATCATCAACATAAAACTCATGACCAATAATTGGATACAAATCTAAAGATGCAATCTGATTAGTTGTATTTGTAAAGCTTCCTTGAGACACACCATCAATAAATAACTCCCAGATATTATAAGTTAAATCTGCAACTATCTTTAACTCAAACCAGACATCTTCTGGATAAGTTGTAGTTAAAAAATTTAAACTACTTCCGGTATTCTCTAAAACTAGAGTACCTAAATCCATTTTACAATCTAAACTCCAAGTTGTTCCTGGTAAATTATCTGCTTGAAAATTAAAATAAGCACCAGTACCAGAATTGACATAAAACATAGAAGTAAATTCAAAAACTCCTAAAACATAAGGAGTTCCGACACCAAATGGTAATACAACATCTTGCAATCCTTGAGTAGCTCCTGAAAATAAATAAAGTGAGTTAGATCCACTGTTGGAAATCACATTAGAAACATAAGCATCATCTGCAAAAGGAGGTATTGGTGCTGTTATAGATCCCCAAGTTTCCCAATCAGTTGAAGTTTGTGCAATAGGATCCCCGTTTGAATACGAATCAAAATCTTCACAAAAACTAGCCTGAGAAGAAGCATTAAAAGCTAATAAACTAGCAAATAATAAAGTGTAAATATTTTTCATAATTATATTGTTTAATTTTTAGAATACAATATTACAAAAAAAATCTGATAATATAAGGTTATTTATAAGACAGGTAATCTTGCAGAATAATAGTAGCACTAACTTCATCAATCAAAGATTTGTTTTGTCTTTTCTTTTTCTTAATCCCTGAATCAATTATAGATTGAAATGCAATTTTTGAAGTAAAACGCTCATCTATAGAATGTACCCCTAATTTGGGAAATAACACTTTTATCTTTTCTATAAATTGATAAATAAGAAGGGTGCTATCTGTATCTGTTCCATCTAAATTTTTAGCTACGCCTACTACAATAGTATCTACCTTCTCTTTTTCAACTAAATTAATTAAAAATTTAAATATCTCTTTAGTAGATACAGTACAAAGTGCGCTAGCTATAATCTGAGTAGAATCAGAAATAGCAATCCCAACTCTTTTTGTACCATAGTCTATACCAATTGCTTTCGTCATTAATTTTTTACAATACTATAAGTAATAGCTTCAGGCATTATTTTTACAGTATAAGTACCTGCGGAATAATTTGAAATATCAAAAACGATATTTTTAGATGAGTTTTCAGAATAAATTAACTTTCCATTAATATCGTAAATTAAAGCAGTATGATTTTTATTATCAGAAAATGAAATTTCAAATCTCCCCATTGTTGGGTTAGGAAATAATTTAATTTCAGAAAAATTATCTTCTAAAGAAACACTCCCTAAATCAATAGGAGGAAAAACAATATAGTCAATAAAAGCACAATCTTGTCCTGAAGAAAGACCTCCATCTTTATCATATTCCCACTCAAAAGTATTTGTTCCTACTCCTACAGGAAAAGAAACCCAAGTCCAATCTGCATCTATTCCTGACCACTCCCCTACTTTCTGTCCATTTATTTTAAACTTCAAAAAGTCATAATCTTCTTCAGAGGAAAGTTTTTTAAAGAAAGAGATATCCCCAGCAGCAAGTACATCAACCGTTATCTCAATTTCAGAATCTTGATTATCTGGCAGATTATTAAACGATCTACTACAACTACTTCCTTCATAAGGAATATTAGGAGAAATAAACCAAGGGTATTGTCCTTGCACCCATGAATATTGGGTAAAATCTCCTGTCTCATAATCTTCATCTATTACCCCTATAGTTTCAGAAAATATATTATTATGAGAATAAATACCATCTGTTATATCAAAAGGGAATTCAGCTAATGTACCGAAAGGAGTATTTGCATCTACAGTAATACTAAATATTGTAGATTGTTGAGCCAAAGGAAATAAAGAAGAAACACTCACACCAAAAGGATTGTTTATTGTTACATAAGAAGATAAAGAACTTAAAATCGCATTTAGATTAATAGATTCAGCATGTCCGCTATTATCCACATCTACAATCAGATTTAATGTTTCTCCAGCATCTATTTTTCCATTAGAATTTCCTGTAGTTGCATCATCTATAGTAAATAGTACATCTCCTAATATAGGAGAGTTTAAAGTAACAAATAGACTAGAGTTCCAACTATTACCTAAGTTATCTGTAATAGTTAATACAAATGTAACTATATGTTGGTCGGGAACAAATGCAGCTACCTGAAAAATAAAAGGGGAAGAAATATTAATTACATTATTTGCACTTACTGTGGCAAGAAAATCTATACTATCTATTAGTGTTACATACTGGTCTGTAGTAGAAATAACAACATCTACATTTTGTGTTGGCTGACTTCCTACATTATTTAACTCTAAATCTAATTCTATAAGTTCGTTATAATCTACTATCAGATTATTATTTCCTGTTGGATCGTTTACAGTATGTGTATTATAAACTATAAATGGAGCGTTGGAGGAAATTATATTTAGAGTACTTATATAAGGTTGTTTAAATTGTTTAGTAACTACAACATCAGCAGTACCAACAATAGATAGTGTAGGGAAAATTAAGTTTACTATTCCTGTAGGTCCCGCTAATTGTGCATCTAATAAAACTCCATTCATAGAAAGAGCAACATAAGCATTCTCTTCAGTATTTACTGTAAAAGAAGTGGTTCCTATTGGTGTGGCAGCTGAATGAGAAACAGTTAATGTAGTTGGCACACCAATATAAGGCATTAAAGAAGGATCTCCCATAAGATGATAAATTTCCCAATAATATTGTTCAGAGCCTCCTGCTTGTGTTACGGCCATATTTCCAGAATGAATTACTTGTCCTGCTGTATAAAACCAATCTGCTTGTGCTTCTCCATTTTCGTGCATTAAGCAATCGTACAAACCTAAATCTGTAGCAGCATAGGTAGGATTTGCAGTAATATTTGATGTACTACCAACTGCCCACCAAAAATCTTCATCCCAGTAAGTGTTGTTAGATCCACCAACATAACCTACGGCACCTTTACTAGGAGCTCTTAAAAGTTTTTCTCCGAAACATACATTTACATCAAATTTATTCGACTGGCAACAGTTTCCTACCATAAAACCAAACTGATCAATATTTTGCAATCCACTTACATCTGAAGTCTCAAAAGAAGGGTCCGACCAACCTGAAGTACCGCAATGTGCGGTATAGTTTGCAAAACCAACTCCATCACTTATATCCGAAATAATTGCAGCAGAAGCATTAGACATATCAGAAGTTATTGGACTGCCAGAACCATATAGATAACTATAAACTGTTAATCCATGAGCCGTATTAAAATAATTATCTGTTCCATAATTTATCTGTCCGTTACCATGAGTGGGAGCAAAACTACCATCCACACCTGCTACCAAAACTACTTCATCTAAAAAGGAAGGGTCAGTAAAAGTATATAACTCATGTGTTAATGTTTTATTTACTTGAATTTCCACCTCAGCAGCTGTAGTTGCCGAAAACCTACCATAGTACATTTCTGGATAAAAATCTCCTCCTCCATCAAATTCACAATAGTACATATCCGATACATGAGAACCATTATCAAAAGAAGGTATTTCTGCCAAATCACCAATTAACAATAAATAAGTTGGAGCAGGATCGAGTGGTGTAGCATTGTCGTACATATTTTTTATAAAACTATGAATAGAAGTAATTGTAGTGCCTACTAAAGGATTATTAGTATATTCTTCAATCACCAAAAATCCTTTCTTTCTTTTCCAATCTACTAAAGGTTGTAAAGCCGTCTGAAATTGAGGGTCAGATACAATTACATATTTTACTGGGTAAGTAGTAATTACATCTTTTTCTGCTACTGGAGTATAATTTACACAACTCTTAAATAGAGTTTCGAACTCAGAGGAATAATATTTCTTTCTGTTAGCTACATCTTCTGATATATTTACATTTTTAAAAAAAACTTGCACTTCTAATTTAGTTATAATTTTTAACTGATTATTTACAGGATTATATTGAATAGGAGAAATAGACAGTCTAGCTAATTGTTGTCCTCTCATTTTTCCTAAAAGTTCTGTTTTCACTAATTCGTTTGAGGTAAAATCATTAATATCGTAAAAGGTAGAGTTATAATAAAAAGGAACATCAGTTGCACTTTTTGATATAGAAGGTTGATTAGGAAATAATGGTAAATCAATTCCATAATCAGATAAATTAATAATAGTTTCTTCTTTATTTAAAATTTTAATTTTAATATCCGAACCAAAAGGAACTCTTATCAGTTGTTTCACTACTGGTAATTCTGCATTTCCATCTATCGCATCAGAAGAATAAGAAGGAATAACTAACTTCACAAAATTACCTTCTTCTGTTTTTACTATCATAGTTTGTATTTCAGATATGGAATTAATAAAAGTAAAATCAGTTACTGATTTAGTAGTTACTCTAAAGTAATTATCATTATCATTCAGTTTTATATCTGTAGAAAAAACAGAAATAGAAATAAATACGAATAGTAATAAAGAAATATTTTTTAGTTTCATGATAGTCGTTTTAATTTAAGTAGCAAATTTAAAGAATAATTTACACATTGGTAACTATAATTAAATTCATTCTTATCTGTTCAAAAAAAAATCCCAAAACCTTATTAGGGGAATGGGATTTAAATATAATAATAAATGACGCTTATCTTTTCATATAATAATAATGCGTAACCACATTACCTTCTTTCATTACAGTAGAATTAATAAAAGACCAACCGTATTTTGCAGCCTTATTTACAGCCTCTGCCATAGTTCTTAACGAACGAGAATCTGACATCAGTTCTATCATTTGTTTATCTCTGTTATTACCTACATCATAAGTAACAAAAAGCTTGGAATTAGGTTTAACTAATTCTTTCATCTGAACTTCTCTTCTGTCGGCAGATTCTTTTTCGTCTACACCTTCAGTAGCTATTATAATCTCCACTCCTTTTATAATCATAAAAGTAGCAGCAACTTCTTCTTTTACTTTTGTAGTAGTTGTCGTCTTTGTATCTTTTTTGCTTCTCTTCTGAGCTATAGTTGCAAACGGAATCGATGCAACTAACAATAGTAATGCAATTTTTTTCATTTTTTAGTTTTTTAGTTTTTATTTATGTTTATTATAAAATAATTTTATTGTCCTCCTAATATAATAGGTAAATCACCATCTCCGTTACCGATTACAATGACTTTAGCATTCTCTGATTTTGCAATTTCTTGTGTTGCTTCTACTCCCTTCCATTTTAGTAATTGAGGAGTAATAGTTCGGTTCACAATTTGTTGAAACGTGGCAATACCATTAGCTTCAATTTCTTTTCTTTCCGCTTCTTTTCTTGCTTTATCAATTTTAAACTCGTACTCCAACGACTCTTGTTCTTGTTTTAATTTTTGTTCAATAGCCTTTACAAGTGTAGCTGGAAGAGTTACATCCCTAATATATATAGCAGGAAGATCAATATCTTTTTCACTAACAATTTTTAGGGTTTGTTTATAAATTTCTTCTTCAATCTCTTTTCTTTTAGTATTATATAATTCTTCTGGCAAATAATTACCAATCACTTGTCTAGTAACTGATCTAACTGCTGGCTTAATAATCTTCTCCAGATAATTTGTCCCAAGATTATCATGTAAATATCCAATTCTATCAGCTACTGGCTTATGAAGAATAGATAAGTCTATTTTTATAGATAACCCATTACTTGATAATACTTCCATTTTTTCGAAAGTTTCTGTTTCTTTCACATCATAAACAATCATATCGTTCCAGGGAGCTATAATATGTAATCCTTGTCCGTAAATTGTTTCCTTATCTAATCCATCTCCTAATGTCTCAAAAAGAACTCCTTTTTGTCCTGGGTTAATGGTTATAAACATACTAGATCCGAATATGAATACTAGTACAACTCCTAATAGTCCGAAAACTACAACTCTTGGTAATCCTTGATTTTCCATAATTTTTATTTTATTTTGTTATTATTTAGTTATCTAATTGTTCTTTTAATCTTTCTGCGTCTTTCACTCTTCTTTTTAGAGTGTATATGTAGGATGTAGCTCTTTTTTCTCCCATTTGTTCAGCTTTTTTAGCGTATTCAATTGCAGTTTGTAAGCTTCCTTTTATTTCGGAAGCTACTGCTAAGTTGAAGTATGCTTTTCTGGCAATTTTATAATCTAAGTTTTCGGTGATGGGTTTCCATATTTCTATTGCTTGTTCCCAATCTCCTCTTTTCACATAATTTTTTGCTAATTTAAACTCCTCCCCTTTTCCTATAAAATAGCTTCTACTTACTCTCAACCAAACAGGGGTAATTCTTAATCCGTATTGTTCTCCAGCAAAAACACCTGAAGTTTTTAATGCTTGTTGTTTTGATGGTAACTGAGACATAGCGTCAGTATGACTACTACCCCACGATTCAAATTCTTTTACTTCTGTAAAGGTATTTACATCTACTATTTTTTTTGTGATATTATTATAAATTCTCCACCCACTTTCTATATCCATTATTAAACTTACCGGATATCTAATTTCTTTTATTTTCGCTCCTTTTACAGTTTTAATTTTCACTACCGATTTCCCTTCAAAAGTTCGGGAATCAGAATCGAAAGTAGAAAGTACAATTATGGCATCTGCACCATAAGTTTCGCATATCGTATTTACATCTTCCCAACTCAATATTTCAGGAAAGGTAGAAGTACCTGTTCCATTTAAAGTAATTTCACTTCCTTTTAAAGTATATCTTTCGGAGTTTTGCAACATGTCCGATAATCCTTTTACACAAAATTCCGATCCTTTTTTATCTGCTCCTATTCCTTCTCCACTAAACAAACCTTCTACTATATTTCCTACTATATTTCCTTTTCCGGCTATCGATCTGTTTACTACTATTACATTTTTAATCGACTGAGGAACGGAAATATCAGCTGGTCGTTGTACATTTACCATTACTGTAGCAGTACCACAACTTACAAATATACTCACTACTAATAAGAAAATCAAATTTTTAAATCTCACATTATATTTTTTTAGGAGCACAAAAGTAACAAAACAAATAGAATAATATTATAATATGGGTAATAAAAAAACTACGAGATTTTGGAAGCAAGTTAAAAATCTTCCTCTTTCTATTAAACAGTCTGATTATATTAACATATTACTATATACTATACTCCTATTATAAATTCAGCATTTATTACTCCAAGCAACTAACAACAATTAGTATCTTTGCCTAAATCACTACAAACATTAATTTATGAGAATAGGGTTAGATGCTAAGCGTGCTTTTTACAATTATACCGGTTTAGGAAACTATTCCCGTGATGCCATACGTATCCTCTCTCATTACTATCCAACAGAGGAATATTTTTTATACAGTCCAAAAGAAAAGAAAAATAACAGATTATCATTTCTACAGCAAAGAGACAATGTTTTTGTTCGCACCCCTTTCTCCTTTTTAGGAAACCTCTTTAAAAAATATTGGAGAACTTACGATATTGTAAAAGACCTACAGCAAGACGAGATAGATGTTTTTCATGGTCTTTCCCACGAATTACCAATTGGTATAGAAAAAACAAATATTAAATCAGTAGTCACTATTCACGATCTCATTTTTATCAGATACCCCTATTTATTTCCTTACATAGATAGGAAAATATACTTTGAAAAATTTAAATCTGCTTGCAATCGATCCAATAAAATAATTGCCATATCTGAGCAAACAAAAGCAGATATTATAAAATACTTTGGAACCGAAAAAAACAAAATTGATGTGGTATATCAAGGTTGCAATAAAGTATTTCAATCTGAAATAGATGAAAAAACTAAAACAGACATTTGTAAAAAATATAATTTACCTACCCAATTTTTACTAAATGTAAGTAGTATTACTGATAGAAAAAACCAACTCACAATACTCAAAGCACTATTACATCTTCCTAATCAACATCTACTTATAATTGGAGATGGGAAAAAGTACAAACAACTTTGCCAAAATTTTGTTGCCAATAACAATTTATCTTCCCGGGTTACTTTCCTTAATGATTTAAACCTTTCTGAAATGGCTGCCCTTTATCAATCTGCTCAAATCATGATATATCCTTCCATCTTTGAAGGTTTCGGTATTCCTATTTTAGAAGCTCTATTTTCCAAAATACCTGTAATAACATCTGTAGATAGTTGCTTTGCAGAAAGCGGAGGAAAACATTCTGTTTATATAAACCCACTAAAAGAAATAGAATTAGTAGAAGCCATTACCAAAATAAACTCCGACTCTTCTTTCCGAAACAATATGATTATTAAAGGATACCAACACGCACAAAACTTTACCGATAGTAAAGTAGCAGCAAACCTTTACAAAACCTACAAATCCTTATAAATGGAAAAAGAAATTAGCAATTCAATAGAAGTTTTAAAAAATGGAGGAATACTACTCTACCCCACCGATACCATTTGGGGAATAGGTTGTGACGCTACAAACAAGCAGGCAATAAATAAAATATATAAAATAAAACAACGAGCAGAAAGCAAATCACTTATTTCATTAGTATCCGACACAAAAATGCTAAACAGATATACTAATCACCTTCCTAAAACAGATGTCACTTCTAGTCCTACTACGGTAATATACCAAAATGTAGAAGGATTACCTAAAAACTTATTAGCAAGGGACAATACAGCTGCCCTACGGATTGTGCAAGATGATTTCTGCAAAAAATTAATAGAACAATTTGGAAAAGGAATCGTTTCTACCTCTGCAAATATCAGTGGGGAAATAAGTCCGAAACAGTTTTCAGAAATCTCTACTTACATAAAAAAAAATGCAGATTATATAGTAAATTTGCGGCAAGAAGAAAGAATGGAATTTCCTTCTTCCATTATAAAAATAAACGAAAACGGAATCATAACAAAGATACGATAGTGAATTTAAAACAACATCTTACCAACCCTATATTCAAATTTATATCTCAAGTTTCAGATAGTGAAAATTTAGAAACCTATGTAGTAGGTGGTTTCGTTAGAGATATATTACTAGAAAGAAAACAAGATAAAACAGATATCGATTTTGTTTGTGTAGGTTCGGGTATAGAATTAGCAAAATCAGTTGCCAAACAACTAAAAGGAAGTACGGATGTAAAATACTTTAAAAATTTTGGCACTGCTATGATTCATTATAATGGAGAAGATTATGAATTTGTAGGAGCCAGAAAAGAATCGTACAGAACAGATAGCAGAAAACCAATTGTAGAAGACGGTAGCTTGCAAGACGATCAAAACAGAAGAGATTTCACTATAAACGCCATGGCTATCTCATTAAACACAGCAACTTTCGGAGAACTTATCGATCCTTTTAACGGAAAAAAAGATTTAGAGTCAAAAACCATACAAACTCCATTAAATCCTGATGTCACTTACACAGATGACCCCTTACGAATGATGAGAGCCATTCGTTTTGCATCTCAACTTAACTTCAAAATTACGGAAGAATCTTTACAATCTATTTGCAAAAATGCAGAGCGACTATCTATTATATCACAAGAACGAATTACAGAAGAATTAAATAAAATTCTACTCTCTAAAAAACCATCTGTTGGTCTTAAACTTTTATTCAACAGCAATTTATTACATCAGTTCTTCCCAGAAATGATAGAGTTATACGGAGTGGAAAAAAGAGGGAGTTTTGCACATAAAGATAATTTTTACCACACCCTAGAAGTAATAGATAATATTAGAGAAAATACTAATAGTTTATGGTTAGTTTGGGCGGCTCTTCTACATGATATCGCCAAACCACAAACAAAAAAATTTGAACAAGGACATGGTTGGACTTTTCATGGGCATGAATTCTTAGGAGGGAAAATGGTTCCCCGAATTTTTAAGAAATTAAAACTTCCCTTGAACGAAAAAATGAAGTATGTTAAAAAATTAGTCACTCTTCACTTACGACCAATAGTACTCTCACAAGATATTGTAACCGATTCGGCTATAAGGCGTTTACTATTTGATGCAGGAGATGATGTAGATGATTTAATGACACTTTGTGAAGCAGATATTACATCAAAAAACCCTAAAAAAGTTGCAAAATATATCGATAACTTCAAATTAGTTAGATTAAAACTAAAAGAAATTGAAGAAAAAGATCAAATCCGAAATTGGCAACCACCAATAAGTGGAACAGAAATAATGGAGATATTCAATATCAAAGCAGGTAAAAAAGTAGGAATTTTAAAAAATTCGTTAAAAAACGCAATACTAGATGGTATAGTGAAAAATGAGAAAGAAGAAGCCCTGCTATTTATGAAAGAAAAATCAAAAGAATTAAATTTAAACTCTAATGATTAAATTAAGAATAATATTAGAAACAAAGGAAGATGTAATTCGTGAAATTGCAATAAGTAAACAAGAAAACCTAGAACAATTACACCACTCTATTATTAAACACTTTAATTTAGATGAATTTGAGATGGCATCCTTTTACAGATGTAATGCAAACTTGGAATTAGGAGAAGAAATATCCCTTTTCGATACTTCAGAAAATGGAATTCCATCAAATATAATGAACAATAACAGTATTTCCTCTATACTTTTTAAAGAGGAATCTCAACTTGTATATGTCTATGATTTTCTTAAAATGTGGAGATTTCACATACAATTTGTAGAAGAAAATGAAAATTTAGAAAGTGGATGTATAAAATCCGTAGGAGAAGTACCCGATCAAGCTCCTGAAATAAACTTTGAAGAAGAAAGGAAAGAAGAATTTAATCCGAATGGAGACGCTTTTGATGATTCTGAAGAATTTGATAACTATGAATACTAAAACACTAATCATAGTTTTAGGACCTACCGCAATAGGAAAAACTTCCCTTAGTATACAACTTGCAAAGCACTTTAATACTGAAATTATTTCTGCAGATTCTCGCCAGTTTTATAAAGAATTACTTATTGGTGCTGCACCACCTAACACAGAAGAACTTAAAGAAGTCCAGCATCATTTTATTCAACATCTTTCTGTTTCAGAAGATTATAATGTAGGTAAGTTTGAAGAAGACGCAATAAATAAAATAGAAAAACTATTTATAAATAAAGATAAAATAATAATGGTAGGTGGTTCCGGATTATATATTGACTCTATATGTAAAGGTTTTGATAAAATGCCAGAAACACCTACAGGAATAAGAGAAAAAGTAATAGAACTCTACAAAAAAAACGGTTTAGAATTTTTGCAAAATGTAGTAGAAAAAAAAGACCCGCTATTTTACAAAGAAGTAGACAAAAACAATCCTCAACGACTCCTGCGTGCACTGGAAGTTATGTATAATACTAATAAAACTTTCTCATCATTAAGAAAAAAAGAAGATAAAAAAAGAAACTTTAATATTATAAAAATAGGATTAGAAAGCGATAGAGAGTTACTCTACAACAGAATAAATAGCAGAGTAGATAGAATGATGAAAAATGGTTTATTGAAAGAAGTTGAGTCTCTAATCAATTTTAAAAATAAAAACTCATTACAAACAGTGGGTTATAAAGAAATATTTGAATACCTAGAAGGAGAAACTTCTATAAATGAAGCTATAAGTAAGATAAAACAAAATAGCAGAAGGTTTGCCAAAAGACAAATAACTTGGTTTAAAAAAGATACTTCAATTAAATATTTCTCTCCTAAAAGTTTAAAGGAAATTATTAAGTTTATCGGATAATAGTAACAGTCCCTTTTATTTTATCAATATCATCTCCCAAGTCAATCACATAAAAATAAGCACCATCCTCTACTTGATTACCTGATTGATTTGTTCCATCCCAAGGAGTAACATAACCTACAGATTTAAACAGTAATTTTCCATACCTTCCATACACCCTAACCTCTGAATCTGAAAAAAAGAAAGCATCTTCTAAATTCCACACATCATTCGAACCATCATTGTTAGGTGTAAATACATTAGGAATACAATCGGAAGTCATGGCCGCAATATGAAAAACAGTGTCCACTTTACAGAAATTTGCATCCATTACCTCTACAGAATAAACTCCAGGGTTTAAAGATAAATTTATAGGGTTCATTGTTTCTCCTGAACTCCACAAATAAGAGTAATCTCCTGTACCTCCAGTTACAGAAACTTCTAATTCTACATTTAAATTTGTAATATCACATTCAATCAATATCTCAGAAGGAGTTAAGTTTAAAAATATCTCTTCAACATTTACCGACCCAACAACTTCACAACCATTTACATCTGTTACCCAAACTCTATGATAGCCAGGACATATATTTCCATGAACAGTAACATCACCATTATCCCACAAATAAGTATAAGGTGCCGCTCCCCAAAGTAAAGAGTCGTTATAAACAGAAGTAGTATTTTCATCTATAATTCCACCCATTGGAAAGTAAAGTTCTGCAAGTATACTATCTGTTACTTCACAATTATTTCCATCTATAGTGGTTACAAAATACCATTCAGGACATAAATCTTCTAAAATAGCATTTACTTCTCCTGCAATCGGGTTCATATCCGTATCATACCACTGGTAATTAAATGGAGAGCCTATCGTAGAATTAATCACCCCTACTTCAGCAAAATTATTAGGATTATTTACATGATATATATCTGTTTCTAATTCATAACCAACTACAGAAAAAGTATACATAGATGTATCTCCACAAGAATCTGTTATAATTACCCATTGATCTCCGCCTCCAAAATCAGAAGCAGAAGATGAAGTTTCTCCATTACTCCATATGTAAGTAACAGGACTAGTACCTCCTGTGTAGATAACAGAAGCGGAAGCCCCTACATTACAAGTAGCAGGAATAAAGGAACCAGAAGCAACTAAGATGTCCGGTTCTGTAATAACAATTTGCTGATTAGCAGAACATCCATTTTCATCTATAATATCTATCTCCAACTCAGAAGCAGAAACAACAATCTGATACAAAGTATCCTCTACATTTCCTGTATTCCACAATAAACTATAAGGAGCAGTCCCTCCTACAATATTTGTATTTATTAAAGTTTGTCCTCCATTACAACTTAAAGGATTAGTATATCCTGAAAAAGCTACTTCTAATAAATTAGGAGATACTACTATAACACTATCTGAAAAAGTACAACCTAAACTATCAATAGTATTTACATAATAAGTTCCTTCCGTTAAATTATAAACTGAATCCGGAGTTCCTGCAGCATTTAACCAAGAATAGGATAAAGAAGAGGTTCCACCTGAAATATTGATACTGATACTTCCATTAGCATCTCCAAAACAAAGAGGAGTATAAATAGTTTCATTTAAAATTACATCAGGATTTTCAAACACTTCATGTTCATCTATATAAATACATCCTAATGAATCAGTAATAAATAAAGTATAAAGTCCCGCAAATAAATTATTTGTATCAATACCTCCCCACTGAACAGAATAAGGAGAAATACCACCATAGATTGAATCCACTTGTAACGAACCAGAATTTGTTCCAAAACACTCTGCAATTTTAGATGTAACATTACAGTAAATTGTATTAGGAGCTGTGAGAGTATAATCTATAGAATCTTTACATCCATAAATTAAGTCAGTTATAAAAACAGTGTAAGTGCCAGATCTAACAAAAATAGAATCTGCAGATGTTCCTATCCAATTATAACCAACTACAGGGTTTCCCCCAGAAATACTATCAATTTTTAAACAAGTACTATCTTGTTCGCAAACAATTAAAGGATTTATAGAAACATGTAAAGTATAATTATCTGGTTCCATAACATAAATGGTACTATCCATAATACAATTATTAGAATCTGTAATACTAAGAGTATAGCTTCCAACTGATAGACTATCAAATAAAACTAAACTTGTAAGGGTATCTAAAACTACATTCTGACTAATGTTAATACTATTAATAGTTCTAATAGTATCATTATTAGAATTTGTTAGATAATAATTATAACGATTTACTGAGTCTATCAATCTCCCTCCAAAAATAGACACAAGTACAGAGCCAGTATTTGTTCCTTTACAATGAACAGAATTAATTGCTAAAGAATCTACATAAAGTTTTAAAGGTTGAGATATAATTGAAGGACTAGGATTCCCTACCGCATCTAAATGTTGAAATACACAACCGGATTGGTCCTCAACATTAACAAGGTAACTTCCAACATTAAGAAAAGAAAGAAGTGTATCGTTCTGTGCAGAAGAAAGTAATGATCCATTTTTATACCAACTATAAATATAATATTCATCACCAGAATCTACAATACCATCTGGATCATAAGGCATTCCTCCTTTGATAATTTCTTTTAACATTCCTGTAGAATCTGCAAAACATAACACATTAGCATGTTCTCTTAACTCTGAAACCATTGGACAATCAATATAAAAAGTATCTTGATCAGAAATACCACCAGAAATATCATATATATTACATATGTATGTACCACAAACTGTAAAATATACTAATGTGTCACCTACAGTCTGATTATTTAATGAATCTAGTAAAGGTTGAGATACCATATTAGAGTCTAAAAAATACCAAACAATAGAAGCAGCAGCTGTATTTAGTGAAATTGAAATCATACCGGATCCATTACAATTAGTATTCACTTGAACACTGTCAATTGTTTGAGAGTTCCCCTGTAAGAAAGAGAAACATAAAATAAATATAAAGGTGATTTTTTTCATCTGAAAAAATAATTTTTTGAATAAGTGCAAATATAAATAATTTAAAACAATTAGAAACTCCTATAAATCAGAAAAGTTAATTGTAAGACCTTGTTCTGCAACTATTGTGTTTTTAAATACCGTTTTTGTTTCCTTTAAAAGATCTTCACTAGATTTATATCGTTGTGAAAAATGACCTATCATTAAGTGTCTTACATTTGCTTTCTTTGCGATAGTAGCAGCTTCAATTGTAGTAGAATGATTAGTTTGTTCGGCTCTACTTTTTCTATCTTGCATAAAAGTAGCTTCATGATAAAGCAATGTAGCCCCCTTTATTTTTTCAAGTAAATCTTCATTGTATTTAGTGTCTGAACAAAAAGCATAAGATATTGAACCTGTATTTTCAATAGTTAATTCTTCATTTAATATCTTTACATCCTCTTCTGTAAAAAAATCTAATCCATTTTTAATACCTTTAATCTTATCAATTGGTATGTTATATTCTTTAATCTTTTCCTTTAATATTTTACGAGCAGAGCGCTTCTCTTCAAATAAAAATCCATTACACTCTATACCATGTTTTAAAGGGAAGGTAGAAATCTTAATCTTTTTATCTTCAAATAATACAGCATCTTTTTCAGGAAATAAAGGATGAAAAAACAATGGATAACAAAGTTCAGTATTTGCAGCTGATAATTGAATATCAATAATATCTTTCAATTTAGGATGAGCATAAATATGTAATTCTTTTTCTCTACCTAACAAATGCATACTACTAATTAAACCAATAAGTCCGAAATAATGATCTCCATGCAGGTGACTAATAAAAATTCTATTTATTTTATGAAATTTAATTTTATATTTCCGGAGCTGCACCTGGGTACCTTCTGCGCAATCAATTAAAAAAAACCGCTCGTTTGCATTTAGCAACTGAGCGGTAGGATTTTTATCAACTGTAGGAATAGCGGAACTACTTCCTAAAACTGTAAGCTTGTATGACATTTACTGAGTAATTATCATTTGTTTAGAAAGTAAAACATTATTATTATTTACAGAATAAGTGTAAATTCCAGCACTTAATGAATTAGTTAACTTCAATGTATTCATTCCACTTACTGTCTGAATAGACTCAGAATAAATTAATTTACCAAACATATCTACTAATGTAAATGTTACATTTCCTGATATTGGAGTATTAAATTTAATTTCTGTATTTCCATTAGAAGGATTTGGGTTATTTTGCAATAATGTAAATTCATTAGAATTAATTACCTCAACAGTTGTTGCAGAAGTAACTATTATTTCATATCCTGTAATACTTTCGTAAGAACCAGTAGCATCATATAAAGAAGTAGCAATTGGATATTGAATAATACCTAAATCTAAAATTCCGTGAGTGTATATATCTATTAAAATAACAATTGGATAAATTCCGACAGGATCTGAAGTAACGCCATCAACTGAAACACATGTTAGAAGATTACCATCTAATACGCAACTAGATGAAACACAATTTAAGTTCAATCCATTAGGAAGACCTGAAACCTGTACTAAACTCATACTATCAACAGGCCAATCTGCAATCTGAAAAGTAGAACCTAAAGTATCAAAAGATGTCATTGAAGAATCTCCTGCAGCTGCTTCAATTAATGTTGATGGAGTTTTAATTGTTAATTCAGCATGATAATTTAGACCTATATTACAAGAAGGTAAATTCTGAATAGTGTCAGGCCAAATTCCAAACAACGAATCTTGATACAAAACATCAGGAGTACATTGAGCGTTAACATTTGAATACCCTAAAACTAGGGCAAGTAAAAGTAGAGTTTTTTTCATTTTTTTAATTTTAAGTTAAAATTCTAATTGTCTTTCAATTTCTTCCATCTCTATAAAATCAAAAGCCTCTTGTATTGTAGGTACTATATTAAGTTCTTCATTGAAGTTGCAAGTAGTGACTAATACAAACGACCCTTTTTTGTCATAAATTGATTGTCCAAAGTTAAGCAAATTATTCTTAATAACTTCAATTACCTCAACATTTACATCTCTCATATCAGCAATAAAGTTAACAACATCATCTGTAATATTTATGTTAGACATTTCTCCTTTCTCTGATATCTTAAAAACTAAGATATTCCCATTAATTATTTCACTACTCATTTTATTATTTCTTTAATTTTCCGGCAAGTAAATACATCACTGCCATTCTTATTGCGACTCCATTTTCTACCTGATCTAATATTATTGCAAAATCAGAATCTGCTAAATCCGAACTTAATTCTACTCCTCTATTTATAGGTCCTGGATGCATCACTACAATTTCTTTTTCTAAGGAATCTAATATCTCTTTATTCACACCATAAACCATAGAATATTCCCTTAATGAAGGGAAGTAATTAACATCTTGTCTTTCTAGTTGTATTCTTAACACATTAGCAACATCACACCAATTTAAAGCCTTTTTCAAGTCTGAATAATGATGGACACCTAATGAATTAATAAATTTCGGAATTAAAGTAGAAGGACCACATACAGCAACCTCAGCACCTAACTTTTGGAGGCAATGAATATTTGACAATGCAACTCTAGAATGCAAGACATCTCCAATTATCACTACTTTCTTTCCTTTCACCTGACTAAGTCTTTCTCTAATTGAAAAAGAATCTAACAAAGCTTGTGTAGGATGTTCATGAGCACCATCTCCAGCATTTACAATAGTTGCCTTTACATTTCTAGAAAGAAACTCAGCAGCACCCGGATTTGGATGTCTGATAACTACCATATCCACCTTCATTGCCAGAATGTTGTTTACAGTATCTACTAAAGTCTCTCCTTTTTTTACAGAAGATGAAGAGGATGAAAAGTTAATAACATCTGCTGAAAGTCTTTTTTCAGCTAATTCAAAGGAAAGTTTTGTTCTTGTAGAATTTTCGAAAAAGAGATTAGCAATGGTAATATCTCTTAAGGTAGGAACCTTTTTAATAGGCTGATTTATTATTCTTTTAAAATTATCTGCTGTTTTAAATATTAACTCAATATCTTCTCTTTGCAGATTTTTTATTCCTAATAAATGATTTACAGATAATTCACTCATTCTTCTGATTTTAATAATATTATTTCATCTTTAACTTCCTCATTCTCAGACTTCCATTTTACAACAACTCTTTCAGAAAAAATTGAATCTACAGTTTTACCGACATAATTTGGCTGTATTGGTAAATGTCTTTTTAATCTTCTATCAATTAACACCATTAACTCTACTTGTTTAGGTCTCCCAAAACTCATTAACGCATCCATAGCAGCCCGAATAGATCTACCTGTAAATAATACATCATCAATTAAAACTACTTTCTTTCCTTCAACAGAAACATTCATATCTAATTCCTGTGCTTCAATAGGAGTATCTCTTCTTCCAAAATCATCTCGAAAAAAAGTAATATCTAAACTCCCTGAAACAATATTTTTATTTTTTGTAATCTCTATTAACCTCTCTAATATTCTACTATTAAACTCCACTCCTCTTGGTTGCAGACCTACAAGTATAGTCTCTGAAAAATCAGAATGATTTTCGATTAGCTGATGAGCCAATCTTTCAATCATAATTTCAAATTGATTACTACTTACTATTTGTTTTTCCATTTTCATTTTCATTACAAAAATAGTATAAAAAAAAGTCCTAATAAAAATTAGGACTTCTTTTTTTGTTATTCACCTTTATCTTCAAGGTTCTTTTTCAAATCAGACAACCCTGACAGATCTCCTAAAGTGGATTTCTGTTGAGTCTGTTGTATTTGTTTCACTACTTTTTCAGTAACAACTTTAGCTTGTTTTTTATTCTTTATTTCTTCTTCTCTAAAAGTAGAAGTATGAGAAACTAATATTCTTCTATTTTCTTTTGAAAACTCTAACACTCTAAACATTGCAGTATCTCCTACAACTAATTTGTTACCATCTTCTTTTTCAAGATGCCTTAAAGGAGCAAACGCTTCTACTTCATCTCCAATAGAAATGATAGAACCTTTAGCGAAAATTTCTTTCACTGTACCTTCAAAGTCGTTTCCAATAACATAAGTAACTGCATAATTATCCCAAGGATCTACCTCAGTTTGTTTATGACCTAAACTAATTCTTCTGTTATCAACATCTACTTCTAATACAATAACTTCCATATTCTCACCTACTTTAGTAAACTCAGCAGGATGTTTTACTTTTTTAGTCCAAGATAAATCAGAGATATGTACTAAACCATCTATCCCTTCTTCTAATTCAACAAAAATACCGAAATTAGTAAAGTTTCTTATTTTAACAGTATGTCTTGAATCAACAGAATATTTTTTATCAATATTCGACCAAGGATCTTCAGAAAGTTGTTTGATACCTAATGACATTTTTCTGTCATCTCTATCTAAAGTTAATAACTTAGCTTCAATTGCATCACCTACTTTATAGAAATCTCCAGCACTCTTAAGGTGAGTAGACCAAGACATTTCAGATACATGAACTAAAGCTTCAATTCCTGTTTGTATTTCAACGAATACTCCGTAATCAGCAACCACAACAACTTTACCAGTTACTGTATCTCCTTCTTTCATTTTTTCATCTAAAGAATCCCAAGGGTGCTCTCCTAATTGTTTTACACCTAATTGAATTCTTTTCTTTTCTTTGTCAAACTCTAAGATAACAACATTAATTGTTTCGTCTAATTTAACCACTTCTTCTGGGTGAGAAACTCTACCCCATGATAAGTCAGTAATATGAACTAATCCATCAACACCACCTAAATCAACAAATACTCCGTAAGATGTTATGTTTTTAACCACACCTTCAATTACTTGTCCTTTTTCTAATTTAGACATGATTTCTTCTTTCTGACCTTCAAGATCTGCTTCAATAAGAGCTTTATGAGATACTACAACATTTCTGTAAGCCTCATTAACTTTAACTACCTTGAATTCCATATTTCTACCAACATACTCATCATAATCTCTAATAGGCTTAACATCTATTTGAGATCCTGGTAAGAAGGCTTCAATACCATACACCTCAGCAATCATACCTCCTTTAGTCCTACTCTTAATTTTACCTTGAACTACTTCTCCAGTTTCTAAAGCGATATTCACTTTCTCCCAAGCTCTTAATACTCTTGCTCTTCTGTGAGATAAGATTAATTGTCCGTTTTTATCTTCTTGTTTTTCAACTAGAATTTCAACTTCATCACCAACTTTTAAATCTTCATTATATTTAAATTCTGAACTAGAAATAATACCATCCGATTTAAAGTTAATATCTACAATAACTTCTCTATCTGAAATACTGACAACTTTACCGTCTAATACTTGTTTCTCTTCAATTTTCGGCATTGTAGAAGAATACATTGTTTCTTCTTCTTTGTTTAAGATTTCCACGAAACTTTCTGTTAATAAAGTAGACCAATCAAAGTCTTCTGCTTTCGCTCTAGGTTCTTCTTCTTTAGTTTCTATTTCTTCTAACTTAACTTCTTCAACAAAAGCTGCAGTAGTTGCTTCCACAGCAACTTCTTTAACTTCTTCAACTTTTTCGGTAGATTTTGATGTCGCTTTCTTAGTAGTTTTAGCCGCTTTATTTACAGTCTTTTTTACTGTAGTTTTTGTTTCTTTTTTTACTTCTTTTTCTAACATCTGAATCATTTTCTCTTGTATCTCGAAACCATTTAAGGTTAATGTTTGGTATTCCGAGAGGAATTATTTTATATTTTTAGTCCTTTTTACACCTTAAAATTAACACTGTAAAAAGGTTTGCAAATATACAATAATCAGCAAAATAGAAGTATTTTTTTTATTTTATTTCGGAAATGTATTCCGACACCCTTTCCATTAGCCACAAAGGGGTAGATGTTGCACCACAAATACCTACAGAATTAGCACTAACAAACCATTCCTTTTTTATTTCATCTACATCCGAAATAAAATAAGAATCTGAATTTTCATCTTTACAAGAAGCGTATAACATTTTCCCATTAGAACTTTTAGTACCACTTACAAAAACAATTACGTCATGTTTCTCTGAAAACTTCTTTAATTGTGGCTCTCTTCCAGAAACCTGCCTACACAAAGTATCGTTCACAACAAATTGCAAGGGATCAGAAAAACCATGAGATTGTCTTCTCTGCTCAATTTCAATTTTAAGATCCGCATATGCCTTAGGGTTTTTAGTAGTTTGCGAATACATAAATATTGGCCTTGTGAAATCTAATTGATTTAAATCCTCAACAGAAGAAACCAACACTGCATCTCCTCCAATCTGACCTATTAAACCAGTAATTTCAGCATGACCCTTTTTACCATACACAACAATTTGTCCATTAATTTTAGAGACATCCTTATATCCTTCCTTAATTTGATGTTGTAATTTCAACACAACAGGACAAGAAGCATCTAATAACTGAATATTATTTTCCATTGCAATTTTATAAGTTGATGGTGGCTCTCCGTGAGCTCTAATCAATACTTTGCAATCTTTATATTTTTTTAAATCATCATGGCTAATAATTTCTAAACCTAAATCATTTAATCTTTCTACCTCTTTATTATTATGAACAATATCACCTAAACAATAAAGTTTATCACTTTTAACTAGTTCATCTTCTGCCATCTGGATAGCGTACACTACCCCAAAACAGAAACCAGAATACTTATCAATTTCTATGTTCATTTTTTTAAAATTTTATCTATTTGAGAGAAAATAAGTATATTTTGTTCTTCTAAAGATATTTGTGAATTATCAATTAAAATAGCGCCTTCCGCCATTTTCAAAGGGTTTATCTTTCTACTTGTATCGTTACTATCTCTCATTTCTATATTATCTAACACCTGAGTAAAACTCACCTCTTCATTTTTCAACTTTAACTCCCTTAATCTCCTACCAGCTCTAACCTCAGCATCAGCAGTTATAAAGAACTTTACTTCCGCATCAGGGAAAACCTTAGTACCAATATCCCTTCCATCCATTACTACATTTTTCTGTTCCCCTATTTTTTGTTGCAGAAAAACCAACTTTTCTCTAACCATCTGAATTTTAGCAATAATACTAACATTTTCCGAAACCTCAATCCCTCTAATCTCATCTTCAACATTTATCTGATTAAGTATAGTGTGAGACATCTCTTCTTTCAAATCATATACAAACTCTACATTAATATTAGAAAGGTTACTCTCTAACATATCTATATTTACTACTCCATTTACTATAATATTATTCTGTATACAATACAAAGTTATAGCACGATACATAGCTCCGGTATCTATATATCTCATTTTATATTTCATAGAAATTGCTTTAGCGACAGTACTTTTCCCACAAGAAGAAAATCCATCAATAGCAATATTAATTTTTCTACTCATTATAAACTGAAATTTGACAAGTTAGTAATTAAGGAAAAACTATTTAACACAGAAGAAGAATGCAAAGCACTTCTGGAATAGTTAATCTGTATTTTCTTAAAAGAAAAACCCATGCCCCAAGAAAATCCACTCATTGAAAAGGAAGAAGATAATTTTAAATCTTCTCTTCTCTGAAAGTTAAAACCTGCTCTTAAATACAAACTTTTCCTAAAAGGATTTAACTCTCCACCCAAAATAACATGTCTCAACATTTTTTTAGCAACAGTCTCCTTTTTTATAATTATAGTATTGGTAGTAAGATCGTAGATAGTATTTAAATTATAATCGTTAGAGATATCATAAACATTAAGATGGTGAAGTACTAAAGAATAACGAAAAGGAAGATGTTGTAATGATTTAGACAAACCTAATTGAATTTCGAAAGGTAAGTTTTCAGAATTAGAAGTATACGACTTAATTGGTTTACCCATATTTTTAAAAAGTATAGTAGCCGCTAAATTATTTTCTTTATTAAAATAGGTAGTAGAAACATTAGAAGACAAAGACAAGGAATGGTAACTTTCTAACTGAGAGTTAAGAAGCTTAATATTAGTACCTATTGTAAATTTATCACTTAACTGCTTTGCGGTTCCTAAAGTGAAAATTTGTTGGTTTGCAGTAAATACTGAAGTAGAATTCCCAGTAGCATCCGAACCAATAAATTCTCCATAATTTATAGCATCTAATCCAGAAAAGATCATTGAATTATTGGATATTTTTTGAGCGTAATGGAAAGAGATAAAATTAATATCCGAAACATAATCTACAAAATTAAAAGACATTTGTCTGTTCATTTCTTTATTTAACAAAGATGGAGCCTGAAAAGCTAGACTAACATCATTATCAACAATAGATATAACATCTCCTCCCATGGATAAAACACGAGAAGAGTTATTTAAATTTAAAGAATTATAAGATGAATTCTGTATCTGAGCAAATAGAATATTCGGTAAAAAGACACTTATTATGATGAATTTTCTGATCATCTATTTATAATATATTTATAACTTTACTCCAAAGTTAAAGCCAATTTTTGGTATAACTCCTGTATAAAATCTTGCATCATAGTTAGTAGATCTTCTATTTCCCGCCTCAACAGAATACTGAATTCCACCACCTAAAAAGAAATCGAACACAAGAACATTTGACATAACATATTGAACCCCCATAACAATTCCCGCTTGTCCAATTTTAGAGCTAGCAGTGACAGAAATTTCTTCATCCCAACTAGCAATGTAGTTTCCTAAATCATCATACTCATAACGCCAATCTCTATAAGTGTGATTCATTTTAAAATAAGATAACATTCCAAAAGGAGAAACGTAAATACCATTTAAATTAGATTCTGAATTTTTAAATTTTAAAACATATTTCCGTAATTGAATTTCAGCAGTAAGTCCAATTTCATCTTCATAGTTCCATCCATCTTCTGTTAAATGGATCCCTCCACTATAGTTTACAGATTTATTGCCATCTAACTCCTTTTCTATACTTAAGTTAAAAGTAGCGTCTATAAAATGGAATGGACTATTTTTAAGTAAAATATCTTGTGCATTTAGTATAGTAAATCCAAATAATCCAAGCCCAACTAGCATTATTTTTTTCATTTTTTATTTATTTTACTATGATTAACTAATTTATTGTCTTTTTATTATTAGCAAAACTAATATATTTATACAATATACGGATTACTTACTTTTGATTTTAATAAAGCAATTTCTATCACCTCATTCATCTTTTTTACATAATGAAATTTTAACCCTTTTAAATATTTTTTTTCTATATCTAAAATATCTTTTCTGTTAGCATCACACAAAATAATCTCTTTTATACCCGATCGCTTTGCAGCCAACATTTTTTCTTTTATACCTCCTACAGGTAACACCGTTCCCCTTAAAGTAATCTCACCTGTCATAGCTAAATTACTTTTTACTTTTCTACCAGTAAAAGAAGACACTAAAGAAGTAAACATAGTAACCCCAGCTGAAGGTCCATCTTTTGGAGTAGCGCCTTCAGGAACATGAACATGAGTATTCCACTTAGAGAAGACGTCATTACTTATTCCGTATTCCATCGAATGGGACTTTAAATACTCTAAAGCAATAGTAGAAGACTCTTTCATCACCTTACCTAGATTACCTGTAATAGTCATCTGTCCCTTCCCCTTACTTAATGTAGATTCAATAAATAGAATATCTCCACCAACAGAAGTCCAGGCCAAACCCGTAACCACTCCAGCAACATCATTGTCAATACTTTTATCTCTATCAAAACTAGAAGGACCAAGAATTTTCTCTAATCTTTCTAAAGTAATTTTCACATCATAAGATTCTTCCATAGCAACTGATTTAGCTGCAAACCTCACTACTTTAGCTATATTCTTATCCAGACCTCTAACCCCAGATTCTCTAGTATATCCATCAACAATTTTCTCTAAAACTGTATCTGAAAGTTGTATATCTTTTTTCGTTAAACCGTGCTCTTTTATTTGTTTTGGCAATAAATGTCTTTTCGCTATTTCCACCTTCTCTTCTATAGTATATCCATTTATTTCAATTATCTCCATTCTATCTCTAAGTGCTGGTTGAATTGTAGAAAGAGAGTTAGCAGTTGCAACAAATAATATCTTACTTAAATCAAATCCTAATTCTAAATAATTATCATGAAAACTATTATTTTGCTCCGGATCTAAAACCTCTAAAAGAGCAGAAGAAGGATCTCCATGCATATCTCTTGTTACTTTATCAATTTCATCTAAAACAAAAACTGGATTAGAAGAACTTGCTTTATTTACAGATTTAATAATTCTACCTGGCATAGCGCCAATATATGTTCTTCTATGACCTCTTATTTCTGCTTCATCTCTTAGTCCTCCTAAAGAAACACGAACATATTCCCTATCTAAACTCTCTGCTATTGACCTCCCTAAAGATGTTTTACCAACACCAGGAGGTCCATACAAACACAATATCGGAGATTTCATATCGCCTTTAAGTTTTAAAACTGCAAGATGTTCAATTATTCTTTCTTTTACTTTATCTAAACCAAAATGATCTCTATCTAATATTGATTTGGCTCTTTTCAAATCAAATTTATCCTCTGTAAATTCGTTCCAAGGAAGTTCCAACATCAACTCTAAATAGCTTCTCTGTACAGAGAAATCTGCCATACTAGGATTCATTCTTTGAAGTTTTTTTAATCCTTTATCAAACTCCTCTGATACTTCTTTATTCCACTTCTTTTTGAATGATTGCTTACGCATTTCCTCTACTTCCTTTTCAGACCCAGCTCCTCCCAATTCTTCCTGAATAGCCTTCATCTGTTGTTGCAAATAATATTCTCTCTGTTGCTGATCTAAATCAGTTTTCACTTTAGATTGAATCTCATTCTTCATCTCCAACATTTGCAACTCCTTTATCAGTAATGAAAGTGCTTTATTAGCTCTGTCAAACAAATCTGTGTTCTCTAAAAGATTTTGCTTTTCTTTCAAAGAAATATTCATATTAGAAGAAACAAAATTTATTAAGAAAGAAGTGCTTTCTATATTTTTAATAGCTATTGTAGCCTCAGTTGGAATGTTTGGAGATAATTCTATTATATTTAATGCTAAATCTTTTACTGAATCTACTAAAGCTTTAAATTCTTTATCTGATTTTGAAGGTTTTGCTTCTACTAACTCTGTCACAGAAGCTTTGTAAAAAGGTTCCTCTTGCATCATTTCCCCTAATTCAAATCTTTTTCTACCTTGAATAATTGCCGTTATATTTCCATCAGGCATTATTAGCATCTTCAAAATATGAGCAACAGTACCAACGGTATTTAGGTCCGACACTTCTGGCATCTCAATAGTTGCATCTTTCTGAGATAAAACTCCTATGATTTTATCTCTTTTATAAGTTTCTTTTATAAGCTTTATAGATCTATCTCTACCAATTGTAATTGGAATAATTACTCCAGGAAACAAAACTGTGTTTCTAAGTGGTAAAATAGGTAGAATATTAGGAGTTTCCTCCTTGTTTATTTGTTCCTCATCTTCATTACTCATTAATGGAAACATTTCTGTTTCTTCATCAAACGCATTTGAAAGTGAAAAACTAAAATCATTTTTATGTTTCTTCATTTTTATCCTCTTATATTATTAAATGTATAAATAACTTTTATTTCTACAAATAAACAGATTCAATTAATGTACCAAACGAAAAAAAAGGAAATATTGTCAGTGTTTTAGTAGTTTCTATACTTTGATGTCAGTTCAAAAACTTTTTCCAAAATAAATTTATCGGTATCAGAAAACTCAATATCTCTTCTTCCCATTACAACAGAAGCTACTTCAAAAACTTTATTTGTTTTATAAGTTGTAAAACCAGAAGCCCCTCCCCAACTAAAAGATGGAATAATATTTCTAGGAAAACCACTACCAAAAACATTTGCACTTACCCCAACAACAGTACCTGTATTAAACATAGTGTTTATACCACATTTAGAATGATCTGCCATTATCAGACCACAAAATTGCAGTCCTGTTTTTTTAAACCTTTCTGTTTTATAATTCCATAATTTAACTTCAGCATAATTGTTTTTCAGATTAGAGTTATTGGTATCCGCACCTAAATTACACCACTCTCCTATTACAGAATTACCTAAAAAACCGTCATGAGATTTTGATGAATATCCAAAAAATACAGAATTATTAACTTCACCACCAACCTTGCAATAAGGACCCAAAGTAGTCGGTCCGTAAATTTTAGCCCCCATTTTAAGTGTTGAGTTATTACACATTGCAAATGGACCTCTAACTAAAGAACCTTCCATTATCTCCGCATCTTTACCAATATAAATTGGTCCATCATTAGAATTCAAAACACTACACTCTACCTTAGCTCCTTTTTCTAAATAAATAGGATTATTCCCTACCACTTTATTAGTGATAGAAAGTTCCTCTCCAGAGTCATCTTTTACTAAATGATTAAAATCAGATTTTATTTCATCTCCGTTTAAAGAGAAAATATCCCACAAATCATTTATTTTATTAAAAATAGAATGACTTTCAATAGCGTCTAATCCTACAGTATTCATATCATGATTACAAACTGCAATTACATCTCCATTATTTTCTAAAAACTCTCCATTCCTCAATGAGTTAATTTCTGTAATTAAATCTTGACTAGGTAATATAGACGAATCTATCCAAACATTATTTTTTTGTAAATGTATTGGATACTTTTCAGATAAATAATCTACCGTTTTTACTGATACGGATTTATAGTAAAATTCCCATTTTTGCTTAATACTTACTATCCCTACTCTAAAATCAGAAATAGGACGCGTAAATGTTAAAGGATATAAGTTTTCTCTATCGCTATCAAATAAAATTATATTCATAATAAAAATTATTTTACAAACTTAAATAAAAAAGCCCACACTAAATAGTGTAGGCTTTTCTTTTATCTGTTAAAACTTAAATTACTTTTTTAAGTTTTTATATCTATTCTTAAATTTATCAATTCTACCAGCAGTATCAATAAGCTTACTTTTACCTGTATAGAAAGGGTGAGAATCGGAAGAAATCTCCATTTTAATTAATGGGTATTCGTTTCCGTCTGTAAATTTTATCTTCTCTTCAGAAGGTGTACAAGACTTTGTAAGCATCATGTAGTCAGTTGACATATCTTTAAATACGCATAATCTGTAATCTTCTGGGTGTATTCCTGTTTTCATTTTTTTATATTTTTTATTCCCGAAATAGGACGGCAAAAATAGTAATTTATTAAAAACAAACAACAAAAGTTATATTTTTATTTTATTTTATTCTTTTTGTAGATGGAAACAAAAAACTTAACAACAACACATGCAGGAAAAGAGCGCATTCAATTACTAAAATATACCAAGGCCAATCGCCAATTAAAAACGGATTTTTTGCTAAAGGAGGTTCTCTCAAAAATAAATAGTTAGAATTTATAATAAAATTAAGGGGAAGATTAATAAATACTAAAATCTGAACATAAAAATAGGAATTTAACCATGCGAATTTCCTAACTTTATAACCTCTTATCCTAATTAAATATAAAGGGATGAGCAATAAGAAAATATGAGAAAAGTAATAATAAAATACTAACCAATTACTGTCACCCATAGGAAGTTCTGGAGTAATCACAGCATGAAAACCAGAAGGAATTCCAATAAAAACACTCCATTCGAACATCCATTGTTTTGGTTTCCATAAAAATAAAATTAAAATAAGGAATGAAACCCAAGATACATGCAGAGGCAAACTATCTTGTATGGTCCAGATATTATTGTAAATTTCATAAAGAACACTAAAAACCCAAATTAAAAGCGCTAAAACAGCAGTAATTTTCATGAAAGACTTATGTGCAGACTCATTTTGTTTTTTTAATACTAATAATAATAAAGGAATTATAGTGCAACTAACAAAGATTCCTTTACACCACATAGGTGATAATATGTCTATTATTATATGTTTCATACAACAAGCAAACATAGATAAAATATAATTTACATTAATTAACCTTTTGCATAAAGAATAAGGTTAGTTTTGCAAACTTTTTAAAAGTAAAATTATGAAATTAAGAAATATAGCGATTATCGCCCATGTAGATCATGGAAAAACAACTCTAGTAGACAAGATGTTACTTGGTTCTGAAATATTCTCTGAACACGACAAACCAGGAGAACTAATAATGGATTCAAATCCTTTAGAGAAAGAAAGGGGAATTACCATTTTAGCTAAGAATGTATCTGTAACTTATAAAGATTACAAAATTAATATTTTAGATACTCCAGGTCACTCTGATTTTGGTGGAGAGGTAGAAAGAGTGCTGAATATGGCGGATGGTGTTGTTCTATTAGTAGATGCTTTTGAAGGACCAATGCCTCAAACAAGATTTGTACTTTCTAAGGCATTAGAATTAGGTTTAAAACCTATTGTTGTTGTAAATAAAGTAGATAAACTTAACTGTATTCCAGAAGAAGTAAACGATATGGTTTTCGAACTAATGTTTAACTTAGAAGCTACAGAGGATCAATTAGACTTCCCTACTATTTACGGTTCAAGTAAAAATGGATGGATGGGTCCAGATTGGACAAATCCTACAGACGATATCAATTACTTAATGGATCAGATAATTGAACACATCCCAGCTCCACAAGAAAATAAAGGGAGCACACAATTATTAATTACATCTTTAGACTACTCTTCTTTTATTGGAAGAATCGCTATTGGTAGAGTACATAGAGGATCAGTAAAAGAAAATCAGAATATAATGCTTTGCAAGAGAGACGGGTCTATTGTAAAAGCAAAAATAAAAGAAGTATTTATCTTTGATGGTTTCGAAAAAAGAAAAGTATCAGAAGTAAAAGCTGGTGAAATATGTGCTATTACAGGTGTTGAAGGTTTCGATATTGGAGATACTATTGCTGACTTTGAAAACCCAGAAGCCTTACCTACTATTAAGATTGATGAACCAACAATGAGTATGACATTTACCATTAACGATTCTCCATTTTTTGGACAAGATGGTAAGTTTGTAACTTCTCGTCAGATAAAAGAAAGGTTGGAAAAAGAGGAAGAAAGGAATCTTGCACTTAGAGTAAAACCAACAGAATCTGCAGATACATTTAGAGTATTTGGTAGAGGAGTTTTACACTTATCTGTACTTATTGAAACAATGAGAAGAGAGGGTTACGAATTACAAATTGGGCAACCACAAGTTATTATAAAACAAATTGATGGAATAAAATGCGAACCAATTGAAGAATTAACAATTGATATTCCAGAAAATGTAAGTGGTAAAGCAATTGAGATGGTTACTATCCGTAAAGGAGAAATGACTATTATGGAACCTAAAGGAGATTTAATGCATTTAGAGTTCACCATCCCTTCAAGAGGAATTATTGGATTAAGAAACTACTTACTTACTGCAACTGCTGGGGAAGCAATTATGTCTCACAGGTTTACTGAATTCCAACCATATAAAGGGGAAATTCCTGGAAGATTAAACGGATCTTTAATCTCTATGGAACAAGGAAATGCTATTCCTTATTCTTTAAACAACATGCAAGAAAGAGGAACTTTCTTTGTAGAACCTAACCAATCTATTTATGAAGGTCAGGTTATTGGAAAAAATACAAGAGCAGACGATTTAGTTATTAATGTTACTAAAACTAAAAAGATGTCAAACATGAGATCTTCTGGTAATGATGATAAGGTAAAAATAGCTCCTCCAATTATATTTACTTTAGAAGAAGCTTTAGAATACATACAGGCAGATGAGTATGTAGAAGCAACTCCTAAAAACTTAAGATTAAGAAAAGTATTTTTAAAGGAACACGATAGAAAAAGAACTAAAATTAAATAAAAAAAGGGACACTTTCGTGTCCCTTTTTTTTTTAATTTCGGGAGTTAAGTTTAGATAACAATCGTAGTATTTCTAAATACAACCAAACTAAGGTTACTAATAAACCAAAAGCACCATACCACTCCATATATTTTGGGACCCCTTTTTCTGCAGCGTCTTCTATAAAATCAAAATCCATTACTAAGTTTAAAGAAGCGATAACAACTACAAATAAAGAAAAACCAATACTCATCCAACTTCCGTTAGATGAATCCATAATTGACATTCCACTTCCAAAAAAACTCATTACAAAACTAGCTAAGTATACTATTGCAATACCACCAGTTGCTGCAAAAACTCCTAATTTAAAATTCTCTGTTGCTTTTATAATTTTCGTCTTGTATGCAAACAATAATGTAAAAAATATTCCAAATGTTAGGAATATTGCTTGTTGAACTATTCCAGTATATTCATGAGCATATATACTAGAAATACCTCCTAAAGCTAAACCCTCTAACACCGCATAAATAGGAACTGTAATAGGAGACCATTCCTTTTTAAAAATAGTAATTATAGCTAAAATAAAACCTCCAATAAAACCGGGCCATATTAATGATAGGTTCTGGCTACTATATGTATAATAAGCTGCAACCATTAAAAGAATCAGTCCAATAGCAGTCTTATTGACTGTACCATCAAGGGTCATCACTCCTTCTCCTGTATTTGTTAAGTTTTCAAATGTTTTTTTGTTCAAAGCCGGATTTCCTGATCTCATCATAATTTTTATTTTTTTATTAACATTTCATTTTGCTAAGCTACATAAATTTACTTAAATACCCCAATTACATCAATATTATAATTATCAAACACTTGCCAGTCGTCTTCATATCTTACACCACTTATTCTGAAATTGTTTGTATTGTGATCATAATCATCTCTATCAAAAAAGTTCTTTAATGAATTGAAATTATAATTAAAAATATAAACCCCTCCATATTCTGAGATAGTAATTGACAATTCTTCTCTATCCGTATCAACAAATTTAATATTAATATTTTTTTTATAATTTGATTTTTCATCTTTAATAACCTCAAACAAACATGACATCTTATCTCCATCTATTAATTCAATAATAGCAATGTTTGGATCCATAAAAGTTAATTTTTTAATTACCGACTCATCTGCATCATATTTAAATTTATTATTATCTCTATCATAACTATAAATATCATCAAAATCAATGTACTCACTCTGCTTACTTAATACTAATGTTTGCATGTCCCACGTACCTATAATATTCTTTCTAGAAAAAGTAGATTTTGACACAAGATCCTTTAAAGAAATAATATTATGGATTTTAATATTTTGTAATGAATCTATCAAAATATTTTCTCTTTGTAATTCATTTTTTGATACAATCAATGAGTCTTCTAATTGTGAAATCTGAAATTCTAAAGTTGTAATTTTATTCTTGTTTTCTTCTTCTTTTTTTGAAGAAGACTCATTGTCTCTTTCTAATTTTTTCTTTTCTCTAATAAGTAAATTATTTTTGTTCTTTATTTCAGTAATTTCAATATCCAAATCTGAAATTTCTGTTTTAAGAATATCCTCACTAGATTTCATCTTAATAGATTCTTCGATCTGTGATTTTATTATAGAATTTAAATTACTAATTTTATCTTGATATTGAACTACTGTTTGCTTCAATTCCTTTTTACTTTGTCCAATAACAAAAAATGGGATGCAAAATAAAATAAATATCAGTTTCTTCATAAATTAATTTTCGACAAATATACTAATTCATTTATAAAGAAATATAAAAAATTAGTAATCGTTAAGTCTTTTGTTTAATAGTAATTTCTATATCTTTGCAAACCTAAAATCAAATAACCAAATGAGTAAAAATATATTTCTATTATCACTTTTTTTAATCTGTAGTTTTATTTCTTTTTCTCAGACTTACACAATTAGTGGTTACGTCCAAGAAGAATCGAACGGAGAGAATTTAATTGGGGTGTCTGTTTTTGATAAAAAAACAAATAAAGGTTCATCGACTAATCAATATGGATTTTATTCTATCACTCTTGAGAAAGGAAAACATAATATTGTATATTCATTTATTGGATTAAAAACTATAGAAAAAGAGATAAATCTAGAAAAAGATTTAAGAATCAATATATCACTAATTGAGAATTCCACTGTAATAAATGAGATTCAGATAACAGAAGAAGGGTTAGATCAGAATGTTGAGAAAACCAGTATGAGCCAAGTAAAGCTGAAAATTAAAAATATAAAATCAATACCAGCAATACTTGGTGAAGTTGATATTCTAAAGGCAGCTCAATTACTACCTGGAATATCTGGAGGTGGAGAAGGAAGTGCTGGGCTATACGTTAGAGGAGGTGGTCCAGATCAGAATTTAGTTTTACTTGACGAAGCAGTAGTATACAATGCTGCACATTTGTTTGGTTTTTTCTCTGTATTTAATGCAGATGCAATCAAAGATGTTAATATTATAAAAGGTGGAATGCCAGCTCAATATGGAGGAAGACTTTCATCAGTTCTAGACATTTCAATGAAGGATGGAAATAATAAAAAATATCAAGTTGATGGGGGGATTGGACTACTATCTTCAAGAATGACATTTCAAGGACCTATAAAAAAGAATAAAAGTTCATTTATTATTTCTGGAAGAAGAACATATGTAGATGTGCTATCAAAACCATTTCTTAACAAAGAAAACAAAGAGACAGGTGAACCAAATCCTTTTGCTGGTTCTGGATACTATTTTTATGATCTCACAACAAAAATAAATTATCGTATTTCAGATAAAGATAGAATATATTTGAGTGGATACTTCGGAAGAGATGTTTTTAATTTCTCTGACAATGAAAGTGGATTTGGAATTGAGATTCCATGGGGTAACGCTACAACTTCTCTTAGATGGAATCATTTATTTAACGATAAATTATTTATGAATACTTCTGCAATATTCACAGATTACAGATTTGAATTTAACATTGCTCAGACAGATTTTGAATTAAAAATATTTTCAGGAATTAATGATTGGAATCATAAAACAGATTTCTTATATATTCCAAATACTAACCATGAAATTAAGTTTGGTTCTAATTTCACTTATCATATTTTTACTCCAGGAAATGCTACTGGACAAGCTGGTGAAGTAGATTTTAGTCCAGATGAAATTTTTAAACAGTATTCCAATGAAGGAGCTCTGTATATTAGTGATGATATTATTCTTAATGACCAATTTAAGATGAATATTGGATTAAGATACTCTTCATTTCAACATAGTGGAGATATTAACCCAATTACATTCCTAAAAAATGAAATAAGATTAGATACAAACAACAATTATAGACATATTGAGCCTAGAATCGCATTGCGTTACCGTTTAGACCTTAATTCCTCTATTAAAGCTTCTTACTCAGAAAATTATCAATATGTACACTTAGCTTCTACAGGAGCAGTTAGTCTACCTACTGATTTATGGGTACCTAGTTCAGATATTGTAAAACCTAAATATTCTAAACAATATGCTACTGGATATTTCAAGAATTTTAAAGATAATATGTATGAGACTTCATTAGAATTATATTATAAGGAGATGGAAAACCTTATAGAATACAAAGAAGGTATACTGCCGGAAGATAATACTAATACTAGTAGTGATGAATCGTTTACATTTGGTAATGGAGAATCATATGGGATGGAAATACTTCTAAAAAAGAATCAAGGTAAAACAACTGGATGGATTGGTTATACTTTATCTAAAACAACACGATATTTTGATGAAGTAAATGATGGCACTCCTTATCCTGCTAAATATGACAGAAGACATGATATTTCTTTAACATTAACACATAAATTGACAGACGCATGGGACTTAAGTTCTGTTTTTGTTTATGCAACTGGTAATTCCATTACTTTACCTTCAGAGAGATATGTAATTGATGGTAATATTTACACCGAATTTACTTCTAGAAATGGATATAGAATGATGCCATATCATAGACTAGATATTGGAGCTACATACACACCTAATAAGAAAAAGAAGAAGAGATTTGAATCTTCATGGAATTTTTCAGTATATAATATATATAACCGAAAGAATCCATACTTCATATATCTTGGACTAGAAGATAATATTGAAGATCAAAATGGATCTATTCAAGATGGAAACCTAACACCTAAAGCGTATCAAGTATCTATTTTCCCAATCTTACCTTCTATAACCTGGAATTTTAATTTTTAACTATGAATAAATATTTTATATACTTCTTTACCATCTCTATTTTAATTTCTTGCAGAAAAGAAATAACATTAAATCTAGCTAATGCTTCAGAAAAAGTAGTAGTTCAAGGATCTATTGAACCTGGATTTCCTCCATATGTTATTTTAACAAGAAATCAAGGATATTTTGACCCAATAGACAGCAATACATATAATGATCTATTTATTTATGAAGATGAAATATCTAAAATAAAGGTTTTTAAATTAGATAAAACTGAAATTATAGACTCAATAGAATTATCTTACGAAATGATAGGAGACATAGCAGTATTTACTAATTTAAACTTAACTATAGATTGGACAACATTTAGTCAAGAAGGGTTCCGATACAATCTAGAGTTCAACTGGAATGAAACTTTAATTACTTCAACAACTACAATACCATTCTCTAACCCACTAGATTCAATATGGGTTGAAGAAACTGATAATATACAAGATAATAAATATAACTATGATATAAATGCTATATTAACTGATCCTGATTCAATTGGAAATAATTTTTTAATTAGAAGTAAAAGATTAGAACATTGGATAATAGATACTCTTGCATCTAATGGAACACCTAGAAATGAAAATGATAATTCATTATTACTGGTGGATTGTGGACCTGATGTTCTAGTAAATGGAGAGTCATTTGAAACTAGATTTCCAAGACCAAGTGGACAAGGAGGTTTCCCTAATGGATCATATAAATCATCTAGATATAAAACTTTTATAGATACATATCCCTATAATATAGATAGTATCCTTTTACCTGAAGATTTAGTATTAATAAAATTCAGTCAAGTAGATCTTGCTGCAATGAAGTTTTGGAGAGGGGTTGTAAGAAACTCTACGGCTGGAAATAATCCCTTTTCGGAACCAATGAACCTTTCAAGTAACATCAAAGGAGGACTAGGATCATGGACGGGATATGGATCAAGATATTATCTTGTTCCAATAATAAAAGATACTACAATTACAACAGAATATGTTCCAACTATATTTGATATCTTTTAATAAATAATATATTATAACTTTATATATGTATTCAATAAAAAAATAAAAGAAGATGAGTGAAGAATTAGAAAAAATTGAGGTTCTTATTATAGGATCAGGACCAGCAGGATATACTGCAGCTATTTATGCTGCCAGAGCAGACTTAAAACCTGTAGTAATACAGGGTTTACAACCTGGAGGTCAACTTACAACAACTACAGATGTAGATAATTATCCAGGTTATGCTGAAGGAGTTACAGGCCCAGAAATGATGGAAGATTTTAAAAAACAAGCTGAAAGATTTGGAACAGATACTAGGTGGGGTATGGTTACTAAAGTTGATCTTTCACAACGTCCATTTAAAATTGAGATTGATGAACAAAAAAATGTACTTGCTGAAACCGTAATTATTGCTACAGGAGCTTCAGCAAGATGGTTAGGAATAGAAGATGAAAAAAGATTAAACGGATATGGTGTATCTGCTTGTGCTACTTGTGACGGATTTTTTTACAAAGGAAAAGATGTGGTAGTAGTTGGTGCTGGAGATACTGCAGCTGAAGAAGCAACTTACCTTGCTAAAATGTGTAATAAAGTAACTATGTTGGTTCGTAGAGATGAGATGAGAGCATCTAAAGCAATGCAACACAGAGTAACAAAAACAAAAAACTTAGAAGTTTTATTTAACCATGAAACTAAAAGTATTAACGGAGAAGCAGGCCCTATTGGTGTAGAGAGTGTAACTACAGTAAACAACATTACAGGAGAGGAAACGATTGTTCCTTGTTCCGGATTTTTTGTTGCTATTGGTCATACACCCAACTCTGCTATATTTAAAGAACAGTTAGAAATGGATGAAAACGGATATTTACTTATTGAAGCAGGAACATCAAAAACTGCTATTCCTGGAGTATTTGCCGCTGGAGATATTGCCGACCATGTTTATAGACAAGCAGTTACTTCTGCTGGTACAGGATGTATGGCAGCATTAGACGCAGAAAGATTCTTAGCTTCTCAAGAATAATAATAAATAAAAATGTCTTTCTGATAAGAGGGACTTTTTTTTATCTATATTTGAAGAAAAATGAAACAATGGAAAATTTACCAAAAATAGTACAAAAGAAACCATATTTAGTAGATGAAAAATCTGGAAAAAAAGCATTTTGTAGCTGTGGTTTAAGTAAAAAAGATCCTTATTGTGATGGTTCCCACAAAGGAACAGGATTCTCTCCAAAAATAGTTGAAATTACAGAAGACAGAAAAGTAGCATGGTGTGGATGTAAAAACTCTAAAAAAGGAGCCTTTTGTGACGGCTCACATAAAAAATTATAATAAAAAAATCCAGTATAAATACTGGATTTTTTAGTAGCTACTCGTAAGCCGGATTCTGTTTCCATAAATGGATTCTATCATTTATCTAGGATGAAAATTACTCTTCACCTCCATCTGCCCACCCCCTAAGTCGGCCGAGAAGACCTCAAATCTTAGTGTACATGACATTGCAAGACATAGAGTTTACCTGGTTTCACTACAGCCGAACTGTACTTGCTTTCTGTTGCACTTGTCCGCTCCTTACGGAGGACGGATGTTATCCGCTATGTTTCTCTATCTTGTCCGGACTTTCCTCTTCTTAAGAAAGAAGCGATAGATTCCGCAACTACTTCTGCAAAAATACATCTTTTAATTGTTTAATTGTTTATTCGTTTAAGTGATTATTTTAATATATCATACAAATCAGCGAATCAACACATCAACAAACTCTCAAATTGATTACTTTTGCCACAATGAAATTTACAATACATAAAAAAGATCCATTTTCGAATGCCCGATTAGGAGAATTTGAAACAGCACACGGAAAAGTAGATACTCCAATTTTTATGCCTGTCGGTACCGCAGGAACGGTAAAAGGAGTACACCAACACGAAATTGAAAAAGATACTCAAGCACAAATAATTTTAGGAAATACCTATCATCTATATTTACGACCAAAATTAGATATTATTGAGAGTGCAGGAGGATTACATAAATTTATTGGATGGAATAAACCTTTACTGACGGACTCTGGAGGATATCAAGTATATTCCCTTTCAGGAGCCCGGAAAATAATTGAAAAAGGAGTTACTTTTCAATCACATATTGATGGTGCTTATCACTTTTTCACTCCAGAATATGCAATAGATATACAAAGAACAATTGGGGCCGATATAATAATGGCTTTTGATGAGTGCACTCCATATCCTTGCGAATATGATTATGCGAAAAACTCCATGCACATGACGCACAGATGGCTAAAAAGATGTTGCGACAGATTTGATGCCACAGAAGGAAAATACGGATACGATCAAACTTTTTTTCCCATAGTACAAGGCAGTGTATATAAAGATTTAAGAATTCAATCTGCAGAGAAAATAGCTAGTTTTAACAGGGCAGGGAACGCTATTGGAGGACTATCAGTAGGAGAACCACATGATATGATGTATGAAATGACTGATATTGTTTGTTCTGTATTACCAATAGATAAACCAAGATACTTAATGGGAGTAGGAACTCCATCTAATTTATTAGAAAATATTGCATTAGGTATCGATATGTTCGATTGTGTAATGCCAACCAGAAATGCCAGAAACGGAATGATATTCACATCAGAAGGAACCATAAATATAAAAAATAAAAAGTGGGAAAAAGACTATACTGTTTTAGACCCAAACGGAACATCTTATGTGGATAGCAGTTACACAAAAGCATATGTTCGACACTTATTTAAGGCCAACGAAATGCTAGGAAAACAAGTTGCTACTCTACACAATATTCGTTTTTATTTATGGTTATTGGAACAAGCTAGAGAGAAACTAAAACATGGAACCTTTACTATTTGGAAAAATAAAATGGTAAAAAAACTTGCTATTCGATTGTAAATGAACAAAATAGATAGATATATTATAAAGAAGTTTTTAGGGACTTTCTTTTATGCTTTAATACTGTTATTATTAGTAGTAATAGTAATTGATATATCTGAAAAAATAGATGATTTCATGCAGCATGATCTTAGTATTGGTACCATAATTACCGAATACTATCTACACTTCATCCCATATTTTGCAAATCTATTTTCTCCATTATTTATTTTCATATCAGTAGTTTTTTTTACTAGTAAACTAGCAAATAATTCCGAAATTATTGCCATTTTTAATAGTGGAATGAGTTTTAGAAGATTCCTCCGTCCATTTATTATCTCGTCTATTTTTTTAGCAGCTATTTCCTTTTTATTAGGAAGTTTTATCATTCCAATTTCCAATAAAAACAGAATAAATTTTGAGAATAAATACTTAAAATCTCAGAAGAAACTTTTAAGAAAAAATATACACCTACAAACTTCCGAAAATCAATATATATACTTGGAAGGATACAATAATAAAAGAAATATAGGATATAAATTTTCTATTGAAAACTTTGACAAAGGAGTATTAAAAAGTAAGATTAGAGCCAACTATATTCAGTGGAATGAAGAAACAGAAAACTGGACTATAAATAAATATGAAATAAGAAACTTTTTTAAAGAAAAGGAAACAATAATAACAGGACTGCAAATAGATACCAACCTACTAATAGTACCATCCGATTTTATAATACAATTAAATCTTGCTCAAACAATGAATTTGCAAGAATTAAATGAAAATATTATTACCGAAAGTAATCTAAGTTCTGGAAAAGCAAAGTTATACAAAATTGAAAAACACAAAAGAATCGCCTTTCCGTTTGCTATTATAATACTTACCATTATTGCAGTAGCACTTTCAAGTAAAAAAACAAAAGAAGGAATTGGTACAAATATGGGATTAGGATTACTAATTTCCTTTTCGTACATCTTATTTTTTCAATTCTCTTCTACTTTATCTACAAATGGAGACTTAGAACCCTGGATTGCAGTATGGATACCCAATTTACTTTATATCATACTGGGCATGTTATTATTGAGGAAAACTCAGAATAGTTAATCTTTCTTTGGTGCTGTCAAAGTATTAGAACCTCTAGATGAATAAGAATTCCTTATATCACTTTCAATAATAAATTTGCATCTGTGAAAAAACAGAAATAGGTAAACAAATCAGCAGGAAAAAGCAGAATAATTTTTTCATAATAAAACTACAAAAAAATACTTTTACCCTCTAATCAACTTCTTATATTTAATTCTACTTGGTATATTTTCTCCTAATCTTTTCTTTCTATTTTCTTCATAGTCCGAAAATCCACCTTCAAAATAATAGGCCTGAGAATCTCCTTCAAAAGCTAAAATATGAGTACATATCCTATCTAAAAACCATCTATCGTGAGAAATAATTACGGCACAACCAGCAAAATTCTCTAATCCTTCTTCTAAAGACCTTAAAGTATTTACATCCAAATCATTTGTTGGTTCATCTAATAAAAGAACATTTGCTTCTTGCCTTAATGTCATTGCCAAATGCAATCTGTTTCTTTCTCCACCAGAAAGTACACCTACTTTTTTATTTTGATCAGCACCATTAAAGTTGAATTTAGCTACATAAGCTCTCGAGTTCATTTTCTTCCCTCCCACCTCAACTAATTCTTGACCATCTGTAATTTGTTCCCAAATAGTTTTTTCTAAATCAATATCAGTATGCTGCTGATCTACATAAGCTATTTTTACTGTATTCCCTACTTTAAAAATTCCACTATTAGGGGCTTCCTGATCCATTATCATTCGGAATAAAGTAGTTTTACCAGCACCATTCGGTCCGACAATTCCTACAATTCCTGCAGGTGGAAGTTTAAAACTTAAATTTTCATATAACAACTTATCACCAAACGCTTTACTCACTCCTTCTGCATCAATTACATTGTTTCCTAACCTTGGACCTGGTGGAATATACAATTCTAATTTTTCTTCTTTCTCTTTTCCTTTTTCAGAAAGTAAATTTTCATAATTACTTAATCTGGCTTTCGATTTTGCATGTCTTCCTTTTGGAGTCATACGAACCCATTCCAACTCTCTTTCTAAAGTTTTTCTTCTTTTACTTTCCGTTTTTTCTTCTAAAACCAATTTCTTTGATTTCTGATCTAGCCAAGTAGAATAATTACCTTCCCATGGAATTCCTTCTCCTCTATCTAATTCTAAAATCCAACCCGCTACATTATCTAAAAAGTATCTATCGTGAGTAATAGCAATTACAGTTCCTTTATATTGCTGTAGATGTTGTTCCAACCATTGTACCGATTCTGCATCCAAATGATTTGTTGGCTCATCTAAAAGTAAAATATCTGGTTCTTGTAGTAATAATCTGCAAAGAGCGACCCTTCTTTTCTCTCCACCAGACAGATGTTCTATACTTGCTTCTTGAGGAGGGCATCTAAGTGCATCCATTGCAATATTTAGTTTAGTTTCCAAATCCCATGCACCACAAGCATCAATTTGATCTTGCAAATTTCCTTGCTTCTTCATTAGATCCTCCATTTTATCAGCATCCTCATAATATTCAGGAAGTCCGAAAAGATCATTTATTTTATTGTATTCTTCTAGAATTTCAACTTGCTCTTTCGCTCCTTCTTTTACAATATCCATAACGGTTTTACTCTCGTCTAATTTCGGTTCTTGTTCCAAATAACCAATAGAATGTTCTCCTTTAAAGTGAACATCTCCTTGAAACTGTTTCTCAACTCCAGCAATTATCTTTAAAAGTGTAGATTTACCCGAACCATTTAAACCTATAATACCAATTTTAGCACCATAGAAAAACGAAAGATATATATCTTTTAATACTTGTTTGTTATTGTTATTGAAGGACTTAGAGAGTCCTACCATTGAAAAAATTATTTTTTTATCGTCTGCCATTTTATTATGTTATGAGATTACAAATATAATTATTACTTTCGTGAAAATTTAAAAGATGAAAAAAAGTATTGGAATTTCCTTGTTTTTAATTGTGCTAGGTGTATTATTTTTATTAGACAACCTAGGTATTATACAAAACTTCTCAGTTGGTCAATTAATAAAAACCTATTGGCCAGTAATTTTAATTTGGATGGGTGTCGAAAAATTATTTAGAGATTTCAACTAACCTACCCTGCATAGAGTCTCTTTCTTCCAACCTTTTTTCTACCAAATGTTTTACTTCAAAATTCTTTAAACCATATTGCGGATAAATTAACATATTAGAAGGCGATTCGCTAAAAAATCGTTCTATAATAATTTCTGGTTTTAGTAGCTCTATAAAATCAACTACTAAGTCAATGTATTCATCTAACTCCATAAAGGTAAACATCTCTGGAGTTTTTTTAAACTGAACGGCCATCATAGTGTGTTTTACAATCTGTAAATGATGTATTTTAAGAGTATTTATAGGTAACTGAGAAACCAATCTGGCATGATTCAACATATCTTCTTTTGTTTCACCTGGAAGGCCTAAAATAAGATGACCTCCTAAATGTAGTCCTCTCCCATCTGCCCTATTAAAAGCATTAATTGCTTCCTCATGTGTTTGGCACCTATTTATAGCTTCCAAGGTTTCATTCTTAGTAGACTCTAATCCAAACTCTAATTTTATAAAATTACCTGACGCGGCTAATTCCTCTAGATAATCTAAAACCTCATCTTTAATACAATCGGGCCTAGTAGCAATTACCAAACCAATTACATCCGGATGAGAAAGGGCTTCTTCATACATCTTTCTCAAATCAGAAAGAGGAGCGTAAGTATTAGTAAATGCTTGAAAGTAAGCCAAGTATTTTTGAGTTTTATACTTTCTAGAGAAAAATTCAATTCCCTCCTCAATTTGTTGCTTTATAGGTTTTATTGGTTTGCAATAATCAGGGTTGAATGTATTATTATTACAATAAGTACAACCTCCTACTCCTTTAGTTCCATCCTTATTAGGACAAGTAAATCCAGCATCAATAGAAACCTTTTGTACTCTACCGTTAAACTTCCTTCTAATGAAGGAACTGAAATCATTATATCTTTTAATTTTCTCCATATTATTTTGCAAAAATATAAGATTATAAACAACAAAGGATAAAAATTACCGTAATCAAAAAAAGATTTGTATTTTAAAAAAAATAAAACCGTGAAGGGTACAGAAATATCTTCTTTCGAAAAAATTGGCTATATAAAAAACCTACAAAAAGATGCCGATATCAATGATTTTGAAACTATTTCTATAAATACTAAAAACGGAGAACAAGTCACCCTTTACAGAAATAAAGAATATAAAAATGAAAGAGATGAAAAATTAAATTTCAGAAATAGCTGGGAAGTTTTTAATTCTCTTCTTTAGCCTGATCTCTTCTTTTTTGCATTCCTTTACTTAAAGTAAGTATCCTGTCACTTACATCAGTTACATAACAAAAAGGTAACAATGCATGAACTAAGGCTTTAAAACTTAAAGAGAGTAATAACAAACAAAAACCTAAAGCTTGTCCGAAATGCTGTAAATAAGATTCTCCTACTTCATTTGGGTGTTCTGTAAAAATATTTTTCATTCTATAAAATTTCTGATAATGAGAAGGTATCTTTTAATCTAATCCCTTTTTCTGTTCTTTGTACCGTACAGCACTCACTATAATTATCGTGTTGCAAAAATATAATGTATTCTCTTTCTGCCGCCTCATTAAGGAACTTTTCTTTTTCCGAGAGAGTTATAAGAGGTTTTGTATCGTATCCCATAACATATGGAAGTGGAATATGTCCCGTACTTGGCAATAAATCAGCTGCAAATACAATGGTTTTATTTTTATAAGTAATATGTGGAATCATTTGTGCTTCTGTATGTCCGTTTACAAATAATGCATTAAAATTCTTAAAAATTTCATTTTCTTTTTCTACAAAATTAAGATGACCAGATTCCTCAATTGGAATAATGTTCTCGCTTAAAAAGGAAGCTTTTTCTCTATTATTGGGAACGGTAGCCCACTGCCAATGATCCTTATTGCTCCAATATTTCGCATTTTTGAATGCCATTTCAAATCCACTTCTATCCTTATTCCACTTCACACTTCCTCCACAATGATCAAAATGTAAATGAGTTAAGAAAACATCCGTAACATCATCTGCAGAAAATCCATGTTTTGCCAAAGAAGAATGTAGGTTTACATTTCCATGCAAATAATAATGTTTCAAAAATTTATCGTCTTGCTTATCTCCTATTCCATTATCAATCAGAATCAGTCTATTTCCATCTTCAATAAGTAAAGATCTCATAGCCCAAGGACATAAATTATGATCATCTGTAGGATTAGTTCTACTCCACAAAACTTTCGGAACCACTCCAAACATTGCTCCTCCATCTAATTTAAAATATCCTGTATCTATTGTGTACATTTGCATGTTAGTAAATTTTAGTTGCACAAAAATAAGAAATGAATTTTATCTTTAATTTAGTTTCGGAAATTATTTGACAAATGAAAATACATTTAATTGCAATAGGAGGAAGTGCCATGCACAATATGGCACTTGCGCTACATCATAAAGGATACCATATAAGTGGATCAGATGACGCTATTTTTTCACCTAGTAAGGAACGCTTAGAAAAACAGCATCTAATTCCGGAGAAAATGGGTTGGTTTCCCGAAAAAATAACATCCGATTTGGATGCAATTATCTTAGGAATGCATGCCAGGATTGACAATCCTGAACTAAAAAGAGCAAAGGAATTAAATATTCCTATTTTCTCCTATCCAGAATATATTTACGAGCAATCTAAAAATAAAAAAAGAATTGTAATTGGAGGAAGCCATGGGAAAACCTCTATAACTGCAATGATATTACATGTACTACAAAACCTAAAAATAGATTGTGACTATATGGTTGGAGCACAATTAGAGGGTTTTGATACAATGGTAAAATTAACTCATAATTCTCCCATTATTATTTTAGAGGGAGATGAGTATTTGAGTTCCCCAATTGACAGTCGTCCGAAATTTCATTTATACAAACCTCATATTGCAGTACTAAGTGGTATTGCTTGGGATCATATTAATGTATTTCCCAATTTTGAAATGTATGTAGATCAATTCCGTATTTTTAAGAACATGATAACAGAAACTCTTATCTATTGTTCAGAAGACAAGGAACTAAATAAACTTATAAAAGAGGATAGTAAATGTAAACTTGTTTCTTATTCCACACCAAATCATGAGATACATGATGGTATTACATCTGTAGAAAATACAGAGCTTATAATCTTTGGAAATCACAACTTACAAAACCTAAATGCAGCTAGATTAGTCTGTAATGAATTAGGGGTTTCACATAGAGATTTTTTTACTCAAATATCTACTTTTAAAGGAGCCTCAAATAGATTAGAATTAGTTAAGAAAACAAAAAACTCTGCCGTCTATAAGGATTTTGCCCATTCCCCCTCTAAACTAAGAGCTACATCTTTTGCCATGAAAAAACAGTTTAAAAAAAGAAAATTGATTGCTTGTATGGAATTACATACATTTAGTAGTTTGAATGAGGAGTTTCTAAAGCAATACAATGGATGTATGGATGAACCAGATACTGCAATTGTATATTTTAGTCAAGAATCGATTAAACATAAGAAGTTAGATCCCATTACAACGCAGCAAGTACACACTTCTTTTAATCGTGAAGACTTATTAGTTTTTACCAACACTCAAAAACTAAAAGAATACTTAAAAACCTTAAATTGGGAAAATAAAAATTTACTAATGATGAGCTCAGGCACTTTTGAAGGATTAAATATTAGTAGGTTAATAAAATAGAACTTTTTATGGAATATTTTGTAATGAACCAAAGTTAATTAAAATTATAAAACAATAAATAGATATGAAAAACAAGAAAAAAGATAATAGAAGGCAATTTCTTAGAAACAGTTCATTAGCTGCATTATCACTTGGAATTATTCCATCAATAACAAAATCTGCAAATAATACTAATTCTACTGTTTTATGTGATGAAATTACTGAAGATTACTACGGTCAAGGCCCTTTTTATACGGTTAACGCACCTAACATACAAAACAATCAGTTGGCGGATACTAATGAGGCAGGAACTAAAATAATTATTAGCGGTCGTGTATTCAACCTTGATTGTTCGGAAGCAATTCCAAATACTATTTTTGATATTTGGCAAGCTAATGATGCTGGAACATATGATAATTCCGGATTTAACTTAAGGGGTAAAACCGTATCTAACTCTCAAGGGTTTTATATTTTTGAAAGTATCAAACCTGGTTTATATCTGAACGGTGCAACTTACAGACCATCTCATATTCACTTTAAAATCACAACACCTTTACAATCTCCATTTACAACTCAACTTTATTTTAGCGGAGATCCTTATATTGCAAATGATGCTGCCGCGTCTATCACTTCTGGAACATATGATGCAACAAATAGAATTATTCCACTAACGGCCAATGCAAATGGAGATTTGGAAGGGACTTGGGATGTAGTAATTAGTGGAAGTGGAATTTCTGTAGGAGATAATAATATACATCTGGACAAAGGAATGATTTATAGCGCAAGTCCGAACCCATTTAAGGATAGAGTAGAAATAAAATATGGAGTTTTTCAAGAGGGAAAAGTCAGTGTATTTGTCTACGACATACACGGAAGAGTAGTATCACAATTGGAAAAACAACAATTGATCCCTGAAAAATATGAAGTAATTTGGAAACCAGAAAGTAAACTTCCAAATGGACATTATTTTATTGCTTTAAAAATAAATGATTTGCAAGTCCATTACATAAAAATAGTCAGAAAGAGATAAAAAATAATCTAAAAAATAATTGGATTTCCTTATTGGAAAAGTATCTTTTAAAATAATTCTGTTATACTTTTAAAGAAAAAAATATTAAAATATTATTCTATTTAAATGTACCTAGTTTCGCTTTTACTTCAACATTAAAACCTCTATTGATTAAACAAATCCCCAAAATAGGACATGTTGTCTTTTTCTCTATCTGAGGATAGAAAATAAAATCATAACCATCATTTTCTTCTAATAAATTATACATAGCATATGATGTCGTAGCATCACCAAGATATTGTCCTATAATACAGGAATAGAAGAAACTGTTGATCCTGGCCCCATTTGCTTAATAAAATATCTATGAAAATCAATACCAATAAAAGTAATGCTTGAAGCATTTGCTGTTTTTTGTTCAGTTAAGTCAAAATCGTCCATTCTAATATCTACAGAAGAAAATGGTTGTTTAATAGACTTGTTGATTGTTGTACAGCTTGAAATAGTCACAACTAATCCAATAATAAATAATAGTCTTTTCATAATATTTAAATAATTTTAATTAATAATATACAGTATTAACTAAATTTAAAATAACAGACAAATTAATATTAGTATTTTTGTTCCATGAGAAATTTATTCCTTATTCTAATTTTATTCTTTACATTCAATATTTCAGCACAAAAAACAGAACAATATTCTGGGGTACTTACACTTGCAAACGGGACTGTTCTTCTTTTTGAAATAGAGATAATAGAAGACAAAGGAATTGTAAACGGATTTTCTATAACTGGAAAAGGAACATCAGATGAAACAAAATCGGACTTAAGTGGAATTTTTAATAAGAATACCAAAACTTATAAATTAAAAGAAACTCAAGTTCTATCGACTAATTCAGAAGCAGACTTAAATACTTTTTGCTATATAAACATGGAAATAAGGGAGGTAGGAAAACTGTCTCTAAAAAGGTATGAAGGAGAGTTTTTCGGACTTTTAACAAACGGAAAAGAATGTGCTAAAGGCAAAATTATTTTGATAGAAAGTGAAAAACTAGAAAAGAAAATTGCTAAAGTAAATAAGAAAATTAATAAAAAAATAGAGAAAGAAAAGAAGAAAGAAGAGAAAAAACAAGAGAAAGAAATAGAAAAAGAAGAACCTTTATTAATTACTCAAGTTTTAAAAGATGGAGATGATATGACAATAAATTGTCAATCTAATAAAATAACTATTTACATTTGGGACGCTAATATAGAGGATGGAGATAAAGTAAATTTAACCATCAATGGTAGAGAATTACTAAACAACTTTACAACAAGAAGTAAAAGGAAGAAAATAAAATATAAATTAAAAGAAGGGGTAAACACCATAGAAATAACAGCTACTAACCTAGGAAGTACACCACCAAATACTAGTAGAATAGAAATAGTAGATAGTAAAACAAAATATCCAATTATCACCCAATTAGAACTTGGGAAATCTGCAGTAATTAAGATTTTGAAGTAGATTTCTTCTTTCTCCTTCGTCTAATTAAAAAAAAAAACAAGGGGATTAATATCGATCCTCCTAAAGAAGATATTACTATTCTCCTACTTTTTCTTGCTTTCAATTCTCTAATCTTAATTCCTTCTAAAACATTTGTATATGAGTAATTATGAAATCCTATTGTAGATTGTTCTATATTCCTCCACTCTAACTTAGTTCCATCAAACTCTTCAAAAGGTATGCTTCTTGAATAAGCCGATTTAGTTTCCTCTAACTTATAACTAACTCTATCAACTAACTGGTTTTTATTATCGTATAAAGTTATCGACTCATTAGAAGATGATAACCTAAATCCAATTTTATGATACTCAACAGAATCAATTTTATTTATAATATCAGAATAATGAAAAACAGAAAAACTCCCTTTTTTCAATAGCAAGCTATTTACCTTATATTTGTTTTTATTCTTATCCAGAATTACCCACCCTGATAGATCAAGATCTTTATCCTCTCTATTATATATCTCAAAACAATCATCAACATAATTAATTTCATTTATTATTACATCTGTCTCAGAAAGTTTATTTTCAATAAATCTAATTGAAAGATTAAGTGTATCGCCACTTCTTGCTGTAATTGTCTTCCCCATATAACCAACATATGAATATCCAATATCAGCTTCTATACTAATCGGTAATTCAAATTCACTATAGAAAGAACCAAAAAATGAATCTGATTTAAGTTCATTATTATTTAAATTTACCTTACCATAATTAGGGTTCTCAATCTTCAAATCTAAATAATACGGTTTATTTAAATTAAACTTTCTTTCCAAATGTAATAATGAGAACTCATCTCTTTCTTCAAAAAAGTTTTGTATATCTTTAATAGATTTTATCCATTTTTTATAATTACCCTGATAATTCTGAAATTTCCTTCTCTTTTTAAAATGAATCTTCATTTCATCATCATATAAATTCTTAAATTCATTTATTCTCTCTAATGTATGTTCAGAACTTAGAGTAGAACTAAGAATAAAAGAGGATTGATGAATAAAATCTTTCGTAAACTCTTCATTTTTCAGAAGGTTTCTTAGTAGAAAAGTAGCCCACCTTGGGTTATACCAATCTGTCATACGTTCATTAGTGAAATCTTTTAATAAATCTGCATTCACTCTACCAGGACCACATCCTAAATCAGTATCATAAATAATCCATCTAAATTTACCATCTAATGAATCAGATTTCCAAAATCTAATGTTACCTCTTACATCATGATTAGCATAGAATATTTGATGAATCCAGAAATTTATAAAATTCCTTGTATCTATCATTTTCTGCACTTCAATATAATTAAAATTTATCTCCAGGTTATTGTTCTGCACAAACTTTAATAATTTATTATAATCATCTGAAGTTCCTTCATCAACTGTCTTTAAACCCTGTAATATATCAATTCCTTCTGTTCCACAATTATAATTATTATCAATGTAATATTCATTAATCTTCTCCCTAATATTATAAATCCCCCAATACTCTGAATTAACAAATAAATGGGATGGAGAAGAAGATTGAATATCTAAACCAGATTCTGCAGCTAAAGATGTTGAAAAAGCGTCCTTGAATCGTAATTTTCTATAGTCATTACCTGAGTGTCGTAATATAAATTGTTTGTATTTTTTCTTACCTTGATTAAATAGATTAGCATCAAATCTTGATGTTCCATACTTATTTCTAGCAATTAGCCTTAACGATTTTTCAGGGTAATATTTAGTCATCCCTCCAAAAATTTTAATGCCAGAATTCTGAGATACAATCCTCTCTCCTTTTTCATTAAAAATCTCAACAAAATTTTCTCTTTCCCATTTTCTTTCCCAATTTACATTTCTATAATGATTGGAAACTGTATCAAAATATGCTCTCGGTCCTTTTACATAAATGCCTTTATATTTATCAAATAAAAAATCATTGTTTATACTAATTGAAACTACCTTAAAACTAGTATTAAACCCAATAAAATAACTAAAGGATCCTAATTTACGAACAGAATCTGCATGAGAAACTAAGAGAGAAATTGTACTTGTCTTATCAACTAATAATGAATCTGGGAATGATTTTCTGTCTTTATCAATATTATTCTCATCAAAATAAAATAACTCACCTTTTTCTACATTTAATTTCAGATAAAAAGGTTCATTATAAAAACCGGATTCATGAGAAAATGAAACTACACTTGATATCTGAGAAAAAGTGAAATTCGAAACAAGAATAAAAACAAGAAAGAAAGTTCTATTATTGAACATTTTCTATTATCTTAAACTCAATCCTTCTATCTCTTATGTCATTATAAACAGGACTATGAGATCCATATCCTTTAACCGATATATTCGACATATCTAAACCTATATTTTGCAGATAGTTAAACACAGACTGAGCTCTTAAAGTAGAAATATTGTCATTAACAAAATCAGTACCAGTAGCACCATCTGCATGACCTCCTATTTCTACCATCACCTCTTTATCAGATGATAACATAAGTTTTATTTCTTGTAAAATATTTTTATCTTTATTTGTAATAACTGAACTATTTTTTTCAAAATTAATTTGGTAAGATATTTTCTGAATCTTAAATTCAATTCTTCTGTTTTCTGCACTTAACCCATCCTTCATGTCCTTCAAAACAGTTTCACCATATCCTTTATAACTTAACTGAATAGTATCTACTCCTTGACCAACTAGATAGTCGTATACATTTTTTGACCTCTTCTCTGACAAAGATAAATTATATGATTCAGCACCTTTTGAGTCTGTATGACCACCAACCTCAATTGACAAATAAGAATGTAATTTTAACATATTTGCATATTCATCTAAAAAAGTTGAAACAGAAGGAGGTAGATCCGATACATTAGATGGGAATCTAACTTCTACTTTTAATGATTTCAACTCTTCATTATTATTTAAAGGGACATCATTCTCCCTTGTATCTTCATAACATGGACATATAATATCACTAATTTCCTTTGGTATCTTATATTTTTCAATTGGCTGAAAATCTCTTATTGCATTTCTAATTCTATCATACCCTCTAGTCCAATTATCGGCACAATCTTCCCAGTAATGAACGCTCTTTACATTATCATATTCACAAAATTGTTTCAGCAATACAGCTGCAACGAAACCTGACTGGTGCCAACCATTCCAACAATGTAAATAGACAGGACCTACCTCCTTATTCATTATGGCATTATAAGAAAACATTAAAATACTATCTAATTCCGAATCTGTATTACCTCCTAATTGATAATACATTAAAGAATCTCCATCATTATCATCTACTAAGTATGGAGGAGATGTTTCAAAATTTACCGTATATAAATAAACAGAAGTGGAAAAATCATTTTCCAACAAATTAGTTAAACCATCCATTGGTAGTGGGTTTTTATTATTCCTCTTATCTGATCTATGATAATAATTATTCCCACCTCCTCTATAAGCTACTCCATGTAAGATAACTCTGAAGTTTCTTGTTCCATACAAATCTTCAAATCCATTCCCTCTATTATCAGTAATTTTATCTTGAACACATTCAGCTCCATACAGAATTTTATAGTTAGTAAATTTATCAGTATTAATAAATGTAGAATCAGATTGGGATAAACATGATGTGAAGAAAAACAGAAATACAATAAGAGAAGAGAGTGTTTTTAACATACAAGAATTTTTTTTAAATTATAATAAGACAAATATAATTAAAAATACAGTCTTCTTTACAGAGTATAAAATCAGTTATTAACAAAAGTAATTCCTCAAATTTTATTAGTTTTGACAAATACAAATTAAAATATGAAACATTTTAAATTATTAGTCTCTATTTTCCTTTTTTGCTCAATATCAGTAAATTCACAAAATATTTTTGAAGATATGACATTTTCCAAAAACATGAAAAGAATTGAAAAAGGAGAACTTTCAAAAGCATTCATTAAAATTGAGAAAGCATTGTCAAAAAATGATGATGAATTAAGAAATAATTTCGCAATATCATTAATCTACACAAACCAGGATTTTGATCAATATAGTACAAAAAATGCATATAATTTTTTATTAAAATCTGAAAAAGAATTTCACCTTATTATAGATGAAAAAACTTTAGAGAAGCTAAATAAAACTCCTATAAATGATTCTATATATCTTATTAATTTTAAAAACATTTGCAACAGAGCCTTAGAAGATGCTCTTATTATAAATAAAATAGATCACTATAATGATTATATACAATTTTACTACAAATCATCTTTAGAAAACAAGAAAATAGCGATTAAAAAAAGGGATATAGTAGCTTTCAATACTGCCGTAATCACTCATACAATTAAATCTTATAAATATTTTATTAATAACTACCCACAAGCAGAACAAATTAATGAAGCTTGGTCTCAAATTTTCAATATTGCTTTTGATGAAGCAACATCAGTAAATACTATAAAACAATACAAAGATTTTATTTCATCTTATCCTAAAGCTCCTCAAATACCTATAGCTTCTGAAAAAATACATATCATAGCATTTGATAATGCTAAAAGCTTAAACACATCTTTCTCTTACAAAAATTTCTTTGAAACATATCCAAACAGTACTCAATACAATGAATCTTTTAACTTATATGAATCTACACAGTTTTTAGAAAACACAAAAAATGAAGATTGGATGTCCTATCAAAAATTTATAAATAATTTTTCTTCTAATTCTAAAATTGATCAAGCAAAAGACAGTATTTTAACTTTAGGTATAAGATATAGAAACATAGACGCTTTAGAAAGCTACATTAACAACTATTATAACAAAAGAGAATACGCTCTAGAATATCTTTACCCATTATTCACTAAAGATGGAGAAGAAAGTACTATTAATTTATTTATAAATAAGTATGGGCAAGTTGAATCCCTGTTTGATCAGATAAATAAGGATTTATCTATTTCTTCAGAGTCTAGTCTGTTATTACTAAATCTTCCTTTTGACAAATCAAAAGAAGATGAATACAAAGAATTTATAAGAAAATCTTCTCCCTCAGAAATTGCATTTGTTACTCTGCAACGATTAATTTCATATAGCATCAATAAAAAAAGATGGAATTCAGCTTTACTAATAATGGATGAATTTGATTCATTATTTTATAATAATCAAAACTTTATCAATCTAAAAAATATCTTAAACAGCAGTTGGGATAAATCTATTTATTCAAAATCTATAGGCAGTAAAATAAATAGATCTTCAGGGGAAGAATATGGAGCAGTAATTTCTGCAGATAATAATTACTTATATTTCTGTGGGAAAAATAAATCGTCAAATATTGGTGGAGAAGATATTTTTATGTCAAAAAATAGCAGTGGATCCTGGAGAACACCAAGAATTATTGATGACCTATCTACTATAAACTACAATGAAGCAACAGTAAACATATCTACTGACGGTACCACTCTAATCCTTTTCAAAGAAGGTAAACTGCTCTCTTCTGACAAAACAAATACAGGATGGAGTTCACCTGAAGAACTACCCTATTCTATAAACTCTGGAAAATGGAATTCAGACGCAACAATATCTAGTGATGGATCTGCACTCATATTCGCTTCAGTTAGAGAAAATTCTAAAAATCTTTTTTCAGAAAATGAAAATCATTACCATGGTGACAATCAATATCCTTCTGATTTATTTGTTTCTTTAAAAGATAAAAATGATAATTGGGGAATACCTTTCAATATAGGAGATTCACTTAACACAAGATATACAGAAAGATCTCCCTTCCTTCATCCTGATATGAAAACTTTATATTTTAGTTCTGATGGACATGGGGGTATGGGAAAACTAGATGTATTTATGACTACTCGACTATATGATAGTTGTTGGACTTGTTGGAGTGAACCTGTAAACTTAGGGAAAGAAATAAATACTATTGAATCTGATTGGGGATACAAGATATCTACAGATGGTAAAACAGCATATTTTACAAAAGAAACAACGAACTATAAAAAAAATAGTTTATTGCTACTATTAGACATATCTGGAAGTATGAGTGGAGAGAAACTTAGGTCTTTAAAAGAAGCGGCAAAAGATGTATGTGAAAATGCAATAAATAATAACTCTAAAGTTAGTATAATGGCATTTGAAGGAGAATGCAATTCCCCAATTGATACAATGCTGGACTTCACAAATAACATTCAAGATGTTGATAGCTTTATTAATACATTATACACACAAGGAGGGACTCCAATGTATAATGCATATATTTTAGCATCAAAACATATTTACAAGAATGCAGAACGAAATAGCAACAAAATGATTATTTTAATGACAGATGGAGACGCTACAGATTGTGGGAAGACATTAGATGAATCATTAAGAGCTATTAGGCATAATAAAAATAAAGTACAAACCCAAACTATTGCTTTTATGGTAGACAGTTTCAGTAAAGCCTTCAATGATTTACATGAGATATCTGACTACACTGGTGGAGAACTTTTTTATGTAGAGAACAGTAGTAATTTAAAAAGTTCCTTTTCGAAAGCAACAAACAGCTTATATGGTATGGGAACAAATAGCAATAAAAAAGATATCTACACTGTAACACTTCCAGTCCACTTAAGACCTGATTTAGTTGCAACAGTTGAGGGGAAATTACTAGACTCTGATAGTGTTCCTATAAATGCAAAAATACGATTTGAAGACTTAGAAACAAACAAACTTATAGGCAAGATAAAAAACAACCCAGAAGATGGAAGTTATTTTATTGTTTTACCTTTAGGGAAACTTTATGGACTATACGTAGATAAGGATGAGTATTTTCCCATTTCTGGAAATATAGACCTAAGAAATGAAAAACAGATAATTAAAATAGAAAATAATATACCTCTTTATACTTTTAAAGAAATGATCGAAAAAGGTATTGCTGTACCAATAAACAACATATTTTTTGACTCAGGACTTAGTGAGTTAAAGGATTATTCATTACCTGAATTAAAAAGAATATCCAAGATAATTATTGAAAATAATTTGACAGTTGAACTTAGTGGACATACAGATAATATAGATACTGAAGAATTTAATTTGAAACTCTCTGAAGATAGATCGAATGCGGTAAAGGAATTTTTAGTAAATTACGGGTGTGATGAAAATAAAATTATCACTATTGGATATGGAGAGAGTAATCCTCTTAATAATAACTCTAACAGTTCAGAACGGAAAAAGAACAGAAGAGTAGAATTTAGATTTATTAAATAATAACATTACTTATTACCAATACCAATCATCAGTCGATTACCATATTCTGAAGGAATGAATGTCACAGAGTAGTTAATATTTTTTGAATTATTTAATGCAAAAGAATAAGTACTTGTAAATTCACCAAAAGACCACATTACTCCATATCCTAACTCAAGATCATCTTTTGTTAATCCTAATGCTAATGAAGACTCAAACAATGTTGGACCTTTTTTAAATATTGCCCCTATGTTTGCATCTAATTTAGAAACAATCCCAAATTCTTCATTATTCCACCAGGGTGTTCTTAATTGATAACCATATTGCGCATAAGAAGATAAACGATTGGTATATACATTGTCATTAGAATATATTATCTTATTAGGATTTCCAGTTCTAACATAATCTGCATTCCAACCACCTACTATTGAATAACTAAATCTAAAATTATTTATCCAAAAATCGTTATTATGCTTTTTATAAAAATCCTTATACCATTCATAAAAACCCTTTACAGGTGGAAGAGGATTAGGATTAGGAAAAGGTGGTGAAATGGGTTCAATTACTAGGTTTTCATCACAATTATAATTTCCAGGAATCAGACTATATGCATAATCAATCGTATGAATATCGGAGTACTTTACCCAGAAATAACCATCATCTCCCCAATTATCTCCCCAACTGTTCATGACCTCAAAAGCTCCTCCAAATTTACTGTCATCATATCCAACGATACAAAGTGCGTGACCTCCACTTCTATTAAAATGATATGTTTTTCTGTTTCGAGTAATGAATTTCCATTCTCCAGATTCTGAAATATATTCTGGATATAATGAATTTCCTTTACCTGGAATATCATATACATGCATAGCAATCACGACAGGCTCATTATTATCTAATGCTACTTTAATATTATTTACTCCTAATTCTCCCTGACAATTTAATGTTCTAAAATTATATAATTTATTATAATATTTATTATCTTCAGTATCTTTTTTACAAATATTATTATAATCTTGATATTCTGGAGAACCATAATTCTTTAACAAGTTTAAAGCATCTCTTGGCGATGAACCAGCACAATCATTCTGATAAGGATAACGATCTGTCTTTATCTTATTATATGTGCTTAATGGAGAAAAAGGACCTATCTTATTCTTACATTCAATTCTTCTAACAATAGTAAACGCTGCATATGTAGTAGCCCATCCAGTACATGATCCTACTTGACCTTGATCACCCATATCAGGACAAAATTTCTTTAAAGATACCGCATTAGACAGTCCTCCTCTTTTAATTGGTAAGTCTTCTTTCTTAAATTTTTTCTCTATTTCAGGATCTATTATACATCCATCAAAGACAAGTTTTTCCTTAACTTTATTTTTATCATTTCCTCTTGAAAAATAGTCCTGTCCAAATCCAATCAAAGGCACGCATAATAGTATAAGTAACATTTTCTTCATAAAGCAAACTTACAAAAAATGATGAGAAATATGAAAAGAAAAAAATTTAGGTAGCAGGATTACAACCTACACTTTTCACTAGATTACAGCAATCTTTAAAACTAAAATTTGCACCACTATTTGCACCGCTAACAAATCTACTGAATCAAACTTAAGAAATTTATTTGGTCATATAAGTAAACTCTTATTTTATAAAATATTAAATTTGAATTTATAAAGATAAGGGTTATAAAAAGAAAAAACCCACTCAAAAGAGTGGGTTGTTATTTATTCAAGAATTAGTTTCTTTTCTATTGTACCATCATCATACAAATAAAACAATAATTGATTTTCTTGAATTGCATTTACTTCTCTACCATAAAGATCAACTATCTTAATTAATTGTCTTGAATTGAGACCACTAGATTCATTTAAAGATGTGAACATAGGGTTGCCAG
>CAJQIZ010000019.1 GCA_905478555.1 uncultured Flavobacteriales bacterium
AAATATTGGTTATGTTTCAATTGCATTAAGTAAATTAGTTGGAGATTACGGTAGGGTTTTTTCTTTTGAAGCTGTCCCTAATACTTCTTTAAACTTTTTAGAAAACATAAAACTTAATAATTGTTCTAATATTAGTTTAACTCAAAAGGCTTTGTCAGATGAGAACAAGTTAGTAACCTTTAGAATTCCAGATTCAGGAATAAATCATTCTACGGCTTCAATGGTTTGGCACAAAAAGGAGCAAAACACTATTAATATCGAAGTAGAGTCCATTGTTCTCGATGAGGACATAGACCTTAGATGTTTGTCCCCATCTTTTATAAAAATTGATGTAGAGGGTTCTGAGGGATTGGTAGTTTCTGGGATGAAAGAACTTATTAGTAGAGAAAAACCTATTATCTATATTGAATGTTCAAATATAGGAAGGGAAACAGTTTGGAATATTTTAAAGGAGTTAAATTACACTTGTTATTTCACTTCAAAGCAAGAGGAGGAAGTAGTAGATTTTAATCAATATAGGCACAACGATTTTCTTTGGAGGATTAATTCATAACATTTTAGTATATTTTCTATTCTATAAAAAAAAGAATAGGCTAGTAAAAACTTAATCTTTCTGCTCGTGCTTAAGACAGGATTTTAAAAGTATCCCGAACTATTTCTGATTTATCAAATTCTGAAAATATAGAAAGTCAGTATATTGCTAAACCAATTCAATATAGGTCTTTAGACCGTGAAGGTTGGGCAGGATAAAAGTAGTATATTCGCACCTTAAAAATTTAATAAATTATGGCAAAAAAGAAAATTATCACAAAAAAATCTGAAGTATTTTTAGAGAAATACTTGAACAATCCTTCTCCTACAGGATTTGAAAGTGGAGGGCAGAAAATGTGGTTAGACTATATCTCTCCTTATATTGACGAACATTTTGTAGATACTTATGGAACGGTTGTTGGGGTAATAAATCCTGAAGCAAAATACAAAGTTGTTATTGAAGCACATGCAGATGAGATTTCTTGGTTTGTACATTACATAACAAAAGATGGATATATTTATTTAAGAAGAAATGGTGGTTCTGATCATCAGATAGCACCCTCTAAAAGAGTAAATATTCATACTGAAAAAGGGATGGTGAAGGCGGTATTTGGATGGCCAGCAATTCATACTAGAACTGCAGGAACGGAGAAATCTCCTAAATTAGATAATATATTTTTAGATTGTGGTTGTGCTAATAAAGAGGAAGTAGAAGAATTAGGAATTCATGTTGGTTGTGTGGTTACTTATGAAGATGAATTTATGATTTTAAATGATAAATATTATGTTGGTAGAGCTTTAGATAATAGAATTGGTGGTTTTATGATTGCTGAGGTAGCTCGTTTATTGAAAGAAAATAAAGTAAAATTACCTTTTGGACTATATATTACTAATTCTGTACAGGAAGAAGTAGGACTGAGAGGTGCACAGATGATTGTAGAAAGAATAAGGCCTGATGTTGCTATTGTTACAGATGTTTGTCATGATACTGGAACGCCTATGATTAATAAAATAAAACAAGGAGATACAAAATGTGGAGATGGTCCTGTTTTAACATATGGCCCTGCTGTACAGAACAACCTTTTAGAGTTAATAATTACTGCTGCCGAAAAGAATAAAATACCTTTTCAGAGAGCTGCTGCCTCTCGTGCTACTGGAACAGATACAGACGCATTTGCTTACGCTACAGGAGGAGTTGCGTCTTCATTAATTTCTCTAGCACTTAGATATATGCATACTACGGTAGAAACCGTTAGTAGAGAAGATGTGGAAAATGTAATTCGATTAATTTATGAATCGTTACAAAAGATAAAAAATAATCACGATTTTAGATATTTAAAATAAAGGAACTGTACGTTCCCTTTCCTTGATTTAATTAGTTATATTTGAAAAAAATATTAATTTAAAAATCACAAATTATGGATCCTGATTTCCCAATACAAAATATTATTTATTTAGTTATTACCTTGTTTCTATTAAGAGGAGTATTTTTCATGGTCAAACAGAAAAACGCCTATATTGTTGAACGATTAGGGAAATTTCATAAAGTGTCAAAAGCAGGACTAAACTTAAAAATTCCTTTAATTGACACTATATCTGGAACAGTAAATTTAAAAGTTAGAGAACTACCTGTTGAAGTGGAAACTAAAACCAAAGATGATGTATTTGTGAAAATAACAGTTACAGTTCAATTTTTTGTTATCGACACTATCGAAGGTATTAAAGACTCTTTTTATGAATTAAATAATCCAGAACAACAAATTCAATCTTATGTTTTTGATTCTATTCGTTCTGAAGTTCCAAGGATGGAGTTAGATGATGTTTTTGCTGAGAAAGAGAAAATTGCTTTTGCTGTGAAAACTGAACTTTCAGGAACAATGAGACAATTTGGTTTTGACTTTATAAAAGCATTGGTTACGGATATTGATCCAGACGCAAAGGTAAAACATTCTATGAATGAGATAAATGCTGCAAAAAGAATGAAAGAAGCTGCTAAGGAAGAGGCTGCAGGTGCTAAGATTAGGGTAGTTGCCGCTGCAGAAGCGGATATGGAAAGTAAACGATTAGCAGGGGAAGGAATAGCTCAACAAAGAATTGCAATTGCAAATGGTTTAAAAGAATCAGTTTCTGAAGTTAAATCTGCTATGGAAGATCATGTTACCAGTCAAGATGTTATGAACATGTTATTTATGACGCAGCATTATGAGACAATAGCTAAACTCGGAGAAAATAATACAAGTACTATTTTTATGCCGTATTCACCAGATAATGTAGGAGATTTACAAATGCAAATTCAAAGTAGTTTGTTAGCTGTTGATGGTATGAAAAAGAATAATAAGAAATCTTAACTTCTTTGTGACTAAAACAATCAACAGTATGGTCGTTTACTATTCCCATGGATTGTAGGTATGCGTAAACAATTGTTGATCCTACAAACTTAAATCCTCAACTTTTTAAGTCCTTATTTATTTTATCCGATAAAGTATTATCAGGGATCTCACTCATATTGGTAAAGTTGTTTTGTATCGGTTTTCCATCTATAAAACCCCAATGGTATTTACTAAATGTTTCAAACTCTTTTTGCACTGCTATAAAATCAATGGTATTTGCTTTGGCTGCTTTTATTTTTATTAGGTTTCTTATAATTCCAGTATCTAGCTTTAATACAGCTAATTTTTCATCCTTTTAATTAGCAATTTTTTGAAAATCAAAATTATCAAAAGCCACTCGAAAGTTTTCTCTTTTTCTGAGAATAGTAATCCAACTTAATCCGGCTTGAAAAGTTTCTAGAATTAAAAATTCAAATATCTTGGCATCCTCATAAACAGGAACTTCCCATTCTTTGTCGTGGTAATCTATATAGTGTTTGTCATCTATAGTCCAATTGCAACTTTTAGTGGTATCCATTTTCTTTTAATCGGTATCTTAGGTTATATCTAATGTTAATCCAAAATAGATTATAATCTGCAATATGATAGTTTTTCATTCTGTAAAAACGAGCAAAAGGAATTTTTATGGGCTTTATCCAAACTACTCCCTTACTATTGTAAACCGACACTGAATTTGGATAACGTATTTTATGATTCTGAAATAGAATTCCGAGATGATTTTCATTTTTTGATAGGATTGTATCTGTTTTCCAACTAATAGGATTTATACATGAAATACTGTCAGAAACTTCCCAGTCTTTGGGGAAATATCCTTCTGCTAATGTTCGCCAAGAAAGAAAGCAATTCAATTGATTAGGCGAGATGCAAGGAGTTAAGTCTGTACGGAACTGTTTGATTGGCATTCCTGGTAGATAACTCAAAATCAATAATTTTTTCATATTATCATTTTTTAAAATTACTTCTTTTAGTAGTCTCTCTGAATGATTTGTTCCTTGACTATGCCCTGCAAGAATGAACTTTTTTCCTTTGTTATTATTTTCCCAATAATACATAAATGCATTTTTCACATCCGAAAAGGCAAGGTCAAATGCTTGTAATCCGTTTTCCATATCATAATACGATTGGATGTGCATTTGTCTGTAATGTGGAGCGTAAATATTAGCAATACCTAAAAAAACAGAGGCCTGATTTTTAATAGTAGAATTACCAATTTCTTTATTCAGATTTTTATCATGAATATCTGCATTCCATCTATTACCTTTAAAATAAAGTGTAGGATGAATAAAAAATACATCCATTTCAGGATTAGAATTGTATAGTGTATCTGTGTAATTTTCCGGAAGACTAGCGTAGTGATTTTCTTTTTCAGGATGTTCTACCCAATATTTTATTTTGGAGTAAGATGGTATTTCTCCTGATAAGTTGATGTCGAAATTATGTTTTGGTATGTTCTCTTTTTCTGGTACTAAGTTGTAAGTTTTGCAAGCATAAATATTTGTAAGTAAGATGAAATAAAATAGATAGTGTATTATTTTTTTTACCATATTCATCTGGTTACTTACCATGACATTTTTTGTATTTTTTCCCGCTTCCACAGGGACAAGGAGCATTTCTTTCAATCTTCTGTTCCGTTCTGATAGGTTGTGTTTTCTGTTTTCGAGGAGCTGTATTCGGATTCTGAGCATTTGGTTCCGCTAAGTCAGCAGCTCTACTAGTTTTAATGTTAGTATCTTCAACAATTGTTTTTTCCTCTTGTATTTTATTATTACCTGAATCAATTCCAGCTTTTAATAAGAAGGAAACGATATCTTTATTTACTTTACTCATCAGAATTTTAAATAAATCAATAGCTTCAAACTTATAAATTAAAAGAGGATCTTTCTGTTCGTAAACCGCATTTTGTACAGACTGTTTTAATTCGTCCATTTCTCTTAAATGTTCTTTCCAGAAATCATCAATAATAGCTAAAGTAACTCCTTTTTCAATAGAGGAAGAAATATTAGCTCCCTCTGTGTCAACTGATTCCTCTAAATCGGCTGTTACCTGTAGGGTTTTAATTCCATCTGTAAATGGTATTACAATATTTTTGTAAGTTCCTGATTGATTTTTAAAAACATCTGTAATCTGAGGCAGAACACTTTTTGCTATATTAGAAGATTTATTTTTATAATTCTCTAAACATCTTTCATAAGTAATCTTAAAAATCTCCTCTTCATTTTTTTCTGAAAATTCTTCCTCTGTTACCGGACTACTAATAGTTAAAATCCTCATTACATCTTGAGAGTAAGATTCAAAATCTTTAAAATCATGATATTGATTTACAATATTGTAACAAGTGTCATATATCATGTTAGATACATCTAAAGATAATCTTTCTCCAAATAAAGCGTGTTTTCTTTTCTTGTAGATGATCTCTCTTTGTTTGTTCATTACATCATCATACTCTAATAATCTTTTACGAGTACCAAAATTATTCTCCTCTACTTTCTTCTGAGCTCTCTCAATAGATTTATTTACCATGGAATGTGAGATTACTTCTCCTTCCTCTAATCCCATTCTATCCATTAGTTTTGCAATTCTCTCTGAACCAAACAGACGCATTAATTTATCCTCTAATGAAACAAAGAATTGTGATGAACCAGGATCTCCCTGTCTACCGGAACGACCTCTTAACTGTCTATCTACCCTTCTAGAATCATGTCTTTCTGTACCAATAATTGCTAATCCTCCTGATTGCTTTACTTCTTCAGAAAGTTTAATGTCAGTACCCCTTCCCGCCATGTTAGTGGCAATAGTTACTACGGATGCATTACCTGCTTCCGCTACGATATCTGCTTCTCTTTGGTGTAGTTTTGCATTCAGGATATTATGTTTTATCCCTTTATTTTTTAAAATTCTGCCTAGTAGTTCAGAAATTTCTACAGATGTAGTACCTACTAAAATAGGTCGTCCTGCTTCTGTTAAAGTTACAATTTCCTCAATTACAGCATTGTATTTTTCTCTGTTTGTTTTATATACTAAATCATCTCTATCATCCCTGATAATTGGTCTGTTTGTTGGTATAGCTACTACATCTAATTTATATATTTCCCAAAACTCACCTGCTTCCGTTTCTGCAGTACCAGTCATACCAGCAAGTTTATTATACATTCGAAAATAATTCTGTAAGGTAATAGTAGCAAATGTTTGAGTAGAAGCTTCAATTTTTACATTTTCCTTTGCCTCAATTGCTTGATGAAGTCCATCAGAATATCTTCTTCCATCCATAATACGACCTGTTTGCTCATCAACAATTTTTACTTTGTTGTCCATTACTACATATTCTACATCTTTCTCAAATAGTGTATACGCCTTTAGTAATTGATTTACAGTATGTATTCTTTCACTTTTTATGGAAAAATCCCTCATCAGAATTTCTCTTTTTGCATCTTTTTCTTCTTCGGGAATAGTAGAGTTATCTAAATTAGATATTTCTCCTCCAACATCTGGCATTATGAAGAAATCTTTGTCTTCAGAGTTGCCAGTCATTACATCAATTCCTTTGTCAGTAAGTTCAATAGAGTTATTTTTCTCATCAATTACAAAGAATAGATCCTCATCAACTATATGCATGTTCTTGCTCTTCTCTTGCATATAAAAGTTTTCTGTTTTTTGAAGTTGAGCTCTTATTCCATCTTCACTTAAATATTTAATAAGTACTTTGTTCTTTGGTAAACCTCTAAAAGCCCGCAATAAATTAAATCCACTATCTTCTGTATTTCCTTCTGTACGTAGTTTTTTGGAATCTGATAAAACAGTAGTAACATACTTCTTCTGTGCAGATACTAGTGTTTCTATTTTATGTTTTAATTCATTAAATTCATGAACATCTCCCCTAGGGGTTGGTCCAGAAATAATTAATGGAGTTCTAGCGTCATCTATTAGTACAGAATCTACCTCATCAACAATTGCGAAATTTGGTTTTCTTTGTACTAGAACTTCTGGTTTTTTAGCCATATTGTCTCTCAAATAATCAAAACCAAATTCATTATTTGTACCATATGTAATATCTGCTAAATAGGCTTCTTTTCTACTATCTGAGTTAGGAGAGTGATTATCTATACAATCAATAGAAAGTCCATGAAATTGGAAAATAGGACCCATCCATTCTGCATCTCTTCTTGCTAAATAATTATTTACGGTAATTAAATGAACACCTAATCCTGAAAGAGCATTCAGAAAAACAGGAAGGGTAGCGGATAATGTTTTCCCTTCTCCTGTCTGCATTTCAGCAATCTTACCTTGGTGTATAACAATACCTCCAATCAACTGCACATCATAATGAATCATTTCCCATTCGTTATCATTTCCTGCAGCTTTCCAACTATTTTGGTAAATAGCTTGATCTCCATCAATACTTACAAAATCTTTTGTAGCCGATAAGTCTTTGTCGAAATCACTTGCAGTTACCGATAAATTAGTGTTCTCTGTAAATCTCCTTGCTGTTTCTTTTACAATAGCAAAAGCGGTAGGTAAAAGGGTATTTAATACTTCCTCTATTTTTGTTATAATCCCCTCTTCAATAGAGTCTATTTTGTCATAAAGAAGTTCTTTTTCATCCACTGAAAGATCTTTTTCAGCTTCTATCTTTAATTTTTCTACTTCTTTTCTTTGTTCAGAAGTAAAATCAGAAATTTGTTTTTTTAGTTCTTGTGTTTTTTCTCTTAAACTGTCGTTAGAGAGTGTAGATAATTCAGAAAACTCCTTATTAATTTGATCTACTATTGGCATGATATCTTTTACATCTTTATCATATTTGTTCCCAAAAATTTTGCCAATTATGTCTAGTAAAGCCATGTAGAGTTTTTTTATCTTTTATTAATATTCATCTTCATTAAAAAAGAAATCTTCTTTTGTTGGGTAGTCTGGCCAAATTTCCTCAATCTTTTCCCATACCTGTCCTTCTTCTTCCTCAGTTAATTCTTGTAGGTTTTCAGCAACCTCCATAGGAGCTCCTGATCTAATGGCGAAATCAATTAATTCTTCTTTTGTAGCAGGCCATGGTGCATCTTCTAATTTTGATGCTAATTCTAAAGTCCAATACATATTATTGTTATCTATTATTTATATTCTATGCAAAAATAAATTTTTTACTGAATTGGCAATAAAATAAGACTACTATTTCCAGTATATTTCTTTTATTTTCCTTTCGTGTAGAATTTTTCGAGCTAAAACAAATAAATAATCAGATAGTCTATTTAAAAATTGAATAGCAATTTCATGGTTATCTCCCTTTGAAGCAAGGAATACAACGCCTCTTTCTGCTCTTCTGCATACGGTACGGGTAATTTGACATAAAGAAGATATAGGATGACCACAAGGAAGGATGAAAGCAGTTAATTTTGGTAATTCTTCTTCTAATCTATCAATCTCACTTTCTATTTTTAGTATGTCTGTATTCAAAACTTGTGGCAATTTCATTTTTATTTTTTCTCCATCAAATGAAATAATACTCCCTAAGTTTAAAAGTTGAATTTGAACAAATATTAAAAAATCTTTATGTGAGGTGTCAATTTCTTGGTCGTGAATATTTCCAATAAAGGAGTTTAATTCATCTATATTTCCGTAGGCTTCAATTTTAGAATCAAATTTATCTACCATTGTTCCTCCTAGTAATTGTGTTTTACCTTTATCTCCTTTCTTAGTGTATATTTTCATTTAAAGTTCTTCTCTCATTTCTACTAAAAAACCTCTTATCTCTTTTAATTTCGTTATAATTGATAAGTTGTCTATTGTGTCTTGTTTATTTTCTTTTAATTTCTTTTTAGCCCCCTCTAAAGTAAATCCTCTTTCTTTTACCAAATGAAAAATAATATCTATATTTTCCATGTCTTTTTTGGTAAACATTCTATTTCCTTTTTTATTTTTTTTAGGTTTTAAAATATCAAATTCTTTTTCCCAAAATCGGATAAGGGATACATTTACTCCGTATTTTTTTGCTATCTCCCCAATAGGGTAGAATAATCTCTCTATGTTTGTGTTTAATCTAGGCATTAGTCAAAAGATTGGTTTTCCTTTGAAGACATCTCAATCAGTTTATTATATTCACTTAACGTCAGGTCATTATGATAGAAGTAAGAAGGGTTTAACTTATGACCATCCTTGTGGACTTCATAATGTAAGTGAGGACCAACAGAAAGTCCGGTGTTTCCAACATATCCTATTATTTCCCCCCTTTTAACTATTTGATTTTTTTTAACATTAATTCGATTCATATGAGCATATAATGTTTCATATCCAAATTCACCATGTTTAATAATTACATGCTTACCATATCCTCCTCTAGCATATGTTGATTTTATAATTGTTCCATTTGCGGTTGCGTATATAGGGGTTCCGATAGATGCTGTGAAATCCATTCCCTCATGCATTTTCCTTGTTTTGTAAACAGGATGTATTCTCATTCCATACCCACTCACCATTCTTTTCAGATCTTTATTTGCAACCGGCTGAATTGATGGAAGACAGGCAAGCATTTCTGTTTTGTTCTTTGCTAACTCTATTACTTCATCATATGATTTTGATTGTATATAAATCTGTTTAGAGATAATATCCATTTTTTTTGTAGTTTCAATAATAATATCAGAATTACTTGTCTTTTCAAGATGTCTGTACCTGTTTACTCCACCAAATCCTGCTGTTCTGATAGAGGATGGAATAGGGTCTGCTTCAAAAATAACTCTGTAGATATTATCATCTCTATCTTGCATGTTTCTTAGAACAATATTTATATCGTTTAGTTGATTATCTATTAAATTATATTGAGTTATTAAGTCAGAGATTTCTCTTTTTAATCTCTTTTCTTTTGGACTATCAAAAAATTGAAAGAAAATAACTATCATTATTACAGCAGTAAAGATTGTTGCCCCTAGGTAAATAAGTAAGTTTTTTAACTTTTCCCAAGTTGTTTTTTCAATTCTCTGATAATTGAGTGTTTTAGTGTCGTAATAATATTTTACTTTTGCCATATAAATATAAAGTTGTGCAAAGGTATTAAATTAAAAGATATTTTTACTTTTAGTAAATCTGATTCCTAACAACCTAATGTGAAAAATTGAATTGAATATGAAATCTTCAGAGATAAGAAATAGTTTTATTAAATTTTTTGAGAAAAAAAATCATAAAATTTTATCCTCTTCTCCTATGGTGATTAAAGATGATCCTACCTTAATGTTTACTAATGCAGGTATGAATCAGTTTAAAGATCTATTTTTAGGGAATGTCGCTATTAAAGATAGTAAGGTAGTTAATTCTCAGAAATGTTTAAGAGTTTCTGGGAAACACAATGACTTAGAAGAAGTAGGACATGATACTTATCATCATACTATGTTTGAAATGTTAGGAAATTGGTCGTTTGGAGATTATTTTAAAGAAGAAGCAATTGATTACGCTTGGGAGTTTATGGTAGATGTATGTAAGTTAGATGCAGATAGGATTTATGTGACTGTATTTGAGGGAGACAAAGGAGATAACTTAGATAAAGATATGGATTCTTATAATTTTTGGAAGAAGTATTTGCCAGAAGATAGAATATTAGATGGAAATAAGAAAGATAATTTCTGGGAAATGGGAGAGATTGGTCCTTGTGGACCTTGTTCTGAAATTCATTTTGATAATAGGTTGGAGGAAGATCGATCTGCTATTGATGGAAGAGTTTTAGTAAATGACGACCATCCTCAGGTAATTGAAATATGGAATCTGGTATTTATGCAATATAATAGAAAATCAGATAAATCTCTAGATATTTTACCTAATAAACATGTAGATACCGGAATGGGATTTGAGCGTTTGTGTATGATTATGCAAAATGTAAAATCTAATTATGATACGGACGTTTTTACCCCAATCATTTCAGAAATTGAGAAATTAAGTAATCTAAAATATGGAGAAGTAGAAAAAGTAGATATTGCAATGAGAGTGATTTCTGATCATATACGAGCAATATCATTTTCTATTGCAGATGGTCAGTTGCTATCCAATGTAAAGGCGGGTTATGTTATTAGAAGAATTTTGAGAAGGGCGGTAAGGTATTCTTATACTTTCTTAAATGTTAAAGAACCATTTATGTATCAGTTGGTAGAAGTGCTCTGTAATCAGATGGGGGATGCTTTTCCAGAATTAAAATCACAACAAAAATTGATTACAGAAGTAGTTCAGCAAGAAGAGAACTCTTTTCTAAGAACATTGTCTGAAGGATTAAAAAAATTAGATATAATTATAAATAACACCAAATCTGTTGTTTCGGCTGTTTTAGTTTTTGAACTCTATGACACCTATGGTTTCCCATTAGATTTGACTTCCTTAATCTTGTCAGAAAATAATTTGAAGTTAGATGTAGATGCGTTCCATTCTGAAATGGAGAAACAAAAAAATAGAAGTAGAAGGGCTACAAAGTTAGAAACTTCTGATTGGGTAGAATTAATAAAGGACGATACAGAGGAATTTATTGGCTACGATTGCTTAGAGACAGATGTAAGGATTACAAAATATAGAGAAGTAAAAACTAAAGATAGTATTCAGTTTCAGTTAGTGTTTAATTTAACTCCTTTTTATCCTGAAGGTGGTGGGCAATTAGGGGATGTAGGGACTATTGTAAGTAAGAGTGAGACTATTGAGATAGTAGATACAAAGAAAGAAAATAATTTAATTATTCATATTTCGAAAGTTCTGCCTACTAATGTTAATGATGTTTTCTCCGCAAGGGTAAATAAAGTTATTAGAAAATCTTCTGAAAGAAATCATACTGCAACCCATTTATTACATGAATCATTAAGAGAGGTGTTAGGGTCTCATGTGGAGCAAAAAGGTTCGTTAGTTTGTTCGGATTATTTACGATTTGATTTTACTCATTTTTCTAAATTATCAGAAGAAGAGTTAAATACGATTGAGTTAAAAGTAAATAATAAAATAAAAGAAAATATTATTTTAGAAGAGCATAATAATATTCCTATAACAGAGGCTAAAAATAGGGGAGCTATGATGTTGTTTGGTGAAAAATATGGAGATACAGTTAGAGCGATTCAGTATGACACTTCTATAGAGTTATGTGGAGGAACTCATGTAAAATCAACTGCTGAGATATTATCTTTTAAAATTAAAAGTGAAAGTTCCACTGCTGCTGGTATCCGAAGGATAGAGGCAGTTACTGCGAATGCTTTGTCCGATTATTATAATAATTTAGAAAAAACCATTGAAAAGTTAAGCAGTATTATAAAGAATAAAGACCTTATTATAGGGGTAGAGGATGTTGTGAAAGAGAACAAGATATTATCTAAAAAGTTGGAAAGTTATAAAGCTTTAGAAGTCAATATGTTGGAAAAAGATTTAGTAACAAAATCTGTGGAGGTTAATTCAGTAAGAGTAATTGCTGAAATAGTGGATATTGATGCAGATGCTATGAAGAATTTATCTTTCAAATTAAGAGGTAAGGAAGAGAATCTGATAATGATGTTAATTGCTGAGAAAAGTGATAAAGTGTTCTTAACAATAATGATTACGGATGATTTAGTAGATAAAGGATTAAACGCCTCTAACATGATCAGAGAGGTGTCAAAAGAAGTAAAGGGTGGTGGTGGTGGTCAATCGTTTTTCGCTACTGCAGGTGGTCCTCATTCATCTGGTATTTCTTCTGCAATAGAAAAATTAAAACAACTTATTTAAATATTGGTTTTTAGAAAATTATAGTTACAAAAAAACCCCATCTCATATGAGATGGGGTTTTTTTTAATTTTCTTTTTACTTAGAATCTGTATCCCATCCCAATATTAAAAGTTCCCTCTCTATCTCCAGCCTCATCCTCACTTACTGGCATAGTGTAGTTTGGCTCTAAGTATAGAGCATTCCATACATTGAATGAAAACCCAACACCAATTTTCATGTTGTCGGACATGTCTTCAGTTGGAGCTTGTAAAGTAGCATAAGCGCCTTCCATGTAATTCCCTAAGTCATATCTTAGGAATAACTCATAACTGTCATCTACTGCATCAACTGCATCAATAGATGGAGTAGCTGTTGAGTCTCCATCAACTGCATCTGAACCTAAAGATCTTACAATACCAACAGTAATTCCTTCCATTACTTGGTAACCAAAACCTAAGTTTGCAGTTAACATGTCAATAGTTTCTTCTTGATCGCCGTCATAAGTAGTAACTACCATAAATTGTGCAGAAGCTACTAATGTAGACATAGCTAAAACTGCGGTTAAAAATAAATTTTTCATTTTGTTTAATTTTTAATGATTAATAATGTTGCAAATATAAAACGATAATTTAATTTACAAAACAATTCTTCATACTTTTACTAACAATATTATGTTGATTGCTAGAAAAGGGCGAAAAAAAAGAGGGACTAAAAGTCCCTCTTTAAGAATTTATTTTTGTAATTACGGTCTTATTGAAAGAGTAATCCAAGTATTTTCAGTATCTGTACCTCCTAACTTAGCATAACCAATAGTAGCGTTGTCTGTTAATGCGTAGTTAAGTGTCATTGAAGAAGATTCAGCTTCAGTACCATCTTCAGCAGTTACAGTATGCATAGTGTATCCTAACATGATTCCACCTAAGTCATAGCTAATTCCAATAGAAGCAACTTCAGATCCAGCAGCTTGGTATCCTAATACACCATTAGTCCAACCACCATTCATTGCAGTGTTATCCATTTGAAAAGCACCTTCGTAAGATGTCATTGTATAAGATGCAGACATGTTTTCAAATACATTGTAAGAAACACCATAAGAAGTCATTTCATTATCATCAAAGTCTGAGTTCATACTAACAGCTAGAGAGAAGTCTCCCATAGCGTAAGATAAATCATAACCATGAGCAGATTGATCATTAGCATTGTTTAACATTAATACGTTTACATCTGCACCTGCAAAACTACCAGAAGCATTGATGTATTGGTTGTCCATATCAAGACCACCCATAGTACCAACATTTAAATCAAATCCACCTAGATTAGCAGTTAAAGAAAGACCATCATTAGTGTATCTGTCCATTCCCCAAGAGTTAGAAGAGATTAAAGCTCCTGAACCAAAACTTAAGTCTTGACGACCAGCAGTTAAAGTTGCAAAACCCATAAGATCTGTAGAAACATAAGCTTCATATACAGAATTAGTTGTAACAGCAGTACCTAAATCATAATTTAAGTCTGAAGAAGCATTAACACTCCAATCAGATCCACTCCATGATGCACCTACTGTTAATCTCTGTGTTGCTGTTCTAGCCTCAGAATCAGTGTTGTCAATTCTAGTTCTAGAATCAACATTTACGTCTTGAGCTGAAACAATCGTTGTAGTTAATCCTAATGCTAGAATTAATACTTTTTGTAAATTTTTTTTCATATTATATTTTTGTTTTAGTTAATACTTTGCAAATGTAAGTATATTAAATCTTATGGCAAAGTTAAATGTTCGCGCTTTTTAACAAATTAATGTTCAAATATACGTTAAATATTTGATAATCAATAAAATAAGTAGTTAATTATTTTAATTATTTTATTATTTAAAAAGTTTAAATTCATAAAAAAAAAGGTGATTTTTAAGAAAATCACCTTTTTTAGAAATCTAAATATATTTTTATCCGAACATTTCCTTCACTTTATCAAAAAAGGATTTATCTTTATTTGTTGGTTTTGGTATAAAGTTATCTGAAGAATTACAGTTTTCAAAGAATTCTTTTTCTTTTTTATTTAGTTGTTGTGGTGTCCATACATTTATATGTACTAATAGATCTCCTGTTCTGTACCCTTCTAATGAAGGCACTCCTTTTCCTTTTAATCTTAAGGTTTTTCCAGATTGAGTTCCTGAATCTAATTTTGTTTTTACTTTACCATTTACTGTTGGTATTTCAACAGTTGTACCTAATGCTGCTTCTGAAAAGCTAATGTATTTATCAAAATGAAGATTGTTAGAAGAATCTCTTACTAGTTCTATATGTTCTTCTACAGAAATAACTACTAATATATCTCCATTTACTCCACCTACAGGAGCTGCGTTTCCTTTGCCACTTACCTTAAGTTGCATTCCATCTTCTACTCCTGCAGGTATAGATATCTCTACAGTTTCTTCTTTTTGAATCATACCATTATGGTCTGATCCAGAAGGTTTTTTATCAATACTTTTACCATTTCCGCTACATTTAGGGCATGTAGATGAGGTTTGCATTTGACCTAAAATAGTATTACTAATACGAGTAACTTGACCAGAACCATGGCAAGTGCCACAAGTAGAATAAGTTACTCCTTCTGCTATAACTAGTTTTCTGACTTTTATTTTTTTATCTACTCCCTCTACAACATCTTTCAAATTAAGAGTTATTCTGATTCTTAAGTTACTTCCTTTTACTACTCTTCTTCTTTGTCCACCACCTCCAAATCCACCGCCTCCACCACCGAAAATATCTCCGAATTGGGAAAAGATGTCATCCATATTCATTCCGCCACCACCGAAACCGCCTCTACTTCCTGCTCCTCCCATTGCTGAGTGGCCGTATTGGTCGTATTTTTGTTTCTTATCTGGATTAGATAAGATATCGTAAGCCTCAGCGGCTTCTTTAAATTTCTCCTCTGCTTGCTTATTGTCTGGGTTTTTATCTGGATGGAATTTTACAGCAAGTTTTCTATAAGCCTTTTTAATTTCTTTCGAGTCTGCATTTTTGCTTACTCCTAGTGTTTCGTAATAATCTCTTTTCGACATAATTTTATTTTCCTACAACAACTTTAGCGTATCTGATTACTTTATCTCCTAATAAATATCCTTTTTCTACCGTGTCAATTACTTTTCCTTTCATGTCTTCAGAAGGAGCGGGAATATTTGTTATCGCTTCATGAAATTCTGTATCTAGTTCTTTTCCTTTAGGGATCTCCATTTCTTTTAGTCCCTTTTTTTCTAATTCTGTTTTTAACTGATTGTAAATTAATACTGTTCCGTCTTCTTCAGAATAGTTATTAGCTGTAATAGATCTTTCAAAATTGTCAAGAACTGGAATTAAAGCTGTCATTATGTCTTTATTTGCTGTAGAAAAAAGTTCTATTCTTTCTCTAGCATTTCTTTTCCTAAAGTTTTCGAATTCAGCAAATAGTCTTAAATTCTTATCTTTTTCTGATGAAAGTAACTCTTCAGTTGTTGGAGGGTTTTTCACTTCTTCTACCTCAATTTCTACTTTTTCGATAGTTTCTTCTACTTCTTTTTTATTTTGTTTTTTGTTTTTTGCCATTATAAATTTTTATAAAAAATTGTTTTTTCAATAATATATACTGAAAATACTTTGCCAATAGGAGATTAAGGACAATTTGTCAGATAGTTATTTAATCAGATTTTCTTTTAGAAATCTTTGTAAAGTGGCACCTTTTAAATTTTTAGCAATAATTATTCCGTTTTTATCTATTACTACATTAGAAGGTATTGATCGAATTTGATAAATACCAGCTCCTTTAGAATTCCATCCTCCTAAATCAGAAACATGATATTCCCAGAACAGTTTGTCGGTATTTATAGCCTTTATCCAATTGTTTTGTTTAGTATCTAAAGAAACACTGTATATTTCAAATCCGTTTCCGTGTGTAAATTTTTTATCGTGATAATTTACAAAAGCACTTACAATATTCGGATTTTCAATTCTGCAAGGTCTACACCAAGATGCCCAGAAATCGATAAGAACCATTTTTCCTTTTAGGCTGGAAAGGTTTAGTGTTTCTCCTTTTGGATTTTCATAAGATAATTCAGGAGCTTTATCTCCTATATTTATGCCTATTTCTTGAGAAAAAGAAATGATAGTTAGTAAACTGAAGGTGATGATTAGTATTTTTTTCATTTAATTTATTCTAGTAATTTTTGCTCCAATAGCATTTAGTCTTTTATCAATATTCTGATATCCTCTATCAATTTGTTCTATGTTATGAATAGTGCTTTCTCCATCAGCTGCAAGTGCTGCTAAAAGTAAAGAAACTCCTGCTCTAATATCAGGAGAGGTCATGGTAGTTGCTTTAAATTTAAATTGGTGATCTCCTCCAATAACAGTAGCTCTGTGCGGATCGCAAAGTATAATTTGAGCTCCCATATCTATTAATTTATCTACAAAGAAAAGTCTGCTTTCAAACATTTTTTGGTGGATAAGAACGGATCCTTTTGCTTGAGAAGCGACTACTAAAACAATACTTAATAAGTCAGGAGTAAAACCTGGCCAAGGTGCATCCGAAATAGTTAGGATAGAACCATCAATAAAATTCTGAATTTCGTATCTTTCTTGTGGAGGAATGTAGATGTCATCTCCTCTACGTTCCATTTTTACACCTAGTTTAGAAAAAATAGAAGGGATAACTCCTAATTTTTCGTAATTAACATTTTTAATTGTAATTTCGGATTGAGTAATAGCAGCAAGTCCGATGAAAGAACCAATCTCAATCATGTCTGGTAGTATTCTATGGGTACATCCTCCTAAATTTTTCACTCCCTCAATATGTAGAAGGTTGGATCCTACTCCAGTGATTTTTGCTCCCATGGAGTTTAGCATTTGGCAAAGTTGTTGTAAGTAAGGCTCACAAGCGGCATTGTAAATAGTTGTTTTACCTTCTGCCATTACAGCAGTCATAACAATGTTTGCAGTTCCAGTTACAGATGCTTCATCTAATAGCATGTAAGTTCCTGTTAACTTATCTGCAGTAACTCGGTAAAATTCTTCTTTACTATCGTATATAAATTTTGCTCCTAATTTTTCGAAACCAATAAAGTGGGTATCTACTCTTCTTCTTCCTATTTTATCTCCCCCTGGTCTTGGTATGTATCCTTTTCCGTAGCGGGCCAAAAGTGGCCCTACAATCATAATAGACCCTCTAATACGGCTACTTTTTATTTTGTAATCTTCAGAAGAAAGATAATCTACATCTATCTCATCCGCCTTAAAACTATAAGTCTCTTCATCTATCTGATTTACCTTTACATTTAAATCTCTTAAAAGGTCAATTAAAATATTTACATCACGGATATTAGGAACATTTTCCATGATAACTTCCTCAGGAGTCAAAAGAACAGCACATAATACTTGTAGTGCTTCATTTTTTGCTCCTTGTGGATGCAGTTCTCCCTTTAGTTTTATTCCTCCTTGTACTTTAAAAGTTGCCATTAATATCTTTTTTTCTTATATTTATTATTGTTGCTCTTGTTTTTCAGATAATTATTTTTCGTGTATTTTTCAACATTCTTTTTTGTAGCTTTTTCATCATCAATAATAACAAAATCTGGGTGTAATTTCAGTTCTCCTTTCGATAGTTTTTCAAGGTGTTTTAATATTGTTTTGTTATCTACTGAACTTTTAGACCAAGCAATATAACTTTTCTTCATGTGATTTGCAATCATTCCTGTAAGAGTAGATTTTTCTTTTTCATCTTTCATTTGAATTGCTATTCGAATCATAGTTTCAATATGTTTTCCATAGTAGGAGAAAGTGAAATTAGAGTTAGGATAAGGCATTGGTTCTGGTTTTTCGGCTAGTTTCTCTGGAGATGGTTTCTCGTAAGGAGAATTTACATCTAATTCGAATTTAGACATAATAAATAAATGATCCCAAAGTTTGTGTTTATAATCATGTACGTCTCGCAAATGAGGATTTAACTGCCCCATATAGCTGATAATTGCATTTATGCAATCTTCTTTTTCTTTTTTATCAGTAAGTGATGTAGCGTGTGCTACCATCTTTTGAACATGTCTTCCGTATTCTGGAATAATAAGATGTTCTCTGTCTGTATTGTAATCCATTAAAGTGTAGTTAAGTGGCAAATATAGGTAAATTGTTGTTAGATGATAGTTTCCTGTTAAATAAGTTTAATGTTCGGTGATAATTTTATGCTGCTAGTCATTTTTAGTATTCTGTTTCGTATTTTCATTTATTTTTTTAATCTGAAATAACAAGTGTACTTCTTTATTGCTAAGTTTTAAAAATTAGGTGGGATTTTTAGTTATAGAATAGATATTTATTTAGAATCCTAATGTAAGGCCTAATAAGTAATTTCTACCTGCTTGAGGGAAATTTCCAGTCATGTTGTAACCATCCGAATCTGCTTGTGTGTAAGGATTTGACTCTCCACTAGGGTCCGATCCTTCAGAAACAAATCGGTAAATCCAAGCTCTGTTAGTATATTGATGATCTAATACATTATTAACTAACAAAGTAATTCGAGCTTCTTTCACTTTTTTCAGATTAAGTTTGTAAGAGAAAACTAAGTTATTTATGGTATAGGCATCTAACATTCTTTCAGAAGATTGTGTGTTGTCTATATACTGAGAACCTACATGTTTTGTAATTATTGAAGCATTTAATTTATCAGAAACTACATAGTTAAATTGAGAAGCAGCAATTTGGTTAGGGGAGAAGGAAATGTCGGTATTTTGATAAGATGTTTCATCTTTATCGCCAGTATCCCAGTTGTCAATAAATTCAGTATGTTCTACAATTTTATTTTTAGAGAAGGTAAGGTTTCCGTTCCAACTTAATTTGCTAGTTATCTTAACAGATGCTTCTAATTCAATTCCTTTTCTATAAGAATCTTTTATGTTTGAATGAACAGAAGATCCAACATCATTTATTTCACCAGTCTTAACTAACTGGTTTTTGTAATCCATGTTGTATAGATTTATACCAAAAGCCATATTATTTGAATTGTACTTATATCCAATTTCAGTATCATATAAAGATTCAGGCTTGGGTCTAGAATTTGGAGAGCTTTCTACATAATCGTTTCTGTTTGGTTCTCTTTTTCCTTCAGAGAAAGACACGAAGAATGAAGAATTATCAGATAATGAATAAAACAGACCATATTTAGGATTGAAGAATTTTAAATTAACAGCTTGGTCAGAAACTTCTCCATTTGAATTAAATCCTTCAAAAGTATAATCAACAAATCTAGCTTGCAAATCAAGGTACACATTTAATTTATTGCTAAGATCATAATTTGCTTTTACATAAAGGTTCAGGTCCTTTTTTAATGCTTCATTTCTATAGTACTCATGGTCCAAATCTCCTTGAATTTCAGTAAAAATTACTTTTCCGTAATGTCTTCCAATATAATTGTTTGCAGCTCCACCTAAAATTAAATTTAGTTTGCTAGTAGAATGATTTAAAGAAAATGTAGTTCCATAAAAATTGTTATCTAACCATTTTCTTCTTACTAAATTGGATATACTTGTAGTATCTCCATCTATAATCACATCTTCTAATCCATAATAAGAAAGAGTATTTTGACCGAAAATATAATCATCATTATAAAGAATAGAGTTATGTTCGGTACCAATATATTGCTGGTAATATCCGCCACCTTTAGTATAATGAGAAGCTAAATTAAGATATGTTTTTGTGCTAAATTGCTTTTTGTAATGTAGTTGAAAATGGGTTTGTTTATAGTCATCTACTTCATCTTCATAATTGTAAGGATTAAAAGTAGGTAGACTGTCGGAGTATTTACTAGGTACACCATACCAAGCTTGATAAGTTCTTTCCTTTCCTGTAAAAATAATAGCTTTTAAAGTAGAAGACTCTCCATTATATCCTGCAGAAAAATAGGCAGATTTTAAATCAGAAGATGCTCTATCAATAAATCCATCAGAAGTAATTTGAGATAATCTACCATCTAAAGTAAATTTACCCTTTAAAAGTCCAGTCCCAAATTCTACATTGTTTTTTACAGAGTTAAAAGAACCCACAGAATTAGATGTTGTAAAATATTTCTCTTTTTTTAATCCATCTGTTTGTAGGTTTACGGTTGCACCAAAAGCAGACCCTCCATTTGTAGAAGTACCCACTCCTCTTTGTATTTGTATGTTACTTACAGAAGAAGTAAAATCGGGCATATTAACCCACCAAACACCTTGGCTTTCCGAGTCATTTAAAGGAATACCATTAATAGTTACATTAATTCTGCTGGCATCCGTTCCTCTTATTGTCATGTAAGTATAACCAATACCTGCTCCTGCATCTGAGGAAGAAACTACAGATGGGGTAAGTGAAATAAGGTAAGGTAAATCCTGACCTAAATTTGTTTTTTCAATTTCCTTTTCGGAAATGTTTGTAAAGGTCATTGGGGTTTTTTCTCCCGCTATGATGCTTTTTACATTTACCTCTTCCAGTATCTGATTCATTGGAATGGTATCTTGTTGCTGTGCAAGTCCAATAATAGGAATAGCCATTAGTAAAGTAATACTCAATTTTTTGTTAAACATTTTTTTTTAGTTAACATTACATACATAATAGGGTTAATGCATGTTTAATTAATGAAAACTCATTTCCCTATGATGAATTACCACCTCAGGTTCAATGGGTGTGATCTCAGCCTTTCGGCACCCCTTTTAAGATTTAACAAAAATATAAAAATTTGGTAGTTTTTAACCATTATCTTGCAGAAAGTTAATAGAAAATAATCATTATGATTTATTTTTCTATTTCTATATTGGCTTTTGGTGTATATCTTCTATAAGGAATAGAAATTATCACGAAATTAACTCTGTGATTTTCTTTATAGAGTTTTCTAATCTTTTTTGTCCTTCTAATATAGAATAGTTGTGACCTAATTGTTCTAGTTCTACTTTATAAATTTCAAAAAGTTCCTCTCTGTTGTGTGGGTTTTCTCTTTGCGGGTCTTCTTCCCATGGGATGTCGGGACTACATAAAAAGTAAAAACGTTCTTCTTGTTTTTGTTGTTCAATTTGATAAGTAATCCACTCGTTACAATTTCCATATTTATATTCACTCCATATTTTTAAGGTGATAAGATCGGTGTCGTGTAGAGATAGTTGTTTGTTGTTAGTTGTTAGTTGTTCATTTTTCAACTGTTCTTTTGCAATTATTACTAAATCTTCTTGTAAATATTTTCTATCTAAATTATCAATGTATTTTCTAGAAAATTCTTCTTTAAATGGGATTTTAAACTGCTCTGATAATTGTTTGCATAAATTAGTTTTTCCGCTACTTTCAGGGCCTGTTACAATTACTTTAGTCATTTGTTTTCATTTTCTTCATCCAAGAAAAATAACCAAAAATAGCGATTATGGTGTAGGCTATAAATAGGAGAGATGTTAAATGTAAATCTCTATTAAAGTAGAGATAAACCGATACAGCATCTATTACAATCCAATACAACCAATTTCCTAAAACTTTTTTAATAACCATGTAAGTAGCTATAATGCTAAATACAGTAGTGAAAGAATCGATAATTGGCATTTGTGAGTTTGTATAGGTAGAGAAATAAAACCCCATAAAAAAGGAGAGTATAGCTCCGAAAAGAATAATAAGTAAATGTTTTATTTCCGACCATTCTTTTATCTCTTCTTTGTTATCTTTATTCCACATATAATAACCAATTATTGCCATTATAAAGTAAAAAACCTGTAATCCTGTTTCTGGATAAAGTTGTGCAGAAAAGCAAATATAGATATACAAGCTAACGCTAATTAAAGCAGCTCCCCAACACCAGATACTCTCCTTTACTGCAAGTATTACATAGAGGATGCTAAAAAGTACGGCAATACTTTCTATAATGATACTCCGATAGAAGTACAGATTTGTAAATATTTGTGTAATCTCTTCCATTAATTAAAAGTTTAGAAAGTAGGTTTTTCTTCTAAATAAGAATTGATAACTTTGAGCGTAAATACAACTGAATTTTGGTTTAGGAAAGTATTTTCCATCTCCGTATTGATGGCGTTCATTACTAATTTGTAATCGCCAAAAACTTGGCTACTCATTCCATTTGTTTCTACTTTAATAATAGGATAGTCTCTCAAGTTTTTTATAAATTGAATAATAGAAGGTTTAAAATCCTCTTTTAAAGGGTACATTGATATTTCTACAGAACAATCCATTATAATTTTTGTATTTCTTGTGATATCTCAGAGATGAGTGTTTCATTTTTTTCAATAGCATTTCCTACAACAATTATGTCGGCCCCCGCTCTTAAGTTTTCTATTGCTTTTTGTGCGGAATTTATTCCACCCCCTATTATTAATGGCACTCCTGTTTGCTCAGATACGCTAGTAATCATCTCTTTAGATATGGGGTGAATAGCTCCGCTTCCTCCATCCATAAAAATAAGTTTAAATCCTAACATTTCCCCTGCCACAGCGGTACATACCGCTATGTCATTTTTATCATAAGGAATGGGTGTGGTGTTGCTCATGTAAGAAGCTGTAGTTGCTTTTCCGCTATCTACTAGCATGTATCCAGTTGAAATTATTTCTAGTACGGATTGTTTTAAAATAGGAGCTGTTATTACTTGTCTTCCAATTAACATTTCAGCATTTCTTCCAGAGATTAACGATAGGAAAAGAATTCCATCTGCTTTATTGTTTATTTGCATTGAGTTTCCTGGGAATAAAATAACTGGAATTTCAGAATTAGTTTTTATGGTAGAGATACACAAATCTAAATTATCGTTAGTCAAAAGACTTCCTCCAACAAAAAAGAAATCTACTTTATTGTTATTTGCCTTTTGGATAATACTTTTTAGTGTTTTCTCGTTTTGTTTGTCTGGGTCAATAAGAATAGAGAAAAGTTTATTTCCTTCTTCCTTGGACTGTATTATATGTTTATAAATTTCTTCCATGATTATTTGCAAATATACACTAAAAACTGATTTTCTATTTTAAAATAATTTGCTTTTAAAAGTTCATTCTTAAATATAACCTCTAATTCTCCTTCTATTGTTTCTGTAAATTTTGGAATATAGATATCTTTCTTAAAATCTACTCCTCCTATTTTATGATATTTAAAAACAGATTCTTTAATACACCAAATTAAAGTAGTTTTTTCTTTGTTTAAATTGCTATGATGATCGTTTACAAATTTAGATTGAAGTTTCAGGGTCTTTTCAGATATCTCTTCTAAATCTATTCCTATACTTTCTTTAGCTATAGCAATACATACTAAGTTGGAGCAGTGAGAAATAGAAATAAATTGATTGTTATTTAATACAGGATTTCCAAATTTAGAATAAGAAATTTTTAATTTTTTGGAATATAAATTTAATAATACTCTACAACAAATAAACTCCTTTTTTCTTTTTTCAGTTTTAAGAATATAACTTTCTATATTAGGGTACAAAACAGTCAATTCATCTAAAGATTCAGTGATTTTCCATACAGAAATAAAGATGTTATTTTCCTCTTTTTTTAAGATTAGTGGCATATCATAATTTGTTGAGTGCTAAAGTAATAATAATGCTTATATTTGCAGTCCTTTAAAAAAATATTGAACAATAAAACTATGAATTATAAAGTAAAAGACATTTCCTTAGCAGAATGGGGAAGAAAAGAAATAACATTAGCAGAGTCAGAAATGCCAGGATTAATGGCTATTCGTAAAGAATATGGACAGAGTAAACCTCTTACAGGTGCAAGAATTGCAGGTTGTTTACATATGACAATACAAACTGCAGTATTGATTGAAACATTAACACATTTAGGTGCTGAGGTTACATGGTCTTCTTGTAATATTTTTTCTACTCAAGACCAAGCGGCGGCGGCAATTGCAGCAACAGGCGTTCCTGTTTTTGCTTGGAAAGGATTGAGTGAAGAAGAGTTTGATTGGTGTATTTTGCAAACGCTAACTGCTTTTGAGGGTGGTAAATCTTTAAACATGATATTGGATGATGGTGGTGATTTAACAAATATGGTATTTGATAGATTCCCAGAAATGGTTGCCGATATTAAAGGTCTTTCTGAAGAAACTACTACTGGAGTGCATAGGTTGTACGAAAGAATGGAGAAAGGTACACTTTTAACTCCAGCTATTAATATTAACGATTCAGTTACTAAATCAAAATTTGATAATAAATACGGTTGTAAAGAATCTTTAGTAGATGCGATCAGAAGAGCTACTGATGTAATGATGGCCGGAAAAGTGGCAGTTGTTGCTGGTTATGGTGATGTTGGTAAAGGTTCAGCAGCTTCTTTAAGAGGTGCTGGAGCTAGAGTTATTGTTACAGAAATTGATCCTATTTGTGCTTTACAAGCTGCAATGGATGGTTTTGCTGTGAAAAGAATGGATGATGCTTGTAAAAATGTAGATATCATTGTAACAACTACTGGTAATAAAGACATTATTCAATCTCGTCATTTTGAGACTATGAAGGACAAAACAATTGTTTGTAATATTGGTCATTTTGATAATGAAATTGATGTTACTTGGTTAAATGATAATTGGGGACATACTAAAGATACTGTAAAGCCACAAGTAGATATGTACACTATTGATGGAAAAGATATTATATTATTGGCGGAAGGTAGATTGGTGAATTTAGGTTGTGCTACTGGACATCCTTCTTTTGTTATGTCTAATTCGTTTACTAACCAAGTATTAGCTCAATTAGAACTTTGGAACAATACGGATCAATATAAAAATGAAGTATATATGTTACCTAAACATTTGGATGAAAAAGTAGCGAGATTACACCTTGATAAAATTGGTGTGGAGTTAGAAGTTTTACGATCAGACCAAGCGGAATATATTGGTGTCACGGTAGAAGGTCCTTACAAGCCAGAATACTACAGGTACTAATAATAGAAACTTGTATTTAGATAATAAAATAAAATCCCGAGAAATCGGGATTTTTTAATTTTTAATTTTCAGAATTCCTCCAGAGAAAGAGGTGTAGTATTCTTTTAGAGGTAATAATGCTGGTCCGTTTGCGGTAATTCCGTTTTGGTCAATCAGAAATTTAGAAGTACAACAGTAACAGGTTGCTACTGTAGAGTTAATACTATCAATGTAGGAGCATTCTTCAGAAGGTTCAAAACTACAGTTTCTGTCGTATGCGCGATAATCATTTACATTGGAGTGGTAGATGATAATTCCTTTAACTCCTCCAGTTACAAAAATAGAATTTCCAATAGCTTCTAAGTCCGAAAATTCAGGTTGATTTATTGGTATTTCAATATTCACATATACTTCACGGATGTAATCGTTCTTATCGACACAAGAAGATAAGATAAGAATAGATAGTCCTACAAATATTAGTTTTTTCATCTTGCAATTTTACAACTAAAAACGTTAGCATTTTTTGGCAACCCTTTTTTTTGTATGTTAAGTAAAAATCATTACCTTTACCGCCTTATAAAATTAAACGAATATAACATTATATACCTATGTTTAGAAAAATATTTTTAACGGCAATTTTAGGATTATTCTCTATACTTGCATTCTCACAAACAGGAACCCTTAAGGGTGTAATTACCAACAGAATTACCGGAGCACCGGTTGATTATGCCAATGTAGTTATCATGAAAAATGGAGTGCAGAAAGGTGGTACTTCTACTGGTTCTGATGGTAGTTTTACAATTAAACCGGTAGAACCAGGTACATATACTGTAAAAGCATCTTTTGCTGGATATACTACTTTTTCTCTAGAAGGAGTAATAGTTTCATCTAACAAAATAACCTACCTTACAGGAAGTAACGCGATAAAGATGACGGAAGGAGTTTTGGTAGACGAAATTGAAGTAAAGGGTTTTACAAAACCACTTATTGATCAGGGAAATCTTTCTGGGGAAACAAAAACATCTAAGGAAATTGTAGCTCTGCCAACTAAAAGTATTACTTCTATTGCTTCGACAACTGCTGGTGTTTATCAAAAAGATGAAGGGGATGCTATTAATGTGAGGGGTTCTCGTTCGGATGCAACTTCTTACATTATTGATGGTATAAAAGTGAGGGGTACAATGGGAGTTCCTACTTCTGCTATTGAGCAAATTACCGTGGTAACTGGAGGTCTTCCTGCAAAGTACGGAGATGTTACTGGTGGTGTAATTGAGGTTACTACAAAAGGACCCTCTAATAAGTTTTTCGGTTCATTAGAATACGAATCCTCTAGCTTGTTTGATGATTATAATTATGACTTATTAGGATTTGCTCTTTCTGGTCCGTTACTTAAAAAAACAAATTCGGATGGTAGTCAAGGAAATTCTGTTGTAGGTTTCTTTATTTCAGGAGAATTAAGAACTGTGGATGATAACGATCCTTCTGCAATTGGTATGTGGAAAGTGAAAGATGATGTGCTGAAAAATTTAAAAGAAACTCCTTTTGTGATTGCACCTAATGCAGCAGCAGGGTTTTTAAGTAGTTCTGATTTTTTAACTTCTGATGATTTCGAGAATGTTGATGCTCGTCAAAACACTAATAAAACAAGATTTAACTTTGCAGCAAAGTTAGACATAAAACCAGCTAAAAACACTTTCCTTTCTTTGGGAGGTACTTATTATAATAGTTACAATAGAAACTTCAGCTACTGGAGGTCTATGTTTAGTTCGGATAATAATTCTATTTCTACTCAAGAAACTATGAGAGTATTCGGTAGATTAACTCAGAAATTTGGAAATGAAGAATCTAATTCTGAAAAATCAGCTAGTCTTATAAAGAATGCATTTATTACTCTTCAAGCAGATTACACTTTAAATGACTATAAAACTTTTGATGCAAATCATGAATTTAACTTATTTAATTACGGACATGTAGGTACTTTTACTACTCATAAAGCTCCTGTTTACCAAAATGGTGTTGCTATAGATTCTGTAACGGGAATACCTTATACTGGTCAAATATTAGTAGCTTGGCAAGATACATTGTATGAGTTTAATGATGAGAATTCTCATAACTTAGATGCTGCTACATATACAAATGCGTATTATGATGTATACGAACAATACGGAATGGCTTCTCAGTATATTAATGGTTATGGTGCAGATGGTGTAATCCGTACTCAGTTCGATTTACAAGGTCAAGGACTTAGAAATGGGGAACAACCTTCTGATGTCTACTCCTTATTTGGTGGCTGGGGAACACAATATACTGGAGCAAGGAAAGAAAAAAATATTCAATCTACTTTTAAGTTTTCGGCATCTGCTGATGTTGGAGATCATGAAATTTCTTTTGGTTTTGAAAGAGAAGAAAGAAAAGATATGTATTGGGGAGTTTCTGCGAATGGTTTATGGGGTTTAGGGAGATTATTAGTTAATAAACATATTGCAGAAAGAAACTTAGATAACCCTAAGCCTCTATTTGATATAAACGGAATTTTTCAAGATACCGTGAATTATGATAGGTTATATGTAGAGGAAGAACAATCTACTTTCGATTATAATTTAAGGTCTTCTATTTATGGGGCGGAGAATACAAGTAATCTGGAATGGATTGATTTAGATAATTTAAGTCCAGATCAATTAGAATTAAATTTTTTTAGTGCTAACGAATTATTGAATGGTGGTAACAACTATGTGTACTATTATGGTTTTGATGCTTTTGGTAATCCAGTGAGTGGAACCCCTACCTTACAAGATTACTTTGGAACAAGAGATCTTAATGGATCTTTAATAAATAAAGCAGGAGAGGTAATTTCTGAAAATGATTTAAGTAGAAATGTTGCTGCATTTAATCCTATATATACTGCAGGTTATATTCAAGATAAATTTGCTATAAATGATTTATTATTCAATATCGGTTTACGTATTGATAACTATGATGCTAACCAAATGGTGCTAAAGGATAAGTATTTATTGTATAACCCAGAATTAGCTAGTTCTGATGACGCATTACAGTTAGCTGGTGGGAGTCATCCTGATGCAATTGGTGATGACTTTGTTGTTTATGTAGATGATATTGCTGAAGCGTCTAGAATTGTAGGATACCGAAATGGAGATGATTGGTACAATCAGGATGGAGTGAAGATTACAGATCCTACATTATTATCAGAAGCTGCTGGTGGAAAAATATCTCCTTTGTTAGTAAATCCACAAGATGCAATAAAAGGATTTAAAAATGTAGATGCTTTTGAAGATTATCAACCTGAAACGGTATTTATGCCAAGAGTTGCATTCTCTTTCCCTATATCTGATGAAGCACAATTCTTTGCACATTATGATGTATTAACACAACGACCTCCATCATCCAACAGAATTGAACCTTTAGACTATTTATATATGGAAGATAATGTTGGTGCTTTATTACAAAATCCTGACCTTAAACCAGAAAAAACTATTGATTACGAATTAGGTTTTGCAAAGAAACTGACCTTATCTTCTGCACTTAAAATTCTTTTATTCTACAAAGAATTAAGAGATATGATACAAGTAACTAATGTTATTGGTGCTTATCCTGCAACGTATATGATGTATGAGAATATGGACTTTAGTACTGTAAAAGGATTTTCTGCTAGTTATGATTTAAGAAGAACTGGTAGGGTCCAAATGACAACTAACTATACTTTACAATTTGCAGATGGTACTGGTTCTTCTTATAATTCAGGAGTTGATTTAGTAAATACAGGGCAACCAAACTTAAGAACTACTATTCCTATGGCTTACGATCAAAGACATGCTATTTCAGCATCTGTTGATTATAGATACAGAAATGGAGATAAATATACTGGTCCGGTATTAGGGAAGTTAAAAATATTAGAAAATGCTGGTATCAATATTATGATGTCGGCAGGTTCAGGTACTCCTTATTCTCGTCAGTCTAACATTACACAAGAAGCAGCTGAAGGTATCAGTGATCGTTCTGTACTTATGGGTAGTTTAAACGGATCAAGATTACCTTGGCAATTCAGGATAAATGCTAAATTTAATAAAAACATTGAAATTAAGTGGACTAAGAAAAAATCTTCTTTCATGAACGCTTATTTACAGGTTCAAAACTTATTAGATGCTCGGAATATTATTAGTGTATACAGAGCAACGGGTAACCCTGAAGATGATGGTTATTTAACGGCTGCTGAATCTCAAAATGATATTTTAAGTAGAAATAATCCAGATGCATTTATGTATCTTTATTCATTAGCAGTAAACAATCCTTCTCATTATAGTTTACCAAGAACTTTCAGAATGGGATTATCACTTACTTTTTAAGAAAACTTAATTATGATATTACAAAAAAAATCATTTATAAATATGAAAATGAAACAAATACTAACCCTTTCCATCGCCTTAATTACTGTTAGTGCTTTTGCTAAGGAAAATGTTCCTAATCCAAATATGAATAATACTACTTATTCTAAAGTTGCAGCAGGATGTTCTCCCGCTACTTCTCAAACGGATTTGGATGTAAATAATATTAGAGCTACTATTTTAGGTGGTGGTGATATGTGGTGGAATTTAGCAGATGCTCAGTATGAGGTGCCAAAAGGAAGTGGTTTAAATTCTTTATTTGCAGGTTCTTTATGGATTGGTGGTGTAGATGCTGGGGGACAATTAAAGGTAGCTGCTATGACTTATCGTCAGTCAGGTTCTGATTTCTGGCCAGGACCTTTAGATATTGCTACTGGTTCTATTACTTCAGATGAATGTACTAATTGGGACAAACACTTTAAAATTAATAGATTAGATGTAGAAGAGCATGTTACTAGATTTATTCCTGCTGGTGGAAATGACCCTACTTATACCGTAGATATGATTCCAGAATCTATTGTAAATTGGCCTGCTCAAGGTAATGCTGCTCAAACTCAGTCTTTAGCTCCTTTCTTTGATGCAAACGGAAATGGATTTTACGAACCTTATGATGGAGATTATCCAGATTATAATATTACTGGTAATAATACTGAAGCGGCTCTTTTTGGAGATCAAACATTGTGGTGGGTATTTAACGATAAGGGGAATATTCATACGGAAACAGAAGCAGATCCTATTGGTTTAGAAATTCATGCTCAGGCATTTGGTTTTACGGCTGATAATGAGATTAATGACATGACTTTTTATAATTATAAAATTATTAATCGTTCTACTTTACCCCTAACGGATGTATATTTCGGACAATGGGTAGACCCTGATTTAGGAAATTACCTCGATGATTATGTTGGTTGTGATGTAAACTTAGGTTTAGGTATTTGTTATAATGGAGATGCGGAAGACGAAGGAGCAACAGGTTATGGTTTTAATCCTCCAGCAATTGGAGTAGATTTCTTTCAAGGTCCTTTAGCAGATGCAAATGATGGATTGGATAACGATAGAGATGGTGTGTTTGATGAAGTAGGTGAGCAAATTATTATGTCAAAATTCGTATATTATAATAATGATTTTACCGTAAGAGGAAACCCAGAAAACGGTACTCATATTTACAACTACTTAAGAGGTATTTGGAAAGATAATGTACCAATGACTTTTGGTGGTAATGGTAAAGGCTCTGGTCCTGGTGCTACAACTGACCTTTGTAACTTTATGTTCCCAGGAGTTTCTGACCCTATGTTCCCAGGACAAGAGTGGACGGAAGTAACTGCAGGAAACTTACCTGCTGATAGAAGATTTTTACAATCTGCTGGTCCTTTTACTTTAGAGCCAGGTGCTGTAAATACTATTACTACTGGTGTTATTTGGGCAAGAGCAAAAGCAGGTGGTAATGAAGCTTCTGTTCAACTTGTTAAAATTTACGATAGAGAAGCGCAAGCTTTATTCGACAATAATTTTAATATATTAAATGGTCCTGATGCGCCAGACTTAACTATCAGAGAATTAGATAAAGAATTAATTATTTCTTTAACAAATACAGAAGCTTCTAATAATTATAATGAAAGCTATATAGAAAAAGATCCTTATATTACTTTAGCCGCTAATGTTGATAATAAAAATTATGAATTTCAAGGTTATTTAGTTTATCAGTTAAAAGATGCCACAGTTTCGGTTACTGATTTAGATGACCCAGATAAAGCGAGATTAATATTCCGTTCTGATATAAAAGATGATGTTGCTGGAATTATTAATCAGTATTTAGATCCTATTATGAATGTATATGTTCCAGTACAGGAGATTCCTTCAGTAATGGAGTCAGGATCTTCAGGTTCGGTAGATAATGGAATTGAATATTCGTTTAATGTAACAGAGGATAAATTTGCTTCAGGAAATCCGACATTAGTAAATCATAAAACATATCATTATATGTCGATTTCTTACGGATATAACAAAGCAGAAATTAACCAGAACCCTTATGATGTAAATAATCCTTTGTATGATGGTAGAAACCAACCACATATTTCAGGAAGAAGAAATATAAAAGTTTATTCTGCTATACCTCATCAGGTGGATCCTGAAAATGGAGGTACAGTTTTAGGTTCTAGTTATGGTGATGGAGTTAAAATTACTAGAATTGAAGGGGTAGGTAATTCTGGAAATTATTTAGAATTAGATTCTGCGACAACTGCAGAAATTTTATTAGATGGAAGATCTTTATTTCCAACTTATAAGAATGGTAAAGGACCAATTACTGTTACTGTCGTAGATCCCTTAAGAATTAAAGGAGAAGAAGAGGGCAATAACTATTCTATTATTTTGGGAGAGCCTATTATTGATGGTCAGATTGGAATTACTTCTTACGACAGATGGACTATATTAAACGGTATAGATACTTTAATTAGTTCTGATAAGTCTATTGAGGTTGGAGTAGAACAATTGTTGCCAGAACATGGTTTTTCAGTTAAAATTAACCAGGTAGATGTACCAACATCCGATCCTAATGTAAATGAACTTAACGGATTGATTTCGGGTACTATTGAGTTCTCTGATCCTAATGATAAATGGTTGTCAGGTTTACCTGATTATGATCAGTCTTTTGCATATGGTTTTAATTGGATTAGATCAGGATCTTTTACAGATGAGGATGATCCTAACTTGGATGATTACTATATTGATGAGGATCCATCTGGTGTTTATGAAGGTGTGGTACCTCAAAGCTTAACAGTGTTTGGTGGTTTAGAAATTACTGGTGGTACTTGGGCTCCTTACCGTTTTGCATCTCACTTTAACAGTGGTCCTGCACAATCTTACTATACTTCATTCCCTTACACTTCTGCAGTGTCATTAACTTCTGTCGATATTGTATTTACTTCTGACCAATCAAAATGGACTAGATGTGCTGTTGTGGAAGCTTCTGATAACAGATCTTTAGCCGAAGGAGGTCAGATTAAAATGGGATTAAGATCTCATCCTTCAGTTGATAAAAATGGAGATAATGATAATACTGGTACTTATGGTATGGGTTGGTTCCCAGGATATGCTATTGATTTAGAATCTGGTGAAAGGTTAAATTTAATCTTTTCGGAAGACAGTTGGTTAACAGGAGAAAATGGTAGAGATATGGAGTGGAATCCTACTTCTAATATTGTAACAGATGAGTTCCCATCCTACTCTTCTACAACAGGAGAGTTTAGCGGAGGGAGTTACCTTTTAGGAGGTAAACATTTTGTGTATGTTATTGGAGGAGATGCTTCCGTATTAGCAGAAGGTGATTATATAGATGGTGACCTTTCTCCTTCTTATGATGAAGGTGCTTGGATATATAACTTATTAAACGATACTAATGTTTCGGCATACGACTCGAAAATAGCTAATGTATTTCAACATTGCACATGGGTTGGTGCTCCTTTATTATCTAGTGGAAATGCGGCTAAGATTTTTGGTGCAGATGGTAATAATACTGCTACAGTTAAATTAAGAGTTCATTCTACTTATAACCCATATGTAAACGTAGAAGCTTCTCAAATTTTAAATGAGAATGATAATTTAGTTATTGGTAATACTTATTATGTTGCTGATAATAATATTCAAGCACATAACGAAAAATGTATGCTTTCTAAACCAAAAATATTGGGTGGTAAAAAAGTAACTCATGCCGGTAACGATTATGATCCGGGTGAATCTTTTGTTGCAACTTCTACCTCTTTTTCTGGTAATGTGAAAGCAAGAGTTATTGCAGATATGCCAAAAAATAACTTTAATCCTATATATGAGTTTAATACCTCTGATCTAGTTTCTGATATAGAGAATAATGAACAAGCTAAATCAGCATTAGATTTAATAAATGTGGTACCAAATCCGTATTATGGATATTCTGAATACGAAACGGATCAGTTAGATAATAGAATTAAAATTACAAACCTTCCTACCGTATCTCTAATCAGAATATTTACAGTAAATGGAACTTTAATCAGAACTATTAAGAAATCGGACAATCTAACTTCTGTCGATTGGGATTTAAAAAATGACAGTGGTATTCCTGTTGCAAGTGGTTTGTATATTATCCATATTAATGCAGATGGAGTAGGAGAAAAGATTTTAAAATGGTTTGGAGTACTAAGACCAATTGATTTAGATACATTCTAATAAAAAGAAAAAATGAAAATTTTAAATATGAAAAACATAACTCATTGTTTAAAGGTTGCTTTAGTAACTGCAGTGTTATTAATTCCAGTAAAAGAAGGTATGGCTCAAGAAGAGTCTATTCGTTCTGGTTCAGCAGGAGCTTCTGAATTGTTAATTAATCCATGGGCTAGATCTTCTGGTTGGGGAGCATCAAATGTTGCAGGAGTTGCTGGTTTAGAAGGACAATATGTTAATATTGCCGGTCTAGCCTCCACTGAGAAAACAGAATTAATTTTTGCTCAAACTTCTTGGTTACAATATGGAAATGAATTATTTAATGCAGATGAATCAGTAAGTAGTATTAGTTCTTTTGGTTTTTCTCAAAGAATAGGAGAATCAGGAGTTATGGGACTTGGTGTTATGTCTATGAATTTTGGAGATATAGAAATTACTACTGTAGATATGCCAGATGGTGGTATTGGGACATTTTCTCCTAGGTTTATGAATATTGGAGCTTCTTATGCTCATATCTTCTCTAATAGTATTCAGGGGGGAGCTACAGTAAGAATGATTTCAGAACAAATTTCGGATGTTAGTGCTAATGGTGTTGCTTTTGATGCAGGTATTCAATACAGAACTGGAGAGAAGGATGAGTTAAAATTTGGGATTGCTTTAAGAAACTGGGGTCCTAGAATGTCCTTTACTGGAGATGGACTTTCGTTTAGAGGAATTGTTGGTAGTGCAGATGATTATAAGATGACGGTGGAACAAAGATCTTCTTATTTTGACTTACCAGCATTATTCAACATGGGTATGTCTTATGATTTACTATCTTTCAACCATAGAGTTACATTAGCTTCTACATTTACTTCTAACTCTTTTCAAAAAGATCAATACAGAATAGGTACAGAATATTCTTATAAAGATTATTTTATGGTTAGATTTGGATATGTATATGAAGAAGGAATTGGAAATATAGAAACAACAACTACTGCCTTAACAGGACCAACAGCAGGTTTTACTGTTGAATTACCAATGGGTAATGGCTCTACTTTCGGCTTAGATTATTCTTATACAGATACAGATCCGTTTAAAGGATCTCACGCTATAGGTTGTCGTATAGATTTATAGAAAATTAACTTACATTTTTAACACAAAGGAAGCTAATACTTCCTTTTTGTTGTTTAATATTATCAGATAAAAAAAATATTATGAGTGATATTCAGTACTTCACAGAAGAGGGATTAAAAAAAATTAAAGATGAATTAGATCATCTGAAAAGTATAGAAAGACCTAAAGTAATTCAGCAGATTGCAGAAGCAAGAGATAAGGGAGACCTTTCTGAAAATGCAGAATATGATGCTGCAAAAGAAGCGCAAGGCCATCTTGAAGATAGAATTAATAAATTAGAAGTTTTGTTCGGTAATGCTAGAGTTGTAGATACTTCTATGTTAGATACTTCTTCAGTAAGGTTACTTACAAAAGTTACTATAAAAAATACTGCAAATGGTGTGGAAATGACTTATTCTATAGTTCCTCAAGCAGAAGCTAATTTACAAGAAAAGAAAATTTCTATTTCCTCTCCTATTGGCGCAGGATTACAAGGAAAAGTGGTGGGAGAAATTGCGGAAATAACTATACCAAATGGTATTATTAAGTTCGAAATAATTAAAATTGAAGTGGCTTAAATGTCTTCTATATTTACAAAAATAGTAAATAATGAAATTCCATCTTTTAAGGTGTATGAAGACGATAGTTTTCTGGCTTTTCTAGATGCGTTTCCTCTTGCATTTGGGCATGTTTTAGTGATTCCGAAAAATGACACAGATTATATTTTTGACTTAGAGTCAGAAGAATATCTTTCTCTTTGGAGTTTGTCAAAGAAAATAGCTAAAGCAATGGATAAGGTAATTATTTGCCAAAGAATTGGTGTTGCAGTTATAGGACTGGAAGTTCCTCATGCTCATATTCATTTAGTTCCTATTAATGGGGTGTCAGATATTAATTTTGAGAAACCAAAAATAGAATTTTCTAACGATAAGATGCAAGAAATTGCAAATAAGATAAAATTAGCTTTAAGCTAATTTATCAGGGTTGTCTTTTAAAAAAGTTGACCAAGAAGAATAGCTCTTCCCACCTCCAGATGTATCTCTCTGAAAATAATGACAAACTGCTGCTGCTAATCCATCTGTAGCGTCTAAATGTTTTGGCATTTCTTTTATTGAAAATAAGGATTTCAACATACTTGCAACTTGAACTTTTGAAGAGTTTCCACTTCCTGTTATCGATTTTTTTATCTTCTTTGGGGTATATTCAAAAACTGGTATATTTCTATAAAGTGCAGCGGCCATTGCTACTCCCTGTGCTCTCCCAAGTTTTAACATAGATTGTACATTTTTACCAAAGAAAGGAGCTTCTAATGAAACTTCATCTGGGTTATATTCTTCTACAAGTTGAAGAGTCCTTTCAAAAATCCGTTTTAATTTCATTGCGTGTCCATCCAGTTTTTCTAAATGTATAACTCCCATCTGAATCATCTCCATTTTTTTGCCCACAATGCGAATAATACCATACCCCATAATGTTGGTTCCAGGGTCAATACCTAATACTATTCGTTCTTTTTTCAATTTCATTATATTTTCTTCAAAAATAAGAAATGATTTTAAGTTTTGATGTTTCATTTTTAAATTTGATTATATTTGTATCAACAACTTGCCATTTTATATGATTTTTCTTATTATTTGTTTCTTCTATTTTCGTTTGATGTTTGTTTATAGGAAATCTTGGAATTCAATTTCATCCCCTAAAGTTGTAAATACAAAAGATATAGTTTCTGTTGTAGTGGCTTGCAGAAACGAAGAGTCTAATATTGTTAATCTAATACGAGATATTAAGTCTCAAAATTTTGATACAGAAAGGTTCGAATTGATAATTGTTAATGATCATTCTACTGATGACACTTTGTTAGTGATAGAACAAGAATCAAAAAACTGGAGTCATTTAAAAATAGTTAATTTAGAGGTTTTAGTTATTGGCAAAAAGAATGCAATTCGAAAAGGAGTGGAGATTGCTAAAGGAGAAATTATTGTTTGTACAGATGCAGATTGCCGAATAGGAGAAGAGTGGATACAAACTATTTCAAATTATTTTACAAATAAAAATATAAAGTTTGTTTCGGGTCCAGTTATTTTTAAATCTTCTGTTTCTTGGTTTTCAAAATTTCAGACTTTAGAAATTTTCAGTTTGGTTGCTGCTTCAGCTTCTGCTATAAATAGAAATAAATCTACTATCTGTAATGGTGCTAATTTATCATTCAGAAAAAAAGAGTATTTAGAAATTAAGGAAGATATATTCAATAATTTTAAAACAGATGATGTTGATTTATTGCAATATTTTAAGAAAGAATACAAGAATGCTATTAAATTTGTAAAAGATAGAAATGCAATTATTTTTACTGAAGGTAACCCTAATTTAATTTCTAATTTAAAACAAAAGATACGTTGGATTTCATCTACTAAATCTATTCGTGATTGGGATTCTTTTTTTGTTGCTATTTTAGTTTTCCTTATGAATCTTATTTTATTAATAAGTTTCTTTTTATTCATCTATTTCTTTTTTTACAAGAACGAGTTAGATGATTATGGATTATTGTTGATTTCATTTAGGTTTTTCTTTACTCTTTTGTTCTTATTTATTTATCTGATAAAGTATGTTTCAGATTATCTTTTATTGAAAGATGTGTTTAAGTTTTTTGGAAGAAGAGAGTTGTTAGTATATCTTTTTCCTTTCGAAATAATAAATGCAATTTATACAGTTGTTATTGTACCTTTGTCTTTCCTAATTCCTGTAAATTGGAAAGGTAGAAAACTATGAATTCAGTATCGTTAAATAAAATTGCTTGGAGGAAATTTAAGAAGGATAGACTAGCTCTTCTGTCTCTAATATTTATTATTCTACTTTCTGTTTTATCTGTGTTTTCCTATACCTTTATGACGGATAAGTCCGACTATGCTTCTGAAATGAATCTAGAACTTTCTACTTTATCTCCTTTTACTACCGTACATACTTTAAATATAAATGATAAAAAAATATTAGCTACTGATGTTTCTCAAGAAAGTTGGGGGGTGTCGTATTATACTTTTTCTACATCTGAATATTTTGAACATGAAGGAGAATATACACACACTAAACAACTATATTATTTCGGAACAGATAAGTATGGTAGAGATTTATATAGTAGAATTATCTATGGAACGCGTATTTCTCTTTCAGTAGGGTTTGTTGCGGTTCTTATTTCTTTAATTATTGGTATTTTATTAGGTTCTTTTGCTGGTTATTTTGGTGGCAGAACAGATGATATAATAATGTTGCTTGTTAATGTGGTATGGTCTATTCCTACCTTACTTATGGTTATAGCGATTACCTTAGCTTTAGGTAAAGGTTTTTGGCAAGTGTTTATTGCTGTAGGTTTAACAATGTGGGTGGAAGTAGCTAGGGTAGTTCGTGGAGAGTTTATTTCTCAACGAAACAGAGAGTATGTGGAGGCGGTTAAAATATTAGCTTTTTCTGATTTTCGAATTATATTTAAACATATTTTACCTAATGTTATAGGTCCCATTATTATTATCTCGGCTGCTAATTTTGCTGCTGCAATTTTAATTGAGGCAGGATTGAGTTTTTTGGGATTAGGTGCTCAACCTCCTATTCCTTCTTGGGGAGGGATGATAAAAGATCACTATAATTATATTGTAATGGATAAAGCTTATTTAGCAATTATTCCTGGGTTAGCTATTATGCTTTCGGTGTTAGCTTTTATGCTTTTAGGAAATGGATTAAGGTCTGCACTAGATGTGAAAGAAGGATAACTAATTTTTAAGTTGTTAACATTTTCAATTTAAACACATCTAGTAAATTACTCCTTAAATTCTGTTTTTTTATTAAATTTGCACAAATTAAAAATTAAATAAATATAGAAATGATAAAAAAAATATTTTCGATAGTATTACTATCCGTACTTAGTTTCTCTTCTGTAAAAGCAGATGAAGGTATGTGGCTTCCTCAATTATTGCAATCTATGAACGAAAGTGACATGAAGGCTTCTGGATTACAACTTACAGCACAAGATTTATATGATGTAAATAATTCCTCTTTAAAAGATGCAATTGTATCTTTAGGTGGATTTTGTACTGCAGAAATGATATCTTCAGAAGGACTTATGTTAACAAATCATCATTGTGGATTTGGTCAGATTCAAGAACATTCTACAGTTGCAAACGATTATTTAAAAGATGGATTCTGGGCTATGAGTAGAGATGAGGAACTTCCAAATGAAGGTCTTTTTGCTTCTTTCTTAGTAAGTATTGAAAGCGTTACAGATAGAGTTTTAGAAGAGTTAGGAGATGTGTCAGAATCAGAGAGAAATGCAAAATTAAGATCTATTTTTAATTCTATTGCTTCAGAATCTACTGAGGGAACAGAGTATAACGCTAGGGTAAAACCTTTTTTTGGTGGCAATGAATTTTACTTAATGACCTATATTACTTACAATGATGTAAGACTAGTAGGAGCTCCACCTTCATCAATTGGTAAGTTTGGTGGTGATACAGATAACTGGATGTGGCCAAGACATACAGGGGATTTTGCACTATTCAGGATATATTGCGCTCCTGATGGTTCTGCTGCTGAGTACTCAGAAGATAATGTTCCTTTTAAACCAAAACATCATTTACCAATACAGTTAGATGGTGTAGATAATGGTGATTATACAATGATTTTTGGTTTTCCAGGTAGTACAGATAGATTTTTAACTTCTTATGGAATTCAAGAAGCAATTGATAAAACTAATCCAACAACTGTTCAGATTAGAGAAGAGAAACTTGCAATTATGAAAACAGGTATGGACGCTAATAAGAAAACTAAAATTCAGTATGCTGCTAAATATGCTCAAACTTCTAACTATTGGAAATACTTTATAGGACAAACAAGAGGATTGAAAAGAATGAAAGTTTACGATAAGAAGTTAGAAATAGAAAACAACTTTACGGATTGGGTAAATTCTGGTGATGAAGTTAGATATGAAAAATATGGTAATGCTTTAAATCTTATTGAACAAGCTTACGAACAAAATAGTAAAATATGTATTGCGCGTACTTACTTAAATGAAGCTGTTTTTCGAGGTGCAGAAATAATGTATTTCTCTTTCCTTATGAATAGAAAATTAGCAAATATTCCTGAAGATGAACAAGAGAAACGGAAATTCATGAAGGAAATTAAAAAAGAAGCAAAAGAATTTTATAAAAATTACAATGCTAAAGTAGATGAAGAATTATTTGCTTCTATGTTAGAAATGTATTATTATAATGTTCCTAAAAATCAGCATCCAGCTGTATTCAAAAAGATTGAAAATCAACTTTTTGGATTTAAAGCATTGGATTTTGATTACTATGCCAAAAATGTTTTTAAAAGGTCTATATTTTCTAGTAAGGAGAAATTCTTCACTTTCTTAGAGAAGCCTTCTACATTAAGATTAGAAAAAGATGTTGCTTATACTACAATGATGTCTATTTACGATTATTACATTGAAAATATGTATCCAAAAAGAAAATCTATTTCTGCAAAATTAGAAGAAGGAAATAGGTTATTTATTGCAGGACTTAGAGAAATGAATCCAAAAGAAAAGTATTATCCTAATGCAAACTCTACTATGAGAGTAACTTATGGTAGTGTAGGTGATTATAATCCAGGAAATGCAATGCATTATGACTTCTATACTACTATTGACGGAATAATGGAAAAAGAAGACGCTACCAGTAGTGAGTTTATAGTTCCTGAGAAATTGAAGGAGTTATATGCTATTGGAGATTATGGTCGGTATGCAGATGAAGATGGAAATTTAAGAATTAACTTTATTTCTAATAACGATATCACAGGTGGTAATTCTGGTTCTCCAGTAATTAACGCATGGGGAGAAATTGTTGGTACTGCATTTGATGGTAACTGGGAAGCTATGAGTGGTGATATTGCTTTTGAAAATGAAATACAAAGAACCATTTCTGTAGATATTAGATATACTATGTTTATTATTGACAAGTTTGCTGGTGCTACTCATCTTATTGATGAGATGACAATAGCTCCAAGTCATCCTGAAAAAATGACAGAAGAAGAATTAGCGATTGTTGAGATGGCAACTGCTGTTGAGAATTCGAATACTATTGTGAAGGAATTAGAAATGAAAGATTACTTAGGAAATTCTATTCCGGTATTCGATATGCATTCTTTTGGTTCTGCTTTTGATATGGCTGTAGAACAATATGGTTCAAGTAAAACTCAACTTTTCTGGTGGAAAGGAAATGTATTTACCACTGAAGTGAGATAGTTTTATAAAAATATAATATTTTAAACCCGCCGAATTCGGTGGGTTTTTTTTATTTTTGAAGTAGATTTAAATCTATTATGATTCAAAAGATAATTCTAAAAATTAGAAGTAGCTATTCTTTCCTTAAGCAAGAGAGGGAGATTAGGAGATCAATTGATATTGATATTTCTGATATTAAAACAATTTGCTTAGTATTTGGACCGTATAGAAACCTTACTTCTTTGTCAGCTGCTATGGCAGTATTACACCCTAATTGTCAGGTTTTAAATCACGCTCAAAGAAGAATACTTCCTCATAAAAAAGTAAACTTTTTTATGAGGTACTCTGAAACTAGATTTAATAGCTTTATTAAATATGCTATTCATCTTTCTCTTTCAGGTAAAAGAGGATTAGTAGGCGGGAGTGTTTTACATTCTCACGCTTTCGATAAGTTAGATGTAAAAGAGAAATATAAAAACCGTTTTGGAGATAAGTTACTAAAAGATAAGATTAATTGTTTATTCTGGAAGGAAGGATTGCATTTGCAAAATCATTTTTTAGAAAATAATATTAATACTATAGATTTAATAAATAAAAATAAGAAGATAGTTTTTATTTTACCAATTCGTAACCCTTTAGATTGCGCTATGTCGAATCAGAATACAGGAATGTCAAATATTTTTCATCAAATAAATCCTAATTCTACATATCAGGAAATTCTAAAATCCATATTAGATGATTTTTTATTTTTCTTCAATAATCAGAAACAATTGTCCTCTAATTTCTTTCATTACTACCAACATTCATTTAGCGAATCTACATTAAAAGAATTTTGCAATTATTTAGATCTCCCCTTTGATGAAAGGTGGAAGAATGATGTTTTAGATATTTATAATATAAAGGATTCTTATCCACATAAAAAAGAGGATATAGATTTTTATGAAGAATATGTCTCTACTAAATTTAAGGATTTTCCTGATGAAATGGAGAAATTATTACAATTTATAAAGTAAATTTATTTTATTATTCTTGGTACTATACTTGGCATGTCAGCAATGATGATTAGTTTAATATTTACTTATACAGGTTGGGAAAATTTAAATTTTATACCACATCCAGATTGGTTTATTGTTGATTTATTATTTTATGTTCCGGCCGCATATTTAGGATTTTATTTAATTTTCAAAAAGAGTTAAACTTTTTTAAATTATCCCATTTAAAACATAATAACTGGAAGAACTAACTGACAAAAAGCTTTTCGAAATGTTTCAAAATACAGATAATCCTATATTTATGAAGACGGAAGAGTAGAGAGAATAATAATTATAGAATAATTCTTAGTGATTATTTTCAAAATTTAAACTTTACAATCAACTTATTTTCTGGAAAGATGAAAATTTATTCAGGCAAAAAAATACTGATCTAATAACTTTATATTACTCTCTATCAATATTATATATTCCTGTTAAGATAGTTCATTACCCTTTCATATTATTACATCTCTGTATCAGAAATGTATATTTTGCTTTACTATGCTCTATCTTGCCCTCACAATGTTGTAAATTATTTAATGTCATAACATTTTCTGGAAAGAAAGTTGTATTTTTTTTAGTATGATCTTTGATTATTCCCTTCTATATAGTTCATAAAAGCTTTGTTTACTACCTTTACTCCTCCTGGTGTTGGGTAATTTCCTGTAAAGTACCAATCTCCTTTATGGTCAGGACAAGAAGCATGTAAATCAGAAATAGATTGATATATTATTTCTACTTCAGCATTAGTTCCTTTTGGAGTTAGAAGTTCACTTATTTTAACTGAAATTTCTTCTGCAGAAAACGGTTTGTAAATATCTTGAACATAATTTACCATTTCTTCTTTTGGTAAATGAACTTGTGACTTACATTTATTATACGTTTCAGTAAGAATGTGTTCTTGTTTTGTATCTTTTAATAACTCTACAGCTGCATTAAAGGCAATAAAATCACCCATTTTTGCCATATCAATTCCATAACAATCAGGATATCTGATTTGTGGAGCGGAAGAGACTACTACAATTTTTTTAGGGCTTAATCTATCTAGTATTCTTATAATAGATTGTTTCAAGGTAGTTCCTCTTACAATACTGTCGTCAATCATAACTAGGTTGTCAGTAGGTTTTACGGTACCGTAAGTAACATCATAAACATGAGCAACTAGGTCGTCTCTACTGTCATCAGAAGTAATAAAGGTTCTTAGTTTAGCGTCCTTTATTGCAATCTTCTCTGCCCTTGGAGATATCTCCATTATTTTTGCTATTTCATCATGACAAGGTTTTGATCCTAGTTCCTGAATCTTTTTAGTTTTTATTTTATTTAAATAAGAATGACATCCTTTTAACAATCCAAAATAAGAAACTTCAGCTGTGTTTGGGATGTATGAGAATACTGTATTTCTCACATCATTATCAATAGATTCTAATACCTTTGCGAAAATTCGTTTACCAAGCTCTAACCTTTCATTATAGATGTCTTTATCATTTCCTCTAGAGAAATAGATACGCTCAAACGAACAAGCTTTTCTTTCTAAAGGTTCTCTCACTTGTTTTTCCTTAACAGTACCATCTTTCTTTATGATAAGTGCATGACCTCTTTTTATCTCTTTTACATCATCAATATCTACATTAAATGCAGTTTGTATTACAGGTCGTTCAGAGGCAACAACTACTATCTCATCATCTTTGTAATAATAGGCTGGTCTAATTGCGTTTGGGTCTCTCAGTGCAAAAGCATCTCCATGTCCCATTAATCCACACATCACATATCCTCCATCCCAATATTTAGCGGATTGAGTTAATATATCTTGTAGGTCTAACTCCTTTTCAATTACTTTTGTAATCTCTTTTTTACTAAAATTATCTTTATTTTTGTAGTAAATTTCATCATTTGCCTCATCTAAAAAATGACCAATTTTTTCTAAAATAGTTACGGTGTCAGCCATTTGTTTTGGGTGCTGACCTAAATCTACTAACTGATTGAAAAGTTCATCCACATTTGTCATATTGAAGTTTCCTGCCAATACCACATTTCTTGTTTTCCAGTTACTTTGTCTTAAAAAGGGATGACATTGTTCAATTGTATTTTCTCCAAATGTTCCGTACCTTAAATGTCCTAAAAATAACTCTCCTGTAAATGGTAGGTTTTCCTTCATCCATTTTGGGTCCTTTAATTTTTCAGGATCACTTTCTTCTAGTTCTACAAACCTTCTGTTGACTTGTTTAAAAACATCTTGTATAGGGTTTGTTGCTACTGATCTCTTTCTACTAATATATCTTTTTCCTGCTTTTACATCTAACTTTACATTTGCTAAACCAACACCATCTTGTCCTCTATTGTGTTGTTTTTCCATTAATAAATACATTTTATTTAATCCGTAAAGGGATGTTCCGTATTTTTTTTGGTAAAACTCTAAAGGTTTTAGCAATCGTAACATTGCTACTCCACATTCGTGCTTAATTGAATCGCTCATTGATTTGATTTTGGATGTACAAAAGTAGGTTTAATTATTTGATAATTTTCATCAATCCACTGATTCCTGGATTGGTATAAATTACTCCTTCTATATCTAAAGTTGGTATAATTCTTTTCCCATTATTTACCTTTTCTAGAAAGTCAATTGCTTCCTGATTATCAGTAATTATAATATATTCAAATTCAAATCCTTTTTCTTCTAAAAATCTTTTTGTTGTCACGCAATCCGAACACCAATCTGCACCATATACTTTAATATTCATAGTTTGTAGTTTTAAAAGTTATTATTGTTCCGTTTTGTATTATATTACATTCCTTACAATGTGAAATATATGTAAATTCGTAATCTTTATTTATATCAAAATTTGTATCTGTTGTAAATATCCTGTCACATTCTAGTTTACCTTTTTCTGAGTATCTTTTTATTCTGAATGCTCTTTCTTCTTCTTCTTCTTCAGTGATTTCAAACCATGAACTAGAAAGTCCTTTTAATAATTGAGCTTTTTCAGATATGTTTTTAGGTTTACACATTTTCTTTTTCAATGTCGATAAAATAGGCTTTTATCTTATTTCTTGTTATTTTAATACAGCTATTATATTCTACTTTATAAAAATTCGAGTTAGAGATGGAAATATTTCTCTTTGGGGACGGTGTGATGTTTGCTTGTATCTTTAATCTGCATCTTTTATAAATAGAAACCCCAGATTTACGAATAATTTTAGATACAAAACGAGAACAATTAGATCCTTTTCTAACAAAAGGTCCATAGGAAATTGCTCCTTTTTCTTGCATTTGTTTTGCAAAACTAAATGATTGGTTAAAATTTATCCCACTTAATACTGATGCGTAAAGTACACCCTCACCATGCGTTGCTTCATTATTAGCAATTTCTATCAATATATCATTTATGTTAGTTATGTTATCATGTTTAATTTTTGCTAGTATAGATATTCCAATTTCTGGGTCTGTTTCCGCATCTCTGACTCTTCCAAAATCAACTGGAGTTTGATATCTTCCAAAATCCATATAATGTAATTTATTAGTTTCCGAGTTTACAAGGATTAGTGCAGAATGGCCTACTCTATATTGTCCATTTTTTGAAAGTTTTCTGCGAGGGGTATAACGTAGGATTCTCAAAAGTAAAGAATCATACCACGCATTAGCTGATTCCACCATCCCTTCTGGCCATGCTAAAGTTATTATGAAATCTGAATTTTTCATTGGTGCAATAATACTATTTAATTTTTATATTTTCAAAATAGAATAATATTGATATTTTTTTTATTAATGGTATTCTAAGTAATAAATCATTAACTATTACTTTTATTTTCTCTGTACTACTTCCTGTTGATTTTTTTATAATTTCATACACGAATCTTCCGCAATTTAAAGATTTATTAGAAAAAGGACCAAAAGAAATAAATTTACTATCTTGTTGTTTTTTTGCATATTCTATTCCTTCACTAGCATTAATGTTGTTTAATACTTTGTAATATAGTGTTCCTTCTCCATATGTTGCTTTGTTTTCCGCAATTTCTAATATAATATTAGAAAGGTTTATAATTTTATTATTTTGAATTATAGCTAAGTGTTTTATATTTAATTTAGGGTCTGTTTTATAGTTACGAACCCTACCTGTTCCGTTAGGTGTGTCATATCTACCAAAGTCATAATAGTATACTTTTTTGGTAAGGGAATTTATAAGTATTACAGCTGTGTGTCCAATTTTGTATTTTCGGTTTAATCCTAAGATTTTATCGTACCAAGATCCAACGGATGCTATTTTACCTTCCGGCCATGCTAGTGTAATTATAAAATCAGAGTTTAGCATTTAATAATTACTCAACATTATTTTCTGTAAATGATTCTAATATTTTAAAGAAATTTAAAATATTCTCTGATGTATTTTCTCTATTTATGGTTACAAGTCTAATAAACGTTTCTCCTTTATGTTCTCCGTAACCAACCATTAGTTTATTTTTAAGATATAAATCTGTGCACAATTTTTTAGGATCTAGATCTTTGTAATTAAAACAAATAGAGAGGCTATTGTCAAAACTATAAATTGTATAATCACTATTATTTTTAATATATTTTCTAGCAGTATCTGCTAAAGAGTAACTGTGATCTACCATTTCAGATATTCCTTTTGTTCCTAATGATTTCCAGAGTGTCCAGAATTTTAACGCGTTATTTCTTCTACCGCATTCAAATGATGTTTGACCTAAATTATACTCATCATTATCTGTTTGATAGAGGTAGTTTGCTTTATTACTAAATGAATTAAGTAGATTCCCACCTTCCTTTACTAATAATATAGATGTTGATATGGGGGTACCTAATGTCTTATGAGGGTTGAAACAGAAAGAATCAGAAAGTTCTATTCCTTCTACTAAATGTTTGTATTTCTCTGAAAATATAAGACTACCTCCATAAGCCCCATCTAAATGTAGCCAAATATTATATTTTTTACAGATTTCGGCAATCTCTATAATTGGATCGATTGCTCCCATGACAGTTGTTCCTATTGTAGCATTTATAAAAAATGGGGTTAGTCCGTTTTTAATATCCTCTTCTATTTGAACGGTTATTTCAGAAGAGATCATTTCTCCTTTCTTATTAGTATCTATGTATCTTACATTATCTCTACCAATTCCTGAAAAAGATGCGTTCTTATCCATGGAGTAATGAGAGCTTCTAGAACTGTAACATATTAGTTTATTGCTGTCTCCACTATATTTTGATTCCGGATTTTTTTTATCTCTAGCCATGACCAATGCCATAAAATTACTCATACTTCCACCGGTGGGTATAGTACCTGCTGATGTTTCTGGATAGGATATCATTGCGGCAATTTTTCGTATAATTTCTTTTTCTATTTCTACCATTGGTCCTGAAATTTTATAGGTAGCCATACTATTATTTAAAATAACGGCTAATAGATCACCTAATACAGCTTTACTATTAAGTCCTCCGAATAGTTGATTAAAGAATAAATTCCCACTTGTTTTGGGAGTATTAAGAATTAAATGATTTAATGATTCTTTTAATTCTTCATCCGAAATAGGATTTTCTTTTAAAGAAATATTAAATATTTTTAGTAGCTCGTTAGGATCAATTTGATTTACAACTCCTCTTTCTTCATCCTTTATAAGAGATTGTGCCAGAGAATTGAAAATATTTAGATCATTAGATAGTTTTTCTGACATTTTTTATTTGATTTATTTTTTTTGCAAAACTATAAAATAAGATTAATAATCTCTATTTATAGTTCTTACTTTCTTGACTGCTTATAAACACATAAGATTATAATATTCTTACTTTGAGAAATTTACTTTTTTTGTATATTTGCAGTTATGAGAAAAATATTTTTATCACTTATTACACTTTTATCCCTTTCTGTTTCATCACAATTGGTTGTTAATGAGTATTCTGCAGCGAATTATGATAGTTATCAGGATAACTATAATGAATATGAAGATTGGTTAGAACTGTATAACCCTACTGCAATAGCTATTGATATAAGTGGTTATTACCTTTCGGATAAGGTAAGTAACCCAACAAAATGGCAAGTTCCTTCTTCTTTTATTGTTCCTGCAAATGGAGTTGCTGTTGTTTTTTGTTCAGGAAGAAATGAAGTAAGTGGTGGTTTTGCTCATACTAACTTTAAGATTACGCAAACCAAAGGTAGTGAGGTTTTCTTACTTTCTGATGCAGCAGCTGTGCTTTTAGATTCAGTTTCTGTTAGGTCTAATTTAAAAACTCATTCTAGAGGAAGAGAAGTGAACGGAAGTGCCATTTGGTCAGTATTTACAAACCCTACACCAAATACTGCAAATGCTGCTGCTTTACAAGAGTATGCATCTACCCCAATTTTCTCTATCCCTTCAGGCTATTATACAACATCTGCACAAGTCATTATTACTACTCCAGATCCGAATATTACTATTTATTATACTACTGACGGTAGTAAACCAGATAATACATCTGCACAATACACGGTTCCAATTACCTTTACTCAAACTACGGTTTTAAAGGCGGTTGCTTATAGTTCTACTGCAAATATTCCTCCTTCATTTATAGAGTACAATACTTATTTTGTAGATGATACACATACTATACCTATTCTTTCTATTTCTGGAAATAGGGTAGGAGATTTACTGAATGGAAATGCAAGTTTAGAACCAGAAGGTACAATTGAATGGTTCAATAAAAATGGAGTTCTTTTAGATAAAGGAATGGGGGAATATGATAAGCATGGTAACGATTCTTGGGCGTATAATCAGAGAGGTTTTGATTATGTAATGAGAGATCAATTTGGTTATAATTACGCTTTACAAGACAAGGTATTTACAACTAAAAGTAGAGATAAATTTCAGAGATTAATTGTTAAAGCGGCTGCAAATGATAATTATCCTTCCTCTGATGGTGCTCATATCAGAGATGCTTATGTAAATCATTTGTCTCAATTATCTGATCTACGTTTAGATGAAAGGAGTACATCTTCTTGTATTTTATACATGAATGGAAACTATTGGGGGGTGTATGAGATGAGAGAAAAGGTAGATGATCATGATTTTACAGATTATTATTATGATCAAGATAAGAACAACTTACAATATCTTAAAACTTGGGGAGGAACTTGGACGGAATATGGAGCTCCGAACGCACAACCAGATTGGGATGCCTTTGTTGCTTTTGTTGCAGCAAACCCTATGAATATTCAAGCTAATTATAATACCGCAAAATCAGAGTTTAATACAGGAAGTTTAATTGATTACTTTTTATTAAATTCATATGTTGTATGTGCTGATTGGTTAAATTGGAATACTTCATGGTGGAGGGGAATGGATCCAACGGGTGATAAGAAAAAATGGAGATATACTTTATGGGATATGGACAATACATTTGGTCATGGAGCAAATTATACAGGAATACCAAGTACTGGAGTAAACGCAGACCCTTGTGATCCTAGTAGTTTGGGTAATACAGGAGGCCAAGGACATGTTCCTATTTGGAATGAAATGCTTACAAATAATGATTTTTTTGATGAATATGTAAACAGGTGGCAAGATTTAGCAACTACCGATTTATCTTGTGCTAATATGATAGATGTACTAGATAGTATGATAGCGGTTATTGAGCCTGAGATGCCACGACAAATTGCCACATGGGGAGGGAATTATGCTACATGGCAATCCAATGTTCAGGATATGAGGGATTTTATTTTAGCTAGATGTAGTACTATGAATAATGGTTTCTTACCTTGTTATCCTGATCTTTCTGGTCCATTTAATGTAACTGTAGAAATTATTGGAATTGGAGAGGTTGAAATGAGTGATAATCTAATTATTAATGAAATAAATACTCCTCAAAATTATAGCAGATTTGGGGGTGTAGATCTACCTTTTGAAGTAAAAAGTGGTACATTTCAGTATTGGGAAATTGTACCTGCAGGAACTTATGTTTTCGATCCTCTTGCAGATACTTTATCTATAGAATTATTAGGAGATGTTACTGTTCGAGCAGTATTTATCCCTCCAACACCAACAAGAGATATTGTATATAAAGTAGAGCCTGCAGGAACTACTACTTCTATTGATGTGAATGGAGTAAATATGAATATATTTCCTAGTTCCATAAATTACACTATTGGAGATACAGTGATTGTTGTTCCTCAAATAGATCCTCTTTTTGGATTTAGTTATTGGGAAACAGATTCCGTAATTATGATGCCATTAAACACAAATGTTACAGATTCGTTTTATGTAAATTATCATGATACAGTAGTTTTACATATTTATGAATTACCTACTATTGAAGCTTTTATGAGTGGTAATGATAGTATTTGTGACAATGATGTGAATACTGCTGAGGTAAAGGTTAGTTTTAGTGGAGTATCTCCTTATACCTTTGTGTATAAGCACAATGGAACTATTCAGGATGCAATTGTCACAACATTAAATCCGTATATTATAGAAACAGATAATGCAGGAATATATGACTTAGTTAGCTTTTCGGATGCAAATGAGGTAGGAGGTATTGTTGGGCAAGCATTAGTTACTGTATTTTCTTCTCCAATTGCAAACTTCCACCTTACAGATACTGATACTTTAAATATATTAGATGCTACAACTGAATTTATAGATGATTCAGAAGGATTTATTGTATCATGGCAGTGGGATTTTGGAGATAATTCTGTATATGATTATACAGAAAGACCTACTCATACTTATTCTTCAATAGCAAATTCACATACTGTCTCTCTAATTATTACAGATGATAATAACTGTAAGGACACTACTTTCAGAAATATTATAATAAAAGATGAATATTGGATTTACATTCCCAACTCCTTTACTCCTGATAACGATCAAATAAATGATAATTTCTGTATCTCGTATAACGGTATTAGAGGGGAAACTTTTAGTTTTATTATTTACGATAGATTTTCTAATGTAGTATATTCTACAAGCAACATTCACGATTTGGATTGTAACAATGGTTGGGACGGAAATTACCAAGAAACAGGAACTCCCTTGCTAATGGGTACTTATGTTTATGAAATAATCTATAAAGATTTTGACGGATGGAAACACCAAGATTTTGGAAATATTTTTATCATACGATAAACTGAAAAAAATTATTAAATCGTATTTAAGTCTAGAAAAACATATCCTTTTGATGATAAAGGCAGAGTTTTTTGTACAATTGATTGGAGCATCTTTCTTTTTGATTTTAAATATCTATTTATCAAAGCAGGGATTTTCTGATCCTGAAATAGCTAATTTTATTTCCTACCGTTTTCTTGCAGTTATGTTGTTAGCTTTCCCCTTAGGATTTTATATTAAAGGGAAACCACTAAAACCTTTCTTTATCTTAGGAAGTTTAGGTGTACCTTTAGTAGCTATATCCTTAATATTAGCAGTTCAAAATTCTTTTTTTCATTATTTACCTTTTTTATTTATTTTATGGGGTGTGGTTTTTACTTTATTCCAAGTTAGTTCATTGCCTTATATAATGAGAAATACTACTATTGAAAATCAGTCTCATGCTATATCATTAAATTATGCTACTCATAGTTTTGGCACTATTTTAAGCGGAATCATTATTTTCTTATTTGCACAATTCATGAAAGAGATGGATGAAGGAATAATTTTATTATTTATTTCTTTTCTAGGTTTTTTTGGTATCTATTATTTGTTGAAAATAAAAGTAGATTTAGTTATACCTATCAAAAAAGGATTGCAATGGAAATCATATGATTGGTATTTATTATTGAAGGCTATTATACCGACAATCATAATTGCTATAGGGGCAGGTTTAACAATTCCCTTTATTAATTTATTCTTTTTTCATAACTTTCAAATTGAATCTTCAGGTTTTGCTATTATTGGTGGATTTTCTAGTGTGCTTGTAGCAGTTTTAGCTTTGATGGTTCCAAATATTAAAAATAAGTTAGGATTTAAAAAAGGAATAACTTATACACAAACCATAGCTGTATTAGCCTTGGTTGCTTTAGCCACAACAGAATTTCTTGTAAATTATTGGTGGGCATTTCCTTTAGCGGTTTTGTGTTTTTGGATTCGAACTCCTTTAATGAATATGGCAGCACCTATGACTTCTGAACTTACTATGAATTATGTTGGAAAGAAAAATCAAGAAATGCTAAGTGCTATTATGGCTGCAATTTGGAGTGGAAGTTGGTTTTTTAGTTCACAAATATTCAGATTCTTAAAATCTGAAGGATTGCCTTATGCTTATATATTTTACATTACTGCTGTATTGTATGGTTTTGGTGTATTTATGTATTATTTATTGATTTTAGATTATGAGAAAAGAAAACTAAAAATGATTAAAATATGAATTTAGGTTACGCTTGTATCAATTCTACATTAGGTTCACAGAAACCAAAGATAACAACAAATCGTGGTATGATTAAACGAACCTTTGAAGAAAGGGGAGTTGAATATGCTGGAGAACTTAGTTTGTTAAATGCTAGAGATTTATTTAAAATACTTAAATGGAATAGTGAACATAATATAAAATGTTTTAGAATATCTTCAGATATATTTCCATGGGCATCTGAATATGGGGTTATAAATTCACCATACTATAAACGCATCGAATCTTTATTACAATCATGTGGTAGATTTGTAAATAAAAATAATATTCGTATTACATCTCATCCTGGACCATTTAATGTGTTAGTTTCTCCTAGAGAACATGTTGTTGATAATACAATTATAGATTTAGAGTTACATGCTAAAGTTTTTGATATGATGGGATTGAGTAGAAGTCCGTATAATAAAATAAATATTCATTGTAATGGTGTTTATGGAGATAAAATATCTGCTATGGATAGATTCTGTAAGAACTTCTATAGATTATCTAAATCTGTGCAATCACGATTAACGGTAGAGAACGATGATAAAGCATCAATGTATTCTGTAAAAGATTTAATGTACATACATGAACGTATTGGAATTCCTATTGTATTTGATTATCACCACCACAAATTTAATACAGGTGGATTATCCGAAAAAGAAGCATTAGAATTAGCAATTTCAACATGGCCTAAAGATATTACTCCAATGGTTCATTATTCCGAATCAAAAAGATTACATGAAGGGAATGATAAAATAAAAGAGCAGGCTCATTCAGATTATATTAACAACTTACCTAACTTATATGGTAACAATGTTGATGTAATGGTAGAGGCAAAAGCTAAAGAATTATCGATATTAAATTTTTTAAAATGATAGAAATCAAAATTTTAAACCAACAAGTCTGTTTCTAAAGGAGTTTATAACATTGAAGAGTTATTGGATTCTTTAGAACCTAAAGAGAGATTAGAGTTGGTAATTAAATTAATACCTTTTATTTTACCAAAAGTGGGTAAAATTGGATACACTTTTAATGAATCTTTTGAAGTAGATTATTTTTAATTATATTTCAATAATCATTTTCTTCTCTCTATTGTTTCATCATTATTGATGTGAAAAAGTAAAACATTGGAATTAGGAATTATTTCCTCCAAGTATTTCAAATAATTTGATTTAATATTCTAAAAATCTCATAAAAATTTGTGACCATTCTTTATATTTTTTCTTCTCACAATTTATCTTTGTAAATATGTAGGATTTTTTTTTTCCAGAATGATAAATGTTTCTAAGATAATTTATGTCTCCATGAGCATTTCTAGCATGAATTTTCTCAAATAGAGTTAAAATTTTCCATTGAACTTCAACAGATGTAAAGTGTTCAATATTTTCAATAATTATATTTTTGTTTCCATTATATATAATTAACATTAAAGAATCAACAATTAGATTTTGATCTGAATCATTTATACAATTCATCATAAAATTAGGTGTCATTTGAAATGGTCCAATAGAAGTATGAAAACAAGAATATAAATTTAAATCAGATGTAAAAAGTATATATTTCTCTTCTATGTATTTAACAACATCATCATACATTACATATTCTGGTAATATTACTGATAATAATTCTGATTTACTGAAAAACTGTGACGACTCTAAATTAGATACTGTTTTGTTCAAAGATAAAATTTTTTGTTTTGAATTTAGTATTAATTTGTTACAAGGATTATTTTCAATACCTTTAGAGATAAAAGGGAATAGTAATAAGATAAAAATATATTTATTCATTAATTCTATTACCATATCTGTCACATTTATATCTCTCTATTCTTCTGCCATTTTCATCAAATACTTTAATAACTCCATGTCTACTATACATGTTAATTTTATGAGATACAACACCATTATCATGATACTTATAATGAGTTTTAACTTTAATTTTACCTGAGGAATAATCTATTTCGCTCTTTAATTGACCATTCGAATGATAATATCTGATTGTTCCTGATAAATTTCCGTTTCTATCAAAATATTTTTCATATCTGTTAGTTTTTTTAAATGAAATTTGAGATTTAATAAAAACATTATCATATCTTGTCTCTTGAAATAAGATATCACCATTTATATTCTCATGAATTATCGATTTTATTTTATTATTTCTGTATTTAATAGTACATGGTTTTAAGTCTGTTCTCCCTCCCACACATCTATCACATTCATCTAGGCTTGCAGACCCTCCATAAGTGCCAAAGCAATCTTCCACACAAGCTTCTTGATTAGTATTACCACCAACACATATTCCACAATTATCAATGTATGCGTAACCATTAATTACTCCAGTACAATCTTTACATGAACTATTATCTCCAAAACACACTCCGCATGAGTCTAAATCCTTATTAGCTAAAATATCTGTATTTCCCCCAACACATATATTACATGTGTCTAAATATGCACTCCCTCCATAATTTCCTTCACAATCCTTAACACAGGGATGATTACCAGTAGCGCCACCTACACATTCTCCACATTTGTCAAGATAACCATATTTACATGCATGATCTGTGGTGAATACTAGAGAAACTAGTGAATTAGAATTTTTGTATACAAATAAATCTTTGTAACATAAAGAAAAATTAATATTTGTATAATCATAAAATTTATCATTAATAATTACTAACTGGTTGTCACAATAATAAGATTCGCATTTAAAAACATTATTATTAGAAAGTTTTAAGAAATTATGAGAACACTTAGGACATCTAATATCATAATTTTTATTGGAGTTTATGTCAAATAGCAGTTGATATTCAAGAGGATTTTGAAAATTATGAAACATATTATAATAGTCAGCTGGTAAAGTGTAATTTACATAAATCTTTTTAGTGTTTAAATTATATAAATAATCATCTTTTAGTGTATTTATTAATAATAAACTATTATCAAAACCAATTTTAAAATTATCAAATGAAAATCCAATATCAAAAGTTTTAATTTCGTTAGAATTATTTAATTTGAAATTAAATAATATTCCGGTTATATTCACATATACACTATTGTTATCCATAAAAGAAAAAGTAATATTCTTAAAAGGAAGAGTACTCGTGTATTCATAAATAGGTCCTAACAGATTATTTGTTGAAACTATTTCACTGAACTGATTTTTATAAATGTCGTAACAAATTAGTTTATGGCTTTCAAACTTTTGTGTCATAGATGATTCAAATTCATATTGCAATGATGAGTTAGAAATTGAAATAATCAATAAAGAATCATTAGGTGAAAATTCAATATCTTCAATAACAAATTCAGATTTTTTGTTTTTTTCTTTAAATGATTGTTCGATATTCCAATCATCAGTATTAGTATTATAATATGTGTAATTAAATATTCTATCACCATAATTATTTTTTATTGTCTTTTCTACTGACACACTATCACACAATATTATATCAATAAACTTATTTGAATCCAAAGAATATAGAGTAAGTTTTCTTTTGGAAGCAATTGCTAAAAAATTATTTTGATTACTTAACTCTAATAACTCAATATCTTCAACTAAACTACTAGTGCTAACTATACTATCCCTTGATACTCTCCTCTTGCCCATGTAGTAAGGAGGAGACCAAGGTTTAATATTTAACGCATCAAAATCATTAAATTTATGGTCAATAACTGTATTTGACGCGTCACTTGAATAAATTACAACAGATACTAGTTTGATTTGTCCATACTTTTTTGAAAAAATACCGGAAAAAATTAAGTGATCTTTATTTTTAAATAAATATTTTGCATCAGATTTGTTAACTTTTAATTCAAAATCACTAATTTTAAAAGTATCCTTTATATTTTGAAAATCAAGTAAATTGTAGTGACCATTAACGGTCCATACACTTGTGTTAGCGTTATAATTTGTATCAATTAAGTTTAATTTGATATTTTCACTAGTAAAAACAAAATTTTCATAATAGGTTCTTTTTGTTAATAATGAGTTTATTTGATCATTATAATGATAGATACTATTACTGCCAGATAAATCAGAATATATTCCTTTGTATATTATATCAATATAGTCTTCATCAGTTTCAAAATAAGTTTGATCATTAAGTGAATTTGATTTAGAGATAATTGATTCTTTCATTTTTTGTTTTATATCATCTATTTTAAATTCAATTGAGTCTATTTTAAATTGAACTGAATTATAATCACCTATTCTTAAATCATGTATAAATTCAGTTTGAGAATATGTAAATATAGGAATAAAGAAAATTAATAAAAAAAACTTTTTCATAAAGCAAACTTACATAAAATATTTATTAATAAAATTTAG
>CAJQIZ010000020.1 GCA_905478555.1 uncultured Flavobacteriales bacterium
TTAAAAAATAGGCAAATTGATACAGGTGTTTTTTGTTTTTATCATGTAAGTACAGGGCAATACACAGTCCCAAAAAAGATAAAAATGTAAACCCTAGGGCTAAAAAAGATGCCCTACTTTGAACCATACTTAAACAAAGTATGGACAACATAACCAGACCGCTTAGCCCAATTTTAAATAAAGGTTTTGAAAGTTTATAGATTAGAAAAAGAACAAAGGGTATTTTAATAGCAATTGAAAAAGCAGTAATATTCCTATTGGCCGTTACCCCTTTTAGGGTCCCTGCTGAAATAAATCCATTAGTATTAATCATTAAAAGGGCTTCATTAAGAACCGCATATACTTCAATAGAGAGAATGGCAGCAATCACATATGAAACCAAGGTCTTTTTTTCCTTGAAATTATAAATGAACATCCCCATCACCAAAAACATCATCAAAACGTTTACTTGCCTGGTAATATTTACCAATACCTCGGTAGTGTTTATGGCATAAAAATAGGAAAGAGCCGCCCACCCAATAAAACCAATATAGGTGAAGGACAAGGCGCTAGTAAGGGTATGAGTGATGCGAATTGAAAACTGATTTCTGAAATAAAAAATATAACTTAAAGAGAATGTATTTAAAATACTCATTAACAGCCACTGGGGGGCAATTTTATCAACCGCTTCCCAGTTTGGAACAAAGCCCAAACACAAATAAGCAATTAAAAAAAAGCTTGGAATAAAGTTTGAAGTATCAATGTTTTGAGAAGTGTTTTTGGGCATAAATTTTTTTATATTCTTTGCCTAAATTAATTAAAAAAGAACACATTTTCATTATTAATTCTCTTATTGGAAAAGCATTATCTTTGTGAAATGGAAACTTCCATGTACTTTTTGGTGGTATTATTAAGTGGAATACTCACCTATTTCACCCAAAAAATATTTATTTATTATAAGAAATTTGATGATTTTAACCATCGGAGTTCACATAAAACTTTAGCTACTCGCACCGGTGGAATTGGTGTTTTTGCAACGCTTTTAATTATTTCTTCCTATTATTATTTTAACAAAGTTGAACTCTTTGACTACTCACTATTCATTCCCTTAGGGATTATGTTTATAGTGGGGGTCTATGATGATTTTTACAATGCTGACTTTAAGCTTAAATTTTTATTGCAAATCATTGTGGCAAAAATTATTATCGACCAGGGTTATGTCATCACAAATTACCATGGTCTTTTTGGACTTTATGAAGTGCCTTGGCTCTTAGCACAACTAAGTACCTTATTTGTGTTTCTAGTTATTATTAACGCCATTAACTTTATAGATGGGATTGATGGCCTTGCCATTACAGAGGTCATTAAAACAATAATGCTCATTGAATTTTTTAGTGCTTCTGCTACCATATTAACACCGCTTAGTATTTTAGTTGTTTTTAGCCTACTCCCGCTCTACTATTTTAATTTTAAGAAAGAACACAAAGTTTTTCTCGGAGATGGAGGTTCGTTACTTTTAGGAACGATTGTCTCAATTTATGTGTTTTATGTTTTAGGAAGTGATTTTGAGTTTAAGTCTGATTTTGCTATCAATAAAGTATTATTTACAGTTCTCATCCTAATCTATCCTTTAGTAGATTTACTCCGAGTATTTATAATCAGAATCAAAAATGGCAATTCCCCTTTTGAACCTGACCAGAACCATATTCATCACCTGCTAATAAAAAAAGGGGTTTCACAAAAAATATGTTTAAGTATTATATTTTTAACCTCTTTACTTAGTATTTTCTTACTGTCATTTATCTACAATACGCTCTAGATAAATTAGTGGCTCCTCCAAATCCATAACCAGCAGAAACACTTAATAGCCTACAAGCTCTTAGTTTATTCCCTTGTTCTATAAATACAAATGCTTTGATATAATGAGCTTTTCCTGTTGGCTTTGTTTCATTATCTATAACATAATCTGCCATCTCAATTGCTTTTTCATAATTACTATATTGTAAATAAGCATTTGCTGCATTTTCAAAATATGGTAACTCCAATGGGTTCAGCTCAGCTGCTCTTTTAAAACGATCTGCTGCATTTACAAAATCTTTTTTGTCAAACAAGTCTAAACCTTCTTTATATAGGAAATCTGCTTCAAACACCTGATCTTTACCAAACTCTAAAATATATAATGAAGCTTTGAGTCTATCATCTTTTGAATCCAATAGAGACTTATTTGCATTTCCAATAACAGATCTGTTTTCATCTTTGTCTAGCAAATCAGACATTGCTAGATAATATATTTTATCTATTATTTCATCATTCCTGTATTTCTTTACTTTATTGAAAGCATTCTTGATTTCCAAGGTGTCTTTAGCCATTGATAAACTTATCATATAATGTGCGAAATGCGTTGGGTTACTTGGCTGTTTTTCAAATGCGATCTTGGAATAAAAACTAGCGCTATCTTGATTCCCTAATTTATAAAAAGCATAACCCATATAAGACTCGTTTATTTTAAGATATGGATTTGATGGTATTGCTTCTCTAAATAATTCAATCGCTTTTTCTGGATTATTTTTTTCCTTTAACTCATATAATCCTTGAAAAGTTTTTAATGGAATGGTCGTTGAAGATATGTTGGGGTATGTTGTTTCATAATCCATTAATTCATCATAAGGAATAAAGAAAGTATTTGTATTAAACTGCCCTAATAAATAGTACTGTTCTTGACTTGAGTTGAATAAACGAACCGCTGAATAGACTGAAAATGGAAATAGAATAACAAGTAATATGGATTGGTATTTTGTAATCCTATTAAATTGAATAAGCTTGAGTTTTTGTCCTTTACCCCTTAAAAGCCATAAAGAAAAACTTAAAATAGAGAGTAATGAAATTTGCTGAATGGGTCTAGCAAAAGGAAAGTTTAAAAAAGCATCCATCAAATAAGCTGTAATCGCTAAGAATACAAAAAAGTATAAATTGTCTGCCTCACTCTTTTCCTTTTTAAAAAAGGAACGAAATAAATAAAACAGGGGAATTAAGATAGAAAGGTATAATAATACTCCTCCAATAATTCCTGTTTCGGCAGTAATTTCTAAAAAATCATTATGTGAATGATAGGGTACAACGTAATTTGTAAGATTATCTTCTTCTTTATCAATCCCTACTATTTTCCAATTTCCAATTCCAATTCCGAAAACAGGGTTTTCAAAAATTGAATAGGCTGACTCTTTCCAATATCGGATTCTCTCCTGTGAAGAACCATCTTCAGTAGATCCAACAGTAGCTATTCGATCAGCATAATTACCTGTTCCTTGGTTTGCATTAACTACTCCATTAAAAAATATATTTAATACAAAAAATGAGACTATGACAAGAATCCTTTTAGCAAATATTTTAAATCCTATTTGCTTTATAAAAAACCTATAACTGAAAAAAACGATCGTTAGTATTCCTAGAATAATTGAGCCTAAAATTGCGCCTCTTGTTGACAAGATTGTAAAAAATGAACATATACCAAAGAATATTGTTACATATAAAAATGCGTTAATTAGTGTAAATATTTTCTTACTGGAGAGTATTTTATATGCAACAAAAGGGAGCTTGACTAGTATAGAAAAAGCAGCAATATTAATATTCCCTGTAACGCCGCTATATGATGAAGATCTAAACATGAAAGATCCTTCTTTGAATAAATCATTAAGAAAAGGAAGTGTAACGGTAAAAATCTCTATACAGCATAAAACGGTCATTAAATTGATGAAAAAAGTACTTACCCTGGGTATCTTCTTTGTAAAATACAGTAGAAAAACAAAACTCATTAAATAGGTATATACCTCAGTTAATATCCTAAAAGATTCGACTTTATTTATTGCTGCTGTAACACTAATTAGAGCCCATATAAAAAAGAAGAAAAAGGCTTGAAAGGGTAGTGTATTTATTGAGTTAAAAAAAGTTTGCTTATTATCACTTCGTTGGAACTGATATGCTACAAATATTCCTGAAATAAAGTTTATTAATTGTAAATAAAGAATTTGAGGGGCCGCTTTGTCTGTTGCACCTAAATAAGGAATAAAGCCTACCAAAAGAAATAGTGTAAAGAATAATTTAGCCATCAATAAATTTTAAAACAAAGATAAAAAAAACCCTCCTATCTAGGAGGGTTTAATTTAAATCTAAAGATTTGTATTATAAACGAATAATTAGTCTATAACCAGTGAACTCTAGTTTTATTAACGGCAGCAACAGCAGCAGTTTTAACTACTCCTTCGTTTGCACCTTCACCAGGAACAACATCAAGTCTAGCCTCTAAAGGATAGATGTTTGCAGCTGTAGTAGTTGCAGTACCTGCTCCAGCATTAGAGTGTTGTCTTGCAGTATTAGCTAACTCACCAGATTCACCTGCTGATGCAAAAGTTACAGTAGCTTGTGAACCTGCAGTAACTAAATTAGTTACTTCAGCAAGAGTGACGATAATATCCTCAGCAGTTGCAGAATTGTCTTCAATAGTTTCAGTAGCTCCAATAGTCCAATCTAAAACAAGTGCAGCTGTTTGTGTTACAACACCTGTAGTAGCTATAGATACTTGAGCAGCAGTTGCTTTAGACCAAGCGATAGCAACTAAATTT
>CAJQIZ010000021.1 GCA_905478555.1 uncultured Flavobacteriales bacterium
ATTAAACCGAACATTGGTCCGTTACCAGATAAAGCTGGAAACTGGCCAGCTAACTGTGCATAAGCCTGATTGGCTTGAAACATATTTCCTCCACCAAAAGAACCACCAATACAAAGTATTGCAAATAAAACAGCAAGGACTTTACCAAATCCTGCCATGTTATATTTAGCTAATCCATCACGCAAATAATACATTGGGCCTCCTGATACCTCTCCATTTTCATCAAGTTTACGATACTTTACACCCAAAGTACATTCTACAAATTTGGCTGACATACCAAGAAGACCAGCTGCTATCATCCAAAAAGTTGCCCCAGGACCACCAATAGAAATTGCTATGGCAACCCCTGCTATATTTCCTAAACCAACAGTTGCTGAAAGGGCCGTTGTTAATGCCTGGAAATGAGAAACCTCTCCTTTATCATTCGGATCATCATAATCTCCTTTTACTAAACCAATAGCATGTTTAAATCCTCTAAAGTTTATAAAGTTCATTTTTAAAGTAAAATAAACTGCACCAAAGACTAACCATATCACTACAATAGGAACATCCGCCCCTACATCAAATCCCATTGCTTTTATAGGATCCCAAAAAATAACAGGAACTAAATAGTTAACTACTATTGGTTTAAAAAATCCATCAATTGTTTCGCTTAATGTAGCTGCTTTTGCTGAGATAGCTGAAATAATCATTAGAATAAAAAGTGATAATTTGTTTTTCATTTGTTTGTTTTAAAAATTAATTTCGATTGATTACGTAATGGTGTTAAATGGATAAATGGTTGTTAATCTATTGTTTTTAATTGCTGATCAATTATATCTAAGCACTCTTTAAAAGAATGTGGATTATACCCTAATTCTTTTCTGGATTTATCCAAAATAAAACCTGTTCTAGGAGGTCTTCCCGCTTTCTGCCTAAGTGTTGCCGTGCTTATTTTATTTAAATTATCTGTTGAGTTTCCATAGTGTTTTGCTATTCTTTCAACTATTTCATAAATACTCATAATGTCTTTTCCTGAAGCATTAAAAATGCCATATGCTTTTTTCTTAGCTGCTAAAATACAAATATCAGCCAAGTCCTCCGCCAGAGTTGGAGCACGGAATTGGTCATCAATAATATTAAGAGAATCCCCTTTATCTAAAGCTCCTTTCGCCCATAAAACAAGATTCCCTTTACTCAATTTTTCTGCAACACCAAAAACAATTATTGTTCTAAGTATCGTCCATCTACAAGTAGATTCCAATAAAATAGTTTCCGATTTTAACTTAGAGAGCCCATAATATGACAATGGATTAGGAACAGCATCCTCACTATAAGGTCCATTTTCTCCGTCAAAAATAAAGTCTGTTGAAATATGAATAAAGTGAGCGTCAATTTTAATAGCACCATCTGATAAGTATCTTACAGAATCTATATTAAGTGCATCACACTCCACTTTATTATCTTCACACGCATCTACATTAGTCATAGCTGCTGTGTTTATTATTACATTTGGTTTCTCAAATAAAATAACTCTTTCTACCTCTTTCTGATTAGTAATATCTAAAGAGATGTATTTGTACCCCTCTTTTTCAGAAACTCTATTTTCACCTATAGAAGTTGCAATTAATTCTACCGAACTATCTTCTCTTAATTTATGTAAAAGTTTTTGACCTAATAGACCATTACTGCCTGTGATTAACACTTTCATTAGTATTTTTTTGGTTTAATTAAGTATAAAAGAAAATATAGTAAAGGAGACAACCCGTAGAAAAGAATTCCAACCATGAATACAATTCTCACACCCCATAAATCTAATCCAAAATTATCTGACAACCAAACACATACACCTAGAAATTTTTTTCTATTATTCATTATAGATTAAACACAAGATTTAGTTTTGACATTTGTGATAAGCAATTTAGCATAAGCAAAGGTAATAAAACTTACAACAATAAAAAATTTTTCCTGATAAGATGGATAAAAATAAGATAAAATAAATTCCGGAAAAGTCAATTGTTTTTTTCATATTCTATAAATCAAAAACACTTTTTCTTCTGTACTTAAAATGATTTCGAATCTTTAAAATAAAAACCATAATTAAATAAATATAAATAGTAAAATGAGCAGCAAACGCTCCGTAAATAAAAAACAATCTAATAAAAGAGGACTTAAATCCTAATTTAGAGGCCCACCAAGAACTAACACCAAAAAAATGTTTTTCAAATAGTATCTTAAATAATTTCATTAATGTTTTAATAGATGAATTCCGATATCGCAATTTAAACATTTTTTTTGAGAACAATAGTTATTATAAAGATGAATTACAGACTGACTCTTAGCTGCCGTATTTAACTTAATTGGAAACTGTTTGAACTTAGAAACTATAGAGTTTTTTTCAGATTTTAATTCTTTTAAAATATCAATTGATAAAGAAGAATACTCAGAATGAATCTTTCCAAATAAATAAAAAAGAGGAACAATGCTATTTACAATAATAACATTAACAGTAGATAAACCTAATCTCTTAGGTTTTAATACAGAACTCTTTCGCAAAAACATAATAACTGTCCCAATAAACAGATACTTCTACATTGAATATTTTTTTTATTTCTTTTACTGAATTAGAATTTCTAAATTTAGAAAACAAACTTTCCGAATTAGAAAATAATACGGACAACTAAGCCAAACGAATAGTTGGAAAATTTGCAGGACACAATCTTAAAAACTTCCAAGAAGAAACATCTATTTCTTCCAAATTATATTTATGTTTTAAATAAGTAAACTCTTTCTTTAATGTGTCAGAATAAACATCATTAGGAGATTTTAAGAAACCTGATACCCCAAAAAATAAAGATTCTAATTGAAAAATATTATTTTTATGCTTTCTGATAACAGAATAAGGAAGAAGTCTAGATAAAATTTCCATTGGTAAACTATTCACTTTCAACCCAAAGGATTTTAAAATTAAAACATATAATACCGACTCCCAATCTTGTTTGGTATCCACCAATAACTTCTCAATTATTTCTGACTTATACAATAACCTCTCCTGCAAAACTTTATCTAATTGACAAGAAATAACAGAAGAATCTACCTCTTTTATTTGAGAATTACAGATAGGAAAATCCTCTTTATTTATAAAATTAAGATAGTTATTCTCAATTTCTTTAAATAACAAATCTCTCATCTCTAAAGTAGAAATAACCCTATTTTAAAAAGTTTTAACCCTACAATTATCTTCTAAAACTACATGCAGAATTACATTATTATAAGCAGGGTCATTAGAGTGAGAATGAGCATTCCATAAAGAAGATTTAATATGAATTTCACATTTCCAAACCACTTAATTTCATTAATAATAATCTCAACATTCAAAAAATCAGGACCAGAATTTTTATTTCTGACTCCAATATCATGTATGATAATACTTTCTCCCTCTGAAGAAATTAAATTATCAGATTTAAATAAGGAGTTCTCCCATATATATTGCAAAAAATCTTCTTTCATATACAGTTTAAAAATATAAAAACTATCTTTGAAAACGTAAAAAAACATGTTTTATATCCTATCTAAAATATTATTATTTCTAATAAAACCAACTTTTTGGATTTTATTACTCATTATATCCTCCTTAATTTTCAAGAAAAAAAGAAAGACACTACTTATAATATCAGTTTGTGTATATTGGTTTTTTGGTAATGGATATATAGTAGACACAGTCTACAGATGTTGGGATGAAAATCCTATTTCAGTTTCTGAAATCCAAAAAAAATATGATTACGGAGTAGTTTTAGGAGGATTTTCAACCTATGATGAAAGGGAAAAAAAAATAGAGTTTAATGATTCAGGAGATAGATTATTTTACGCCATTCAACTTTATAAGCTAGGGAAAATAGAAAAAATAATAATTAGCGGTGGTAACGGAAAATTGATAAATAATGAACACAAAGAAGCTAATTGGTCCAAAGATTTTCTACTAACATGTGATATTCCTGAAGAGGATATAATAACTGAAAGTAAATCCAGAAACACTTGGGAGAATGCTAATTTTACTTCTGAACTTTTGAAAAATAAAGGAGAAATAAATATCCTACTTATCACTTCCTCATGGCACATGAAAAGAGCATCTTACTGTTTTACTAATAAATACATAAAAGTAGATCCCTTCTCAACAGATTATACTCTAAAAAATATAACATTAGATTTGGAATATATTTTATTACCTAACTCTACCTCCTACGAAAGATGGGAAACGCTAATAAAAGAATGGGTAGGTTATTATGTATACCAAATTTGGTATTAAATTCCTTTTTCAGATAAAAGAATATCCATTTTATGTTGTAATTTCTCTGCTTCCTCTCTTGCTTTTTCCGAAAAATCAATATCAGAAGAGGCATAGATAATTCCTCTTGAAGAGTTTACTAAAAGCCCACAGTCAGCATTCATACCATATTTAGCAACCTCTTCTACCGAACCACCCTGTGCACCAATACCAGGAACTAACAAAAAGTGATTTGGGATAATTGTTCTAATTTCCGAAAGCTGTTCGGCCCTTGTAGCACCTACAACATACATCATATTTTTATCTGTCCCCCAATTTTGAGAAGTTTCTAAAACTTGTTCGAATAATTTTTTACCATTTTTATTTTCTATTTTCTGAAAATCTAAACCACCTTTATTGGAAGTTAAAGCCAAAACAATTGCCCATTTATCTTTAAATTCTAAAAAAGGAGTAACAGAATCTGAGCCCATATAAGGAGCTACTGTAACGGAATGAAAGTTCATTTTTTCAAAGAAAGTACGAGCATAAATATTAGAAGTATTTCCAATATCTCCTCTTTTAGCATCTGCAATCGTAAAAATATTCTTTGGGATATAATCTAAAGTTTTTTGTAACGAAACCCAACCACACACCCCCATACTTTCGTAAAAAGCAATATTGGGTTTATAGGCCACACACAAATCTTTAGTAGCGTCAATAATTTGTTTGTTGAATTCAAAAATAGGGTCTTCCAATTCCAATAAATGGGATGGAATTTTTTTAATATCCGTGTCTAAACCGATACAAAGGAAAGACCTTTTAGATTTTATTTGATGTACTAGATCTTCTCTATTCATTTACTATCATTTTCTTCTCTACAGTTTCTATCATCAAAACACAAATACAATAAATATCTTTTTCATCTTATTAACTTGATATTGATGTACCTTCTTTTAACTTTTCTGCATTTTCTGCAATTTGCAACTCATCAATAAACTCCTGAATATCACCTCCCATAGTTGCTTGCAAATTATATTTTGTTAATCCTATTCTGTGTTCTGTAACCCTACCTTGAGGGTAATTATACGTTCGGATTTTAGCGGATCTATCTCCAGAAGAAACCATTGACTTTCTATGCTTTGCATCTTCCTCTAATTTCTTTTGCAGTTCAATTTCGTAGATTCTAGAACGCAAAACTTTTAAAGCTTTATCGTAATTTTTTAGTTGAGATTTTTGATCTTGACACTGAGCAACAACTCCTGTAGGAATATGAGTTAATCTCACTGCAGAATAAGTTGTATTTACAGACTGACCACCAGGACCTGAAGAACAATAAGTATCTTTTCTAATATCAGATGTTTTTAAATCAATATCAAACTCCTCTGCTTCAGGAAGCACAATAACAGATGCAGCAGAAGTATGAACCCTACCTTGAGTTTCTGTTTGAGGCACTCTCTGAACCCTATGTACTCCGGATTCAAATTTTAGTTGACCATAAACATCTTCACCAATTACATTTACAATAATTTCTTTATAACCTCCAGAAGTTCCTTCTGCAATATCTACTAACTCTAATTGCCATCCTTTATCAGAAGCAAAAGCAGAATACATTCTATATAAATCACCTGCAAAAATACTAGCTTCATCTCCACCAGCACCAGCTCTTATTTCCATTACTGCATTCTTAGAATCTTCAGGATCCGTCGGAATTAATAAAATCTTAATTTCCTCATCCATTTCTTCTTTTCTAGTAAGTAATTCGTCTAACTCCATTCTTGCCATTTCCTTCATTTCAAGATCATCCTCTTTCAAAATTGCTTTTGAAGAAGTGATATTTGAAATAATATCTTTATATTCATGATAAGCTGTCACAATAGGTCCTAATTCTTTATATTCCTTATTTAACTTAACATAAAGTTTCATATCGTTCATTGCATCAGGAGAAGAAATTAATCTTTCTACCTCTTCAAACCTATCGTTAATTGCTATTAATTTATCTAACATACATTAATTATATATAAACTCCCCATATTCACTATTTATAGTAAGTTGTTTTGTTTTACTTTTTTCTACTCTACCTACAATTTTAGCATCTACATTATAAGATTTAGAAATCTGAATAATATCTTCTGCAATTTCTGCAGACACATACAACTCCATTCTATGTCCCATATTAAATACCTTATACATTTCTTTCCAATCTGTGTCTGATTCTTTCTGTATCATTTTAAAAAGAGGTGGTAATGCAAATAAATTATCTTTTATAATATGAACATTATCTACAAAATGCAATACTTTAGTTTGAGCACCACCACTACAATGTACCATACCATCTATTCTATCTCTAAACTTATCTAAAATTTCTTTAATAATAGGAGCATAAGTTCTTGTTGGAGAAAGTACTAATTTGCCAGCATCTAAATTCGTTCCTTCAATCTTATCAGTTAATTTTTTAGTACCAGAATAAACTAAATTTTCAGGTACAGAAGGATCATAACTTTCTGGAAATTTCTCAGCAAGCACTTTAGAAAAAACATCATGACGAGCAGAGGTTAATCCATTACTACCCATTCCCCCATTATATTCAGTCTCATAAGTTGCGATACCAAAAGAAGATAAACCAACAATTACATTCCCACACTTAATATTAGCATTATTAATAACATCTGATCTTTTCATTCTGGACACTACAGTAGAATCTACTATTATGGTTCTAACTAAATCACCAACATCAGCTGTTTCTCCTCCTGTAGAAATAATATTTACTCCATACTTTTTATATTCAAAAAGTAATTCTTCTGTACCATTTATAATTTCAGAAAGAACATCTCCATTAATTAAGTTTTTATTTCTACCAATAGTAGAAGACAACATGATATTCTCAGTAGCACCTACACAAAGTAAGTCATCAATATTCATAATTAAAGCATCTTGAGCTATACCTTTCCAAACAGAAATATCTCCTGTTTCTTTCCAATACATATAAGCTAAAGAAGATTTTGTACCCGCACCGTCCGCATGCATAATAAGACAATAATCTTCATCTCCACTTAAGTAATCTGGAATAATTTTACAAAATGCTTCAGGGAACAAACCCTTATCTACATTTTTAATTGCATTATGTACATCTTCTTTATCTGCAGAAACTCCTCTCTGATTATATCTATTCTCTTTCATATTATGATAAAAAAAAACATCCTATTAAAGGATGCTTTTATTATTCTTATTTAATGTTTTATTTTTCCTCAACTACACTAGGAACATAATTCTCTGATAATACCTTAAATGATGTTCTTCTATTATATTGATGAGCAATATCTCTAAATTTAACTTTTAATTTATTTATAAAACTTTCAGATAATATATTTCCTTCTTTAAAAACTTTACCCTTTAGAGACCAACCTCTTTTAGAGTTTTTAGAATCTTCTTCAGTAATTACATAAGGTTGAGATTCTCCTTTTCCATTTGCAACTAATCTATCAGCAGAGATTCCTTTTGTAATTAAATAATTAATACAAGCATTTGCTCTTTTTTGAGATAAATTATTATTCTGTAAATCTGTTCCTCTAAAGTCAGTATGAGAATTTAACTCGATAGTAATGTTAGGGTTTTCATTTAAAGTAATTACTAATAAATCTAAATCAAAAATAGATTGAGGTCTTAAATTCCACATAGCAAAATCATATTCAATTCTAGGTAAAATAATTTCTCTCTTAATCGGATCTATATTTATATCTTTAATTAAATCCGTATTTACTTCAATCCCTACAGTAGTTTCAGAAACTTTATTATTTAAATACCCTTCTCTTGAAACAACAATCTCATAAGATGTTAATGGGGTCAATTCGAAATTATAACTTCCTGTATTATCAGTTGTTACTTCTAAAGCAGAATCATCATCTCCTACTAATTTAACAGATGCTCCTGTAACTACAGCTCCCGTTTTAGTATCCGTAATAACACCTTGTAAAGTCAAAACTAATGGTGGTAATTCAAAAATATAAATATTATCAGAACCATTTGATTTATTAACAATACCTTCTGTATCTGTAAAATACCTTCTATTAGAAGTAAAATAACCTCTTTCATTTTTTCTTTCTACAATCATACCAAAATCATCTGCAGAAGAATTAATAGGGGATTTTAAATTAATAGCAGAAACATAAATTCCATTCTCCTCATTTAAATCAGATTTATAAATATCTAAACCTCCCATTCCAATATGTCCGTTAGAAGAAAAATATAACGAACGATCTTCATGTAAGAACGGAAACATTTCATCACCATCTGTATTAATTGCTGGACCCAAATTTGCTGGCTCACTCCACTGTCCTCTAGCCACTTTAGTAACCATCCATAAATCTTTCCCTCCATAACCTCCCTTCATATCTGCAGAGAAAATAACATGTTTTTCATCTGAAGAAATGGTAGGGTGACCAAGTGTAGTGTTACTATCTACCTTAATTTCTAGTTTATTTAATGATCCCCATAATTTCCCTTTTAATTGAGAAATAGAAATATCACAACCTAACTCCTTCTTATTTTCTGATTGACAAGTTGTGAAAAACATAGTAGTACCATTCTGATTTAAACATAAAGTTCCTTCATGGTTTTCTGTGTTAATAGGCTCTAATTCTGCTTTCGGATTACTCCATTTACCTTTTTTATTTAAGGATGAACTGTAAATATCAGTAAAGAACTCTCCAGTTCTCTCATCAATCTTATTATTTGAAGAACCTTTTCTAGATGATATAAAATAGATTTTAGTGTAATCTCTGTTTCCAAATGCGGGAGAAAAATCACTATTCGGGGAACTTAAAACATCTGACTTGCTAATAACATATCTTGTAGGATTTGCTTCCCAATTTATAGCAAACTGACAAGATTTAATTCCTTTTTCAGCCTTAGTATCAGTAGGTGCTTTTTTGGAATACTTTTTATACTGTTCTAATGCTTTTTCATAACTACCATTAACCATCAGCATTTCAGCATATCTTAAAATAGCAATAGCATTTCCGTTATCGTATTTTGATTTTATAGCTTTCTTATAAAAGTTAGCAGCTTTTTTGAATTTACCAAACAAACGGTAACATTCCGCTTGTTGAAATAATATTTCCGCTTTAATAGCTTTGTTTTTTGTCTTCTTATAGCCTTTATTATAAAGTTCGGCAGCTTCAAAATACATTTCAGCAGCAAAAGCTTTATCTGCTTTCTGAACTACCCTACTCTTTCTTTGTGCTAGAAGAGAACTAGTAGAAAATAGTGTTAATATTAAACTAAATATTAAAAATTTATAATTGATTTTCATTATCTTTTTCTTTTTATAATTCCCGCTAAAATACGGAATAATTTACAAACACATCTAAATTGGAATATTAGACTTACAACAAACTAATTGTTAATAGATTAAACCTTTGCAGTTTTTACTGTTGTTATAATTCTTCCAGCAATTTTATAGGGGTCTCCATTTGAAGCAGGTCTTCTATCTTCCAACCAACCTTTCCATCCGTTTTCTACTGTAATAATTGGAATTCGAATAGACGCTCCTCTATCTGAGACACCATAACTAAAATCGTTAATAGAAGCTGTTTCATGCAAACCTGTTAACCTTTGGTCGTTATATTCACCATAAACAGCAATATGTTCTTTTGTTACAGGACGGAAAGCTTCACAAATTTTTTCATAAGTTTTCTGACTACCACATTCTCTTAATGTAGTATTAGAAAAATTAGCATGCATACCAGAACCATTCCAATCTCCTTTAACTGGTTTCGGATGGTAATCAATATAGTAATTATAATCCTCTGAAAGTCTATCTAATAAATAACGAGCAATCCAAAGTTCATCTCCCGCTCTTTTAGCTCCTTTTGCAAACAATTGAAATTCCCATTGTCCACAAGCAACTTCCTGATTTATACCTTCAAAATTGATCCCTGCTTGAATACATAAATCAGCATGATCTTCTACAAAATCTCTACCATGTGTATTTTTACCACCAACAGAACAGTAATACATTCCTTGAGGTCCAGGATAACCTCCAAGAGGGAAACCTAAAGGTAACTGAGTTTCTACATCCATAACAAAGTACTCTTGTTCAAATCCAAACCAAAAATCATTATCATCATCATTAATCTGTGCTCTTGCGTTCGATTCATGAGAAGTACCATCCGCATTCAGAACTTCAGTCATTACTAAATATCCATTTAATCTATTTGGGTCCGGAAATATCGCAACTGGTTTTAACAAACAATCAGAAGAACCACCCTCCGCTTGTCTGGTAGAACTCCCATCAAAAGCCCATAAAGGACAACCTTCAACAGTACCATCAAAACCTTCAACAACCTTAGTTTTACTTCTCATGTTTTGTGTAGGGTAATATCCATCTAACCAGATATATTCTAATTTAGTTTTCATAATAATTTGATTTTAAAATTTGATATTATATTATGGGCAAATATAGGTTAAAAAGAGATGATTTTATTAATAAAAAAATAATTGTGAAAATATATTTTATCAACAATTTGTTAAATGTATTTTTTTAATAAGAAAATCATAAAAATAATATAAAAAAGGAACATACAGGTTCCTTCTATTCTATTAAGAATTTTCTTAGAAAGAAAATAAATGAAAACTCCCAACAAAATAATAGAAGACATCATCCACAAATAATCAATCATTATAGGACTATCGCTTAATTGTATTGGAGTAATAATTGAAGTGATACCCAAAACCGCCAACACATTAAAAATATTTGACCCAATTAAATTACCAATTGCTAAATTAGATTCCTTACGAAAAGCAGCAACTAATGAAGTAGCCAATTCTGGTATAGAGGTACCAAGAGCTACCAAACTAACAGAAATCACCCTCTCTGAAATATCAAAAGATTCTGCTATCCTAGCTACTCCATTAACTAAAAATTCAGACCCAAAAGCAAGAAGAAAAACTCCAGTAATCATATAAATAACAGAAAGGTAAACGGGAGTTTTAACAGACGATTTATATTCTTCATTCGCCTCTACCGATAATTGAACATTTTCTTTTCTAGATAGATTAATAAGAATAAAAACAAATAGAAGTAAAAGAGAGATAAAAACAAATCCTGTAAGCTGACTAATCTGATTTGTGAAAAATAAAACAACACCAAATAATACTGAAGTAAACAGCATAACTGGATAATTTAATAAATAAGTTTGTTTAGTAATTTTGATTTGAAACACCATTGCAGTAAGACCTAAAACTAAGGTTATATTCGCAATGTTAGACCCAATTACACTACCAAAGGTAATATCTGTAACGCCATCTAATGCAGATTTTATACTTACAAATAACTCGGGAGCAGATGTAGCAAAGGAAACTACCGTCATACCAACAACTAAAGTAGAAATTCTCATTTTAAGAGCAATAGCAACTGAACTCTTTACCAAGAATTCACCGCCCAGAAATAACATTATAAAACTTAAAATAAATAAAATACTATCCATTAATTTCTTTATCTATATTATCCTTTATCTCTGTAGAAGTGTCCTTTATTTCTCTCTTTATTTCATTAGAAGCGTCTTTAACCTCCCTCATCATTTTACCTAAACCCCTTGCTATTTCTGGTATCTTATCAGCACCAAAAAGCATCACAACAAAAAGTATAATAAAAAATATTTCAGACCCTCCTATAAATAATAACATATGCAAAAATAAAAAAAAGCCCTCTCAATGAAAGGGCTTTTATATTAAAATATTAAAAGATTATTTAATCTTTAATTCTTTTCTCTTAATTGTATCTAACATAATTGGTGATGCAACAAATAATGAAGAGTAAGTACCAACAACAACACCTACCATTAAAGCAAACATAAATCCTTTAATAGACTCTCCTCCAAACCAAAAAATAACAAATAATACTACAAATGTAGTTAATGAAGTATTTATAGTTCTACTTAATGTAGAATTTAATGATTTGTTTATTATCTCATATACTTCTTTTTTAGAATCAAAAATATTTTCTCTTACCCTATCAAACACAACAACCGTATCATTCAGAGAATAACCAATAATTGTAAGAATAGCAGCTATAAAAGCTTGATCAATTTCTAAAGAGAAAGGTAAAACACCATAGAAAATAGAGAATACAGAAAGAACTAAAATGACATCATGGAATACCGCAACCACCGCACCTAAACTAAATTGCCATTTCTTAAATCGGATAAGGATGTATAAGAAAATTACAATTAAAGAAAAGATAACAGACCACAAAGCAGCATCTCTAATATCATCTGCAATAGTTGGACCTACTTTTTCCTGACTTTCAATAGTATATTTTATATTTAAGTTTTCTAAACCAGAAAATAATTTTGCTTTAACATCCGTATCTGCTTCAAAGTTATTTTCATCAATTCTATATTTAGTTGTAATTTTAAGTTGATCTCCAGACTGACCTTTCAAATTAAACTCATTTACTGAAGGAACCATTCCATCAAATGAAGTAGTTAAAATCTCTTTAACATTATCCTTACTTACCTCATCAACAAAAGAAACAACATAAGTTCTACCACCTTTAAAATCAATACCGTAATCTAAACCTTTAGTAGATAATGAATAACCACCAAATAATATAATTAATGAAGAAATAACATAAAATATTTTTCTTTTCCTAATAAAATCAATATTAATACTTTTAAACGCACCTTTAGTTAATTTTGTAGAGAAAGAAATTTCTTTACCTTTATTTAATCTATATGAAATAATTAATCTTGTAATAAATATAGCTGAGAATAAAGAAGTTATTATACCAATAATTAAAGTAGTAGCAAATCCTTTAATTGGACCAGTACCAAAAGAGAATAAGATAATACCCGTTAACAATGTAGTTACATTGGCATCAATAATAGAAGAATAAGCAGAATTATAACCATCAGAAATCGCTAATCTAATCCCTTTACCATTTGTAAGTTCCTCTCTAATTCTTTCGAAAATAAGTACATTCGCATCAACCGACATACCAATTGTAAGTACGATACCTGCAATTCCAGGTAAGGTTAATACAGCACCTAAAGAAGATAATACTCCAAAGATAAAGAACACATTGGCAATTAAAGCGACATTAGAAACTAAACCAGCACCACTATAATAAAATACCATATAAAGTAAAACTAATAATAAAGCAATAATAAAGGAATTTAAGCCAGAATTAATTGAATCTTGACCTAATGAAGGTCCTATAATTGCTTCTTGTGTAATATGTGCTGGAGCAGGTAATTTACCTGACTTTAAGACATTCGCTAAATCTTGACCTTCATTAACATCAAAATTTCCAGAAATTTCAGATCTACCATTTGGAATTTCATCATTTACAGTTGGCCATGACTTCACATAACCATCTAAAACAATTGCAATAGACTTACCTCTGCCATCTGCACCTTTAGAAGCGGCAGCTCTTCCAGTTGCCGCTTTCCAGATGTTAGCTCCATCTGCATTCATATTCATAGACACCTTTACTACTCCATTGTCTAATACTTGTTGAGCATCAGTAATTACCCCTCCATCCATAATATATCCATTAGTACCTTTCTTTTTTAGTGCGATTACAACAAAAGATTCTTTTGAAGGATCATTAGGAGAGAAAGCTAGAGCAAATTTTAAATCTGGATCAAAATTACTCATAAATGACTCGTCATTTATATAAGAATTTAACAATGATGTATCTTTTAATAAAGTGTAACCTACTATAGGACCATTACCTTCAAAACCTTGAGGAATACCACAAACAGCAAACCATGGGTTCTCAAGAGCTGAGAAAGTAGAATCTGAATTAGTAGTATCTTTTTCTACACCTGACCTTTCAGCTAAAAAAGAGTTAGCTAGTTGAATATCTTCAAATACTTCTGAAAAATCAAAAGTTTCCCAAAACTCTAATTGAGCAGAAGATTGTAATAATTTTTTTGCTCTATCTGGATCTTCAATTCCTGGAAGTTCAACAATAATTCTACCAGGAACATTTGTTTTCTGAATATTTGGTTGTGTTACTCCAAATCTATCAATTCTACTTCTTAAAATTTCAAACGAACTTTCAATAGCATCATCCACTTCAGACTTAACAACAGACATAACATCTTTATTGTTTTTGCCTTGAACTTTTTCTCTTAAAACTCTTGTCCCAAAAATAGAAGATAATTCAGTTCCTTCTTCAGAAAACTCTAAAGCAAACAAATCTACAAAACCTAATTGAGAACTTTCCATATTCTTTTCAGCATTCTTAAGTGCTGTTCTGAATTCTGGATTTTTATTTTTTCCAGACAAAGAAACTAAGACATCCTTTACAGAAACCTCTAAAGTTACATTCATACCACCTTTAAGGTCAAGTCCTAAGTTTATTTCTCTTTCTTTACACTCCTGAAAAGTGTACATGCCCATAAAAACATCTCTTGCAGAACCATCTTCATTTACAGATTCTTTCTTAATGTACTCTCTCTCTAAATATTGTAAAATCAGGTCTCGGTTATCATCATAGTTAGATTTTATCTCCTCTAATTTCACAGTTCTCTGCACAGAGTCAGAAATTGTGGAATCTAAAACAGCTAATTCATTGTTTAAATTTACATCAATGTTCTCTACAGCATATTCAACAGCAGCATCTTCAACATTACTTACTTTCCATGTAAATGACAATTGATAAACACAAACTAATGCAAACACAATCGCTAAATACAATATTGGTTTTCTACTTTTCATAATTTAATTTCATTAATTTTTTAGATCAGCAAATATAAACTTTCATATAAGAATACACAATAACAGAACATTCATTTTTTCATCTGTTTTATTCTGTAATTTTTCATAGATTTGTTTTTTAAATTTATTTTATAATGAAAAACCTATTTTACATTTTATTTATACTAATTTCATCTTACTTTAACTTATCTTCTCAAATCAACTTTACTAGAGATACAACCATCAAGATATTCGAAAACTCACAAGAACTATTAAACGCTTGGAATGGAGGAACAAACTCTGCTCAAATATCAGAAATAGACTTAAATTTAGATGGAATAAAAGACATAATTCTATTTGATAGATGCGGAAACAAACTATCTCCTTACTTAAATGTTAACGGTAATTTCATCTTTTCTCCACAATTCAGAACTCAATTTCCAGACATAAAAAGCTGGATTCTTTTAGAGGATTATAATGGAGATGGTAAAAATGACATTTTTACTTATTCAACAGCAGGAATTAAAGTATATTTAAATAATTCAACATCTAATTTATCCTTCATATTAACTTCATCATTACTTCTTAATTCTTCAAGTGGAATAAATATTTATGTAAGTCCAATGGATTTACCTGCATTTTCAGATATCGATTATGATGGAGATATTGATATCTTAACATTTGATATCAGTGGAGGATTTGTACACTATTATAAAAATATGTCAGTGGAAAACTATGGAGATTCTAACCACTTAGAATATGAAAATGTAAATAACTGTTGGGGGAATTTCTATGAAGGACTTAACACCTATGTTCTGAACTGTAATAATTGTTTATGCCCACCAATAAACATTTCTAGCACAAACAAAAGTAAACACGCAGGATCCTCATTAATGGCAATAGATGTTGATGGTGACAATGATAAAGATTTAATTTTAGGAGATGTAAGCTTCAATAATCTAAATCTATTAATTAATGGAGGGGATAATCAGAACGCTAATATTATAACGGTTGACAGTAGTTTTCCTCAGAATAATTTAAATACAATTCCTGCAGACATTCACATATTTCCTTCTGCATTTTATCTAGACGCTACCAATGATGGAATTAAAGATTTAATATTAACTACAAATATGCAAAATAATTCTGAAAATAAAGAAAGTTGTTGGTTATATGAAAACTCCAACAATAACGAATCACCTGAATTCAATTTTATACAGAAAGATTTTATCCAAACAGAAGGAGTAGACTTAGGAGAAAACGCACACCCTACATTTTACGATTTTGATGGAGATGGATTAAAAGATTTATTTATTGGAAATTACGGATACCACGTTGCAAGCGGAACTCCAGTCTCTAAAATTGCTCATTTTAAAAACACAGGAACTCAACAACTAGCAAAATTCACTTTAATAACAGAAGATTTTATGGGGATTTCATCTATTAATTTGAATACAAGTTTGAATAGGGCAGTACTAAATCTTTACCCTACTTTTGGAGACTTAAATGGAGACGGCCTAAAAGACTTAATATTGGGAGATGCAGATGGGAAAATTCATTTCTTTACAAATAACGGAACAACATTTAATGTAAACACACCCAACTTTGAAAATATTGATGTAGGATATTTTGCAACTCCACAAATTATAGATGTAAATAGAGACGGTTTAAGAGATTTAATTATTGGAAATAAAAAAGGAACTATCTCCTACTTTCAGAATACAGGAACACAAACCACCCCTAACTTCTCAACAGAAACAACTAATTGGGGAGGAATTGACATAGACTCCTCATACATTCAGAATGGGTTTAGCAGTCCTAAATTAGTAGACATTAACGGAGAATACCATTTATTTTCTGGTTCTATTTCAGGCAGAACTTATTTACACAATAATATAGAAGGCAATTTATATGGATTATTCACTCAATTAAACAGCATCAATAATAATGTATGGGAAGGTGGAAAAACATCTATTTCACTTTCTTATCTAGATAACGACAGTTTAATAGATTTGATTATAGGGAACCAATGTGGAGGAATAGCATACTTTAAAGGAGATTCTACTATTTACACCTCAAATAATGAGATTCAAAATACTTTCAGCATCTATCCGAATCCCGCAACAAAAATTATATATATAGTCAACAACAAAAAAGAAACTATAAACATATACAACTCTATAGGTGAATTGGTGATTTCTACAAAAAAAGACAAGATAAATATTAAAAATTTAGCTGTCGGAATATATTTTGTAAAAATAAAAAATAAAACTTCTCAATTTATTAAGCAATAAAAAAAGTCCATCTTTTCAGATGGACTTTTTAATATTATTAATCTTAACTTAAGAATCTAATAAAGCATTAGTTTTCTTAACCCCTTCAGCAGACTCTTGTAGTTTTTCCATTTCAGAATCACTTAAGTCTAACTCAACAATTTTTTCAATTCCATTTCTTCCTAAAATTACCGGAACACCAATACATAAATCCGACAAACCGTATTCTCCATCTAAAAGAACGGAACAAGGAAACATTTTCTTTTGATTACAAGCAATAGAGTGAACTAATGAAGAAACTGCAGCTCCTGGAGCATACCACGCAGAAGTACCTAACATTCCTGTTAATGTAGCGCCCCCAACTTTAGTAGATTCTAACACTTCATACAATCTTTCTTCAGAAATAAATTCTGAAACTCTAACCGAATTTCTAGTTGCCAATCTTGTTAAAGGAAGCATTCCTTTATCTGAATGACCACCAATAACCATTCCATCTACATCAGAAGAAGGACATTCCATTGCTTCTGATAACCTATATTTAAACCTAGCAGAATCTAAAGCTCCACCCATACCAATAATTCTGTTTTTTGGTAAATTTGTAGTTTGGTGTACTAAGTAAGTCATAGTATCCATAGGGTTACTTACAATAATAAGAATAACATTAGGAGAATGTTTGATTAAGTTTTCTGAAACTATTTTCACGATTCCAGCATTAATACCAATCAACTCTTCTCTTGTCATACCTGGCTTTCTAGGAATACCAGAAGTAATTACTGCAATATCAGAACCTGCTGTTTTTGAGTAATCGTTAGTACTACCAACAATTTTAGTGTCGAAATTATTTAAAGATGATGTTTGCATTAAGTCCATTGCTTTACCTTCAGCAAAGTTTTCTTTAATATCTACTAAAACCACTTCAGAAGCAAAGTTTTTTATTGCAATATACTCTGCACAACTCGCTCCAACTGCTCCAGCGCCTACTATTGTTACTTTCATTTTTTGTGTTTTATAATTAATGTATTTTATGACTTATTTAAGCGTCAATCTTTGCATATTTAGCATTATCTTCAATAAAAGCTCTTCTTGGAGGAACTTCATCTCCCATTAGCATAGAAAACACTCTATCCGCCTCAACAGCACTATCGATAGTTACTCGTTTTAAGGTTCTTTCTTCTGGGTTTAAAGTAGTATCCCAAAGTTGAACTGCATTCATCTCTCCAAGCCCCTTGTATCTTTGAATTCCAATATTTACATCTTTACCACCTTTCATTTCATTAATTAGTAAATCTCTCTCCTCATCTGACCAGCAATATCTTTGATCCTTACCTTTCTTTAATAAATATAATGGAGGAGTTGCAATATAGACAAATCCTTTTTCTACCAACTCTTTCATATAACGGAAAAAGAAAGTTAAAATCAGAGTAGCAATGTGACTACCATCAATATCCGCATCAGTCATTATAACAACCTTATGATATCTTAATTTAGAGGTATTTAAAGCTCTCTCGTCTTCTTCAGTACCTACAGATACTCCAAGTGCTGTATACATATTCTTGATTTCCTCATTTTCAAAGACCTTATGTTGCATTGCTTTTTCTACATTCAAAATCTTTCCTCTTAATGGAAGAATGGCTTGAAAATGTCTATCTCTACCTTGTTTTGCAGTACCACCAGCAGAATCTCCCTCTACTAAAAATATTTCACATTTTGAGGGGTCTCTTTCGGAACAATCTGATAACTTTCCTGGAAGACCTGATCCAGACATTATACTTTTTCTTTGCACCATTTCTCTTGCCTTTCGAGCTGCATTCCGGGCTGTTGCTGCGAGTATTACTTTCTGTACAATAATTTGCGCTTGAGCAGGATTTTCTTCCAAATAGAAAGATAACATATCACTAACCGATTGAGATACTGCAGTAGTAACTTCTTTATTACCTAATTTAGTTTTTGTTTGCCCTTCAAACTGAGGCTCCATTACTTTTACAGAAATAACGGCAGTTAACCCTTCTCTAAAATCATCAGCAGAAATTTCAAATTTTACTTTTTTCAATAACCCTGAATTATCTGCATATTTTTTAAGAGTTCTTGTAAGTCCTCTTCTGAATCCTGAAAGATGAGTACCTCCTTCATGAGTATTGATATTGTTCACATAAGAATGAACATTTTCCGTATAAGAAGAATTGTAAACCATTGCAACCTCAACAGGAACACCATCTTTCTCTCCATCAAAATAAATTACATCATTTAATATAGATTCTCTTGTATCATCCAAAAACTTTACAAATTCTTTTAACCCTCCTGCAGAAAAGAACTCTGCTTTTACAAAACTGCCTTGGTCATCTGTTTTTCTTTTATCAGTTAATGACAGTTTTATCCCCTTATTAAGGAAAGAAAGCTCTCTTAATCTTGCTGCTAAAATATCAAAATGATAAATAGTTTCTACGAAAATAGAAGTATCTGGATTAAATGTAACATAAGTTCCTGTTTTATCGGTAGTTCCAATTTCTCTAACATCATACTGAGGTTTACCTATTTTATATTCTTGTTCAAAAACCTTCCCATCTCTATGTACCTCCACTCTTAAGTCTGAAGAAAGTGCATTAACACAAGAAACTCCAACTCCATGCAGACCTCCAGAAACTTTATAAGAACCTTTGTCAAACTTACCTCCAGCATGCAAAACAGTCATTACAACCTCCAAGGCAGATCTGCCTTCTTTTTCATGTATGCCTGTAGGAATACCTCTACCATTATCAGTTACTGTAATTGAATTATCATCATTAATAAAAACATCAATATGAGAACAATGTCCCGCAAGAGCCTCATCAATCGAGTTATCTACTACCTCATATACTAAATGGTGTAATCCTTTCTGACCAATATCACCAATATACATGGCTGGTCTTTTTCTTACCGCTTCTAATCCTTCAAGAACCTGAATATTATCGGCACTATATCCCTGATTTTTATTTTCTTCACTCATATTTATATGTAATTTATCTCTTATTTTTAAGTGAGACAAATATACAAAAAGAGCATCTCTTAAATCATTATTTATTGGCAGAAAATAAGGATAAGTTTATCAACAAAAGTTAATAACTTTTTTAGAAAGAATAACTAAATCCTATCCTAGCATTTATACCTATTTCTTGGTATCCTTCCCACATATCTTGCTTAGAGTTAAAAATATTGTTAATTCTTAAATATGCTGAAATAGATTTTATGTAATTATAATCAATAGAAATGTTAGTATGAAATTGATGACTTAAGTCAAAAATATCATTATAATTAATATGATAATTTTGCAATGAATCTTGTAATCCTCCAACTGATTTTCTTTTTCCTAAATACGAAACAGAAGTATTCACCTTTATCTTTTCATCTAAGTTTAAAGACACTCCTAAATTTCCATTAATATTTTCTTTATTAGAAACAATTGTATCATAATTAAAATAATTAGCAGACGCGTGAATTCCAACTAAATCATTTATTTGCCACTCATAATTTGCATTTGCATGCAATCTCCAAACATCTATATAAGATGAAAGATACTTTCCATTTGGATAGTATGGTACTTTATAAAAGATAGGGGTGTTTACAATATAAGAATAAGATAATTTTCCTTCAAACAACTCATCTTTACCTATTATATTTTTCATATAAAGGTACGCTTCATTTTCATCAGTAGTTCTTAAATCTAATGTGTTGAAATCATCAAACACTACATCTTGATTTGTTGTAAAAGCATATATATATGGATTATCATCTGAGAGTGATTTAATTGTATTTCTATAACCATTATTCTCCAATCCTCCTTCAATGTACAGGATATTTTTTACTAAAAATTTACTTATATTAAGATAAGGAAATAAACCTATTTCAACACCATTTAGATCGTCTAAGATGTAATCAGAACTAAACCCTAAATCTATATCAAAATCATACTTCTCTATAGAAATAAAAGAATTTAATGCAAAAATCTTGAATTCAGATCGATCTACATCATTCAACTCTGAATTTGCATAATTTATAAAATTATCAAATTCTATTTCCAATTGAATAGAATATCCTTTTATGTTTTTACTTAAATATGTATTCAGATGAATTTGATTTTCTGACAATTCATTTAAATCTGAAATAAAGAAATGTGTTCTGTGTTTTAATTTGTAATCAGAAAGCTCCCTTGAAAAGATAGTAGATCCAATTTTTGAATAAGAAAATCTATTTTTATCATTAGAAGAACTTATAGACCAATCATTAAGTTCAGGTCTATATTCATGTTTTATTGATTTTCTATCATAATCAAGGTTTACTACAAAAATATTTTTCTCCTCTATTTTCTTTCCGAAAATATGTATTTGATTAAGTGAGTTTCTATGTTTTTCTGAATTCTCATCCGAATATCTACTTGTAAAATGATTTAAGTTAAGTCCGTAGGAATAATTATCTTTCCTTAAACTACTTACCGAGACAGATGAAACGGACGTTAAAGGAAATCCACCACCCAACATTATAGTAGATCTAAATAAATCAGATTTTTTTTCTCCACTTACATTAGCGGCCTTTATTGGTCTCGACTCATAATCTGCATCCAAAGTTTTATCAATAAAACTATAAGTTTGAATCTTATTTACCACAGTAGTATCGGTAAACTGAGTAGTTTCTTTTATTTTTTCTGATTGCGGAATTTCAGATTTAAACCCCTCAACAACCGTTACTTCTGTAGGATCAATATCCTGTGCAATAACCACAGAAAAACAGAATACAAATACCCCAATATTTAATATTTTCATTTTATTTATTTTAAAAGTCTTCCTCAATTTGTAAATCAGAATAGATAATAATATAATCTTTCGAATCTCCAATTTCTATAGAAACTTCCTCTTCTACCAACACATTATTTTCTACTTGTTCCTCTTCTATTATTAACTCCCATTTCGACTTAGCCTCATTCACCACATCCTCACTATCAGAGTTTTCAATGATACTCTCTAAAGTTGCTTTTGCCTGATAACTATTATCTTGTTTAAAGTAAATATCCGAAAGAAGAATAAAGGCTTTTGCAATCCAAAAATTAGAAGAGTACTTATCTGACATCTCAAAAACTATCCTTTCACACTCCTCATAATCTTCATCCAAAAAGGTGAAATACGATTTCATATACATTGCTTCCGAACCATCTTTATTTGTTGTTAATCGTACAATTTCATTACATAAATCAGAAGACCTAGCGTAATTACCATTATCAAAATCAGAACGAGCTATAATAATTTTAGCTCTCGATATAAGTCTATTATCTAACTTATCTAAAGAAAGTAATCGTTCTGCATAACGAACAGCAAGGTTCTGATTTGAATTTTCCATCCCAAACATTAATCTTGTAGTAGACTCCCTTTTTAATCCCTCTGAAGAAGCAATTGTATCTAATATCTGATAATACTTATTAGAAGAAACAATATCATGAGAATCGTAAGAATAACGACAAATTCTAACCAAGGAAGGTTCATAGAAAACAGAAATATCAAAATCCAACACTCTCTTATAAGAACTTATTGCATTTAAAGTATCCTTGGTTTTCCAACAAGATTCTGCATAATAATAAAAAGAATGTTTATCAAAGATTGCATCCTCCCCAAATTTATTTAAATAGTCCCCAAAATTAACTTTAGACAATTCATAATCTCCCTTTTTAAAGTTATTATAAGAAACCTGATAACTTAAAGAATCCTTAGCTGTAACAGAAATATCTAGTTGGGGAACCTTATTTATATAATCAAGATACTCACTTATATCTCCTTTTTTAACAAAGGCATTTTTCAAACCTATTTTGGCACCTTTAAACGAACTTGTTTTTGGGTACATTTCTATCAAATTCATGAGATTAACAATAGAGGAGTCTAACTTGTTTTGATTATAATAAATTAATCCTTTATTTAACAATGATTGAGACAACACCTCCTCATCAGAGGATAGAGACAGAAGTAAGTTAAAGTAATTAATAGCTAGCTCATCTTTGTCTTGATTTTTATACAGATTAGCTAAGTCAAATAATGACCTTTCTAAATAAATCGAATTAGATTTATTATTTACTAATAACAATAAACAATCTTCCTGTTGTTTGTGACTAGATAGTAAAGAATAACATTTAGATTTTTGATACATAGCGTAATCTTCATCTAACTCCGACTCTATAGATTTTTCATAATATCTTACTGCATTTTTAAAATCACGAAGCATATAATAACTATCGGCCAATCTCAAATTTGCGTCATTCCACCTTTCTTTATCTAAGTTTGAATTAATAGATTTACGGAAATAATTAACTGATTTATCGTATTGTTTTGATTGAAAGTAAGAATAGGCTAAATTATACTTTGCCGTTCCTATCTGATTCACTAAAGAATTTGAGGGAGTACTAATATATTCCGTATAGTAATTAGCAGACCTTCCATAATCCCTTAACTGATAATAACAATCTGCTAACAGATACAAACACATTACATCAATTTCTTTATTCTCTGGGTGTTTCCTAGCAAACTCAAACTTCACTAAGGCATTATTATAATTAGCATTATTATAATGTTGCACACCAATATAATAAGCTAATCTCTGTAAAGTCACCTTTTCTTCTTTTTCTGGAAGATGATTGCTCTTTAAAAAATCAAAGGCTTGCTGATATTGATTAGTAGATTGAAACATATTAATTAACAATCTTTTTACCTCCGATTTATATTTAGACAAGTGATTAGTAGAAAACTCTTCTAAAACATAAGTTAAATTTGTATAAGGTAAATCCAATTCATAAGCAAGTTTAAAGTAATTATATAAAGACTCTTCTTTTAACTGCAAGTCTGAATTAACAGAAGCCGCTTTCTCAAAGGCATGTAAAGCAAAGTTTTTCTGATTATTCATTAAATATGATTTCCCTAAATAATAAGAATTATACTGAAATAAACTGTCAGAAACATTTTCTACTTTTTCTAAATAGACAATAGCTTCACTATAATCTTCTAAAAAAACATTTATCTGACCTAACTGAAAATAATCAGACATTTTAATATCTTCATCAAAACCTATATATTTCTTAAAATAGATTTCTGAATTTTCATAATCTGCTAATTGATAATATGATTCCGCTATTATCCTATTCATCTCTACCTCCCTGGATGATATAACAGATTCTAAAACTGGAATAGAATAATCCAGAACATCCTGATACATCTCCAAAGAAAAATATATTTGAGTAATATAATACGGAACTATCCTTCCAAAAAAATTATCATTTTTTAGTAACATAAAAGTAGATAAGGATTTATTATATAGTTTTTGAAGATAGGAAATATGAGCATAATAATACAAAGATAAACTTCCATACTTTACTCCACTAACCTTTTGTAAGTGATATTTAGCATCATCCAATTGGTCAATAGAAAACATAGAGTATCCAATTTTAAAATAAAATTCATCATCTTTTAATTTACTATCTGTTACATTAGATAATAACTGAGAAACTTTTAAATAGTTTTTTTTTGAGAAATAGATATATGATAAATCAATAACAGCAATCTGATAATAATTAGAATAGATATATTCTTTTAAGAAAGAGTTATACCAAAAAATAGCATCTGTATTATTTAAATTTTTAGAACAGTTTGCTATTCTATAAACTAACAAGTCTGTATCAATTCCTTGCTCTAAAAGTGTGAGGTATTGATTTTGAGCAGCACTATACTCTTGTTTTGAAAAAAGAAGTTCTGCTGTTTCAAAAGTAACTTCTTGAGAAAAAACAGATGAAGACAACATCACAAGAGTCAGGTAAAAAGAAAGTGTTTTTTTCATAATAATGAGAGGTGTTTATCAATTTTTAAAATTAAATAATAAGGAGTTAACCTACAATACACTAACTTTAAGTTTTCAACATCTTTTCTTAACAAGTATAAGTAGATTTTGCATACACTAACACAATAAAAACACTATTTTTGACTTAATATTATGATACACATACTTAAAATAAAAGGAACCGACAAAATACCAGATTTTGTTCAGATAAGAGATAATAATTTATCTTTAAAAGCCTATTTCAGAGCCGATCAAGTGGATAGAGGACTAAAGAAAAACAATATAAACGATCCAGAAGGGAAAATTAAAAAAGCAATCATGGATAGTGACTTTGGTAAAATTTTTAAATTTGAAGAAGATGAATAATCCAATAATTTCAATAAATAACTTACATATTTCTTACAATGAAAATGTGATTTTAAAGAATATTAACCTCAACATCAACAAAGGAGATTTTATATACTTTATTGGAGAAACAGGAAGTGGAAAAAGTTCATTACTAAAATCATTATATAAAGGAGTAGACATTTCTGAAGGAACAATATCAGTTGGTGAGTTTAATCTGAATACTATTAAGAAAAATAAAATAGCATATTTAAGAAGAGAATTAGGTATTATATTTCAGGATTTTCAATTATTATCTGACAGAAATATTTATAAAAATTTAGATTTCGTACTCCGATCTACAGGATGGAAAGATAAACATAAGATAAAAAATAGAATTATAGAAGTATTAGAAACGGTACACTTAACTAATGTAGAAAAAAAGATGCCTTACGAACTTTCAGGAGGAGAACAACAAAGAGTATCTATTGCAAGAGCCTTACTAAATCATCCTAAAATAATTTTAGCAGACGAACCAACTGGGAATTTAGACCCAGAAAAATCAAATAGCATAATTGAAACCATGAAAGAAATAAACTTAAATGGAACAACTGTTGTTATTGCTACACACGATTATTCTATTATAAAAACCTTCCCAAGTACTACCTACCAATTTGAAAACAAGGAGATAAAAGAAGTAGCTATATCCTAAATGAAGTTTCAGAAAAACATACCTTTAAAAGAATTTAACACTTTTGGCATGGATGTAAATTGTGATTTATTTTACAATATTAGCTCAGTAAAAGAGGTTCTTTTAGTTTTAAAGTCAGAGGAATACAAAAAAAACAAACACTTAATTTTAAGTGGTGGTAGTAACCTATTATTTACAAGTAATTTTAAAGGATTAATTCTAAAAAACAATATTAAAGGAATTGAAATTATTTCAGAAGAGGAAGATTATATCTATTTAAAAGTTGGAGCAGGTGAAAATTGGCATGATTTCGTATTATGGACCATAAAAAAAGGACTTTCTGGACTAGAAAACATGTCTCTTATTCCTGGGAATGTAGGAACTTCACCAATACAAAATATTGGAGCATACGGAGTAGAAGTTAAAGATGTAATAACAGAAGTTAGTGGAGTTTATTTAGAGGAGATCAAAGAATTTACCCTTAACAATAAGGAATGTAATTTCGACTATAGAGATTCTATTTTTAAGAATAACTTAAAGAATAAAACTATAATAACTAAAGTTACATTTAAGCTAAGTAAAAACGCACAACACAACACAAAATACGGAGCAATATCAGAAGAATTAAAAGACTTAGGATTAGAAGTTTCTACAGAGAACATTAGCAAAGCAGTTATCAGAATTAGAGAAAGAAAACTTCCTAATCCTGCAGAAATAGGAAATAGTGGAAGTTTCTTTAAAAACCCAATTATCAGCACTACACAGTTTACTGAATTACAACAATCCCATCCTAATATAGTTGGATACCCATCTGACAACAAAAATACTAAAGTATCTGCAGGATGGTTAATTGACCAATGCGGATGGAAAGGATATAGAGAAAAAGACGCTGGAGTTCACAAAAACCAAGCTTTAGTATTAGTAAATTATGGGAATGCATCTGGAGGGGAAATCATATCATTATCACAAAAAATTCAATCTTCTGTAAATGATAAATTTGGTATTCAAATTCATCCTGAAGTAAATATAATAGGATGAATAAAAGTCAGAAACTTAAAGATAAACTAAGAGAAAATTTCGCATTTATCCCTACACCACAACAAGATGAGTTAATAAATGAAATATCTGATTTCGTAACCACCCTAGGCAACAGAAGCATCTTTTTATTAAAAGGATATGCCGGTACAGGCAAAACAACCTTAGTATCTGCACTTGTAAATAGCTTGTCAGTAGTTGCAAAAAGAAGTTCATTACTCGCTCCAACCGGAAGAGCTGCAAAGGTTCTATCTTCCTATTCTAAAAAACAAGCTTTTACCATTCACAAAAAAATATACTGGATTAAAACAAATAGTAAAGGAAATACATCTGTTACTTTACAAGAAAACCTCAACTCTAATTGTGTTTTTATTGTGGATGAAGCATCTATGATTCCTTCACATACGGACAAAGGGTTTGGAAGTAGAAACCTTTTAGAAGATTTAATAAAATATGTATATTCTGGAATAGATTGTAAATTAATTCTGATTGGAGATACAGCACAACTTCCACCTGTACATTTAGATGTAAGTCCTGCATTAGATGAATACATACTAGAAAACGATTTCAACAAACAGATAATTACAAAAGAACTAACTCAAGTAGTAAGACAACAAGGAGATTCTCTTATTTTAAAAAATGCAACAGATGTAAGAAACATGATTTCGGAGGGTATTTATAAATACCCGAAAGTAGAATGTAATAATGAGGTAAAACGACTAAAAGGAGGGGACGAACTCCAAGAAGATATAGAAAGGTCATACGACAGATACGGCATTGAAGATACAATTGTTATTTGCAAATCTAATAAAAGAGCCTACCTTTATAACCAGCAAATAAGACATAAAATACTTTGGAAAGAAGAACGAATATCTAATGGAGATTATTTAATGATAGTTAGAAACAACTACACTTGGTTAAATGAAGATAGTAAAGCAGGATTTATTGCGAACGGAGATACAGTGAAAATAAAACACATCCGTAAATATGAAGAATTATACGGATTTAACTTTGCACATATTACAATAGAATTAGTAGATTATCCGCAAGAAGCAGAAATTGATGTGATTGTAATGTTAGATACTTTAGAAAGCGAACAAGCCTCATTAAATTATGAACGATATAAAGAATTATATAATTTAATTTCTCAAGATTATAATTCTATAAAAACCGCTTACAAAAGAAACAAAGCCATAAAAGAAGATAAATATTTAAATGCTTTACAAATAAAGTACGCTTACGCTATTACTTGTCATAAATCTCAAGGTGGTCAGTGGAAATCTGTTTTTGTAGAACAATCGTATTTCAAAGATGAAATGCTGAATAAAGAATACCTCAGATGGCTATATACTTCATTAACTCGTGCTTCAGAAAAACTACACCTAATTAATTTCTCAGATAAGTTTTTTCACTAAAATTAGTATAATAATCCTACACAATCTTCAAAACCATCCATTTTTATCATATCTTCTTCTGTTAAAACTTCCATATCTTCAACAGTATAGTTTAACATAAGTTGTGTTAACATACAATTACAATAGGCTGTCATTTCTGAATCATCTCCTGAACAACTTTCCATAAATTCATTTTTAAATTCTTCAGACCATTCTTGATCATTTTCTTCATTAGCTGATTCATCTTCCATTTCCATTCCTAATTTAATAAGATCTTCCATATCACCAAAACAACTTAAAATTAGCATTCCTGCCTCCTCCTCAGTCATTGATTCATCTGCATCTGCAATACTATAGGAGTCAAATAATTGGGAGACTTTCTCACACGCGCAGGCAGCAAATTCTTCTAACGTAAAACCTGTTAAAGATAATATATTCTCAGATTCAGGGTCATCTTTCATTTCAGATATCATGTCAGATGTACATCTATCCATATCATTAGAATTCCAATGCCCTTTTTTTGATGACTCTCCTCCACAAGATGCTAGTAAGAAGGTGAAAGATAATAAGTAAATGGATGTTTTCATTAAATTTTTCATTTTATTAATAGTTTGCTAATTTAGTGTAATTATTCTAAAACAACTTTTTTTCTCTATATTTCCATTATAAAAATAAAAAGTATAGTTTTTTTTGTAGATTTTTAAATTGGGTGAGTATTGTCTACTAATTTGAAAAATTTATTTAGTATTCTACAAATATACTTATTAATTAATAAGTATCATTTCTAGTGTATTTAATAAAAAAATTAATCCAAATTAATCTGGAAAGATGATAATTCACTGGTGATACTAGTAAAATTGCAAGTACGATAATGAGTATCTCATTAAAAATATTAATTATCGGTAATAAAAAGGTTGTTAGGCTCCAAAATAGTACCATTACAGCAACACTAATAGCGTAACTAACATACATGGAACCATACCAGAATCCTGTTTCTAATTCATAGAATAAACAGCAATTATCACAAGTTTTGCATGTCTCTACAGATCTTGAAAACATATTTTTAAATGGATTGTTACTAGCCCAAAATCTACCAATATGACATCTTGGACATTTATTATATAAAACACTATACATCTTTGATCCTATAAGTAATTTCATAATTTATGTTTCAATAGCTACAAAACTATTTTTTTAAGTTACCAATGATAGTATAATTATTCTAAAATAATTTGTTTTTCGATACTACCATCAGAGTAAATATAGAAAAGTGTAGTATTATCTATTACTTTTTCAGGATGTACTTCTCTACCTAAAAGATCTGTAATTTTTACTAATTGTCTTTGATCCGTATCAGTAATTGCAATTCTTACTGAAGATGGTTGAGTCCAGAATACTAATGGAGTCCAAGCTGCAGATCTGTAAAGACCAGCATTAGGATTACACCATGTTCTAGCTTGACCTCTATAAGTTTCTCCTGGAACAACACCCCACTTATTAACTGAAAGTGCAGGATAGTTAACTCCAAAGCCTCCTGCAGAGAACCAATCAGATCCTGTAGGAGCAGAGATACTATCTACTCTCAACTTAACTCGAACAAAACTATAAGATGCTGTAGTATCCCATGAGAATACAACCTTATTTGTTTGTGGACCTGGAGTAGCAGTAAAGTTAGTTACATTAGGACAATCATCTGCTGTAGTAAACGTATATAAAGCAGTCCATCCTGAAGTACCAGTAGTATTACAGTAAGCTGCTTTCATTCTATACTCATAAGTAGTATTAGAAGCAAGTTGTGTAAACATTTTAGATGTAGTAGGTAAACCAAAGTTACATAAACCTGCATCTGAAGCTAATTTATTAGTCCAAGAAGTAGTTCCTACCTCTCTAAGCTGAATAAAATACTTAAGAGCCATACAAAGAGAATCACTCATATTATCCCAATGAACTTGAGCTTGACTATGAATAATGTTATCAATGTATAAACCTGTTGGAATTGGTTTTGTACAATTTTGAGACACAACAGACACCACCACCTCAACAGTATCTAAAACAAAACAACTCCAATTATTATAACCAACATAAACAGTGTAGATACCAGCAGTAATATTAGCTATATCTTCTGTATTTTGTCCGTTACTCCAATAGTATAAGTAAGGAGTTAGTCCACCGGAAACCGTCATATCAATAGATGCGTCATTATAACCTACACTACTTTCGTTTGTCACATTATATGTTAGTGTTAAAGGTAAGGGTTCAGAAACTACAACAGCTAAACTTGAAGATTGACCACTATTATCAGTTACTGTTAAATTATAACTACCTGAGGATAAGTTAGATAAATCTTCAGAGGAAGATCCATTACTCCAGATGTAAGAATACGGCAAGGAACCTCCTGCAACAGAAACATCAACTGAACCATCAGCACCTCCATTACAATTAACATCTGTAACAGAATAAGAAACACTAAGAGGAATCAGAACATCATCTATAACAGTAAGTACATTTGTTATATAACAATTATTTGCATCAATTACATATGAGGTATAACTACCTGCTGTCAAATTATAAATGGAAGGAGATGTAGAGGAACTTCCAATCCAATAATAAGAGTAAGTAGGAGTTCCTCCTGAAGGAGATACAGCAACACTACCATCATTCATTCCTAATCCAGAAGTGTTACTAATAATAAAGGTAGCAGATAAAGATGGAGGGTCTGTTAAAGTGTAATATTCCGTCTCTACCTGTCCCTGAGCATCAGTCACAGTAACCGAATAACTACCAGAACTTAAACTTGACACATCTTGAGAGGAAGAACCGGTAGACCAAGAATAAGTAAAAGGAGGTAATCCTCCACTTACAGACAAATCAATTGAACCATTATTATCTCCGTTACATAAGGGATTTGTAACAAAAGAAGATAAAAGAATAGGAGTATTTACAGGAACACAACCAATAGAACTTAGTAAAGAAGACCTACTTCCGTTTAAAGTTGCACGCATTCTTGTTTTTTGCCCAGAAGAAAACATATACATACAAGCATCATAAGTGTAGTCCATATAATTCATAAACATATCTCCATTACTACCATTACCACTACAATTTGAAGTAGATGGAAAAGAGGGACATCCCCCATTTGAAGTAGATTGAGTAGGAGTATCAGAGACATAATCGGTACCACAAGTTGCATCTCCCCATATATGTCTTAAATTAAGCCAATGTCCTACTTCATGAGTAGCAGTCCTTCCTTTGTCATAAGGATAAGTAGCACCTACATCTCCAAAATAAGCATAATCACAAACTACTCCATCTTCATTAGAAGCTCCTGAGTTAGGAAATTGAGCATAACCTAAAATACCACCACTTATATTACACACCCAAATATTTAAATAATCGGAAGTATTCCAAGCATCTTTTCCCCCACTAGAATTATGTTTCACATCATCATTAGTAGAAAAAGAAGAGGAGGTAGTATAAGTCCGTGTAATTCCTGTAGTCGTGTTTCCACTAGGATCTCTTACCGCCAAACAAAACTCAATCTGACAATCGGCAGCAACTCCAGAAAAAGCAGAAGGGACAGAAGAAGCGTCAGCATTTAATTTTCTAAAATCTTCATTTAAAACTGTGATTTGAGAATAAATTGCAGTATTACTAATATTTTGAGAAGAAGTTTTATAAACTACATGAACTACTACTGGAATAGTAATAATGGATGAAGATGAACTTTCCGGATTATTATTTATCCAGTTCTGAACAGTAATCTCTTCCATCTGCAACCTCTGATCTAATGTGGGATCATTTTGTCTTATCTGATTTAAATGATCCATTGTTCCACAATTTCGTGTTTGAGAAAATGAAAGAAAAGAGGAAATAGAGAGTAATAGAAATAATATATTTTTCATAATACATTTAAGGTTTTTAGCAAAAATAGTCATTTATCTATTACAAATATCTTTATAATCACAATAAACACATCTTGATAATTCTGGAGTTTGAACAAAATCTTCTGTCATTATTTTTGTAATTATATTATGTAATAGTTCTTCTACCTCATCAATTACATCTGTTGTTATTTTTATGACTTCTTTTTTTCTTTTAATATTTTTTGAGACTACAATCAATCCCTCCTTTAAGTTTTTAAAAGAAAAATTACCAGCTATCACTTCTCTATCTAAATACTGAGGTTTGTTTTTTAAATATAAATATGCGTAAACTAACAATTGAAAAGCTTTTGATTTTCCAGGTTTTTCATTTAACTCTTCCCATTCTGATATACTTACATCATTTTTCTGAACTATGCCTGTTTTATAATCAATTATTCTAATCTGATTACCCAACTCATCTACCCTATCTACCTTTCCTTTTATATTAAATATCTTATTATTTACATCAATTTCATAATTAAACACTCCTTCAGATTCCAATATATTCAAATTAACAGACTGAGAGTTCATCCTCTTCACAAACTGCTCTTCAAACAATAAAAAGTTATGTGCTAATTTTTTAGAAATCTGTAAACTTAAATAATTTTTTCCTTCACTTAAGTTTTCTCCTTTCATTAATCTAGAAAACTCCTGTTCTACATTCTGTAATAAATCAGAAGTAACCATCCTAATATCTGAAGATGACATAATTCCTTTTGGATATGTTTTATCAAAAGCATCATGAACTGCAGAACCTATAATATTAGATTCTGCAAACTCAGAAACTTCCTCACCTTTTCTAAGTTTTGCTAAATAATGATAATAAAATGATAAACTACAATTATTATACATACTTAATGCGGAAGGGGAAACATAAGAACTCCAATCCTCTATTTGTTTCTCTAAATCTTTATTCTCAATTATAATTTTACACTCTTCTTTAATCAACAACTTTTCTCCTCCAAAAACAAAATTATTTATTTTTCCTTTATACTCTGATAATAACTGGGTAATAAATCTACTTTTCTCTCCACTACCAAAATCATCTGTTTCGGTATTATATAGAATACTAATATTATCAGCTCTTTGCAATAACCTATAAAAATGATAAGAAAATACAGCATCACTCTCCCTATATGTTGGCATCTTAAAATGAACCTTCATATCATAAGGAACAAACGAATTTAAAGTTTTCCCTTGAGGAAGAATCCCTTCATTTACATTAAGAAGAATTACATTTTTAAAATCTAATGTTCTACTCTCTAATATCCCCATTAACTGAATCCCCTTTAAAGGTTCTCCCTGAAAAGGAACTACTTCTTTTGAAAGTAATTGATTATAAATAGAATGTAATGTTTTTAACTCCACAACAAAATCGCATTCTGAAAATAAGTTTCTTATTAAATTAAAAGAAGTATTAAACGCAAATAAAATCTCTGATTCTATACTATTTTTCTTGCCAGAAAGAGTCTCTCTGAAAATAGCAATCATATTATCTACACACAAAATAGCGTCCTCTTTAACTTTCCAAAAAGAGAAAACAGAATCTATCTGATTAAAGTCAAAATTTAGATGATTGATAATAGTTTCTTTTTCAATATATACTTTATTATTTACTGAAATATCATTTCTTAATTGCATTATATTTTCAATTTTTACAACTTGAGAGAACAAAGGATGATTAATAATATTTAAAACATCTTTATAATAAAACACAGAGTTTCCTAAATTTAACGAACGGAGTTGCATATCAAAAATATTATCTATAAAAGAATAAAAAGGAGTGTTTTTCAAAGGACTTCCCATAGTAACATTTATATCTTTCACATTGGAAGGAAGGTGATTTAAAACCGGATACAATAAACCTTCATTTGCTAAAACAATTGCAGTTTTACTTTCTGATAAATCAGTTTCAGAAAAAGAAGATAAAATTTTAGAAGCAACTTTAGCTTGGGAAATATTTTTTGGACAAGCAATAATATTAAAACTACTTTTCTCTTTTTCAAAATAATTACCAACTCCTTTAAAATCTATCTCCCTCCACTTTTCTCTTTGTATTCTTAAAAACTCCCCTGCTTCATGGTTTTTATTATTATAATAATATTCATCAGCATCCCAAAAAACACGAGCAATATTCTTTTTTTTAAGATGATCAATAATTAATTGTTCTGATTTGGTAAGAGCGTTTAATCCCACAAACCAAACTTTACTCCAATCTAAAGACAACTCCTCCATTTCGCAGGAAACCTTACGATAAGCCATTCCCTGATAAGACAGTTTTTTATCAGACAACAAACTATTAAAATTACAATACCACTGATAAATTTGAGAGTAAAAAGTAACATAATTTTCCTGAGATTGAGTAAGAGGTTCTGAAGTAAAACTCCAATCTTCTAAATCCCAATTCTCTAATTGTTTCACTTCTTTTAAATTAGAAAAAATATCTTTTGCTTCAACTAAATTTCTATCTACTTCATTAAAGTCATGCAACAACATACTACTCCAACTCATAAATTTTTCAAAAGAATCAACTTGAGATGGAGGATTTTTTAAATAAGCTTCATATAAATAAAACTGAAGAGATAAATTATCTAAAACTTTATATCCAGATAATTTTTCAATAAATTCTTCTATAGAAAAAAATTGAGGAAGGAATATTGGTTTATCAATTAACTTTGACAAATACGACTTTAAAAAAACAACCGATCTTTTACTTGGCAGAACTACAGCAACTTCCTCCATTGAATCTGGAAACTTCTTAACTAACCTTTCTGCTATAACTTCTAAAAACGCTTTCATATTTTATGTACTAGTTTATCATCATTAGTATAAATAAGATATTTTTCAATATTATTATATCCCATTTTTTGCAATACATTAGCATAGTTTATTATCTGATTTTTATGAGAATCATCAGGAGCTCCTGTCTTATAATCTACCACCCAAGTTTTATCTTCAGAAAACAATATCCTATCTGGAATATAAGATTCTCCTGAAGGAGTTAAAATTTCTCTTTCATTTTTTACACTCCATTTATTATCAAAAAACACATTCAATTCTGTATGAGAAAACAACTCCCTTACTTTAACTTCTATATCCTCTATTTTCTCCTTACTACATAAACCTTCCAAATATATTTGCTTACAAACTTGAGATATCTCTTTTTCTGATGTGATTTTAGAGAGAGCTAAATGCAATAATTTACCCCAATCTTTTTTAGAGTCATTATCATCCATCTCCCAAGATTTCTCTGAGGATCTTTTTAAAGAAACTACTTTCTCCCAATCTATTTTATCTTGAGTATCACACTTAAATACACCTAATTTATCTTTTTCTTTCAGATGGGGATTTTCATTTGCATCTCCATCAATATAAATATCTGATAAACCATATAAATGAAAAAATGAATTTAATTTCCCTGAATTCAGAAAACTATCACTTATAGTTTTCGGATATTCTTTAGCGTAAACATATAATCGTTCCACAGGACGAGTCATAGCAACATATAACTTATTTAAACTATCCATAAAACTAAGTTCATTTTCTTTACTATAATCTTTTTCAAAATCAGATTGTTCTAACTTTTTACTAGTACGGATAAGAGAAGAATTTAACATAGAGTTAGTCTGAGTTGAAGAATCTACCCAAATTTCAGAATATTTTCTTCCTCCTTCCCAATTAAAAGGAATCATAACTACATTAAAAGCCAAACCTTTCGACTTATGAATAGTCATTACCTGAACGGCATTAGTTCCTTCCGGAACAACAATAGATTCTTTATCTTTTTTATCCTCCCACCACTCCATAAAGTGAGATAAATTACTTCCATTTTTATCTGAAAAACTTAATACTACATCTAAAAAGAAAGAAGTATATACATCTTCTTTTATATTAAAAATCTTATTTAATTTTTCCACTACCTCATACAGCGGAAGTCTCAATAATTTATTTTTATTAATATTTATTTTATACTTCTTTAAAATTACAGAAAAGTCAGTACAACTTTTTATTTTCAAGTATAAAGAATGAATGTCCTCCAAAATAGGAGTAGTATTCTGTAAATAATTTACAATTGACACTTTAGGCAAATCATCATTTCCATCTAATAAAAAACTCATTACTGAAATTATCAACCTTACTTTTTCAGAAGAATTAATAAGTAAACCCTCATTAGAAACAACATTTATACCATTTTGAGAGAATCGTTCTGCAACTAAAGAAACTCTTTTTCTACTATTACATAAAATAGTAATATCCTTATACTCGAACCCATTCTCATTAGTAAGTTTGGTAATCTCTGCAATCATTTTATCAATAATATTCTCCTTAAAACCATCCCCCTCCTCTTTTACTAATTCCAGATGAATATACCCACCATCTTTCGCTACATCGGTATTCTGAGCAGCATCCATATAAATTTGTTGTAAATCAGTAGTTAATTTATTTTTTAAACTCCTGAAAAACTTATTGTTAAAATCAATAATATTTTTTCTACTTCTATAATTCTGATTCTCACCATGATCTTGCTTATAATGATGAAAAAATTTTTGTTCCCACACCGTTTTTTCTGGCAAATTATCTCCTTTAAAAATTTCAGGGATTTTCATAAACTGTTCTACCTCTCCACCTCTCCATCTATAGATAGATTGTTTTCCATCACCAACTATAAAACAACTACCATAATCTACTACATCAGTAATTAAGGGCATTAAATTTTGCCATTGCAAAATAGAAGTATCCTGAAATTCATCTATTAAAAAATGATTGTATCGTTCTCCTATTCTCTCATATATAAAATTAGAAGGTTGTTTTACTATCACATCATTTATCTTCTTATTAAAAACAGAAATTTGTTCTATATTTTGTTCCTTTTTATACAAATTAACTTCCTCCATTAATTTATTTAAAACTGCTATAGAATAGATATTTGTAAACAGTGCATTTACAGTATTATATTCTGAAATAAATTTCATTAAATCCTCATAAAACGAAACTAATTTCAGCTTATGTAAATCTATTAAATCCTTAATATCATCTGCTTTTGTTTTAGAATACCATACATCTTCCGCTATGTTTTTTACAATAGAAGAAGAGGGAGTCCATTTCTTTTCGTCCGATAAATTCATAGTAAAATGATTAAAAAAAGAACCTCTAATAAAATGATCTTTTGTAAAACCAAAAGCAATAAAAAACTGACTAATTACATTTGAATGAGACTGAATATCAGAAGAAATATTTTTCTTTTGTTGTAATAAATGATCTTTTATTTTTATGCAATCCGAAACAGAAATATTGTTAGAAGTAATAAAAGGAATAGCATCTTCATTAAACAGGTTTCTAGAAAAATCTTCTAAATCTGTTTCTATATTAGTGCTTTTACCATCTTCTGCTTTTTGTAAAGCAAAATTTACTAAAGCTTCTGAAAGAGAGCCTCCCTTTTCCGACATTTTAGAAAGCAGAGCCGCAACCACAGGCTGAATAATTTTATTATTATCCATTTCTAACTCAAAATTATGAGATAAACCTAAATCAGAAGAGAAAGTACGGACAATATTATAAGTAAATTTATCTATTGTTGAAATTCTTAAATCAGCATAATTATGGATAATACTACTTTTTACATCTCCTGCATTTTTCACAATCTGACTTTCAGAAAGTGGGGTATTCTTTTTTAACCAATCTAAAACTCCATCTTCATTTTTTCCTTCTGAAAGAACTTCTAAATATTCTAATACTCTTTCTTTCATTTCGGCAGCAGCCTTATTAGTAAAGGTAATAGCCAAAATACTTCTATAATAGAAAACTGAAAACTTAGTTGCACCAACCAGAGCCAAAGCAATGAAATTTAAGCAAAGAGTATAAGTCTTACCTGAACCTGCAGAGGAACGATTAACAATAAAATTTTTGGAGTCAGACATTTAAATAATTTAAACCCACAATATACAAAAAGAGATTTAAATATTTAAAACAAAAACAAGCTTGTGAATAAGTTTTACCGGATAATATAAATATTACCAAAATCTTGGTGTTTCCATCCTTCAAAATCTTGAAAGTAAATTTCGTAAACATACATTCCCATAGGTAATTCCTTTCCGGAAGTTTGGTGTTTTCCATTCCAACCATTATCATTTAAGAAACACTCAATTTCTGTAATAATAGAAGTAGAGAAAACTACTTCAGAAACACGATTATAAACCGTAAACAAGAAAGTTTCTGTTCGTATTCCGTTATAAGAAATACAAAACACATCATTTATCTGATCGTTATCTGGAGTGAAAGAATTCGGAACATACATCCAATATTCATCTGTAATCCAGATATGTTTAAAAGTAGTATCTGTACAACCAACATTATCTTTTATTATTAATGAAACTTCAAAAATTCCTGTCTCGCTTTCAAAAACATGTTCCGGGTTTTGAAGATTCTCATCAAAAGAATTATCTCCAAAACTCCAAGTCCATTCTGAAATATTGGCAGTACCAATTATAGAATTATCAGTAAATTGAGCATTCGGATAGATAATAGAAAGTGTGTCAGATATTAAACTAAATAGAGCCTCCGGAGCTTTTAATACAGTCACTAATGCAGAGCCTGAAAACCACCCTACCTCATTAGCATCTGAAAACGAAACTAAATCATAAACACCTGATTCATAAGTGGAAATTATATAGGGGTTTAAATTAGTCGTAATTGGAGATTTATTCACTCCATTATGAGAATACACAAATGTATTAGGAGAAACTGATCCAGAAAAAGAAATTTTTACCTCTGCTTTCTGATCTGAATTATCACAAATAGTATCGTTTCCTGAAATAAATGCTACTAAATCAGGCTTAGGGTAGGTAATCAGAATTACAGAATCTGAACTCACCGCATTAAAGTTTACAGTCAAACTGGTATTTGATGGTAGAATTGGATTAGTATTCGATTGCCACTGACTAAAAAGCCAAGTTGGGTTTAATTGTGCTTGCAACGTAATATTTTCTCCGTACCAATAGTTTTGCGAATAGGGCAAAGCTTGCACAACACCATCAATAGTTACCGTTGCAGATCCAACATTATTAATATCGTAAATAATTTGTATTCCTAATTTTTGATGAACGACAGAATCTACAAAAGAAGTATCACAACCATCAATAATAAAACCTGAATTAGTGAAAATACCCGTATCAGAGGGATTAAAGACCATGCTATCAACAGTATATACCGTGTCAAAAGTATTATTATAAGTAAAACTACCAGGTGTCATACTCATTTTCCATACAAAAATATCTTTTTTCCTTCCAGTTGCATCTAGTATTGTGCCATCAAAATCTGCTAAATCTTCAAAAAATCCAATTGCGTATACATTCCCAAAACCATCAGCACATATATCATTCGTTCTATCATCATCATCTGTATCAGATCCTGCCGTTTTTGCCCAAAGCCAATCTCCATTGTTAGAGGCCCCATCAATTTGTGCTACCCAAGCAGAAGCGGTAGTGTCTCCAGGAATTTGGGGGCCAACTACTAAGTTATTTGAAAAAGTCATTTCTCCTCTAGCAGTACCTCCTATAAAAACCTGTTTATTATCATCTACAGACATTTGATATGGTTTATCAGTACCTGCACTCCTTGCTCTTTTTACCCACTTCCAATCACCTTGATTATTCATCTTTGCAACAAAAACATCTCTTTTTTGTTTATGACTTAGAGTGTCTGTTCCATTAGAAGCATTAGCACCAGGGAAAACCATAGGGTTACGATATTCTCCACAAATATAAATATCATCACAAACATCAATAGCTATACTATTTGCCCTATCTGCTTTATTACTACCAAATCCTTCTGCCCAAAGCCAATTTCCATTCTTATCCATTTTAAAAACAAAAGCATCCCATTCACCATTTGAAGTAATTGAATAAGGTCCATAATTAGCATTCTGACTTGCTCCTCTATTTTGAAAACCTCCAACAACATAAATATTTGAGAATTTATCAATAGCTAATCTATTATCTCTTGATCCTCTTTGGTCCTTAATACCATCAAATTTATCAATCCAAAGCCAATTTCCATTAGAATCTAATTTGCCAATATAACCCATAGGCTGACAATCATTATTCCACTCAGGATTTGTAATAGTAAACCCATCAAAATCTGCATCAAATCCAGAGAAAAAACCAGTAATATATATAAATCCATCCGCATCTACTTTCACATCATAAGAATGATCATCAGCATCATAAATTGGATAAGGACAGCCACCAGAAGTGTTATTTCCTCCAAAACCAATTACCCATTCAGGATTTCCATCTGTATCAATTTTAGCAAGTAGAGAATTATCATGATTATTTATACCTGTATTTGCAGTTATAGTGCCAGGAGCTCCATTAACACCTAATTTATAAGAACTCCAAAAAGTTCCTGTAATAAATACATCACCTCCTGGAGTGACATGCATTCCTAGTGCTCTATCATCACAACATCCACCATTTTGATTACCTCCTGGAATCGCCCAAAGAACATTTCCATTTGAATCTAGTTTAGCGATAAAATTTTCTTTATTAGTGCCTGGATTTCCATTAGAAAAACTAATAGCATCAAATGTAGCTTCACTATTATAAAACCCACTTATATAAACGAAACCCAAAGAATCTGTGTCTATACTTATTCCTTTATCTGAATTAGTACCACCAAAGGACTTTACCCAATCAGTAGTTTGTGAAAAAGATACAAAAGGAACAAAAAAAATTATAAATAAATATTTTCTCATATCTTAATAAATTACATTAATAACACCCTGCTTTACAAATTTTTCACTATCCTTACCTAAAAGTTCTATAGAGTACATATAATCTCCTTGAGGAACTAATTTTCCATTATACTTCCCGTCCCAAAACTTCTCTATCTTATCTGTTTCAAATATCATCTCCCCCCATCTATTCATAATTATCATAGAGAAGGTTTTAATATTTAATCCATAGATTTCAAATAGTTCGTTGTGATCGTCTCCATTAGGAGTAAAAGTATTAGGAATATATAATTCTGTTAGAGGAACCGTATAAACAATAGTAATTTCAGAAGTATCTGTACAATTATTTTCATCCGTTACAAAAACATAAAATATACCTGCATCCGAAACTGTTAAATCAGAATAAACCGAAAGTAAAGAATCTTCAGTATTATACCACTCATAATACTGATAAGCACCTACTTCTAGAAGAATTTCTTCACCTTCATAAATAGTAATTTCAGCAGGAGTAATTACAGCAATTGGCAATTCATAAGTATTTACAATTACAGAATCTTGCAATACGGAAACACAATTATTTACATCTTCTACTAAAGTAGGATAATAAGTCCCCTCATCAGAAGTAACTAATATAAAAGTAGAGGAATTAATTCCATTCTGATTAAATAAAGAGGTGCCGTCAGAATAAGTTAAATCCCAAGGAGTTTCTGTACCATTAAAGTTAAAAGTAATAGTAGCAGTTGTACCATCTTTGCAAATATTACCACCTCCACTAACAATAGTAGTTGGAGGATTTGATTCCGTAATAGTTATAGAATCTTTTGCCAAACAGCCCGTTCCATCATCTATAGTTAGTTTATAAAATCCTGAAGAAACCGTAATAGAAGGGTCAGTGCTATCTAAATCATTTGTATTCCATAAATATTGATACGCACCAGTACCACCTGTTACTAAAGGAGTAAGAGTGAAATTTGTATTACACGGAATAACAACATCAATACCTAAATCGAAAACCGGAGGAACATCTCCAATAATTGTAATGGTGTCTGAATTTACAGCACAACCAACAGAAGTAGCAGAAACTAAATACTTTCCAGGTCCAACAATTATAAAGGAATCTAAACTCAATACAGTACCAACAGAATCTACCCATTGATAGGTTGCTCCCAGACCTGCAGAAGCAGAAAGTATTACTGAAGAATTACAGGGTATTTCCATATAATTAGAATCAACACCAAGATCATCCGTAACATCTAAAACAGGAGATTTGAAACTTCCTGATTCTAACCAAACGTACGAACTTAGACCAGAGTCTGTACCATCTGCAATAGCTAATTTTATATGATAGGTTTGTCCACATTGAACTACAGCAACTGCAGTAAGTACAGTAGTTAAACCATCTGCATCTGCTATGGTGTCTAATCCTGTACCTTGATTGGCTACAAAATACTGTTGATTTATTGGAGTAATTGCTCCGTTCTGCCCATTATGAATAGTAGATATTGTAATTGGTAAAGGAGGATTTGAATTTGGAACAACAGCTAAATTAATAGCTCCGTTTGCATACGGACCAGCAATACCAGGACCAGATAAAAAGAAGCCAAATACATCATTATATTGTGAGTTTTCATAGGTAAAGTATTCTTGAGAACCAAAAACATATCGGAAAGTAATAGTATCTGAAGTTGGCACAAAATCAAACTCTAATTTTGCAATATCATTTACACTACTTACCGTAAAAGTTTGTCCGATTAAAGCAGGTACAGAATTTGCTACAGTTAATAAATCTGGATCGGTAACTATATTTGCAGGACCATTAAAATTATTAATACCAGGAACTAAATTTTCTACATCACCAGTAGCCATAACAATTCCGCTATCCAAACCTAAGTTTGTATTTACTGCATTAAAAAAACCAATTTGCATACTATCTCCTTCATAAGAATGATTAGAAGCAATAACACCTCCACCTAATAAAACATTGTCTATTAAATAAATTGGATTGTCGTTCGGAGCATTTCTATCTACTGTGATCTGAGAGAAAGAAATAAGACTACAGAAAACAAATAAAAAAGATAAGGTTTTTTTCATCAATTGCAAATATACAAAACTAAAATAGAAAAAACAAACTCACATTCTCTCATCTTATCCGTTCATAGCTTGTCAGATATTTGAGTATTATACATCTGAGCATATTCACCTTTTTTATTCATTAATTTTGAATGACTACCCTCTTCCAAAACTTTCCCGTTTTCTAACAGTAGAATTTTATCGGAATTTACGATAGTAGAAAGGCGGTGTGCAATAACAATGGTAGTCCTACCTTCTGATATTTTTTGCAAGGCGTTTTGTAGGATCTGTTCTGTATGAGAATCTATTGAAGAGGTAGCTTCATCTAAAATAAGAATTTTAGGATTTCGTAAATACACTCTCAAAAAGGAAATAAGTTGTCGTTGCCCTGTAGAAAGGGTAACTCCTCTTTCCCCTACTACATAATTATATCCTGCTGGTAAACTCATAATAAAATTATGAATACCGATTTCTTTTGCTGCATCTATTACACTTTCCTCTTTTATATTTTCATCAAACAAAATAATGTTTTCCATAATAGAAGAAGAAAACAAATGTACCTCTTGCTGTACTACCGCAATATGTTTCCTTAAATTACTTAACTTAAAATCTCTTATCTTTACTCCATCAATACATATTTCTCCTTCTTGTATTTCGTAAAAACGGTTGAGGATGTTTATAATGGAAGTTTTACCAGCACCAGTCCTACCCACCAATGCTAAGTTTTTTCCTTTTTCAATTTTAAACGAAAGACCATTAAGCACCCAATCTTCATTTTTATAAGCAAACTTCACGTTTTTATATTCTACTTCCCCATCAATATTTTCCTTTTCAACACTCCCTTCATCTGTAATAAAATCTTCTGTATCCAAAACCTTAAACACCCTTTCCGAACCTACAATTCCCATTTGCAAAACATTAAATCTATCTGCTAATTGTCGGATTGGTCGGAACATCATATGGATATAAAGAATAAAAGCAACTAATTCCCCAAGAGTTACATCTTTGCCAGAAACAATAGCTTCCCCACCATACCAAATAATCATACCGATAGAAAGAGCAGATAGAATTTCTACTACAGGAAAAAAGACGGAATAATAGAATACCGATTTGAGGTGTGCTGATAAATGACTTTTATTAATATCCTGAAATTTCTTTAATTCCGCATCTTCACGATTAAAAATCTGAACCAAATTCATTCCAACAATATGTTCCTGTACAAAAGTATTTATGTTCGACACTTCTTTCCTTACATTCTGAAAAGCAGCTTTTATATTTTTTTTGAACCAAGCTGTAGCTACCAACAAAATAGGAATAGCAATCATACTAATAAGTGCCAAACGCCAATCGGTGTAAAACATCATACTTATTACTACAATCAGTTTTAGGAGTTCCCCAATAATAACGAACAGTCCTTGAGAGAAAATATCCGAAATAGTTTCAATATCAGAAACGGCACGAGTAACCAAAGATCCGATTGGAGTATTATCGAAATAGGTCATTTTTAGTTTTAGGATGTGTTGGTACACTTTTGCACGCATATCTTGTATTACATGCTGCCCTAACCAAGTAGCTAAATAAATATAAAAAAACTGAAATATGGCCTCTAAAAATAAAATCCCTAACAAAATAATACAGATAAAATGAAGCTGATCTGCATTTTCAATCATGATGTAATTATCCACCGCATAGTTGATAAGAAAAGGGCGAATAGGACTTAAAAAGGAAAGCACTATAGAAAAAAACATAGAAAGATACAATACCTTTTTATAAGGTTTAGTAAAAGTCATCACTCTCTTTAGGAGTTTAAAATCAATTGCTTTTCCGGTTTTTGTTTGTGACATTTATATTTCTTTTGGATATTTTATTTCAGTTAAAAACAATGCCTTTGCCGGAACTGAAGTTCCTGCCGCACCTCTGTCTTTCTTTTCTATAATTTGTTGTACTGTATCTACTTGTATTTTTCCTGTCCCAACATCCAACAAAGTACCTACCACCGACCTTACCATATTTCTAAGAAAACGATTGGCCGAAATAGTAAATACAAAAATATCACTTTCTTTAGTCCAAACTGCTTTTGTAATATGGCAATTATTGGTAAAAGTATCTGTATTTAATTTTGAGAAGGAAGTAAAATCTTGCTCTCCCATTAAATAAGTACAGGCGGCATTCATTTTATCCAAATCTAAATCTTTAATTACCAAGTGTAGGTTAGTATTAAAAATATCGTTTTTGGTTGAAACAAAATATTGATAAGTACGGGCAGTAGCTGTAAAACGAGCATGAGTATCTTCCTTCACTTTATATAAGGACAACACCAAAATATCGTTAGGTAAAAAAGAATTCAGTTTGGTAACTATTTTATCGGAATTAAATTTAGAAGAGGTGTCAAAATGGGCAAACATTTGATGAGCATGTACTCCGGAATCTGTTCTTCCTGCTCCCATCAATTCTAGCTCTTCTTTTAGCAAAACTGACATACATTTTGTCAACTGTTCTTGTACAGTATTAGCATTGGGTTGCTTTTGCCAACCATGGTAGTTGGTTCCGTTATAAGAAAATTCTATAAAGTATCTCATTGGGGCAAAGATAGTTTTTAGTTATTAGGGAATATAAAATATTAGACAATTTTATACTAAATCTAGTTTTTTGTAGTTTTACAATGTAATAAAAAAAAAATCTCTTTATTTTTTTAGACTCTTCATTTAATTTAGTATGAAAATTAATAAATAATAACTTAAAAATAATATCATTTGTTTTTTGGTAATTCCAGAAACAATTTTATTTTTGTTCCCCTAAAACGAATACAATGGAAGACACAACAATTGACATAAAACAGCTGAACGATAAAATAAACAAAGAAAGTGCTATTATCGACTTACTTACAATGGAACTAAGTAAGGTAATTGTAGGACAAAAAGAAATGGTAGATCGACTTTTAGTAGCCCTATTGTCGGACGGACACATATTATTAGAAGGAGTACCAGGACTAGCAAAAACCCTTGCCATTAGCACTCTTGCTAAAACAATTGATGCTGAATTTAGTAGATTGCAATTTACTCCAGACCTTTTACCTGCCGATATTTTAGGAACACAAATATACAGCCCGAAAAAGGAAACATTCTCTATTAAGAAAGGACCAATTTTTTCTAACTTTATACTTTCAGATGAGATAAACAGAGCTCCTGCCAAAGTACAATCGGCACTATTAGAGGCCATGCAAGAACGGCAAATAACCATTGGAGATGAAACCTTTAAATTAGAAGAACCTTTTTTGGTAATGGCAACCCAAAACCCGGTTGAACAAGAAGGAACTTACCCTTTACCAGAAGCGCAAGTAGACCGATTTATGTTAAAAGTAATTATTGACTATCCGAAAAAGGAAGAAGAAAAAATAATTATGCGTCATAACTTAGCAAAGGAATTTCCACAAGCTAAAACTATATTAAAAACCGAAAGTATCTTATCAGCAAGAAATGTGGTGAAGGAAGTTTATATGGACGAAAAAATTGAACAATATATTTTAGATATCATTTTTGCTACCAGAAACCCTGAGGAATACGGACTAGAAAAAATAAAAGATTTTATTTCTTTTGGAGGATCTCCAAGAGCGAGTATCAACTTAGCAAAAGCAAGTAAAGCATTTGCTTTTATAAAAAGAAGAGGATATGTAATTCCGGAAGATGTAAGAGCTATGTGTTATGATGTTTTAAGACACAGAATAGGACTTACTTATGAAGCAGAAGCAGAAAACATTTCCACAGAAGATATTATTACTGAAATACTAAACACAGTAGAAATTCCATAATGAGTACAATCGAACTTCTTAAAAAAGTACGAAAGATTGAAATAAAAACCAAAGGACTTTCCAACCACATTTTTTCTGGAGAGTACCATACGGCTTTTAAAGGGAAGGGTATGGCTTTTTCGGAAGTGAGAGAATATCAACCAGGAGATGATGTTCGCTCTATAGATTGGAATGTAACGGCTCGATACAACAGTCCGTTTGTAAAGGTTTTTGAAGAGGAACGTGAAATGACTGTTATCCTTTTAATAGATGTAAGTGGAAGCTCGGATTTTGGTACACAAACACAACTAAAAAGAGAAGTAGCCACAGAAATAGCGGCTGTCCTGTCCTTTTCGGCTATCAACAACAACGATAAAATTGGAGTCCTCTTTTTCTCGGATAAAATAGAAAAATTTATTCCTCCAAAAAAAGGGAAATCCCATATTCTACGAATAATAAGAGAATTGATTACTTTTGAATCGGAAAGTAAAAAAACTAATATTGAATTAGCATTAAAGTACTTCAACAATGTAATAAAAAAGAGAGCCGTTTGCTTTATCCTCTCCGATTTTATGGATACTAATTTTGATAAATCCTTAAAAATTGCCCGAAACAAACACGATATTATCGCCCTCCGAATACATGACGAAAGAGAGGAAAAACTGCCAAATGTGGGACTCATAAAAGTAGAAGATGCCGAAAGCGGCCAAACAAGATGGATGGACAGCAGCAACAAACAAGTAAGAACAAATTACAACAATAACTACAGAGAATTTGAAAAAGAATTAAAACAAACTCTACAAAGTTCAGGGGTAGACCATATTGATATAAAAACCGGAAAGGACTACATAAAGCCTCTAATCAGTTTCTTTAAAAATAGAGGAAAAAGATAATGAGGAAAATAGTTTATGTATTTTTATTTTTAAGTCAGTGGTCTTTTTCTCAAACTGCAATTTTAGATACCAACAGTATTTTAATTGGAGACCAAATAAAACTAAATATATCTTTAGAATTAGAAGAAAATGAATCCTATAACTGGCCCAAATTTACCGATACTGTATTTAATAAAGTAGAAATACTTAAAAGAGGAAAAATAATAGAAACGAAAACAGAAACTACTAAAATTTTCTCTCAGCAACTTACCATCACTAGTTTTGATAGTGGAAGCTATTATATTCCTCCTTTTGTTTTTAATGAAAATAAAAAAACAAACGGATTACTATTAAATGTAAATACCATACTAATTACAGACAGTAGCGGAATGGCAGATATTAGTCTCCCAATTAAAGGAACAGAGGAGGATTTTACTGAAGAAGAGTTAGCTGAAATGAGAAAAGAAAAATGGAATATCTTTTTTATAATTATAGCAGCATTACTATTGTGTACTTTAGTTTATTATATAATAAAAAAATATAAAAAGGATGGAGTCTTATTGACACCTAAAAAAATAATAGCCGCACATATCACCGCACTAAATAAGTTGCAAAATTTAAACAAACAAAAACTGTGGCAGAAAGGAGAACTGAAAGAATATTATTCAGAAATATCTACAATTATTAGAGAGTATACAGAATTACGATTTGGGTTTAATGCGTTAGAACTTCCAACATCTGATATTTTATTAAAATTAACTCAAATTAAAATAGAGAAAGAAACAATACAAAATATAGAAACAATTCTTAAAAGATCAGACAATATTAAGTACGCAAAAGGATTTTCGATAGAAGAAGAAAACAAACAAACAATGGACCTATCAGTTGATTTTATTAAGAAAACTAAAATAGAGAATCATGGATTTTCTAAATAAAATATCTTTATATAACCCAGAATATTTATTATTATTAGTTTTAGTAATAGCACATCTTATTTGGTTTTTAATACTAAAAAAAAACAGAGTATCTACTATACTATTTTCAGAATTAAAATTTTTCAATAATAAAAAAACAATTAAAGAACGACTTGTTAACACTCCCTATATTTTGCAAATTTTATCTATTTGTTTTATTATTATCTCTATATCCCGACCACAAAGCACTATAAGCTGGGAAGAAAGTAAAACGGAAGGAATAGACATTATAATAGCAATGGATGTTTCTGGTAGCATGCTAGCACAAGATTTAAAACCAAGCAGATTAGAATCCACTAAAAAAATTGCTATCGATTTTATCCGTCAAAGAAAAAATGACAGAATTGGAATAGTAGTGTTTAGTGGAGAGAGTTTTACTCAATGCCCTCTAACTACCGACCATAATTCTCTTATCAATTTATTTAATGATATAGAATACGGAATGATAAAAGACGGAACAGCAATTGGAGACGGACTTGGTAATGCTATAAACCGATTAATAGATTCAGACTCTAAAAGTAAAATTGTAATTCTACTTACAGATGGAGAAAACACTACAGGTAAAATTTCTCCTTTTACAGCAGCTGAAATTGCTGCTTCTGATTCTGTAAACATAAAAGTGTATACCATTGGAGTAGGAACAAAAGGAATGGCAAAATCACCAGTAGCTATTGATTTTAACGGTAAGTTTATTTACGACTATGTAGAAGTGAAAATTGATGAAGAAACACTTACTGAGATAGCAGTTAAAACAGGTGGAGAATACTACAGAGCTACTAACAATAAAAGCTTAAAAAATATTTATGAAGAAATAAATAAATTAGAAACTTCTGAAATAGAAACACAGAAATTTAGCAGCAAAACAGAAGAATTCTACTTGTTTGCACAACTATCACTAAGTCTATTTTTAATCTCTATTTTGTTACAAATAACTTATTTCAGAAAAATAAACTAGATGATTAAATTTGGAAATACAGACAATTTTTACTTATTGATATTAATACCGATATTGTCCCTTTTTCTATTTTTATTTTTAAAATGGAGAAAGAGAAACTTACTTAAATTCTCCACTAAAAACCTACAAAAAAACACCCTTAAAAACAAATCTGTATTTAGAGAAAAACTAAAATATTTAATTCAATTTCTTGGAATTTTATTTTTAATAATAGGACTAACAAACCCACAAATAGGAACCAACCTAGAAGAGGTGAAAAGAGAAGGGATTGAGATAGTAATAGCTATCGACTTATCCAATTCTATGTTATGTGAAGACATAAAACCAAACCGACTGTTAAGATCGAAACAAGCGATAAACAAACTAATAGACCAGTTAGAAGGAGACAGAATTGGAATAGTAATTTTTGCAGGAGAATCATACACTCAACTACCCATAACCTCCGACTATTCTGCTGCTAAAATGATTCTTTCTAATATAAATACAAAAAGTATTAATACACAAGGAACTAATATTGCGAAAGCGATACGACAAAGTGTAAAATCATTTAATTTTGAGAACGAGTACAATAAATCTATAATTATAATAACTGATGGTGAAGATCATGAGGAAGGAGCAATTACAGAATCTAATAAAGCGGCAGAAAAGGGAGTATTTATCCATACACTTGCTATTGGAAGTGAAAATGGTGGACCTATTCCTTTATCAAAAGAACGAGGATACAAAAAAGACAGAGAAGGAAATACCATTGTAACCAAACCAAACTTTGTATTCCTATCAGAATTATCTAATGCAGGAAACGGAATAAACATTAACGCTAACAATAGTGATTTAGGATTAACAACACTGTTCAACGAAATAAGTAAAATAGAAAAGAAGGAGATAAGTAGCTTAATTTTCACTGACTACACCCACCGATTTCAACTATTTTTATTTATTTCATTATTCTTTTTTATGCTGAATTTAATAATTTCAGAAAAACAAAATCTATTTCTTAAAAAATGGTTTCTATAATGAAAAAAATACTTGTCCTATTATTTATTACTTCCTCATTTAATTTGTGGTCGCAAAACAAAGTAGAACTCCTAAACAAAGGAATTGAAATGTACGAACAGGAAAACTATGGCGAAGCGGAAGATTATTTTAAACAATCAGTAGAAAAAGACAATCAATATTATAAGGCAAACTTAAATGCTGGACACTCTCTTTTCCGACAAGCAATAAGCTTATTAAAATCAAAAGACACTTTAGCAGTTAAAAAATTAGAAGAAGCCCAAATGTTTTACAAAAATTCTAGCAGCTTAACAGAAAATGACAATCAGAAAGCAGAAAGCTTATATAATGAAGGAAATAGTCAACTTTTATCCCAAGAATTAGATAAAGCCATTGAATCCTATAAAAAATCACTAAGATTACAACCTGAAAACTATAACACAAAACACAACTTGGCTTTAGCACAATCCTTAAAAAAGAAACAAGAAAAAAAAGAAGAGGAGAAAGAAGAGGAGAAAGAAGAGGAGAGAAACGAAAAAAAAGAAGAGGAGAAACAAGAACCAAAGGAACAAGAATTAAGTAAAGAAGAAATTGAGCAAATATTACAAGCTTTGGAAACAGAGGAAAAAGAAGTGCAAGAAGATTTACAGAAAAAGAAAGCAATTGGAAACAATAAATTACTAAAAGATTGGTAATAAAAAAAATACTTACTTTCCTTATCTTACTGCTTCATTTAAATTCTTTTTCACAAGAGTTAAATGTGATCATTAATAAAAACCCAGCATTAACTAATGAGATAATAACACTTCAATATACAATTAATGCAAATGGGGATGACTTTAGACCACCTAACTTATCTAATTTTCATATTTTAAGTGGTCCTAGCCAAGGTTTCACACAAAGTTACTCTAACCAAAACGGGAAAACTACAAGAGAGATAAAAACTACTATATCTTACACCATACAAGCAAAAAAAGTAGGAACCTTTATTATTCCCTCAGCTAGTGTAAAGGTAAATGGAAAAAATATAAAAAGTAAAGTTCTAAAAGTTAAAGTTGAAAAAGGGGCAGAAACAAATGACAATAATTTAACTAATGTTTATATAAAGTTAGTCACCAATAAATCTGAAATATTTGTAGGAGAACAAATTAGTTCTATTTCAAAAATATACATTAAAAATGGAACAAATATTCAGAATTCAAATATCCTCCCAATAACTTATAACGGATTTTGGGAAGATGAAGTAAAGGTAAATACAAATAAACAAAAAAGAGAAATTATTGATGGAGTTGCTTACACATCTATAAAGTTTCGACATTCCGTACTAACCTCACAAAAATCTGGAAAACTGTATATTCCCTCATCAGAAATGGATGTTTCTATCCCGCAAAGAGGTAGATTAATTTCTAATCATCCATTTTTCGGACCTCAATACGAAACTATTTTAAGTAGTTTAAACCTCAGCAGTAAGTCAAAAACAATTAATGTAAAAAAACTACCCTTACCAATTCCAACTAATTTTCATGGTACTGTAAGTGAAAATTTTACTTTAAAAACCACAGTAGATAAAACAACACTCAAAACTTCCGAAGCTATTAGCTTTAAAGTAATTTTTAGAGGAGAGGGTAATATAAACCTACTAGAACCATTTAACATTACATTTCCAGATGCATTTGAAGTTTTTGAACCAACAATAACCGATAAAACTTTTACAGGAAACTATAATACAAACGGAACAAAAACATTTGAGTATATATTAATTGCAAGGCAAGTAGGTAACTTTGAGATAGATGAAATTAATTTCACTTATCTGAACCCTAAAACAGGAAAATATCAAAATATCAAAAGTGAAAAATATTCCTTTAAAATAGAAAAAGGAAAACAATATTTCCCAATAGATAGTACTCAAATAAATCAAGAAAAGATAGAGTTATTAAAATTTAATGGTGGTTCAAAAATTAGTACCCGAATTCTAATTTACCATTGGTTTCCTAAATTATTCTGGGGAGGAATACTTATTATACTTATTATATATCTAACTTCTTTTATTCAGAACAAAAGAAACTCAAAACCTGAACATACAAAAAGAAGGAAATCTACAAAAATAGCAATAAAAAGACTGAAAAACGCTCAATTATGTTTAAATAATAATGATTTTGATGTCTTTTTTGAAGAAATTGAAAAATCACTTTGGGGATATCTAACGGATAAATTTGGAGTGAAATCTGCAGAATTATCAAAAGAAAATATTGACATTCATTTCAACAATAATAATATTGATAACGATTTTAAAAATAAGTTTATTGAAGTCTTAAATGTTTGCGAATTTGCTAGATATTCTCCAACCCAAGACCACAACAAAAAGATGCAAGAAACACTAGACAATGCAAAAGAAATAATAATAAAAATAGAAAGTAATTTATCCAAAAAATGAGACTATTAATTTTTTTATTCTTTGTTATTTTTTACAATAACTCTCAATCTGCCGAACGGTTATTTAACAAAGCGGACTCTCTATTCAATATCCCAAATTATGAAGAAGCGATATCTACTTACAATAGTATTTTAGAGAATAATCTAGAAAGTTCAGAAATATATTATAATATGGGACTTTGTTATTTTCAAATAAAAGAATTCCAAAAAGCAAAACATCAATTCAAAAAATCGATTATACTAAATCCGGAACTAAAGATTGCTGAAGAAAGAATAATACATTGTAACAACAAGTTATTAAAACAAAAAAGACCTAAACTTTTAACACAAATATGGAGAAATAAAATAAGAAACTTATGGACTGTAACTATCTGGTTTTCTGTAACAATCTTAGTTCAAACTCTACTAATATTACTTATAGTATTAAAACTATTTTACAATAAAAAAATTCCGAATACTTATTTAATTTTACTCTTATTTAGCTCTATCCTTTTTTACTATTTCGTAAGTTCATTAATTATACATAATACTAATATTTTATCTTAAAACAGTAAAAACTCCTCAATCAAGAAATATTTACTTTTGACGATATAATACAACTACAAAAAACCAAACTTATCAACTATCTGTAAAACAGATAATTACACTTTGTTAAAATATGTTTTTTTTCGTTACATTTGTTGCTATCTAAAACGAAACGAAACGACATGAAAAAAACTTTACTTAATGCAACTTTATTTTGCGGGTTTCTCCTATTATCAAATACCCTGTTTTCTCAGAACAATAGTTGGGAAGAATACTTTACAGACAACAATATAAAAATTGAATTTAACTATCAAGTATGTGACTTCAGTTCCACTGCAAGTCAGGAGTTTTTAGTGTTCCGTTTCACCAACCTAACTAACAATAACATTACTTTAGATTATAGTATTGATCTATGGAACAATTCCAAAGAAGTAAATACAGAACTAAACACAGATGAATTCCGTAAGACTGTTAAATTGGAGGCTAACGAAACATTAAGTTCTTCTTGTGAAAATAATGAAATGAAGAAATTTACAGTATTCTCCTCTTTTGTTCACAATACAACAGGAGAGAAATATGTAACACTTACAAAATTTGAATTAACGAATATAACTACAACACATGAATAAATTCTACTTTAAAAGTTTATCGATACTAACAATATTTCTATTATCATTTACTACGGCGCATTCTCAGTGTGTTGTTTGTATTGAATCTCCAAGTTTAATAACCTGTGGAGAATCTGCAGACTTAATTGGAGACGGATACATAACATCTGTTTATTCTGATGATTTTAACAGTTGGACTAATGCTACAACTCCTAACCCAAGTTTATGGGCAATGTTAAGTACAGGAGGAACAACTAACTCCAATTGCACAGGATCTCCAACAACAACTAGTTCTTGCGCAGGAGCTTCTTCAGGAGGAGATTTCTTATGGTTTCCACAAGGATCAGCATTAGCTAGAGAGATAAGGACCATACAAATTCCAGTACCTTTAGGAGGAACTATTTTCTTTGAATTTAAAATGGAAGGACAAGGAGGAAGTTGTGATGGTCCTGATCAAACTAATGAAGGAATAATGATTCAATATAAAACAGGAGGGATATGGCAAGATATGGGAGCTCCTCAAGTTCCATTTAGTTCGAATCCTCCTCCCTACAACAATGAAGCTTACTTTATTCCACCAGGAAACGGAAATCCACTATCTCCTCAATATAATACTTGGGCTCAATATTCTATTCCAATCCCAGCTGCTGCATGGTCTGCTAACACCCAATTTAGATGGATACAAACTAGCCCAACATCTGCCTCTTGGGATTTCTGGGGAATAGAAAATGTAAACATTGTACCAACAGGACCCGGAGGAGCAAACTTCCTATGGTCTGCTGGAGGGCAAACAACACAAAACATTACGGTAAGTCCAATAACATTAACAAATTACACATTAACATATTCTGACGGAGTATCTACATGTAGTACAACCGTCGCTGTAGATGTTTCTCCCCCAGTAGTTACACCTGCAATTGTACCGAACCCACTAAACCCTTGCCCCTCTGCTACAGATTTAACTGCTGATGTAAACTTTAATACCTGTAATTACAATGTTTACATGTTTGATAATGGTGGGGATGGATGGGTAACTATTCCACAAACCTCCTCTTCAATTGACAGCAGAATTGAGGTGTTTGTAGATGGAATCTCTCAAGGTACATATACTCTTAATAATGGATACGGACCTTCCGTGTATTCCTTCCCAGTAACAAATGGAGGAACAATGTCAGTCAACTTTTTAAGTGGAGGACCAAATCCTGCAGAATGTGTATATGTCGTAGAGGATCCGAACGGAAACTATGTAAACGCTCAAGGAATAACAACATCCCCTAATATACCTGTATGGCCACCACCATTACCAATGCCAAATGGTGCATTTGGTGTAAACCCTTTAAATGTAGCTCCTTTTCCAACAACATGTCCTACTACAAATCCTTATAATTACAGCTGGTCAATAATCCCAGGAGGATCTACTGCTGGTATAGGTAATCCAAATTCACAAAACACAACCGTAACTACTGCTGTTACACAAGATTATTTAGTTACAGTTACAGATGCAAACAACCCAGGATGTGTAGCAGATAGTTTTATAACAGTAACAGGATCAGGAGGTAGTTGGGATTTCTCTACTATTACACCCAACCCTGCTTGCCAAGGAGATTGTATTGATTTAAATTTCACTTCTACTGTATCTTCTGGTAATTATAATATTATTATAGAAATGATAGACGCAAACGGATCTTCCTCCTCTATGTTTACCATTGATAATAATGGAATAAACATTGCTACTGGAAATCCAATCAACTTATGCCCTACAATTTCACTAGCGATTCCTAATGTTACTTTCAACATCACCTCACTTGTGGATGCTGCAGATCCAAATAATTGTGAGATTCCTATCACTAACGCATCACAAGTTGTCAGTTTTAACACCTTACCTAATGCAGGAAATACACCTTTAACTCCTACAACATTCTGTACAGTAGATGCTATTACTGATCTTTCTACTTTTCTAAGCAACTCTCCAGACGCAAATGGAACCTGGACCTACACTGGGACAGGAATACCCCCAGTAAACTTACCATTTGTTGGTTTAAATTATAATTTCGATCCAGCAAATTATCCTGCAGGAGATTACACTTATACAGTAAGTAATTCACCTTGCCCTACAGACCTAAGTACGATTACAATTAACTTAGAAACTCCACCAGAAGCAGGTCAGTTACCTCCATTCACTACTAATATGTGTATGGGATCTATACTAGATTTAAATTCATTATTCATTGTTAACCCTGTACCTAACACACCTGTTTGGACAGACGTAACTTCAGGAATACCTGGAACTAGTGTTTCATCTAATTTTAATCCTATTACATCCGGAACCTATACTTTAAGAAACACAATTGTGGCAACGGCTAACTGCCCATCTGATTTTGTAGAAACAACAGTTATTGTTAACGATTTACCTACAGTAACATTTAGCACAATTAATCAGATATGTTTAGGAGAATCATTAGACTTAAACTTTTTCGTTACTGGTTCTGCACCATTTTTTATGACAGTTACAGATAACATCAACCCAGCATTTTTTGTTATTTCTGATCAAAATGGAAATGACAACATAACAGGAAACCCCATAACGTTTTCTCCTAATACAACAGGGATTACTAATTTAACCATTACAAATATTTCAGATTTGTTTTGTAGTGCTACAGTATCAGGACAAAACTCTGTGGTAAATGTTTTAACTCCTCCCAACTCTGGAGTTCTTACTTTACCTCTTTCTGTTTGTTCGGATGACTTAACAATATACGACCTAGCTAATCAGATTTCAGGACAAGATTTAAATGGATACTGGTTAGATGAAAACAACTTTCAGCAACCTCCAAGTTCATCCTTTAACTTTAACACATCAATGTCAGGTGGAAACTACACTTATGTAGTAGAGTCTGCAGCTTGTCCTGATGCACAAACAATAGTTCCTGTAACAGTAATTACAGCTCCTAATGTTGGAACTGCAAATCCTCAATCTATCTGTATAAACAATTATGGTCTTGGAAATCTATTTGACTTAGATAATTTATTAAACGGAAGTCCGAATCTAGGAACTTGGTACGAAAACGGAATTCCTGTACCATCAAATATTAATCCTAATACTTATGGTGTTGGTACTACTACTTTTACTTATCAAGTAAATGGAATATCCCCTTGTTCTAACCAATCTATTAGTGTTGATTTAACTATAAACCCAGAACCAGTTGTCTCTTCTTTTACCTCTTCTGGTCCATCAACAACCCAAGGATATCAGATTGGGTTAGATGTAACTATGTTAGTAGGTACTGCTCCTTTTACGATTGATATTTTTGATGATGAAGTTCCTTTCAACACTGCATCTATATTTATAGCTGCCGGAATGAGTGGATCAGTAAATATGACTCCGAATGTTATTCCAACAACAACATACGCAATAAGTTTAATAACAGACGGAAACGGTTGTACTACAACTTTCGGAAGTACAGTTCCTGTTGGAGTTATTCCTTACCCAATAATTGATCCGTTTACAACCCTTACTCCAGAAATTTGTGAAGGGGATGTATCTAGCATACAGTTTGATATGACCCAAGGAGTTGTTCCAGTTACAGTAGATTATACTATTAATGGAATTCCTTATACTGAAATATTAGTTTCAACAGGAGTTACTTCAGTTATAATACCAAACACAAATTTAAATTTTGGAATAAATACATTTAGTATTGTAAGTATTATTGATGTTAATAATGAAGCAGCTCCAAATATCCCTAACGATATTCAGATTATTTACAATCCTAATCCATCTGCAACATTTACAACTACAACCCCTATTATTTGTTTTAAAGAAGATGCAATTTTAGAGTTTGATTTTTTATCAGGAACAGCACCATTTACTGTAAACTATAATGATAATTTAATAATTCAAATCCCGTCATTAATATTTAACAATTTAGGAACTACTTTTAAAATATTAACTCCTAACCCAACAGTTGGAAACCATTCTTATTCTATTATTAATATAATTGATGCAGAAGGTTGTACAGCAAACATTGCTGCCACTTCTAATATTTTAGTAAGAGCTTTACCTGATTTAGACCTTACAATTAACGGAGCTAATCCTATTTGTTTCGGACAAAATTCTGAGCTTTCTTTTCCAGTATTATCTGGATTAGCACCATTTAACTTAAATTTATTAGAAGGAAGTACTAACAATACATTAACTGTAGATGCAAGTGGACTAATTGGAGGAAGTACTTACTTAGTTTCTCCACCAAATACTACAACTTACACGTTAACATCAGTAACGGATGCAAACGGATGTATGCAAACACTTATCGATAGTAAAACACTAATTGTAAACGAATTACCTATAGTAGATGCAACAGGAACTACAGAAATTTGTAATGAAGAAATTACTCAAATTTATTTTGATTTCAGTGCAGGTCTTTCACCATGGACATTGTCTTATGATGTTAGTGGAACAATATCTGCTCCATTCCTATTAAGTAATACCTCTGACTCTGTTTCTGTTAGCCCTTCTACTACTTCAGTATACACTTACACAACAGTAACAGATGCTAATAATTGTGTTAATAATTTTACAGATGCTGTTACTATTACTGTTAATCAATTACCAGAAGTTATTGTTTCTGGTGGTGGAGAAATATGTGATGATGGATCGACAGTAGAAGTTATCTTTAACACATCTAACGGTACACCTACTTTTAACTTTGAATACACAATTGGTATAACAGAAAAAATAGTTTCTAATGTTGGATATCAACACATTATTACAACAAATGAATCTGGTATATATACCGTTACTAATATAGTAGACAGTAAGGGTTGTAATGGTAAAAACATAAACGGAACTGCTAATGTAATTGTAAATCCGGTTCCGGTCGCTGACTTTACTGCTTATCCACAACCAGCTGATGTCACAAACCCTGTTATTCATTTTATTGACCAATCTACCAATCACACATTAGGTATTTGGGATTTTGACGACAACAGCAATCTTACCTCTACTAATTTTGGAGAACTTACACATAGATTTTCGGATGTAGATAGTGGAACCTATTTTGTGGAACTTTATGTAGAATCTAACAAGGGATGTTTCAGTATACAAATACAAGAAATTGTAATTGACAATGCGTTTATTTTCTACATTCCGAATGCCTTTACTCCAAATAAAGATCAAGTAAATGATATTTTTAAACCTTATGTAGATGGTGTTTCAGAATATGACTTTTATATTTATAGCAGACAAGGTCAAGAAATTTTCCATACTACTGACATAACTGAAGGATGGGACGGTTATGTAGATGGGAGTGATGAATATGCGATTTCTGGGAAATATGCCTATGCAATTTACATTATAGATTTACACGGAAAAGAGAGAGTATTTCAAGGAAACTTCTTATTAATACGATAAACCAAATGAAATTTACAAATTCAGATAATATATTATTCTATGATTAAAAGAGTATTTAGTATATTATTTTTGTTATACTGTACAAACACTGTTTATGCTCAATCCTCTACTTGTAATACTGCATTACCATTTTGTACTGGTAGCACCTATACATTTCCGGCATCTACAAATACTGCAGCTCCAACTGGAGCATATTTTGATTGTTTATTTTCTCAACCAAATCCTGCTTTCTATTATTGTGAAATAGATAACCCAGGCAACATGACAATTAATATTCAAGGAGGTTCAGCGGGTAATACAAACGATATTGATTTTATATGTTGGGGACCATTTACTAATCCCACTATTATGTGTAATCAACTAACTGCTGCCAACGTGGAAGATTGTAGTTATTCAGGAACATGGAACGAATTTTGCGATATCAATGGTGCTTCAACAGGAGATTATTATGTAATCTTGATTACTAATTATTCAAATCAAAACTGTAATATTACTTTTTCACAAACGAGTGGTACTGCAACAACAAACTGCTGTATTTTAGGTGGAGATGCTGGAGATGATAACACATTAAACATTTGTGACTCTGATCCTGTTTTTAATATGGAAACTCATTTATTAGGGACCCCAGACAATGGTGGAATCTGGTATGACGCAAGTTGGAATGCTGTATCAAATCAGTTTAATCCTTCTGTAAACACAACTAGTACCTACGCATATATTGTACAAGGTTCTTCTGCCGCATGCCCAGATGACACTTCATATTTATCAGTAAACATTACCACTAGTCCTATTGTAAGTATACCAATTTATGCTAGTATGTGTGATAATGCAGGAATATTAACACTAAACACTGCAACTCCAATAGGTGGAACTTACTTAGTAAACGGTAATATTTCCACAACATTTACTCCATCAGTACTAAATGTAGGTAGTAACATAATAGATTATACTTATACAGATGGAAATGGATGTTCTGCAACAACATCACAAAACTTAATTGTTGACCCATCCCCTTTTGCAACCGCAACAACAACTAACGCAAGTTGTAATGGATTTACAGACGGAACAGCTATTTTAAATATCACAACAGGACAAACTCCATTCATTGAAGATTGGGGAATAGCAAATCCTACTGCTCTTTCTGCAGGAAGCTATACATATACGGTGACAGATGCAAATAATTGTAGTTTTACAGATAGTATTATAATATACGAACCTATTAACTTCAACATTAATGTTGTAACAACTGATGTTAGTTGTAATGGATTAAATAATGGAACAGCAGTAGTGAAAATTCAAGGGAATAACACTCCAACAGGTACCGTTTCAACTCAAAGTTATTGCAGTTCTACACCAGGTTCTAGTTCCTACTCTAATATCGAATTAGTTCAATTATTTGGTGATAATTTTAATATTGATAATAATACTGCGGGAATCTGTGATCAGTATGAAGATTATACAACAGCTATGTATGCAGATATTACAGAAGGACAGAATTACAACTTAACAATAAATTTAGGAGATTGTAGTAATTTGAACTATTCTGCAGGTGCTAAAGTTTATATAGATTGGAATATTGATGGAGATTTTAATGATCCAGGTGAGGAAGTAGGAACGATTCCTTATGGAGTATCTTCCGTAGCAACAATTCCTATTAATGTACCTCTTTCTGGAGCATCAGGAGCTACTAGAATGAGAGTAGTTGCACAATATTTAAGTACTAGTGATAATAGTCTAGTAGGCCCTTGTGATGTTGGGTTATGGTCTCCTTCATATACGGAACCATGGTTTGGAGCTACAGAAGATTATTCTATCGTAGTTACTGCTGCAACTATTTCAGCATCATATATTTGGTCTTCTGGACAGACTACCGACAGTGTTTTCGGATTAGCTGCTGGGCCATATTCTGTTGATGTAATAGATGCGAATGGATGTATCAACTCCGGTTTTTTTAACATTACTGAACCTAACCCAATGACTGTTTTAACTAGTCAGAACAATATAAGTTGTGATGGAGGATCAGATGGGTCTATCACTCTAAATATATTTGGAGGTATTACAAATTACACTATTACAGCTGCAGGATTATCTCAAACTCTTTCTGGAGGAATTTCAACTTTTACAACACTAAATGTCTTATCAGCAGCTAACTATCCTTACACTATTAGTGATTCAAACGGATGTGTTTATACAGATAATATTACTCTGACTTCTCCCTCTCCTATCTCAGTAACAGAAACAATAAATAATGTAAATTGTTATGCAGGAAATGATGGAAATGTTATTTTATCAATTTCAGGAGGTATCCCAACTTACACTGAAAATTGGGGATTAAATAATTCCTCATCTCTTTCTGTTGGAACTTATAACTATACTGTTACAGACAATAATGGATGTAACTTTACAAATTCTGTATCTATTACAGAACCTACTGAAATACAAATTAGCTCTACACAAAACAATGTAAGTACTTGTGGAGCTACAGATGGAAATATTGACATTACTACTAGCGGAGGAACTTCACCCTACATATTCAGCTGGAATAGTGGGCAAACTACAGAAGATATTGCTTCTCTTTCAGCTGGAACTTATACTCTAACTATTACAGATGCTAATTTATGCAACAATACAATTAGCATTACTTTAACAGAACCCACTTCACCCATTGTTAGTTTTACTCAAATAAATACAAACTGTAATGCAGCTACTAACGGAAGTATTGATATTACTGTTTCATCAGGATTAAGTCCATATCAATTCGCATGGTCTAATCTAGAAACAACAGAGGATATTTTTAATTTAAATGCAGGAAATTATTCTGTAAATATTACTGATGCTAATAATTGTGTAATAATAGAAAACATTACTATTACAGAACCAACAGCAATAAATGTTATTTCTACACAAACTAATGTAACTAATTGTAATGGAAATGATGGAAGTGTAGACATATCTGCAAGTGGAGGCACTGGAAACTACACTTATCTTTGGTCCAATGGAGAAATAACAGAGGATGTCTTTAATCTTATTTCAGGTATTCATTTTGTAGATGTAACTGATGCAAATGGTTGCACTTACAACTTTAGTTTTACAATAAACGAACCTTCTGGAATCACCTCTTCCGAAACGATAACTAATGTAAATTGTTATGGAGAAAATTCAGGATCAGTTATCTTAAATGTTTCTGGAGGACAATCACCATATATTGAAAATTGGAATGGATACAACTCCTTAAATTTAAGTGTTGGTACTTATACTTATATTGTAACAGATAACCAAAATTGTAATTACACAAACAGCATTACCATTACAGAACCACAAGAATTATTAGTAACTGAGAATATTACTAATGTATTCTGCAAGGATGAAAACACAGGAAATGTGACTCTAAATATTAGTGGTGGAACATCCCCATTTAATGAAAATTGGGGAGCATTTAATCCTTCATCTCTTATAGACGGAAGTTATTCCTATACTGTTACAGATGTAAATGGATGTACTTTTAATAATAATATAATTATAACTGAACCCGATTCACTACTATCTAATATCACTACAACGGATGCGATTTGTTTCGGATATAATAACGGGACTGCTTTGATATCTTCTTCTGGAGGAACAAATCCTTATACAATAGATTGGTTTGGACAAAACAATTTATCTCTTACTGCAAACAATTACAGTGTTTTAGTTGTAGATTTAAATGGATGTACAAACGCAATCAATTTTACAATTTCAGAACCAACTGAAATTTCTATTACTACAAATACTACATTTACATCCTGTTTCGGATACAATGACGGAACGGCAATTCTTACTATTTCAGGAGGATTCCCTCCATTCACAGAAAATTGGTTCGGACAAAACCCTTTAAATTTAGCAGCTGGAAATCATCCTTTTTCTGTAACAGATTCCAATAATTGCGTACAACAAGATATAGCTGTAATTTCAGAACCAACAGTAATCACTACAAATGAAATTACATCTGATGTATTATGTAGTGGAGAAAATAATGGAACTGCATTCTTGCAAATTACTGGAGGAACTTCTCCTTATTCAGAAAACTGGAATTCAGCAGATATCACACAACTTCCTAAAGGGAATTATACTTACACGGTTACAGATGCAAATGGATGTACTTTTAACGAATATGTAATTATAAACGAACCAACTCCAATTAGCGTTTCCGAAATGGTTTCTGATGCGAATTGTTTTAATAGTGGAGACGGACAAGCTATACTTACAATTAATGGAGGAACATCTCCATATATTGAAGATTGGGGAACTGAAAATCCTTTTTCACTTTCTGCAGGAATTTACAACTATATCATTACCGATTTGAATTCTTGTACTTATTCTGACAGTGTTTTAATCAACCAATCTAATCAAGTTTTTATGAATTTCAGTTTAGAATCTCCTATTTGTATTAACGATACTTCCGCCCTTACAGTTAATGTTGAAGATCCACTTTCATCACAATATACTGTAGAAATAAATGACGGAACAATTAGCAGTTATTTACTCATTGATTCTTTAGGAAATGATGTTGTCACGGGAGAAAAATTTACATTTACTCCTGTTACTTCAACTACTTTTACGATTATTTCTATTACAGATGAAAATGGATGTAATAGTCCCGTAAATCAACCTTTTGATGTAGTGATAAATCCTTTACCAATATTAAATTTAGATATCCCAAACTACTGTACACAAGATAGTAGCAGAATATTAAATCAAGGTACACCCCAAGGAGGAAATTATTTTATTAATGGAATACCTAATAGTTATTTTGATATTGAAAAACTAGAAGTAGAAACATACACTATTCAATATAGTTATACCGAACCTATAACTACTTGTTTTAATTCAATTACAACATCAGTTAAAATAAATTCTAGTCCATATGCTGATTTTGCTTTCGGCCCTCAACCAGTAAACATTGATAAGCCGGAAGTGTTTTTTGAAAATAAATCTGATTATTACAACTACCAAATTTGGACTATAGAGGATGGAACTACAATAATAAATCAAGACAAATTTTCTCATATATTCTCAGATACAGGTACTTTTAACACGCAATTATATATTGAAAATCAATATGGATGTTCGGACTCTGTAAATTATAATGTAGTAATAAATCCAGTTTTCACAATTCATATACCTACCGCTTTCACTCCAAATAATGATGGAGATAACGACACATTCGGACCGGTACTAAGAGCCGGTGGGTATACTAATTTTAGTATAAAAATCTTTAATCAGTGGGGAGAAAAAATATTTGATGAAGAAAATCTATTCTGGAACGGGAAAGTAAATGAGGAGTTAGCACAAAACGGAGCATATACCTACACTATTATCGCATTCGATTTCCTAGATAAACCATACATCTTTACAGGAAATTTCCTATTAATACAATAAATGAAGAAAATAATATTTATAATACTTCATTTACCAATATTCATGTGGGGACAAAGTACAGTGACTATTTGCAATGGAGATAGTGTGTTGTTATATAGTAATTGGGAAACACAAAATGGTATTTATACAGATGGATTGACGACTACAACATTGATAGTTAACCCTACCCCAACAGTAACGGGTAGTTTCATTTTAAATGGTAATGCTGTGCAGACAATACCCAATACTTTTAGATTAACTCAAGCGATTAATTCTCAATCAGGTTCTGCCTGGAATAGTGTTACATTAAATTTAACACAACCATTTAATTTTAATGTTGATATGTTTTTTGGTTATAATAATGGTGGGGCGGATGGAATAGCTTTTGTATTACAACCTATCAGTACATCAATAGGAACTGGTGGTGGTGGAATGGGATATCAAGGTGTAAGTCCATCATTTGCGGTTGAATTTGACACCTGGCAAAACGCTTCTGACCCATCATATGATCATATTGCAATACAAAAAAATGGAGATCTTAATCATAATGGAGGGAATAATTTAGCAGGACCTCTAGGATTTCCTACTGGAAATATCAATATAGAAGATGGTCAATGGCATAATGTTATTTTTTCCTGGGATCCATCATCATTTAATTTTAAGGTTATTTTTGATGGAGCGTTACTGGTTAATTATACTAATAATATTATGGCTAATATCTTTAGTAATAACCCAAACGTCTATTGGGGATTTACCGCTGCAACAGGAGGAGCTAATAATGTTCAGCAATTTCGAGTAAACGCACTTGGAGTACAATTATCTGATGTAACAATTTGCAGTTATGACTCTGTACAGGTTAACCCACAGATTAACACCTCTGCATATACATATCTTTGGTCACCCAATTATAACATATCTAATAACACAATTTCTTCTCCTTATTTTTCTCCAGATACCACTACAACATATACATTAGCAATCACAAACTCTTATGGATGTACATATATTGATTCGTTGACAATTAATGTAGATACTTCTGCTTCTAGCATTATATTTCCATTTGTATCACAATTCTGTCTTGGAGATCTACCAATAAATCTTAATTCTGCAACACCTATAGGCGGGAATTATTTAGTTAATAATATTGCTTCAACTATTTTTAATCCTAATATAAATGATATTGGAATCAATACAATAACATATTCCTATACAAGTTCCAATGGATGCTCTAATTCTCTTACAAATAATATAAATGTTTATGATTCGCCAAATGTTTTGTGCGTACCCACTAATGTTTCTTGTAATGGCCTTACAGATGGTAGCGCAACACTTACAATTTCTGGGGGGACAGCTAGCTACACTACTAATTGGGGAGGCAATAACCCTACGGCATTAAGTGCGGGAAATTATGGTTACACTGTAACTGATATTAATGGTTGTGCTTTTTCAGATAGTATAATTATTTATGAGCCTGGCATCTTTACAGCTTCTGTTAACACAACAAATGTAAGTTGTAATGGAGCTAATAATGGTACTGCAAGTGTACAATTAATAGGATCTTCTAATCCTCCTGGAACTGTATCAACACTTAATTATTGCACATCTGAACCTGGATCAAATACTTATTCAAATATTGAATTAGTTCAATTATTTGGTGATAATTTTAATATTGATAATAATACTGCGGGAATCTGTGATCAGTATGAAGATTATACAACATCTATGTATGCAGATATTACAGAAGGGCAAAATTACAACTTAACAATAAATTTAGGAGATTGTAGTAATATGAATTACTCAGCTGGAGGTAAGATATTTATAGACTGGAATATTGATGGAGACTTTAGTGATCCAGGTGAAGAGGTTGCTACAATACCTTATGGAATAAATTCAACTATATCTATACCTATCACCGTTCCATATAGCGGAGTATCCGGCCCAACAAGAATGAGAGTGGTTTCTCAATATATTAGTACTCAAGATGTTTCTTTAATAGGATCATGTGATGCAGGAGTTTGGGCTCCTTTATATACTGAACCATGGTTTGGAGCTACAGAAGATTATTCAATTGTAATATCAGCTGCTAGTATTACAGCATCATATATATGGTCAAATGGACTAATATCAGATAGTATTAGTGGATTATCTGCTGGAATTTACATAATAGATATTACTAATGGAAATGGATGTATAATTACAGATTCCATTATCATTACTCAACCATCTGCTATATCTACAGTTACATCACAAAATAATATAAGTTGTGATGGAGGATCAGATGGGTCTATCACTCTAAATATATTTGGAGGTATTACAAATTACACTATTACAGCTGCAGGATTATCTCAAACTCTTTCTGGAGGAATTTCAACTTTTACAACACTAAATGTCTTATCAGCAGCTAACTATCCTTACACTATTAGTGATTCAAACGGATGTGTTTATACAGATAATATTACTCTGACTTCTCCCTCTCCTATCTCAGTAACAGAAACAATAAATAATGTAAATTGTTATGCAGGAAATGATGGAAATGTTATTTTATCAATTTCAGGAGGTATCCCAACTTACACTGAAAATTGGGGATTAAATAATTCCTCATCTCTTTCTGTTGGAACTTATAACTATACTGTTACAGACAATAATGGATGTAACTTTACAAATTCTGTATCTATTACAGAACCTACTGAAATACAAATTAGCTCTACACAAAACAATGTAAGTACTTGTGGAGCTACAGATGGAAATATTGACATTACTACTAGCGGAGGAACTTCACCCTACATATTCAGCTGGAATAGTGGGCAAACTACAGAAGATATTGCTTCTCTTTCAGCTGGAACTTATACTCTAACTATTACAGATGCTAATTTATGCAACAATACAATTAGCATTACTTTAACAGAACCCACTTCACCCATTGTTAGTTTTACTCAAATAAATACAAACTGTAATGCAGCTACTAACGGAAGTATTGATATTACTGTTTCATCAGGATTAAGTCCATATCAATTCGCATGGTCTAATCTAGAAACAACAGAGGATATTTTTAATTTAAATGCAGGAAATTATTCTGTAAATATTACTGATGCTAATAATTGTGTAATAATAGAAAACATTACTATTACAGAACCAACAGCAATAAATGTTATTTCTACACAAACTAATGTAACTAATTGTAATGGAAATGATGGAAGTGTAGACATATCTGCAAGTGGAGGCACTGGAAACTACACTTATCTTTGGTCCAATGGAGAAATAACAGAGGATGTCTTTAATCTTATTTCAGGTATTCATTTTGTAGATGTAACTGATGCAAATGGTTGCACTTACAACTTTAGTTTTACAATAAACGAACCTTCTGGAATCACCTCTTCCGAAACGATAACTAATGTAAATTGTTATGGAGAAAATTCAGGATCAGTTATCTTAAATGTTTCTGGAGGACAATCACCATATATTGAAAATTGGAATGGATACAACTCCTTAAATTTAAGTGTTGGTACTTATACTTATATTGTAACAGATAACCAAAATTGTAATTACACAAACAGCATTACCATTACAGAACCACAAGAATTATTAGTAACTGAGAATATTACTAATGTATTCTGCAAGGATGAAAACACAGGAAATGTGACTCTAAATATTAGTGGTGGAACATCCCCATTTAATGAAAATTGGGGAGCATTTAATCCTTCATCTCTTATAGACGGAAGTTATTCCTATACTGTTACAGATGTAAATGGATGTACTTTTAATAATAATATAATTATAACTGAACCCGATTCACTACTATCTAATATCACTACAACGGATGCGATTTGTTTCGGATATAATAACGGGACTGCTTTGATATCTTCTTCTGGAGGAACAAATCCTTATACAATAGATTGGTTTGGACAAAACAATTTATCTCTTACTGCAAACAATTACAGTGTTTTAGTTGTAGATTTAAATGGATGTACAAACGCAATCAATTTTACAATTTCAGAACCAACTGAAATTTCTATTACTACAAATACTACATTTACATCCTGTTTCGGATACAATGACGGAACGGCAATTCTTACTATTTCAGGAGGATTCCCTCCATTCACAGAAAATTGGTTCGGACAAAACCCTTTAAATTTAGCAGCTGGAAATCATCCTTTTTCTGTAACAGATTCCAATAATTGCGTACAACAAGATATAGCTGTAATTTCAGAACCAACAGTAATCACTACAAATGAAATTACATCTGATGTATTATGTAGTGGAGAAAATAATGGAACTGCATTCTTGCAAATTACTGGAGGAACTTCTCCTTATTCAGAAAACTGGAATTCAGCAGATATCACACAACTTCCTAAAGGGAATTATACTTACACGGTTACAGATGCAAATGGATGTACTTTTAACGAATATGTAATTATAAACGAACCAACTCCAATTAGCGTTTCCGAAATGGTTTCTGATGCGAATTGTTTTAATAGTGGAGACGGACAAGCTATACTTACAATTAATGGAGGAACATCTCCATATATTGAAGATTGGGGAACTGAAAATCCTTTTTCACTTTCTGCAGGAATTTACAACTATATCATTACCGATTTGAATTCTTGTACTTATTCTGACAGTGTTTTAATCAACCAATCTAATCAAGTTTTTATGAATTTCAGTTTAGAATCTCCTATTTGTATTAACGATACTTCCGCCCTTACAGTTAATGTTGAAGATCCACTTTCATCACAATATACTGTAGAAATAAATGACGGAACAATTAGCAGTTATTTACTCATTGATTCTTTAGGAAATGATGTTGTCACGGGAGAAAAATTTACATTTACTCCTGTTACTTCAACTACTTTTACGATTATTTCTATTACAGATGAAAATGGATGTAATAGTCCCGTAAATCAACCTTTTGATGTAGTGATAAATCCTTTACCAATATTAAATTTAGATATCCCAAACTACTGTACACAAGATAGTAGCAGAATATTAAATCAAGGTACACCCCAAGGAGGAAATTATTTTATTAATGGAATACCTAATAGTTATTTTGATATTGAAAAACTAGAAGTAGAAACATACACTATTCAATATAGTTATACCGAACCTATAACTACTTGTTTTAATTCAATTACAACATCAGTTAAAATAAATTCTAGTCCATATGCTGATTTTGCTTTCGGCCCTCAACCAGTAAACATTGATAAGCCGGAAGTGTTTTTTGAAAATAAATCTGATTATTACAACTACCAAATTTGGACTATAGAGGATGGAACTACAATAATAAATCAAGACAAATTTTCTCATATATTCTCAGATACAGGTACTTTTAACACGCAATTATATATTGAAAATCAATATGGATGTTCGGACTCTGTAAATTATAATGTAGTAATAAATCCAGTTTTCACAATTCATATACCTACCGCTTTCACTCCAAATAATGATGGAGATAACGACACATTCGGACCGGTACTAAGAGCCGGTGGGTATACTAATTTTAGTATAAAAATCTTTAATCAGTGGGGAGAAAAAATATTTGATGAAGAAAATCTATTCTGGAACGGGAAAGTAAATGAGGAGTTAGCACAAAACGGAGCATATACCTACACTATTATCGCATTCGATTTCCTAGATAAACCATACATCTTTACAGGAAATTTCCTATTAATACAATAAATGAAGAAAATAATATTACTTTCAGATACTCATCATACTTTAGATGAACGCATTTTCCCACACCTTGAGACATGTGATGAAATATGGCATGCAGGAGACATAGGAAAATTAGAAGTAACAGATCAACTTAAAAAATTTGCACCACTAAGGGCAGTTTGGGGTAACATTGATGACCATTCTGCAAGAAAAGAATTCCGTGAAACTACTTATTTTAAATGTGAACAAGTAAAAGTAATGATGACGCATATTGGTGGTTATCCTGGAAGGTATTCAAAAGGAATTAAAGATATACTTATCAGTAAACAACCTGATTTATTTATTTCTGGACATTCTCATATACTTAAGGTAATGCACGATAAAAAACTAAATATATTACATATGAATCCTGGAGCAATTGGAAATTACGGATGGCATAAGGTAAAAACAATACTTGCTTTTGATGTAGAAGGAAAAGACATCAAAAACTTAAGAGTAATAGAATTTACTAGAAAAGAAAACTAACGAATCCTATCAGAAGACCTTACTAATTTCTCATCTTTCTTAATGTAATATGCGGAGAGAAATAAAATTAAATAAGGAAACAGAAGTAAAACTCCTCCATAATACACTTCATTTAATTCATCTCTAGTAAAAATAGTTAGAAAAAAAGAAATTGTTATAGCTAGCCTAGCAAAAGAAACTACCTTAATTTGATTTAATCTATTCTTAAATTGAAAAATAGAATAGAATGAAAGTAAAACGGATAGTAATAAAAACAAAGCCGGATACTGTAAATCCTTTATTACAATGTACTCTCCTTCCGGATTTACAAGTATTGGAGCATAAAATAAAATAATTAAACTTACTATAGCAGCAAAAAACAAAAACAGGGATTGTACTCTTTGTATCATAATATATAATTTTATGCAAATATAGATTTTTTCATCAAAATGAGAGAATTAGAAAAATATTTGTATTATTGCATAGTAATACGATACAGAAACACAAACTCACACTTACTTATTATTCTATAAAATTGACAAACCGTCAATAAAATTCTAAAATATACATATGCACAAATTAGACGATCTTCAGAAGAAGAAAGTTTCAGATTTAAAAGAAATCGCAACAACACTTAATCTGAAAAAATTCGAAAAGTTAACCAAAACAGATTTAATATATAAAATATTAGATGAACAAGCTACTAATTCTGCAAAGGAGAATACTGTAGCAATAAATGAAGAAAAACCTGCTCCGAAAAAACCAAGAGCAAGAACATATAAAAAAGAAACTCCTAAAAAAGAAGAACCAAAAAAGGAGGAAACAAAAAAAGTAGAAAGCATTAAAAATGTGAATCCTTCAATAATAAAGAAAGAGGTGAAAAAAGAAACTGAAAATAAGCCAGAACAAAATAAAATTCAGACTCCTAATAACATTAAAAGAAATCAAAAACAGATTCAAAATAACCAAAAAGCGAATCAAAACAACCCGAATCAAAAGGCAAACAAAAATAATCCTAATCAGAAAAAGAAAAACCCTAATCAGGATCCTAACTTTAATTCTCAAAATAAAAAAGGACTAGATTACGATTATGACTTTGATGGAATCATTCCTATAGAGGGAGTAATAGAAATTCTTCCTGATGGATACGGATTTATCCGTTCTTCCGATTACCATTACCTAACTTCTCCAGACGATATTTATGTGTCTCAATCTCAAATTAAATTATTAGGATTAAAAACAGGAGACTCTGTAGAAGGAAATGTGCGTCCTCCAAAATCTGGAGAAAAATATTTCCCGCTTATAAAAGTAGAAAAAATTAATGGTCGTCACCCTAATATTGTTAGGGATAGAGTTCCTTTCGAACATTTAACTCCATTATTTCCGTACCAAAAATTTAATCTGGTAGGAAACGGACACAACAAAATAGCTACAAGAATGTTAGATTTGTTTACTCCTATAGGAAAAGGACAAAGGGGACTGATTGTAGCACAACCAAAAACAGGTAAAACAGTTCTTTTAAAAAATATTGCAAATGCTATTGCAGATAATCATCCTGAAGTTTACATGATTATTTTACTAATTGATGAAAGACCAGAGGAAGTTACCGACATGGAGCGTTCTGTAAATGCAGAAGTTATTGCTTCTACTTTTGACGAACCTGCTTCTCGTCATGTAAAAGTGGCCGATTTAGTATTAGAAAAAGCAAAAAGAATGGTAGAATGCGGACATGATGTAGTAATTCTTTTAGATTCTATTACTCGTTTGGCAAGAGCTTATAATACGGTTCAACCTGCATCAGGAAAAGTTCTTTCTGGAGGAGTAGATGCAAATGCACTACATAAACCAAAAAGATTTTTTGGAGCAGCTAGAAAAATTGAAGATGGTGGTTCACTAACTATTTTAGCAACTGCTCTTACCGAAACAGGAAGTAAAATGGATGAGGTAATATTTGAAGAATTTAAAGGAACAGGAAACATGGAGCTTCAATTAGATAGAAAAATATCGAATAGAAGAATTTATCCAGCTATCGATTTAATTTCTTCCTCCACTAGAAGAGAAGACTTACTTATTGCAGATGGAATGGAAAAAAGAATTTGGGCTTTAAGAAATTACCTTGCAGATATGAATCCTGTAGAAGCTATGGAATTCATGAAAGATAGAATAAATAAGACTAAGGATAATGATGAATTTTTAATAACTATGAATGGATAACTCGTGTTACAAGAATTATGAATCAAGAATGTAAACTCTCGGGTAATTCTGGCAATCTATTTATAATAGGACTTTTAATTAGCCCAATAGTAGCAACTATACTTGCAACTATCTATGCTTATGTTATTGAAAAAAAATAACTGAACTGTCAAATCTTTAGATTGCAAAAGAAGGAGAATCTCAATATTTTAAAATAAACTTACACCATTTTCAGGAGTGTCATAATCTATCAACTATCCATGTTAAGCTGGTAAAAATAAAAGGAAATGAAAAAGGGAAAAAAGAAATACATGCAGAATCCTATAGTCCAGTCTTTATTCTAAATAAACAGAATACTCCCATTTTGATAATCTTATTTCAAATCATTTCGTTTAAAGAATTTATAATCAATAAAAAACTTAAACGTAAAAAGATAGATAAAATAAATATTTACAGATATTTAATACTAAAAATAACACTACCACTTCCAGTCATAGATACATAAATAGATCCTTCTTTATAAAGTTCATCTTTTATACCTTCTAATTGCAGATGTTTTTCAAAGATAGATTCTTCAAAATCATTCTTTAGTTTTCCTTTCCATTCGATTATTGGAAGTTCTATTATTTTCTCTACAGATAACACAGGAGTTTTTAGAACTAAGTCACTATATGCTTCTTTTGTAGAAACATGAATTCCTGGGTTTATTAATCTAATATTATATTCCGACAAATCTAAATCAATAGAGGTCATCTTCTCTCCTATTCCTTCTACTAACTTTGGAGTATTATCGATAAAAAAAGGACAATCCGCACCCAATCGCAAAGCGTACTTCTCTAATTCAGTAACAGATAAATTCAAATCAAAAAGATCATCTAAAACTTTTAAAGTAAAAGATGCATCTGCTGAACCACCACCCAAACCAGCTCCAATTGCTATTTGTTTATGTAAATGAATCTTTACATTTCCAATTCCAAAATCGGTATGCAATAAATTCCATGCTTTTTCGCAAATATTCTCTCCATTAGGGATTTCAATTCCACTTTTGGTAAACTCAAAATTATCTGATTTTACAATTTCTAAAACATCTACACACTCCTTTACAGGGTAAAACACAGAGGATATATCATGATATCCATCTTCTCTCTTTCGTAGGATATTCAACCCCAAATTTATTTTAGCGTTCGGATATACAATCATTCATTCATTAATTAGTTTTCAACAACAAATATAAACACATCCTTTTTTATAGGCTTAAGGAAATCATTTTATTTAACTTTGTTTTCGAAAATAATTAAAAAAACTATGAATTATTTAGATTTTGAAAAACCAATAGAAGACCTAATAGAAAAATTAGATCAAGCAATTCAATTAGGAAAAGAAGGAGATGTAGACGTTAGCACTACATTAGAAGGATTAGAAAAGAAAATTAAAAAAACAAGGAAAGAAATATACGAAAATCTTTCTCCTTGGCAAAAAGTGCAAATGTCTCGTCATCCACAACGTCCTTACACACTAGACTATATAAACGAACTTACCAAAGGTGATTTTGTAGAATTACATGGAGATAGAAATGTAAAAGACGACAAAGCCATGGTTGGAGGTTGGGGTACAATTGATGGAGAAACAGTTATGTTTATCGGTCAGCAAAAGGGGAGAAATACAAAACAAAGACAATACAGAAATTTTGGAATGGCAAATCCAGAGGGATACAGAAAGGCACTCCGTTTAATGAAAATGGCGGAAAAGTTTGGGAAACCAGTAGTTTCTTTAATTGATACACCAGGTGCATTTCCAGGATTAGAAGCAGAAGAAAGAGGACAAGGAGAAGCAATAGCACGAAACCTTATTGAAATGACAAAACTAAAAGTACCAATCATTTGTGTTATTATTGGTGAAGGTGCTTCTGGTGGTGCATTAGGTATAGGTATTGGAGATAAGGTTTTAATGATGGAAAACTCTTGGTATTCTGTAATTTCTCCTGAAAATTGTTCTACTATTTTGTGGAAAAGTTGGGAGTTTAAAGAGAAGGCTGCAACGGCTCTGAAACTAACTTCTGAAGATATGATGAAAAATAAATTGATTGATGGAGTAATAAAAGAACCTCTTGGAGGAGCACATACTTTCCCTAATCAATGTTATAAAAATGTAAAAAAAGCAATTAAAGATAGTATAGCAGAATGTCAGTCACTTACTGCAGAGAAATTAGTTAAAATAAGAATGGATAAATTCTCAAACATGGGAGTTTACAACGAATAAATATGGCAAAAAAGCTTCAAGACAACAAAAAACCAGCTGACATCAATGGTAAAATGCAACCTCAAGCAATTGACTTAGAGATATCAGTTTTAGGAGCAATATTAATTGATAATGAAGCTTTATCTGACAGTATTGATATCCTGAAACAAGAATATTTTTATAAAACAGAGCACCAATATATTTATGAAGCAATAGCTAATCTATTTCAAGCATCAAACCCTATTGATATTTTAACAGTAACAGAAGAGTTAAAAAGATTAGGAAATTTAAAAAAATCAGGCGGAGTAGCTTATGTTTCCAGCCTTACATCAAGAGTTTCTTCATCTGCAAATACTGAATATCACGCTCGTATTATTTCAGAAAAATTTATTCAAAGAAAACTTATAAATATCTCTAGTGGAATTATTGAAGAAAGTTTAGATGATACCATTGATGTTTTTGAAACACTAAATAAAGCAGAACAAGAACTCTTTAATGTTACAGAAGGTACACTAAGAAAGAGTTACGACACAATGAGTGATTTAATTAAAATATCACTTAAAAATATTGAAGATTTAAAAAACCAAAAAGAAGGTTTAAGTGGGGTTCCTTCAGGATTTTCAAACTTAGATAGAATTACTTCTGGATGGCAAAAATCTGATTTAATTATCTGTGCTGCTCGTCCTGGAATGGGAAAAACTGCTTTCGCACTTACCATGGCCAGAAATATTGCCGTACAACACAATATGCCTGTAGCTGTTTTTTCCTTAGAGATGTCCTCTGAACAATTAGTAAACCGTTTAATTTCTTCAGAATCTGAAATTGAAGCTGGAAAATTAAGAAAAGGGGATTTAGCCGATCATGAATGGATACAACTACATTCCAAAATAAAAGGACTCTCAAAAGCACCTATTTTTATTGATGACACACCTGCAATTTCTGTTTTCGAACTAAGAGCAAAAGCCAGAAGATTAGTGAAAAAACATGGTGTAAAAATGTTAGTTATTGACTACCTCCAATTAATGACTGCAGGAGGAAAGGGAGGGAATAGAGAACAAGAAATTTCAACTATTTCTAGATCTCTAAAAGGAATTGCTAAAGAATTATCTATACCTGTAATGGCACTTTCTCAAGTAAACCGTTCTTTAGAACAGAGATCAGGAGTTGGTAGTAAACGACCAATGTTATCAGATTTGAGAGAGTCAGGAGCAATTGAACAAGATGCAGATATTGTAACATTTATTTATCGTCCTGAATATTACAAAATTCAAGAATGGGAAGATGGAGAAAATTGCCTTGGACAAGGAGAAATAATTATTGCAAAACATAGAAATGGAGGATTAGATAATATTCGACTTAAATTTAAAGCACAATTTGCAAAATTCTCAGACCTAGATGAATTTGAACATGAAGCAGATTCTGTAACTAATGAAACTATGGTATCTATGTCTTCATCAATGAATAATGATGAGGATTTTGATGATGAAGATGATATTTAATGAGAAAAACTCTTTTATTAATATTACTTCTTTTTAATCTCGAAATTTTTTCGTCCTACATCCTTATTCCAATGGATGACTCTCAAACTAATCATTTAAAATCATACGGAATAGCATTTTTAGCTATTGAGAATGAAATAAAAGTAGATTGGTTACTCAATTACAGAGGAGGATCGTTTCTTATTAAAAATTATCCAGAAATTGAGAAAGAATGTATCATAAGAGGAGTTTCTTATCAAATTATTGCAGATGTACAATCAACTGAAATACTGAGAAGTATATCTTCACCATCTGTTAATCAAGATGTTGTCAGATTAGAAAAAGTCCCTAAAATTGCTATTTATTCTCCTAAACACAAACAACCCTGGGATGATGCAGTAACTATGGCTCTCAGTTATGCCGAAATTCCTTATGAAGTAATCTATGATGAAGAAATAATCTCTGGAGTTTTACCACTTTATGACTGGTTACACTTACATCATGAAGATTTTACTGGGCAATATGGAAAATTCTATGCTACATATAAAAATGCAACATGGTATAAACAACAGAAACAATTATTTGAACAAACAGCTATTAAGTTAGGATTTAATAAAGTATCCAAACAAAAATTATCTGTTTCAAAAAAAATAAAAGAATTTGTTACAGGAGGAGGATTTCTTTTCGCAATGTGCTCAGCTACCGACACATACGATATATCTCTTGCTTCTGAAAATACAGACATATGTGCACACATGTTTGATGGAGATCCTATGGAGTCCGGAGCTCAATCAAAATTAGACTACACTAAAACTCTAGCCTTTAAAGATTTTACTCTAGTTAATAACCCTAATCAATACGAGTTTTCAAATATTGATGCGACATCAAAACGTAAAATAAAAGCAGAAATTGATTTTTTTACACTTTTTGACTTCTCAGCAAAATGGGATCCTATACCTACTATGTTATGTCAAAATCACACTATGGTAATTAAAGGGTTTATGGGACAAACTACATCATTTAATAATCAATTTATTAAATCTAATGTTCTTATAATGGGAGAAACAAAATCTACAAACGAATCACGTTACATTCATGGAAAGTTAGGAAATGGAACTTGGACTTTTTATGGGGGACACGACCCTGAAGATTACCAACATAAAGTAGGTGATCCAAAAACAGATCTATCATTACACCCTAATTCTCCAGGTTATAGATTAATTCTTAATAATATTTTATTTCCTGCAGCTAAAAAGAAAAAACAAAAAACATAAAATAGAAAAAAAAACATGATAGCAGGATTAAAACCAACACTTATTTCACTAGTATATAGCAAGCTCTCAAACTAAAATTTACACCACATCTTGCTATAAATATGAATTTCTAGTCGTACTTTTGCAACACAATCATTTAGAAAATTAATTAGATGGACTATACTCCAGTACAAATTGACAGAATCATAGAAATGGCATGGGAAGACAGAACTCCATTTGAAGCAATTCTATTTCAGTTTGGATTACCAGAAAGCGGAGCTATACAGGTCATGAGGAAAAATTTAAAAACGTCTAGCTTTAAGCGATGGAGAAAACGTGTAAATAGCGGCGTCAGCCGAAAACACCTTAAAAAAAGAAATCCTGAAATAACTCGTTTTAAATGTTCAAGACAAAAAGCAATAACTGGAAATAAAATAAGCAAGCGTTAAATGGAATTATTTAATCAACAAGTTTCTATATTTCCTACAACTTATTCAGAAATTCTTCAGCGTATTCGTCATATAGATCCAATAAAATATGGGACAACTCGAAACTATATTAATGGCGATGTCAGCCATCTTTCTCCATATATTTCAAGAGGAGTAATTTCGACAAAATTTGTATTTTCAGAAATAATAAATAGAGGATATCATCCTGATAAGATTGAAAAATTCATTCAAGAATTAGCCTGGAGAGACTACTGGCAACAATTATGGATTGCAAAAAGAGATGATATTAACCAAGATCTAAAACATCAACAATTTCATGTTTCTAACCGTTCTATTTCAGCTGTCATTAATAAAGGTAAGACTGGAATTCATGCTATTGACACCGCCATAAAGGAATTCTACAAAACAGGTTATATTCATAATCACTTAAGGATGTACATCGCATCAATTGCTTGTAACGTTGGAAAAAGTCATTGGAAAATTCCTGCAAAATGGATGTATTATCATTTACTTGACGCAGATTGGGCAAGTAATGCCTTAAGCTGGCAATGGGTCGCAGGCACAAATGCCAACAAAAAATATATTGCAAACCAAGATAACATCAATAAATATTGTTTTACAAATCAAAAAAAAACTTTTCTAGATGTTTCATATGAAGAATTAGCACGTATAGAAATCCCTGAAATTCTAAAAGAAACATCTCTTATAAAATTAAAAACACCTCTACCAAAACAACAAATAATAGATTTTAAAAAACAAGCACCAACTTTACTGTATAATTTCTATAATATAGATCCCAATTGGAAGAAAGATATTCTCGCAAATAGAATTCTATTACTGGAACCCTCTATTTTTTCTAAATATCCTATTGCTCAGAAGACTATAGACTTCATACTTGCACTATCCCATGAAAACATCCCTAATATCCAAGTATTTGTTGGTGAGTTTCATGAACTTCAAAATAAATACCATCACCAGAAAATTATATTTAAAGAACATCCTTTAAATTACAACTATGAGGGAATTCAAGAATCCAGAGACTGGATGTTTGATGTAAAAGGATACCACTCTTCTTTTTTTTCTTTTTGGAAAAAATGTAAAAAAGAGTTGGTTTTATTGATAAAATAAATAAACTTAAACTATTTAGGGATTGGTAATCACTGTGTTAATCCTTAAAGTCATTGATTTTCGTGGAGAAAACTATCGAAGTAGCAGGATTCGAACCTTAAACCTATTTACATGAAAATAAAAAACTGTAAAAAAAAAGTCCCAACTAATTAAAGTTGAGACTTTTCTTTATAAAAACGGCAACGACCTACTCTTCCAGATATCACTCTAGTACCATCGGCGCTACTGGGCTTAACTTCTCTGTTCGAAATGGGAAGAGGTGGACACCAGTGCTATAGTCACCATAAAACTTTTGTTCATTAAATTGACATGAATTGTAGTGAATATATAAAATAGAATCAAAGTCTATGGGTAATTAGTATCACTCAGCTAAGAACATTTCTGTTCGTACACTTGTGACCTATCAACGTCATCGTCTATAACGACCCTTAAAAGAAATCTAATCTTGAGATGAGTTTCGTGCTTAGATGCTTTCAGCGCTTATCTCATCCGAACGTAGCTACCCTGCAATGCAACTGGCGTCACAACAGGTACACTAGAGGTTCGTCCATTCCGGTCCTCTCGTACTAGGAACAGGTTCTCTCAAATTTCTAACGCCCACAACAGATAGGGACCGAACTGTCTCGCGACGTTCTGAACCCAGCTCGCG